>JAXDHV010000010.1:0-166361 GCA_034664295.1 Solirubrobacteraceae bacterium | reverse complement strand
CGGCGGCGACTACTTCCAGCGTCGCGACCCCGCCCGCGCCACCAAACGCCTCGTCTGCAAGCTCGAAGCGCTCGGCCACCACGTCACCCTCGAACCGGCGGCGGCTTGAACGGTCATTTCCCATCAGTCAGGGAAGTGGTGTGACGCTGACCGTGCGGGCCGACAGCCGCTCGATGACGACGACGCGCGCGTGCTTTGCGATCGGCTCGTCGGAGACCGCCGTGAACGCCTCGGTGCCGCCGCGGATTCCGATCATCACCTCGCCGGCGCGCTCCGCCGAGATCGCCAGCGTCACCGTCGCAGTGCGGCCGACGACCCGGTCATCCTGCTCGTCCATCCGTCGAACATACCGCGGCGCCGAGCTGGGCAGTCCCAGCGCGCCCTTCCGCGATCGACCGAGTACGGTCCGGTTCAATGCCCTCCCGGTTCACCGGCCATCGCGAGCTTGGTTTCGGCGTCCTGTGCTTGGTGCTTGCGATCATCGCGGGGATCACCTCGAGCTGGATCCCCGCGGCGATTCTCGTGATCGTCGGTGCAGTGTTCGTCAGGCGCGGTCTCACCAAGCCCAAGTGACAGCCGTGCGCGAATGTCGCGCACTAAATGCACTCGATGCCCGAACCCGCGCCGTTGGCGATCCTGGCGGTCTTCCCCGGCGAGCCGGACCGCGACAGGTCGATCGTCGCGCCGGCTGGCGCCGACGATCCGCGGAGCTCGGCCGCGACGGCGGCTGGGCCGTCGATCGTCGTCCTCGCCCGTACGGCGCCTCCCAGGCCGCCGTCACGCCGGTTCACCACCGATCCCGCCGCCCGCCCCCGCCCCCGCCCGTGGAATGTCGACGCGCCGGGTACGCGAGGTGACCAACCCCGATAATGGCGAACGCATGCAGGCCCTCTCCGCCACGCCGGTCCTGATCCTCTGCGGCGGTCGGGGGACCCGGCTCCAGGAACAGACCGCCTCGATCCCCAAGCCCCTCGTCGAGATCGGCGGTCTGCCGATCGTCTGGCACGTGATCCAGATCTATGCCGCCCAGGGCTTCCGCGAGTTCGTCCTCGCAACCGGCTACCGCAGCGAGCTGATCGAGCAGTTCGCCGCCGACCAGGCCTGGCCGCCGGGGGTCCGCGTGACCTGCGTCGAGACCGGGCTCGACACCCCGACCGGTGGCCGCATCCTCCGGCTCCGCGACCACGTCGACGGCCGGCGGTTCTGCGCGACGTACGCCGACGGGGTGGCCGACGTCAGCCTGAGCGCCCTGCTCGAGCGACATCGCGACGGCGGTGGCGTCGCGACGATGACCGTCGTGCGGCCCGAGCTCCAGTTCGGCGTGACCGAGATCGACGCGGCCGGCCGGGTCTCGGGCTTCCGCGAGAAGCCCCGCTCAGACCACTGGATCAACGGCGGCTTCTTCGTCTGCGAACCGGCCTTCTTCGACTACCTCGAGCCCGACTCCGTGCTCGAGCGCCAGCCCCTCGAGCGCCTCGCCGGCGCCGGTCAGCTCCTCGCCTACAGGCACGACGGCTTCTGGGACTGCATGGACACCTACAAGGACGCCGTCCTCCTCAACGACCTCTGGAAGACCGGCGCCCCGCCCTGGCGCGTCTGGAGCCCGTGACCCGTGTCCTCCTAACCGGCGCCCACGGGCTGATCGGGTCCGCTCTGGTCAAGGCGCTGCTGGGACGGGGGGACGATGTGACGGCCCTCGCCCGGGCCGAGCGTCCGTCGTCGGCGCTGAGCCTCGAGGGTTCGGCCGCGAGCGTCGAGATCGTCCGCGGCGACCTGCTCGACGGCCGGCTGATCGAGGCGACGCTCCGCGACCGGGAGATCCAACTCGTCTTCCACCTCGCTGGCCAGACGATCGTCGGCGACGCGCGACGGGCCCCGGCGGCGGCCTTCGAGACGAACGTCAAGGGCACCTGGACGCTGCTCGAGGCCTGCCGGGCCTTCGGCGCTCCGCGCGTGATCGTCGCCTCCTCCGACAAGGTCTACGGGCCGTCGCCGATCCGTCCGTGCATCGAGGACCGGGCGCTCGAAGCCGCATATCCCTACGACGCGAGCAAGGCCGCGGCCGACGTGATCGCCCGCAGCTATTGGACCAGCTACGGCCTCCCGGTCGCCGTGACGAGGTTCGCGAACGTCTACGGCGGCGGCGACATGAACCCGTCGCGCCTCGTACCCGAGGCCGTCTGGGCGGCGCTCGCCGGCCGCCGTCCGGTGATCCGCTCCGACGGGACAGCCCAACGGGACTTCCTCTATATCGACGACGCCGTCGCCGCCTATCTGGCGATCGCCCGCGCCCTCGACGACCCGGCCACCGCCGCCGGAGCCGCGTTCAACGCCGGCGGCGGCCGGCCACGACCCGTGCTCGAGATCGTCCGTCTCGTGTTCGAGGCCGCCGGCGCCCCGTTTGATCCCGACATCCGCGGGACCGGCGTCCCACCCGGCGAGCTCGCCTTCGAATCGGTCGACTTCTCCCGGCTCACCGGCCTGACCGGCTGGCGCCCGGCGGTCGGCCTCGCCGACGGCCTGCGGCGAACGGTCGACTGGTATCGCCGGCATGCTCCCGATCCCCCGACTGCCGCCAGCGCCGGCTGACCTCGTAGAATCAGGCCATGTCCGGTCACTCGAAGTGGGCGTCGATCAAGCACAAGAAGGCGATCGTCGACCAGCGCAGAGGTCAGCACTTCACCAAGCTCGCCCGCGCGATCACCGTCGCCGCGCGCGACGGCGGCGGCGACCCGGAGATGAACGCCCCGCTCGGCAACGCCGTCCAGAAGGCCAAGGACGCGTCGATGCCCAAGGACAACATCGAGCGGGCGATCCTCAAGGGAACCGGCGCCGGAGCCGACGCCGCCGCCTTCGAGGAGGTCGTCTACGAGGGCTACGGGCCCGGTGGCGTCGCCCTCCTGATCGAGACGCTCACCGACAATCGCAACCGCACGGCCGCCGACATGCGCCACATCCTCTCCAAGCGCGGCGCCACCCTCGGCACGCCGGGGAGCGTCGCCTACCTCTTCAACAAGCGCGGCGTGATCCTCGTCGACGCCTCTCGCTACACCGAGGACGACCTCCTCGTCGCGATCGAAGCCGGTGCGCAGGACGTCACCGCCGACGACGACTGCTTCGAGATCGTCACCGACCCCAAGGATCTCCCGGCCGTCCGCCGGGCACTCGAGGAAGCCGGCGTCGAGCTCGAGAGCGCCGAGGTCACCCAGCAGCCGACGACCCGCACGACGATCGACGAGGAGACCGCCGAGAAGCTGATGCGCCTGATCGAGTCGCTCGACGAGAACGACGACGTCAACGAGGTCCACGCCAACTTCGACGTTCCCGACGACGTCCTCCAGCGCGTCGCCGGCTGACCCGCCCCGCCCTGCCGCCGGACGCAACCCGCCGGCCCCGACTCGCAGCGCCGACGGCCGCGTCCCGACCCCGCCGCTCGACTCCGGCCGGCCCGCACCCGCCCGGACGAGCTCCAAAAGCAGAGATCGAAACCCCGAATGGGGAGGCGTCCGCCGAGCCGCGGAGAATCCCTCTTGAGATGATCGTGCTCGGGATCGACCCAGGACTCGCCAACACCGGCTACGGGGTCGTCCGCCTGCTCTCCGGCCGGCTTGCCGCGCTCGACGGAGGGGTCGTCCTGACGGCCGCGGGAATCGCCGCCGAGCTCCGCCTCGCGTCGATCCACGCGTCGATCGGCGAGCTGATCGACCTCCACCAGCCCGACGCCGTCGCCCTCGAGCAGCTCTACTTCGGCCAGAACGTCCGCACCGCCTTCGCCGTCGGGCAGGCCCGCGGCGTCGTGATGGCCGCCGCCGGCGCCCGCGGCGTCCCCTGCCACTCCTACACCCCCCAACAGGTCAAGGGAGCCGTCTGCGGGAGCGGCCGCGCCGCCAAGGATCAGGTCGGCCGGATGGTCGCGGCGATCCTCTCCCTACCCGAGCCGCCCCGCGAGGATCACGCGGCCGATGCCCTCGCCGTCGCGATCTGCCATGCCAACCGGGCGCCGCTGATGGCCGCCGTCATGCGCGCATGATCGGCCTCGTCCGCGGCGAGGTCGCCGTCCGGCGAGCCGACCACGTGATCGTCCTCTGCGCCGGCGTCGGCTACCGCCTGGCCGTCTCGGCCCACACCCTCGGCCAGGTTCCCCCGGTCGGCATCGAGGTCACCCTCCACACGCACCTGATCGTCCGCGACGACGCCCTCCACCTCTTCGGCTTCGCCTCCGAGCAGGAGCGCGAGCTCTTCCTGATGCTCGTCGGCGTACCCTCAGTAGGCCCCAAGGTCGCCCTCGCCGTCCTCTCGGCCGGCGCCCCCCGCGAGCTCGTCGCCGCCCTCGCGGCCGGTGACACCGCCCGCTTCCAGGCCGTTCCCGGGATCGGCAAGCGAACCGCCGAGCGGATCATCGTCGAGCTCCGCGAGAAAGTCGCCCTCGCCCCGGCTCACACCGCCGCCCGCCGGGCAGACGACGAGAACGACCCGCGCCTGCTCGCCCGCGACGGCCTTCTCGAGCTGGGCTTCGCCGCCGGCGAGGCCGAGCTCCTCCTCGCCCGCGTCGAAGGCGACACCGCCGAGCAGCTGCTCGCCGGCGCACTGCGGGCCGCCCGCGCTCCCGACCAGGCCGACCGGGCCGACCGGGCCGGCCGATGACCGAGGCGGCCCGCATCCAGACCCCCTATCTCGTCGAGGAGGACGACTTCGACCGCTCGCTCCGGCCCCGCCGGCTCGACGAGTTCGTCGGACAGCCCCAGCTCAAGGAGCAGCTCGCCGTGGCGATCGCCGCCGCCTGCGCCCGCGAGGAGCCGCTCGATCACCTGCTTCTCGCCGGACCACCCGGCCTCGGCAAGACCTCGCTCGCCCAGATCGTCGCCGCCGAGCTCGGCGTCCCGTTCGTCCAGACGGCCGGTCCCGCGCTCGAGCGAAAGGGGGACATCGCGGCCTTCCTGACCGCGCTCGAGCCCCGCAGCGTGTTCTTCGTCGACGAGATCCACCGCCTCCCCCGAGCGCTCGAGGAGACCTTCTATCCGGCGATGGAGGACGGCCGCCTGCCGATCACCGTCGGCCAAGGTGCCGGTGCCCGGGTCATGACGCTGCCACTCCCGCCGTTCACCCTGATCGGCGCGACGACCAGGGCCGGCCTCCTCACGACGCCGCTTCGCGACCGCTTCGGGATCCAGGCGCGGGTCGAGTCCTACGCTCTCGAGGAGCTCGCCGCGATCGTCGTGCGGGCCGCCCGGATCCTCGACGTCGAGCTCGAACCCGAGGCCGCCCTGACGATCGCCGGGCGCAGCCGCGGGACACCCCGCGTCGCCAACCGCCTGCTCAAGCGGGTCCGCGACTACGCCGAGGTCCGCATGAACGGCATCGTCACCCAACTCGCCGCCAGTGAGGCACTCGCCCTCGCAGAGGTCGACGGCCTCGGGCTCGACCGCCTCGATCGCGAGATCCTCAGGGTCGTATGCGAGCGCTTCGCCGGCGGCCCGGTCGGCCTCTCGACGCTCGCGATCGCCGTCGGCGAGGAGCGCGACACGATCGAGGACGTCTACGAGCCGTACCTCCTCCAGCTCGGGATGCTCCAGCGCACCCCGCGCGGCCGGGTCGCGACCGATCGAGCCTGGGGCCACCTCGGGCTCGAGCCGCCGACCGATGGCCGAACTCTGTTCTAGAGCCGCGTTCCACCGTCCGCGACATATCTTGCGGGTCCGCGATCTGCCGCCCCCGCTAACCTGTCGAACCGCATGTCACATCCTTTCATCTGCCCTAACTGCGGCGATCGCACGGTCGGCGCGACCGGCTACGAGGGCTTCCGGCGCGAGGTCCGCGGCTGCAAGAAATGCGGTTTCGGCTTTCTCTTCGAGCTCCTCGACGACTACTACGCCGCCCCCGAGGCCGCCTTCTTCGTCTGCGATGCCGAGGCCCGCGTGATCGGCTGCGGCCGCGGGTCGTTCGAGCTGACCGGGTTCGAGGAGGAGGAGGTGATCGGCCAACCGCTCAAGGACGCCCTCGGCCTCCGCTTCGACGGTGACGAGGACCACATCGCGACCGTCATCGAATGGGGCGTCCGCGTGCTCGGCAAGGATGTCCACCTCCGGACCGAGAGCGACCTCGACGTCGCCGCCTCGGCCGACCTCTTCCCCGCCTACGACGACGACGGCGGCCTCCTCGTTGTCCTGACGCCCCACCGATGACCCGATGACCGATCGCCGTCGCAACGCCTTCGTGCTCGCGATCGTCGTCGGTCTCCTGATCGCCTCGCTCGTCATCGCCCTCGGCCTGCCCGGCCTGACCAAGCCCAAGCCGACGAAGCTCGGCCTCGACCTCAAGGGCGGCGTCGAGCTCGTCTACCAGGGCAAGGCGACCGCCCAGTCACCGGTCAACGCGACCTCCCTCGCCCGGGCGATCGACATCATCCGCCAGCGAGTCGACGCGATCGGCGTCGCCGAGCCCGAGATCCAGAGCACCGGCTCCAACCAGATCGCCGTCAGCCTCCCCGCCGTCAAGGATGCGACGACCGCCGAGCAGCGGGTCGGCCAGGTCGCCCAGCTCTACTTCTACGACTGGGAGCCGAACGTGATCGGCCCGAACGGGAAGCCCGCGCCGGCCGACCAGACGGTCACCGGTGGCGCGAGCGCCGGCAATCCCGCGTTCGGCACGACCCTCTACAAGGCCGTGACCCTCGCGTCCAAGCGGCCGGCGATCAAACGACCCAACGATACGACGCTCGGCAACGGCGTCAACGGGATCTGGTACCTCGTCGACAACAAGAAGCAGACCGTCCTCGTCGGTCCGGCCGAGACCCAGGCGGCACTGACCGGCGAGCACCCCGCTCCGCGCGGGTCGAGCGTCGTCCACATCCAGCCGGGGACGGTCGTCGTCCAGGCCGAGACCAAGAACGACGCCCCGGATCCGAAGCTCAACAGCTACTTCGTCCTCAACGACGACCCGGCGCTCAGCGGCAAGGACATCAAGAACCCGCAACAGGCCTTCGACAACGGGGCCGGCGGGAGCGGCCAGCCGAACGTCACCTTCGACTTCACCAACAGCGGTCGCAAGACGTTCGAAGCGGTCACCAAGAAGATCTCCCAGCGCGGCCAGGAGGCATCGATCCTGGGTGCGGTCAACAACCAGCACTTCGCGATCGTCCTCGACAACCGTCTGATCTCCGCTCCGTCGATCAACTTCAGGGAGTTCCCCGAGGGGATCCCCTCCCAGAACGGGTCGGAGATCACCGGCGGCTTCACGATCACCTCCGCCCAGACGCTCGCCCAGCTCCTCCAGACCGGGGCCCTCCCGATCAAGCTCCAGCTGATCTCGGCCGAGCAGGTCTCCGCGACGCTCGGCAAGCAGGCCCTCAACCAGGGTCTGATCGCAGGCCTCGTCGGCTTCGCGATCGTCGCCCTCTTCCTGCTGAGCTTCTACCGCGTCCTCGGCTTGATCGCCGTCTCCGCGCTGCTCGTCTACGCGTTCTACTTCTACGCGCTGATCAAGATGATCCCGATCGTCCTCAGTCTCCCGGGGATCGCCGGCCTGATCCTGACGATCGGCGTCGCCGCCGACGCGAACATCGTGATCTTCGAACGCGTCAAGGAGGAGTTCCGCGGCGGAAGCTCGATCGGCCGGGCGATCGCGACTGGCTACAAGCGGGGGATCGCGGCGATCATCGACGCCAACGTCGTCACCTTCATGACCGCGTTCATCCTCTTCGTCCTGGCTACCGCACAGGTCAAGGGCTTCGCCTTCACGCTCGGGATCGGGACCCTCGCCTCGCTGTTCACGGCCGTCGCCGCCACCCAGGCGATCCTCGGCACGATGGGTCGGTCGCGGTTCATCTCGACCGCGAGGGCGCTCGGCGCGAAGGACCGCGGACACCGCTGGCGCTACGACTTCATGGGTTCATCGAAGTGGTTCTTCTCGTTCTCCGGCACGATCCTCATGATCGGCGCCCTCTCGATCGCCGGAAGCGGCCTGCACTTCGGGATCGACTTCCAGTCGGGCACGCAGATCAAGACCGCCCTGACCCAGCCCGCGACCGAGAACGGGATCCGCAGCGTGATGGTCGCCAACGGCGTGCTGGATGCCCAGATCCAGAAGGTCTCCTCCAAGGCGCTCGGCAAGAACGCCTTCCAGATCTCGACGAAGAAGCTCCAGCCGGCCGACGTCCCGAAGATCCTGGGAGCCCTCAAGGCGCGCTTCGGCAACACCGTGAACCCGTCGAGCAACTCGATCGGCCCGACCTTCGGGGCGACTGTCGCCAAGCAGGCGATCATCGCGATCATCGCCTCGCTGCTGGTGATCTCGATCTACATCGCCCTCCGATTCGAGTGGAAGTACGCGGTTCCGGTCCTGATCGCCCTGATGCACGACCTCTTGATCACGGCGGGCGTCTATTCGCTCACCGGCCGGGAGGTGACAACGTCGACGGTCGCGGCGCTTCTCACGATCCTGGGCTATTCGCTCTACGACACGATCATCGTCTTCGACCGTGTGCGTGAGAACGTCCCCCGGATGCCCCGCGCCGCCTTCTCGCAGATCGTCAACCGATCGATGTCGGAGGTGCTGACCCGATCCCTGGCGACGACCTTCTGCACCCTCCTGCCGATTCTCAGCCTCCTCCTGTTCGGCGGCGCGACGCTCAAGGACTTCGCCTTCGCACTGCTCGTCGGCGTCGCCTCCGGCGCCTACTCGTCGATCTTCATCGCCTCGCCCGTGCTGACCCACTGGAAGGAGCGCGAGCCCGCGTACGCCCGGCGCCACGCCCGGATCGCCGCCGAGCACGGCGGCCTCGTCCCGGCCTACGCCCTCACCGGAAGCGCGGCCGTCGAGGTCGATCCGAGCCGCGGCGCCAGGCGCCGTCGGGCCGGCAGGCTGACGACCCCCGAGCACCCCGAGCAGGGGATCTCCCGCGCGGAGTTCCAGGACCTCGTGCGGGATCTCGACGTCGACGACGCCGTCGCCGCGAAGCCCGCCGGTTCCCGCGCGCCTCAGACCAAGCGGGGCCGCACACAGTCCGCGGGCGGCGGCGGCGGCGCCTCCGCCGGAGGCCGGGGACAGCCCCGGGCCAAGCCCAAGCCGGCGCCCAGGCCCCCGAAGCCGGAGGCGCCTCCCGCGGCGATCGACCCGCGCGCGGATCTCTCACCGGAGGACGTCGTGATGCCCGACGCGCCGAAGCCGCCGGCCAAGCCGCGGCCGTCGTCCAAGCCGCGGCCGTCGTCCAAGCCGAAGTCTCGCAACCGCGGCCACGGGCGGCCCCGCTGATGGGGATGCTCGCCTGGGTGATGATGGGCCTGGCCATCTGGCACTACACGATCTTCCTGCCCGACCGCTTCTGGGGCGGGATCGTCGGTGCCTTCGTCGGCGCGATCGTCGGCTCGATCGTCGTCGGCATGTTGATCTACGCCGCCAAGTCGGGGGTCCTGAAGATCCCCGGACGCGGCGACACCCATCTGGCCACGGCCCTCTACGCCGTGCCGGGCGCCCTGATCGGACTCGCCGCCACGTACCTCGAGGGCATCCGCCGGGAGCCCGCCCCCGACGAGGAGTAGAGCCGGCGGTTCCGTCCCACGCTCGGCGTAGGCTGGACTTCGTGCGCACCGTCCAGCTCGAGATCGCTCCATGTTCGACCGCCGAGGTCCGCCGGCTGGCCGCCGAGCTTGGACTCAGCCCGATCGTCGCCGAGATACTCGTCCGCCGAGGTCTCGCCGACCCGCACGACGCGCGAGCTTTTCTCGCCGCCGAAGACGCCCACCCGCCGGGTGCCTTCGCCGGCATCGACCGGGCCGTCGAGACGGTGATGGGGCACGTTCGATCCCGCGCTCCGATCACCGTGCACGGCGACTACGACTGCGACGGGGTCTGCTCGACCGCCGTCCTCGTCCGCTGCCTGCGGGAGCTCGGCGGCAACGTCGACTGGTTCCTCCCCGACCGGCGCAGCGACGGCTACGGCCTCTCGATCGAGACGATCGACCGGCTCGCCGCCCGCGGCACGAAGCTCCTGATCACCGCCGACTGCGCGATCACCGCGGTCGCAGAGGTCGCCGCCGCCCGGGCGGCTGGCATCGACGTCGTCGTCACAGACCACCACACGCCGCGAGCCGACGGACAGCTCCCCGACGCTCCGATCGTCCACCCCGGAGTCTGCGGATATCCGTGCGCCGAGCTCTGCGCGACCGCCGTCGCGGCCAAGCTGGCCGGCGCGCTGCGCGCGTCGGTCGGGCTGGGGGAGACCGATCCCGACGCCGACCTCGAGCTCGTCGCCCTCGCGACGGTGGCCGATGTCGTCCCGCTCCGCGGCGAGAACCGCCGGCTCGTGCGGGCCGGTTTGCGAGCCCTCGCCGCGAGCGCGAGTCCTGGGCTTCGCGCTCTGATGGCCGTCGCCCGGGTCTCGCCCCAGCAGGTCGACGAGCACGCCCTCGCCTTCCGCCTCGCGCCCCGGATCAACGCGGCCGGCAGGCTCTACCGGGCCGACATCGCACTCGAGCTGCTGCTCACAGACGACGCCGTCCGCGCCGCGGCGATCGCCGTCGAGCTCGACCGCGACAACGCCGAGCGGCGGATCACCGAGACGCGCATCCGCTTCGAGGCCGAGGCCCAGGTCGCAGAGCTCGGCGACAGGCCGGCGTACGTCCTCGCCGGTGAGGGTTGGCATCCCGGCGTGATCGGGATCGTCGCCGCCCGGATCGCCGAGCGCCACCACCGGCCGACGGTGATGATCGCCCTCGACTCGCATGGCGGACCCGGCACGGGGTCGGGTCGCTCGATCCCGGCCTTCGACCTCCTCGGCGGCCTGCGTGCGTGCGGTGATCTCCTGCTCGGCTACGGAGGCCACAGGGCGGCCGCCGGCCTCCAGATCGACACGGCCGGAGTCGACGGGTTCCGGGCGGCGTTCACCGCCCACGCGGCGAGCGTCCTCGAGCCCGGGGATCTCGTGCCCCGGGAGCGCGTCGACGCCGTCGTCTCCGGCGAGGATCTCGGCCTCGCACTCGCCGAGGAGCTTCTCGGCCTGGCCCCGTTCGGTGCCGGGAACCCGCCGATCTCGCTGCTCGTGGCGGCGGCGACGCTCGAGGATCCGGTCGGCTTTGGCGGCGACGATCGCAAGGACCATGTCCGCTTCAACGTGCGCTCGGGCGGCGCCCGCGCCCGTGCCGTCCACTTCGGCGGGGGGGCCCAGCTTCCGGTGGCCGCCGGAGCCCCGGTCGACGCGACGTTCCGTCTCGAGCGCAACGAGTGGCAGGGCGTCGTCGAGCCCCGGCTGCTCCTCCGGGAGGCGCGGACCTGCGAACCAGCGCCGATCGTCATCGTCGGCGAGCAGGGCACCTACCTAGATCGGGTCTTCGCCGAGCTCGACGCGCCACACCCGCCGGTCTCGGTCCTGCCCGGCGCGGCTGATCGGCGGCTGGTGTGCGACCGCCGTGGGCGGGGGATCGCGGGGACGATCGCCGGTTTGGTGGCCAGCGGCGAGGAGGTCCTCGTCGTAGTTGCCGACACCGCCGCCCGCAGGCGGCATCTGCGCGAGCGCCTCGGCGGCTTCGCGCTGTGCTCGTACGCGGCGCTCGTCCGGTCTGCGGCTCTCTCGCGCGCGTATGCCCACGTCGTCCTGCTCGACCCGCCGAGCTCGACGACCGAGCGTGACCACGCCGTCGCCGGGTCGCTCGCCGGGTGTGGTCACCTGGCTTGGGGCGAGCCTGAGCTACGCTTTGCTCTACATACACACCACCAGGAGTTCGGACTGCGGACTTCGCTTGCCGGTTTCTACCGGGTGCTGCGCGATCTGGGGGGCGTGGCGGGCGAGGGACTCGAGGCCGCTCTCCGGGGGGATGCTGCCCAGCCGCGATCACCGGAGCTCGCCGGCCGGCTGCTGCGAGTCTTCCTGGAGCTCGACCTCGTCGAACTCGATCGGCAGCGCCGTTCCGTGGGCGTCCTCGTCGGACGCCGGGCGGAGCTCGAGGGCTCGCCGGCTTTCTGCCACTACCAGCGACGACTAGAGGACGGCCAGCGATACCTGGGAAAGAGCGCATCATCCCCGTCCGGGGAAAGGCGAGCGGCCTGAAGCCGCCGCGGGCGACCGCGGCGTCCGCCGGCGCTGCGCCTACGGTGCCCGACTCTGCGGGGCCGCCGGCCGCCACGGGCAAGCCGGCCGCCGCGAGTGAGCCGGCCGCCGCGGGCAAGCCGGCCACCGCGGGCAAGCCGACCGTCGCGAGGAAGCCGATCGCCACGGGCAAGGTGGCCGTGGCGAGCCCGCCTGCCGCCGGTAACGGCGGCGGCGCGCCGCTCGTCCCCGTCGCGCGAATCCCGGTCGACCAGGTCACCCGCCGGGAGCCGCCGGTCGAGCTGGACGGACCCGAGCTGACGGCGCTCGAGAGTCAGCTCCTCGCCGACCTCTTCGCGATCGTCTCCGAGCACGTCGACGAGTCGGCCGTCGAGATCGACCGCGCGCGGGTGACCGACGCGTTCGTCTTCGCCTGCGAGCACCACGCCGACCAGCGACGGATGTCGGGCGAGGAGTTCATCGTCCACCCAGTCGGCGTCGCCCGGATCTGCGCGGGCATGCGCCTCGACACGGCGACCCTCTGCGCGGCGCTCCTCCACGACACGGTCGAGGACACCTCGGCCTCGCTCGAGGAGGTCTGCGCGCGCTTCGGAGGCGAAGTCGGGAGCCTCGTCGACGGGGTCACGAAGCTGACGGGGATCACGTTCTCCTCGCGCGACGAGGCCCAAGCCGAGAACTACCGGAAGATGATCGTCGCGATGGCCTCAGACGTCCGGGTCATCCTGATCAAGCTGGCCGACCGCCTCCACAACATGCGGACGCTCGACGCTCTGGTCAAGTCGAAGCAGATCGAGAAGGCCAAGGAGACACTCG
Organism: Solirubrobacteraceae bacterium; assembly: GCA_034664295.1. Taxonomy (GTDB): domain Bacteria; phylum Actinomycetota; class Thermoleophilia; order Solirubrobacterales; family Solirubrobacteraceae; genus Palsa-513. The sequence goes on along the minus strand of JAXDHV010000010.1, from coordinate 153,508 downwards.
AGATCTACGCGCCGATCGCCCACCGGCTGGGCATCCACGCGATCAAGTGGGAGCTCGAGGACCTCGCCTTCCAGACGCTCCACCCCCGCAAGTACCAGGAGATCAAGGGCCTCGTCGCCCAGCAGCGGGCCGAGCGGGAGCGGTACGTCTCGGAGGCCGGCGAGTACCTCCGGCGCGAGCTCGAGGCGCTCGGCATCGCGGCGATGATCTCCGGCCGAGCCAAGCACTTCTACTCGATCTACTCGAAGATGACCCGCAAGGGGCGCGAGTTCAACGAGATCTACGACCTCACGGCGATGCGGGTGATCGTCGAGACGGTGAAGGACACCTACGGCGCGGTCGGCGTGATCCACTCGCTCTGGAAGCCGCTCCCCGGCCGCTTCAAGGACTTCATCGCGATGCCGAAGTTCAATATGTACCAATCGCTCCACACGACCGTGATCGGACCCGAGGGCCGGCCGCTGGAGATCCAGATCCGCACGCGCGAAATGCACAACCGCGCCGAGTACGGGGTCGCCGCCCACTGGATGTACAAGCCGGCCCGCGGCGTCCCCAAGGGAACTGCGATCTGGCCGGGGGGCGAGGACGGGCAGAACCCGCAGTGGCTGAGCTCGATGGTCGACTGGCAGAGCGAGACGTCGGATCCCAAGGAGTTCATGGAGACGTTGAAGATCGACCTCTTCGAGGACGAGGTCTACGTCTTCACACCCAAGGGCGAGGTCAAGTCGCTGACCGCCGGGGCGACACCGTTGGATTTCGCCTACGAGGTCCATACCGATGTCGGGCACCGGTGCGTCGGGGCACGGGTCAACGGCAAGATCGTCCCACTCAGCTACGAGCTGAAGTCCGGGGACATCGTCGAGGTCCTGACCTCCAAGCGCGAGCGGGGTCCCTCCCGGGACTGGCTCGGGGTCGTCAAGACGTCGCGGGCTCGCAACAAGATCAAGCAGTGGTTCAAGGCCGAGTCGCGCCTCGACACCGAGCACACCGGTCGCGACCTCCTCCAGGAGCACCTCAAGAAGCAGGGTCTCCCGGCTCAGCGGATCACCGGGTCGCCGCTCCTGGCAGACCTGATCCGGGAGATGGGCTTCCGCAAGGCGGACGACTTCTACATCGCCCTCGGGGCGGCGAAGATCTCGCCGAAGGTCGTCGTCAACAAGGTCATGCAGCGCCTCAAGCAGGGCGAGGCGGCCGAGGGCGAGGAGACGGCCGCGGCCTCGCTGCTCTCGCCCGGACGCGAACGCCGTCGTCCGACCAGCTCGTCGACCGAGTACGGGATCCGCGTCGACGGCGTCGAGGACGTCATGCTGCGGCTCGCCAAATGCTGCCGTCCCGTCCCGGGGGACGGGATCGTCGGTTACATCTCACTCGGCCGGGGGATCACGATCCACCGCGAGGACTGTCCCAACGCGCTCGCCCTGCGCAAGGATCCCGACCGCTTCACGTTCGTCACCTGGGAGGGCGAGCACGCCACCGCCTTCAAGGTCGAGCTGCAGATCGACGCCTGGGATCGTCACCGGCTGCTCGAGGACCTCTCGCGGACCTTCGCCGAGGCGGGAATCAACATCGTCGAGGCCCGCTGCACCGCAAGCCCGCCGATGGTCCGCAACCGCTTCGTGATCGAGGTGCCCGACACCCAGACGCTGAAGCTGACGGTCAACCGCCTGCGCAACATCGACTCGGTCTTCGACGCCTACCGCGTCACACCGGGCGGCGGCTAGGACACGACCGCGAGGCCGCGCCGGCTGATCTCGTAGTGGGCGTGGAGCACGTCGCCGATGTAGTCGCCGTCGACGTGGAGCGGGACGGCTCGGCCGTCGACGCTCCGCAGGGCGAACTCCGTGAACGGTTCGAAGGAGTGGATCCGGCGGTGGTCGACCAGGGCGAGCCGGCCGGCGAGCATGCGCAGGAGAATCGTCGGCGCGTCGAGCAGGTTCGCACGCTCGAGGAGCACTCCGGCGAGCGTGCCGGAGTCGAGGTCTGAGACGTTCGAGACGTCAACCGGGCGGTCGTTGAAGTACGTGTAGTGCTCGGCGTTCTGGACGACTCCCGTCACCCCGGCGAAGTCCACGCCGTCGACGGTGGCGATCAGCCGGGGAGGCCGGACCAGGTATTGCCGGGCGAACGTGCTCAGCGCGGCATAGAGGAAGTAGTTGGCGCCGAAGCGGGATTTCAGGCTTGGATTCGAGTCGACCCGCGCCACCACGCTGGCGTCCAGGCCGACGCCCGAGCTGAACGCGAAGCTCCGGCCGTTGACGATTCCGAGGTCGACCTGGCGGGGCCGCCAGGCATCGGCCATGCGCAGGACGTGGGCCGTGGCGTCGACGATGTCGCCGGGAATCCCGAGCAGCTTGCAGAAGACGTTCGTGGTTCCTCCGGGTAGGCAGGTCAGCGGCGTCGGGCAGCCGACGAGGCCGTTGATCATCTCGTTGACGGTCCCGTCGCCACCGAAGCCGATCGCGACGTCGTAGCCTTCGGAGGCCTCCTCGCGGCAGATCTCGGTGGCATGACCGGGAGCCTGCGTGTCGATCGCATCGACCTCATACCGAGAGGACAGCGCGTTGACGACGAGGCTTCGCAGCCGGGGGGAGACCGTCGTCGCATGCGGATTGACGACGACGAGCGCCCGGCGCCTCGGTGCGGCGAGGGCGAACTCGAGCGCCGCGGCTTCGAACTCCGCGCTCTCCCTCGAGTATCCGGCCATTCCGCGGGGGCTTACACCCGGTCTGCGCCGACGTTACCTCGGCTGGCCGAATCGATTGCCGGCGGACTAGTCTCCGGCCGGTGTCCCCCCTCAGCGTGATCGTCCCGGCTCGTGACGCGGCCGCGACGATCGCAAGGACGCTCGACGCCGTCGAGCGCCAGACCGGAGTCGAGCGCTTCGAGGTGATCGTGGTCGACAACGGCTCGCTCGACGCGACGGCTGAGCTTGCCGAACGGACCGGCGCACGGGTCCTGCGGCGAGCACGGGGAGACGGACCGGGCGCCGCTCGCAACGCCGGCGCCGCCGTGGCATCCGGGCGGGTGCTCGCCTTCACGGACGCCGACTGCGAGCCGTGCGACGGCTGGTTGGCCGCGGGAGCGGCCGGTCTCGAGGCGACCGGGCTGGTCCAGGGCGCCGTCGTGCCCGATCCACGGGTCGAGCGCGGCCCCTTCGACCGGACCGTGGAGGTCAGCGGTCCGACCGGCCTCTTCGAGGCGGCGAGCCTGTTCGTCCGGCGAGACGTCTTCGACAGGGCCGGCGGGTTCCCCGTCGGCCTCGAGGCTCCGGGGGATGCGCCGTTCGGCGAGGACACCCTCTTCGGCTGGGCGGCGATCAGGTCCGGAGCGAGCGTCGGGTTCTGCCGGGAGGCGGTCGTCCACCACGCGGTGACCCGGCGGCCGGTCGGCGGGTTCGTTTCCGAGCGGACTCGCCTCAGCCTGTTCCCGGCGCTGATCAGGCAAGTTCCCGAGCTGCGCGACGAGCTCTGCTTCGGCCGTCTCTTCCTGAACCCGAGGACGGCGGCCTTCGATCTCGGCCTCGCCGGCATCGTGCTCGCGGCCTGCCTGCGCCGCGCGCCGGCGCTCGCGCTGGCGCTTCCCTACCTGGTCCTCAACGGCCGGGACGCTGCGGCCTGGGGCGCCCGGATGGGAGTCCGCGTGGCGATCGGGACGCTGCTCGCCGATCTGGTGGGGGCCGGCGCTCTCGTGGCAGGGAGTCGCCGGAGCCAAACTCTCCTGCTCTGAGCAACGGGGTTGCCCGCGGCGGCCTGCTGGCTATAATGGGCGGACATAGCAGCACGCATCCAGAGGGGTGGAGGGACTGGCCCAGTGAAACCCCGGCAACCATCTCGCGCAAGCGAGAAACGGTGCCAATTCCAACAGGCTCCAAGCGACAGCCTGGGAGATGTGGTCGGAGTTTCGATCCTCGAACCTCCGCCACCAGACGGCGGAGGTTTTTATGAAGGCTGACAAGCTGAAATGCAAGGAGTGCGGGACCGACTACCCGCTCGAGGCGCTGTTCGTCTGCGACCGGTGCTTCGGACCCCTCGAGGTCCACTACTCGCACGACGGAGGCCTCGACGTCGCCGGGCTCCGGCGGCGGATCCAGGGCGGACCGCAGAACGTCTGGCGCTACGCCGACTTCCTGCCGCTCGTCGGCGGCCCCCCCGGCCCGTCGAACAGGCTCGCCTCCCGGGCGGGACTTCCCGCGGGCTGCACGCCGCTGATCCGCGCCGACCGGCTCGCCGAGCGGCTCGGGCTGCGCGAGGTCTGGGTCAAGAACGACGCGGCGAACCCGACCCACTCGTTCAAGGATCGAGTCGTCGCGGTCGCCGCCGCAAGGGCCAAGGAGCTCGGCTTCAAGGTCCTCGCGTGCGCGTCGACCGGAAACCTGGCGAACGCGGTCGCCGCCCAGGCGGCGGCGCTCGGGCTCCAGTCGTACGTCTTCATCCCGTCGAATCTCGAGGAGCAGAAGATCATCGCCACGGGCGTCTACGGGACGAACCTGATCTCGGTGCGAGGCAACTACGACGACGTCAACCGGCTGTGCACCGAGCTGTCAGCCGATCGGGACTGGGCATTCGTCAACGTCAACATGCGCCCGTACTACGCCGAGGGCTCGAAGACCCTGGCCTATGAGATCGCCGAGCAGCTCGGTTGGGAGCTTCCGGATCGGATCGTCGCGCCGATCGCGTCGGGGTCGCTCTACACGAAGATCGCCCGGGGCTTCCAGGAATGGATCGACATCGGCCTGGTCGAGGGAAGCCTGCCGATCATGAACGGGGCTCAGGCAACCGGCTGCGCGCCGGTCGCGAACGCCTTCGCCGCCGGTCACGACTTCTGCCAGCCGGTCAAGCCGGACACGATCGCCAAGTCGCTTGCGATCGGCAATCCGGCCGACGGGCCGTACGCACTCGATCTTGCCAAGCGGACGGGCGGGAAGATCGACGCGGTCACAGACGCGGAGATCCGCCAGGCGATCGGCCTGCTGGCGGAGACGACAGGCGTATTCACCGAGACGGCCGGCGGCGTGACCACGGCGGTGCTCAAGAAGCTCGCCGAGCGCGGCGACATCGACTCCGACGAGCGGGTCGTCCTCGTGATCACCGGCGACGGGCTGAAGACGCTCGACGCGGTTCGCGGCTCATACACCACGCACGAGATCGATCCGTCGGTCGAGTCCTTCGAGGCGAGCGCGGCCCACCTCGCCGGCGCGGAGGTGACCGCCTGATGTCTGTGACCGTGAAGATCCCGACTCAGTTGCGATCGGCGGCCGGCGGGAACTCGGAGGCGCTGGTCGAGGGCGCGACCGTGGCGAAGGCGCTCGACGGGCTCTACGAGCAGTTCGGCGAGCTGCGCGAGCGGATCGCCGACGACGACGGAAGCCTGCGGCGATTCGTGAACGTCTACGTCGGAGGTGAGGACATCCGTTTTCTCGACGGACTCCAGACGCCGGTCCTCGACGGCGGGGAGATCACGATTCTCCCGGCAGTCGCCGGCGGCTGAGGCCAGCTGCCGCCCCGGTCTTCGGGGCGGCAATCGGGGGGACCGCCAGCGGTAGAATCGTCCCGCATGCGCCCACCTCCTGGAAATCTGGGCCGGCTCTAGTGGAGGAGCGCTCGGGCGGTGCGCAAACCGGCCGACGCTCGGAGGGAGCCGACGACGAGTCGGTGAAGGGACTGACCGCGCGGTGGGAGAGCGTGATCACGACCTACCTGACCGCGCTGGTCGGTCCCGATCGGGCCGGGGTCGTGGCCGATCGCGCGATCGCCGCCCTCGCGACCCCCTCCGACGGATCGAGTGACTCGGCGCCGAGCGCGAGTGCCGCGCGCCTGCGTAAGGCGGCGCAGAGCGCCGGACTCGACGCGCTGGATGTCGAGGTCCGCCGACTCGACCGGCGACTCTGGCGGGCGGCGACCGGCCGGAGGCAGTGCAGCTCCGTCGCCCGTCGACTTCGCGGCCGAGCCGACGGCCGGATCTCCGGGGACCAGCTCGACGCCTTCTACCGGCACCTCGAGCGCTGCCAGAAGTGCGCGGCGATCGCCGGACGCTTCGAAGCCGGAGAGTGGTACCTCCAGGTGGAGCTCGGGACGGCGAGCACCACGTCGACCGACAGGCCGTCGCCCGCCCCGCTGACACCGCGCGACCGGCCCCCCCCGTCCGCTGCGCGGGAGCCGATCGTTCAGCAGTCCGCCCGACCCGCAGCTACCGAGCCGTCGGGCGGCGTGCCGCCGGCGCTCGAGACGCCTCCGGCTCCCGCGCCGCCCTCCCAACCGATCGCGCAAACACAACCCGCGCCCGGGCCGGCCCCCCCGCCCCCAGAGCCACTTGTGCCACCGAGGCCGCCAAAGCCGGCGCCCGAACCCCCGAAACCGCCAAAGCCGGCGCCCGAACCGGCGCCCGACCCCCCAAAGCCACCCGTCGCCCGGAAGCCATCCGTCCCGCGGAAGCCACCCGTCGCCCGGAAGCCACCCGACCCCCCGGTCGAGGCGCCGGCCCCCGGACCCGTCGACGCGGCGGCAGTGCCCGAGCGCGTGGAACCGGCGCCGGAATTCCGCGTGACAGAGCGGCCGGCCGCCGCAGCGCCACATGGCCGGGTGCACGAGCCAATCGGAAGCGTCGCGGCCGGGCCGGCGAATGGCCGCTCGCGCCGGCGATCGGCCGTCATCGTCGTCCTTGCAGTCGCCGCGGTGCTCGGGGCCGCGGTGGCCGCCGTCGTGGTAACGGGGCTCACGTCAAAGGGGCAATCGTCGCCGACCCTGATCCATCCGCTCCAGGCGTCGACGACCGGCGTCTCCCCCCCAGGCGGACCACCGGCGGCTCGCCTTCACCGGACGAAGCACGCGTTCATCGTCGGCGGGGTCCGCTTCGCCGTCTTCGCCGACCCCAACCAGGCGTGGACGACGTTCGTCAGGCGGGTCCCGCCGGCCCAGGGCTCGAGATGGGTGCTCGTCACGCTCGTCGTGCGCAACCTCAGCCGGGTCGGCTTCGACCCGAGGGTCCTCCACTACCGGCTGATCGCGGCCGGCGGGCCGGCCTACTTCCCGGATCTCGGCCGCGGGACTGGGCCGGACGTTCGCCGGGCGCCTCACCCGCTCGCCGTGGGAGCCCTGACCCAGGCCCAGCTGGCATTTCAGGTGCCGAACGCGGCCGCCGGACTGCAGTTGGCGTTCGACCCGACCGGCAGGCACGAGCGCGTGGTCGTGGCACTCGGCCAATGAACCCACGGGTCCTGCTGCTGTTCGACATCGACGGGACGCTGCTGCTCGGAGCGAGCGAAGCCCACCGCGATGCGATCTACGAGGGTCTCCGGGAGACCTTCGGAGTGGCCGACCCGGGCGCTGTGCGCGTCCCGGCAGCCGGACGGACGGATTCTGAGATCGCCCGGGCAATCCTCCGCCAGAGCGGCCTGGACGGGACGTTCGACGCGGCGGCCGAGCGCTTTCGCGCGGCCTGCGACGCGGCGTATCGGCGGCTGTGTCCGGCTACCCTGACGACCCACGTCGCCCCCGGTGTGCTCGAGTTGCTCGACGGTCTCGAGGAGGCCGAGGTCTCCCTCGTGACTGGGAACTACGAGCCGATCGCGCGGCGGAAGCTCGCCGCAGCCGGCCTTGGGCATCACTTCTCCGCAGGGCAGGGCGGCTTCGGATCCGACGCCGAGAATCGGGCTCTCCTGCCGGCGATCGCTCGACGGCGCGCGGCTTTCGACGGCGGACCGCACCCGCGGGAGCGGACGATCGTGATCGGCGACACGCCGCGTGACATCGCCTGCGCCCGGGCCGACGGGGTCAGGGTCTTCGCGATCGCCAGCGGTCCGTATCCCGCCGAGGCGCTCGACCAGGCCGACGCGGTCTTCCCCGACGCATGGGCCCTCCGCACGCGCCTCGAGGCCGAGCTCTAGGCCGCGGAAGCGGCGGCGACCGGGCGTCCGGTCGGGTTGGGGGCGGCTCCGATGGTATCGTCGGCGAGAGGGAAACTCCCTGCAAATTGACATAACTCCGCCATTCTCAGACCGATCATCCGATCCCGCGACAGCACTCGAACCAGCCGACTGCGGTCTCGCGTCCTCGGCGGGATGCTGGCGATCGCAGGCGCCGCCGGCGGGCTCGCGGCGATCCCGTACGTCTCGGAGGCGACGCCGAGCGTCAGCGGCCTGAGCTCGCAGCTCCAAAGTCGCCGCGCGACGGAGCGGAGTCTGTCGGCGAGCGTCAAGGGTCTCTCGACGCTGATCGACCGGCTCGGCGCCCAGGTGGCCGTGATCGAGCGCCATCGGGCGGCCGTCGAGAGCCAGCTCAACACCGATCAGGCGGCGCTGGCGAGCGTCCGGGCGAGGCTGGCCGCCGAGCGGGACCTCCGCGTCCGACTCCTCGCGCGGCTGGCCCGGGCGATGGCGATCCTCGACGCCCAGCTGCTCTCAAGCTACGAGACCGAGCCGCCGGACGTCTTCAGCGTCGTGCTCAGGGCCCATGGGTTCGCGGCGATGCTCGACCAGCTGACCTTCCTGCGGGACGCCAAACGGCGGGAGCAGGACGTGATCACGGCGACGCGCACCGCGAAGGTCGCCGCCGTGGCCGCTTCCCGGAAGCTCGCGCTACTGGCGACCCACGACCAGGCCGTCACGATCCAGGTCGCGGCCCAGGCGCGGGCGGTCGCCGGGATCAGCAGCCTCCTCCAGGCGCGGCAGGCGACCCTCCAGACGGCACGCTCAGCGCGCGTTGCAGAGCTCGGCGCGAGCAGGGCGAAGGCCGGAAGCCTCCAGCGAGAGCTGACCAGGCTCAAGGCCGAGCTCGCCCGCCAGGCGGACCTGGCCTTTGGCAGCTGGGCGATCCCGGCGGCGATCGTCGCATGCGAGTCGGGTGGACAGAACCTGCCGCCCAACAGCGCGGGGGCGTCGGGCTACTACCAGTTCCTCCCGAGCACCTGGAAGGGGGAGGGCGGCGACACCCCGGCGGCGTACCTCGCACCGAAGTCAGAACAGGACCGGCTCGCGGCGAAGCTCTGGAACGGCGGGCAGGGCGCGTCCAACTGGGATTGCGCGGCGATCGTCGGGATCATCTGAGACTCAGGCTGGACTGCGGTTTGAGTCTCGGTGTCCCGTGGTAGCGCCGTGGCACGGCAACAGACGACTTGAGGAGCCAGCCATGCCACCTCGCGGCGTGAAGGAGAACTCGAAGCGCGGGCGTCAGTACGAGCACATCAAGGAGAGCGAGCTCGACCAGGGTCGCTCGGAGGACGTCGCGGAGGAGATCGCCGCGCGGACGGTCAACAAGGAGCGCGCCCGCAGCGGGGAGTCGAAGACTGCCTCGCGCCTCTCGAAGACCGACATCTCATCCGGCCGCCGGGGTGGCCTGCGATCCGGGACTGCTCGGTCGAAGGGGCGAACGAAGGCCCAGCTCTACAACGAAGCTCGGGCGAAGGGCATCGACGGTCGCTCGAAGATGGACAAGGCGGAGCTCGAGCGGGCGCTCGACGCGAAGTCCTGAACCCGGCGGCTCAGGCAGCCAGGCGGTCTCGATATTCCACGACAAGTGGGCCGGCCGGACCGGGCGAAGGCCCCGGCGGGAGAGGATCCGGGCCGGGGTCGGGCGGCTGGGGGTCGGGCATCGGCGCCGGTGGGGGGCCCGGGTCGGGCAGGGGGGAGGGTGGCGTCGGGTCCGGGCCGGGGTCCGGGAGGCGGCCACGGGGAGCCCGGGTCCGAGGATCCGGCGTCGTGACGCTCACGACGCGCCGTCCGTCTCGGCCCGCTCGACGGGGATTCCGAAGCGACGCTCGAGCTCGCTCGGATCGACATCCTCGCGATAGCGCGGGGCATCCCGGCGGGTGAAGACGATCACCCGATCGGCGTGGAACGTCTTCAGAGCGTCCTCGATCGCGTCGGCCGGATCTCCTTCGCCGGTGTCTCCGACCGCGTCGACATCTGCGTCCTCGAGGTTCTCGACCGTCTCGGCCTGGACGTGTTCGGCTCGTGAGATCGCCTCGTCGGCATCGGAGACCCAGAAGCGCAGCGCGGATGCGTGGAGCGCCGGCGCGACGACCATCACCTCGTCGTCGAGCCCGTCGGACCCGACGACGTCTCGCAGCTGGTCGGCGCTGAGCGGCTCGGCGGTGAGCAGGAGGGTCTTCATGTCCGCCCGGGTACCCCACACCCGAGCCCCCAAACCCGCGTGTCGAAGTCGCTCGTGACCGTGTCGCGGCCGGGCGGCCGTCGGGTGCTCGGCCGACGCTTGGCGGCAGACCCCATCGGGTAGCAGGCGACCGTCGGTCGCACATCCAACGAAGGGGGCTCCAGTGGCTGGCCGGCTGTCCGGACGCAGGATCGCGATCGTCGACCCCAACGCCCTCGGCCGCGCGCCGGACGGCTTCGTTCACGCCGCAGCGTAGGGGACTCCGCTGGTCGACACCCACCAACAGTTCGATCACCTGGCCGGGGTCTACTGGCCGATCGCGATCGTCGTGTTCGCGATCGTCGTCGGCCTGCTCGGATTCACGGTGGTCCGCTTTCGCTACCGGCCCGGCCGGGCGGTCTCGCCGCGGACGCAGGCCCCCCGCGCGGAGCTCGCCTACGTTCTCGGTCTGGCGGTCGTCGTCGGCGTCCTCCTCTCGGTGAGCTTTCCCGCCGAGTCACGGGTCGACCGGCTGGCCGCGAGACCGGCCCTGCGAATCGTCGCCGTCGCGTCGGACTGGCGCTGGCGCTTCGACTATCCCCAGCAGGGCGTCGCGGAGGTCGCCGCTCCGCCGGCCCCGACGAACCTCGTCGTCCCGGTCGACGAGACGATCGAGTTCGACCTTCAGTCGACCGACGTGCTCCACGCGTTCTACATCCCCGAGCGGGACTTCCAGCGCCAGGCGATCCCGGGGATCACCAACCGCTTCGACCTCGTCTTCACGCGGGTCGGGACCGCCGGCAGCGGCGTCTGCAACGAGTTCTGCGGGCTCGGCCACACCGAGATGCGCTTCCAGGTCCACGTCCTCTCGGCACCGGCTTTCGCCGCGTGGGCCCGCGCCCGCCGGCAGGGAACCGCGGCCCTGTGATCAGGCGGGCGAGGCAAGCGCTGTGAGCACGGCAACTCCGGTCGCCCCGCGGCCGTTCGACCTGCTCGGCGCCGTCGCCGGGACCGACCACAAGAGCATCGCCAGACGCGTCGCGGTCGTGTCCTTCGGCTTCTTCGTACTCGGCGGAATCCTGGCCCTCGTGATGCGGGCCCAGCTCGCGTCGCCGAACGCCCGGCTCGTCAGCACGAACACCTACGACGAGCTGTTCACGATGCACGGATCGACGATGATCTACCTGTTCGTCGTCCCGATGGCGCTGGCCCTCGGCGTCTACCTCGTCCCGCTCCAGGTCGGTGCGTCCGAGGTCGCCGCCCCGCGGATCGCGTTGCTCGGGTTCTGGCTGTTCGTCTCCGGCGGGCTGACGATGTACACGGGCTTCCTGACGACGAACGGGCCCGGCAAGGCCGGCTGGACGGCATTCGACCCGCTCTCGGACTCGCCGCACGCCCCGGGGATCGGGATGGACTTCTGGATCTTCGGCGTGATGCTGGCGACGCTCGGCTGCCTGCTGCTCGGCGCCACGATCCTCGCGACGATCGTCGCGCACCGCGCGCCCGGCATGACGATGCTCAGGTTGGCGCCGTTCACGTGGACGATGCTCGTCACCTGCCTGATGGTCCTCGTCGCCTTCCCGGTGCTGGTGGTCGCCCTCGGGCTGCTATGGGTCCAGCGCTACTTCGGCGGCGTCTTCTCGACAGCGGGCGGACCGGTCGCCTTCCAGAACCTGTTCTGGTTCTACGGCCACCCGGTCGTCTACGTGATGTTCTTTCCGTTCGTCGGCGCCGTCGCCGAGGTCGTCTCGGTCCATTCCGGCCGGCGCTTCTTCGGCTACAAGCCGTTCGCGATCTCGCTGCTTGCCTTCACCGCCCTGTCGACGAGCGTCTGGGCCCACCACATGTTCACGACCGGACAGGTCGCAAACCGCTACTTCGCGCTGACCTCGACGGCGCTCGCCGTTCCCGGTGGGATCGAGTACTTCGACATGATCGCCACGCTCTGGGGCGGGAGCATCCGGATGCGCACGGCGATGCTCTTCGCGCTCGGCTTCCTCGTCCAGTTCCTGGTCGGCGGCCTGACCGGGATCTTCCTCGCGTCGCCGCCACTCGACTACGACGTCCACGCGACGTACTTCGTCGTCGGCCACTTCCACTACACGCTGCTCGCCGGCAGCCTGTTCGGCTTCTTCGCGGGCGTCTACCACTGGTATCCCAAGTTCACCGGCGTCCTCTTGAGCGAGCGGATCGGGCGGGTGCATTTCGTCGTGATGGCGATCGGTGCGAACCTCACGTTCTTCCCGCAACTGATCCTCGGCTACGACGGGATGCGCCGGCGGATCGCCAACTACCCGGCGTCGAACGGCTGGCAGACGCTCAACGCCATCTCGACCGTCGGGTCGTTCGTGATCGCGGCGTCGGTGCTCGTCTTCCTGATCAACGTCGCCGTCTCCCGGCGGGCGGCCCGGCCGGCGGGCCCCGACCCGTGGGGCGGGCACACGCTTGAGTGGGCGACGACCTCCCCGCCGCCACGTCACAACTTCGCCACGCTGCCCCCGATCCACTCCTACGCGCCGCTCCTCGACGCCCGCGAGGCGGTCGAGCGGGATGGCTGAGCGCTGGCGATCGGCGGTCTGGCCGCTCGCGGCCTGGGCGTCCATGCTTGGCGCACTCGCCGGTGTGCAGGCCGGCTTCGGCGGCCGATCTCTGCCGGTACTGCTCCAGACCGGCGCTGCCGTCCTCTGCGGACTGATCGCGCTTGCCATCGCGCTGCTGACGCGGATCGAGCGCCGTCATTTCGAGCGCGGACGACCGATCACCGAGCTGAGCCTGCCGACCGCGCTCGCCGGGGTCTCGCTCGCCTCCGTCCTCAACGGGACGACGGTCGGCAGCTGGCTGATCATCGGTGGGGTCCTCGGACTCGCGCTCTCGCTCAGCCTGCTCTGGCGGGGGCGGCGAGCGATTCGCGGCCGCCGGGGGCCCGATTCGGTGGAGGCCGGGCGATGAGCGGCCCGTCGGTGCTCGACGTCCTCGGGACATCGTCGGTCGACCCGGTCCTCACGCTGACGCTCGGCCTCACCGGCGCCGCCTACCTCGTCGGAGCCGGCCGGGTCGACCGTTGGCCGGCGCGGCGCAGCGCCGCGTTTCTCGCGGGTCTCGCCTGCCTTGCCCTTGCACTCGAGTCCGGCCTCGACGTCTACGGGGACGAGTTGCTCTCCGTCCACGTCGTCCAGCACCTCGTCCTCGTCGTCGTGGCCGCACCCCTCCTGCTGGCCGCCGCGCCGATCACGCTCGTCCTGCGCTGCATCGAAGGACCCCGGCGGCAGGCGGCTTCCGAGCTCCTGCGCAGCCGCCCGGCCCGGATCTTGAGCCACCCGGCGTGCGGGCTCGCTGCGATCGGCGCGGCGATGCTCGCGACTCACCTGACGCCGCTCTACGGCCTCGCCCTGCGCGATCCGGCGGTCCACGTCGCCGAGCACCTCGGGTACCTGACGAGTGGGCTGCTGTTCTGGGGCGTCCTGATCGCCCCGGGACCCGCCCCCAAGCGCCTGGACGGCCTCGGTCAGGTCGTCTACCTCCTGCTCGGGATGCCGCTGATGGGCATCGTCGGCGTGATCCTCGAGACGGATTCCGCTCCTCGCTACGTCGAGTACCTCGCCCCAGCCCGACGCCTCGGAATCTCGGCGCTCGCCGACCAGCGGCTCGCCGGCGCGCTGATGTGGATCGTCGGGACGACCGTCATGGGCGTCGTCGCCCTGAGCCTCGCCTGGCGGTCGATGCTCGCGGAGGAGCGCCGGGCGGTGGCCCGCGAGTTCTACGAGGCTCGTGCCGCCGGCGAGGGGGAGCTTCGATGAGGCGGAGGATCTGGACGTGCGTGCGCCTGAGCGCGGCGATCCTGCTCGGCAGCCTCGCCCTCAGCGCGATCGCCTCCGGCGACAGGACCCCGACAGCCGGGTCGCAGACGCCTGCGGGCGGAGCGCCATCCAAGCCGCAGTCGACTCCGCCCCCGGCGAGTCCTCCGAGCGCCGCGCAGATCGGCCGGGGGCTGTTCGTCGAGGATTGCTCCTTCTGCCACGGCTTCACCGCGACGGGCATTCCCGGGCGCGGGCCGTCCCTGGTCGGGGTCGGAGCCCAGGCGTCGGACTTCTATCTCTCGACCGGCCGGATGCCGCTCCCCGATCCCCGGGCCTACCCCGAGCGGACCAAGCCGTCGTTCACACGGCCGCAGATCAACGCCCTGAACGCCTATGTCGCGAGTCTCGGCGCAGGGCCGCCGATCCCGTCGATCGCGGCGAGCTCGGGGAGCCTGTCCGACGGCGAGCGGGCGTTCGCGCTCGACTGCGCCGGCTGCCATCAGATCGTCGGGCGCGGGGGCATCGTCACCGGGAGCGTCGCCCCGTCCCTCCAAGAGGCCACCGCCACCGAGATCGCCGAGGCGGTTCGCACGGGCCCGTATCTGATGCCGCGGTTCTCGACCGCCGAGCTCAGCGACGCGACGCTGAGGTCGGTCGCCAGGTACATCCTGTACACGCGCCATCCCGACGATCGCGGCGGCTGGAGCCTCGGCCACATCGGCCCGATTCCCGAGGGGATGGTGGCGTGGCTGTTCGGTCTCGCGTCGCTGGTGATCTTCGCCCGCGTGATCGGGGAGCGGACGCGATGACGCGGCTCCTCGAGCGCCTGCTGCTGGCAATGCTGAGGTTGCTGCGAAGGCGTCGGCGAGCGGAGTCGCCGCCGCCAGACCCCACCTACGGGAGCGAGCCGACGCAGAGCACCGAGCAGGCGGCGGGCGCCGGGCGAAGCACCGAGAGCGACCCGCGCGCCGAGCTGGGCGTGGTCGCGGCGCTCCTTGGGACCGGAGTGCTCGGGCTCGGGTTCATCGGGATCTACGCGCTCGACGCAGCGGACACGCAGCTGCTCGGGGCGACGGGTGGGCTCGCCCTGCTGTCGCTAGCGATCGGGTTGATCCTCGCCGGAGCCTCGGTCTTCCCGCAGGAGACCGCCGTCGAGCCGCGTCCGCGGCTCTCGGAGGGGCGCGAGCCCCTCGAGCGCGAGGTCGCCGGGATCGCCGGGTCCGCCGCCGACGGCGTCTCGCGGCGGCGACTGCTGCTCGGCGCGGCGGGCATCGCCGGCGCCGGGCTGGGCGGTGCGGCGCTCGTCCCGCTGGATTCGCTCGGACCGAACGTCGGTGAGACGATGGATACGACGCCGTGGCGGCGGGGGACCGTGCTGGTCGACGACGCCGCCCGTCCGCTGAGCGCGTCGGCCGTCGTCGAGGGGTCCTTCGTCACGGCGTTCCCCCAAGGCGCCGACAAGCGGCAGCTCGGCTCGTCGATCGTCGTCGTCCGGGTCGACCCCACGACGCTGGCGCTGCCCGCGGCCCGGGCCGGCTGGGCCCCGGAGGGGATCCTCGCGTACTCGAAGATCTGCACCCACGCGGGTTGCGCGGTCGCCCTCTACCGTGCGCCGCTCGACGAGCAGACCTCGATCTCCCCGGCCCTCGTCTGCCCGTGCCACTACTCGACCTTCGACGTCCGCCGGGCTGCCGCCGTCGAGTTCGGGCCGGCCGGCCGGCCGCTGCCGCAGCTGCCGCTGGCGATCCGCTCCGACGGGGTGCTGGTCGCAGCCGGCGGGTTCTCGGGTCCGATCGGGCCATCCTGGTGGAGCGTGCGTCGCGAGGGACCGACGCGTCCGGCATGAGCGAACCCGGCCGCTGCGAGTCCTCCGAGGACGGGGCCGTCGCCTTCGTCGACCAGCGGCTCGGCGCGTCGCCGCTGCTGCGCAAGGCGATGCGCTACGTCTTCCCCGACCACTGGTCGTTCCTGCTCGGCGAGATCGCCCTCTACTCGTTCATCGTCCTCATCGCGACGGGCATCTACCTCGCCCTCTTCTTCGACCCGAGCACCTCCGAGACGATCTACCGTGGAGCGTTCGCCCCCCTCGTCGGTCAGAGCGTCTCCCACGCGTTCGCGTCGACCGTCTCGATCTCCTATGACGTCCCCGCCGGCCTCTTGATCCGCCAGACGCACCACTGGGCGGCGCTCGTCTTCGTCGCGGCGATCGTGATCCACCTGATGCGGATCTTCTTCACCGGGGCGTTTCGCAAGCCCCGCGACGTCAACTGGATGGTCGGGCTGACCCTGCTGATCACCGCGATCCTCGAGGGCTTCGCCGGCTACTCGCTGCCCGACGACCTCCTCTCGGGGATGGGGCTCGCGATCGGCTACGGAGTCGCCCTGTCGATCCCGATCGTCGGCGGGAACATCGGCTTCCTGATCTGGGGCGGCCAGTTTCCCGGGGCCGCGAGCTTCGAGTCGCGACTCTACATCGTCCACGTCCTGCTCCTCCCGGCCGTCCTCGCGTCGCTGATCGGCCTCCACCTGGCGATCATCATGCGCCAGAAGCACTCCCAGTTCCGGGGGCCGGGACGCCGCGAGGACAACGTCGTCGGGACGCCGCTCTGGCCGGGCTACGCCCTGCGCTCGGGTGGGCTGCTGTGTGCGGTCGGCGGCGTCCTGTTCCTGCTCGGCGGCCTCGTCCAGATCAACCCGGTCTGGCAGTACGGGCCATACGAGACCTGGCTGGGGACGAACGGCGCGCAGCCCGACTGGTACATCGGCTGGCTGATCGGCGCGCTGCGCCTGATGCCGGCGCTCGAGGTCCATCCGCTCGGCTACACGCTGCTGCCGAACCCGTT
Source organism: Solirubrobacteraceae bacterium (assembly GCA_034664295.1). Lineage (GTDB taxonomy): Bacteria > Actinomycetota > Thermoleophilia > Solirubrobacterales > Solirubrobacteraceae > Palsa-513. Next base: position 136,783 of record JAXDHV010000010.1, on the reverse strand, counting down.
CTTCGGCGGCATCATGTTTCCCGGCATCGTCTTCAGCGTGCTGTATTCCTGGCCGTGGGTCGAGCGCGTCATCACGAGGGACCGAGTCCGCCACGATCTCCTCGACCGGCCGCGCGACAAGCCGTGGCGGACCGCACTCGGCGCGGCCTTCTTCAGCTGGGTCGCGATGATCTTCGTCGCCGGCTCGGCCGACCGGATCCTCGTCAGCGTCGGGATCCCCTACACGAGCCAGGTCGCGTTCTTCCGGGGAGCCGCCTTCGTCGTCCCGGTGATCGTCTTCGGCGCGACGTTCCACGTCTGCCGCCGGCTGGTCAGCGCCGAGCTGCACCCGCTTCGCGGCCGGACCGGCGATCGGATCGTCCGGCGCACCGAAGACGGAGGCTTTGCCGAGCTCGACGCGGCCCCGGCAGCCGCCGCGGGCGAGGACTAGCCCGGGATTGGATTCATCTCGGGCGGGGAAGCACGTCGTCCATGATCGGGCGACGGGTGGCGCTGGGGGTTTGGGCATATGCCGGTTGGGTCCTCCTGACCTGGACGCCGTTCAGCGTCGAGACCGAAGCCGTCGGCGTGGTCGCGGCCATCGTCATCGCCCTCGTCCTCGCCCCGTTCGGCGAGGTCGCCCGGCCGTGGCTGATCGCAGATCCCCGCCGGTTGGTCGCGCTGCTCGGGCTGCTCGCCGGCACGCTCCGAGGGATCGTCGTCGCCAACCTCAAGCTGACCCGCATGATCCTGACACCGCGCATGCCGCTCCGCAGCGGGATGGTGATCGTGCCGACCGCAGCCCGGTCCGACGGCGGCCTGGCGGCGGTCGGGCTGATCAGCTCGCTGATCGTCGACAACCAGATCGTCGATGTCGATCGCAGTCGCCACCTCCTCCTCTACCACGCCGTCCGCGTGCCTGAGGGCGGCCGCGAGGAGGCACGCGAGGCGATCAACGGACCGCTCGAGCGGATGCTCGAGCCGCTCACGGGAGGACCGGCCGGTGCATGAGCTCTACATCGTTCTCGCGATCTCCGAGCTCGTCGTCGGCGGGCTCCTCCTCGTGAGGCTGGCGATCGGTCCGACGACGTCCGACCGGGTCGTCGCGCTCAACACGCTCTCCACACAGGCGACCCTCTCCCTGCTCTTCTTCGCCGCCTTCGCCGGCCGGACCAGCTATCTCGATGTCGCGATCTGGTTGGCGTCGTTCAGCTACCTCGGGACCTTCGTCTGGGCCCGACTGCTCGAGCGGGAGCTCCTGTGAGCTCTGAGCGGGCTGCGGTGGGCTGCGAGCGAGAGCTGCCGTCGTCGCGTCAGGTGGGCGGGCGGCCCTCGTGAGGGAGGGGCTGACGATCGCCCTCTGCGCCGTGGGACTGACCTTCACGCTGAGCGGGGCGATCGGGATCCTCCGAATGCCCGATGTCTACTGCCGGATTCAGTGCTCGTCGAAGACGATCACGATGGGCGCGCTCCCGGCCCTGCTCGGTCTCGTCGTGGCCGAGGGACCGTTCACCGCGTACGGCGGCCGGGTGCTGGTCGTCGTGCTGCTGCTGGCGGTCGTGAACCCGGCGGCCTCGCACGCGCTGGCGAGGGCGGCCTACAAGGTCGGAGTTCCGATGTGGGCTGGGACAGTCGCCGACGAGCCGCACGAGGACGAGCCGGTCGCCGCCGGCTCCGAGTGGTCCGAGGGGTCCGAGGGGTCCGATGCTGCGGTCCCACCGGCCGCCGGGAATCGGCCGGAGGAGGTCTGAGCAGGTGTTCTGGGTGCTCGACTATGCCTGTCTGGTGGCGATCGTCGCCGCCGCCGCGCTGGTCGTGCGGATCGGCAACCTGAACGGGGCGGTGATGGCACTGTCAGCGATGGGGACCGTCCTTTCGCTGCTCTTCGTCGTCCTCGGGGCCCCCGACGACGCGCATTCGGAGGTCGTCGTCGGCGCCATCGCCCTGCCGGTGCTCTACCTCGTCGCGATCGGCAAGACCCGGACCGACGTGCCCGATCGGGGTGATCTGGGTGAGCACGAGGGAAGCGAGGACGAGCCCGAGCGGTAGGTCGGGGGCCATCCGCGCCGGGCGCCCGGGTGGCGAGCACTCCCCGGAGCCCGAGGCGCTGCACCGTCCGGCGCTCGCGGGCCTGCTCGCCGTCGGAATGGCGATCTGCCTGGTCGTCGCTCTGGTCGGCCTTCCGCGCGAGGACGCCCACCTCCCGGCTGTGGCTCGCCAGGCGCTCGAGGTCGCCGTGCCCCGGTGGCACATCACCGAGCCGGTCAACGAGGTCGTCTACGGGACGCGGGGCTTCGACACGTTCGGCGAGACGTTCCTTCTGCTGGCCGCCGTCGTCTCGGTGATGACGCTGACGCGCCGCCGGGAGAGCAGGCACGCGGACGGCGAGGAGCATGGGGAGGAGCGGGCCGGGAGGCGCGAGCAGGAAGAGCTCGACCCTCCTGCGCCCGCCGACGCCGACCAGGCGCAGGCTCGCGTCGCCGAGCGCAACGAGGAGCCGGGTGGCGGTCGGTCAGACGAGGAGAGGACATACCCAGACGATGAGCGCCTGGGTGCGCCCTCCCCGGAGCGGGCTGAGGCGATGAGCGTGGTAACCCGGACCGCGGCTCGTGTAGCGGCTCCGCTGCTCGCCGTCGGCGGCGTCTACCTGGCCGCCGAGGGGTACGCGCCGGGTGGCGGCTTTCCGGCCGGGGCGGTCATCCTCGGCGTGATCCTGATGCTCTGGGCCGGCTTCGGGCACGAGCGGATGGGTCGATCGATCCAGCAGCGTCCCCTCGAGGCACTCGAGCTGGCCGGGGCGCTCGCGATCGTCGGCATCGAGGTTCTCGGCCTCGTGATCAAGGGCTCGGTCTCGGCCAACTGGCTGCCGCTCGCCAAGTCGCCGACGACGATCTTCAGCGGCGGTGTGATCCAAGCCTTCTCGGGGAGCGAGGTAATCGAGGTGGCGACCGGACTGACGCTGGCGGTGTTCTCGCTGCTGGCGATGCGCCACGACTGGACACCCGACGAGGCCGACAGCGGGCAGGGGGCGGGACGGGACGGGGGCGGGGGCGGGGCAGTGGGCAGGGACGGGGGGGACGCGGACCGGGACGAGGGTCGGGGTCCGGGGGAGGACGGATGATCCTCGGCAACTACATCGCGGCGGCGTGCGTCTTCGGGCTCGGGCTCTACACGGTCCTCAGCCGGCGCAACCTGATCAAGATCGTCATGGGCCTGTCGCTGATGGAGTCGTCCACCTACCTGCTCCTGATCTCGCTGGCCTACCGCCGTGGATCTACCGCCCCGGTCCTGTCGACGCCGCAGAGCGGCCAGACGGCTGGCTCGCTCGCCCGGGGGAACGTCGCCGATCCGGTCATCCAGAACTTCTGTCTGACGGCGATCGTGATCGGCGTCGGGGTGACGGCGGTCTTCCTCAGCGTCGCCGTCCGCGTCGCACAGCACTACAGGACGCTCGACTCCGACAAGATGCGCGCGTTGCGGGGGTGACCGTGCGTTGACGCTCGCGACGCTCAGCTCTTTGCTTCCGCTGCCGGTCGTGATCCCGATCGTCGGGGCGGTGTGTGCTCCGCTGGCCGCACGCATCGACCGGCGCCTGCCGCTGGTGATCTGCATGGTCGCGCTGGCCGCAAGCACGGTGATCCTCGCCCTGTTCGCCGGCCGGGTCTACGGCAGCGGGACGGTGCTCGTCGAGTACATCGGCAGGGTCCTCCCGGTCGGCGGGCGGGCCCTCGGGATCGCGTTCGCGGCCGACCCGCTCGGCCTGACCTACGCGCTGGCGTGCACGACGATCGGCGGCGTCCTTCTACTGTCGACGCTCTCGGAGCTCTCAGGGCTCGGCTCGAAGGAGCTCGGCGGCTACGCCTGCCTCTTCCAACTGCTGATCGCGGCCCTGATCGGGTCGGCGCTGACCGGAGACCTCTTCAACCTGTTCGTCTGGTTCGAGGTCGCCGCGCTCGCGAGCTACGGCCTCACGGGCTTCTTCCTCGAGCGGCCGATCGCCCTGGAGGCGGCCTTCAAGATCCTCGTCCTGACCACCCTGGCGAGCTTCGCGGTGTTCATCGGGGCGGCCCTGCTCTACTCGAACCACGGGGCGCTGAACTTCGGACAGCTCCACCGGGCGCTGGCGGGCCACGCGCACACCGCGGACATGGTGGCCCTCGCCCTGCTGATCTGCGGCTTCGCCACCAAGGCCGGTCTGATGCCGTTCCACTGCTGGTTGCCGGACGCCCACACCGCCGCACCGGGCCCGGTCTCCGCGCTCTTCTCGGGGCTGATGGTCAACCTCGGGATCGTCGCGATCGTCCGCGTCGCCCTCCAGGTCTATGGCTCGGGGACCGGGCGGCCGGTCCTCGGGCTGCTGATGGGGCTGGGGATCGTCTCGGCGATCCTCGGCGCGGTCATGGCGCTCGCGCAGGACGACCTCAAGCGCCTGCTGGCATACGACACGATCTCGCAGATCGGCGTGCTGATGGTCGGGTTCGCCAGCGAGACGCCCGACGGGGTCGCCGGGGCGACCTACCATCTCGTCAACCATGGCCTCTTCAAGGCGCTGCTGTTCCTCTGCGCGGGAGCGATCGTCCACGCGACCGGGCTGACCAAGCTGTCGGAGATGGGCGGCCTCGGCCGTCACCGGCCTGGTCTGGCGATCGCCTTCACAGCGGGGGTGGTCGCGATCGCCGGGATCCCGCCCCTGAACGGCTACGTCTCGCTCGGCCTGATCCACGACGGCCTGACCTCGAGCGGCCAGCCGTTGGTCTTCGCGGCGATGCTGGTCGCCCAGACGATCACGATCGCCGCACTCGGCCGGGCCGCGTATCTGGCCTTCTTCCGTCGTCGGCCGGAGCCCTACCCGGAGGAGCTGAAGCCGCTGCGTCCGGGAATGCTCGTCGCGTTCTCGACGCTGAGCAGCGCGTGCGTCGTGTTCGGCCTGTTCCCACGGTGGATCCTCGATCACGTGGCGGGACCGGCGGCGGCCGGCGTCCTACACAGCAGCCTGTACGCCACCGCCGTGCTGAGGAGCGGCGGCACGATCGGGTCGGTGAAGGTCCCGTTCGAGTACTTCAAGCCGACCGAGCTCGTCGCCGTAGCGGCGACCCTGGCGGTCGGAGGCCTCGCCGCGCGAACCTATCTGAGGATCAGCGAGCCACGCCCGATCGGCTGGCTGCGGGCGCTCCACAACGGCTCGGTCAACGACTACGCGGCCTACGCGGTGCTCGGCGTGCTCGGCAGCGTGCTCCTACTCGCCAGCTGACCCGGGGTGCTCGGCCTGCTCGGCCGCCGGTCGCGCTCGCCAGCCGAGCCCGCGACCCAGCGGCCGGGTTAGCGGGGCCGCAGTTGGGGAACCACAGGCGGGTGAATCGGTTCGCATTCGGCGACACTGGGTCGGTCTGCGGGTGAGGTTCTTCGTCATCGTCGCCGGAGCCGCGCTCCTCGTCCTCGTCGGCCTAGCCGCGCTGGCCGGTGGAGGCGTGCTTGCGATCATCGGCGTCGTCCTCCTGGCAGGCGTGCTCTGTCTGGGTCTCTACGACCTCGTCCAGCGCAAGCACTCGATTCTTCGCAATTACCCGGTCGCCGGGCACCTGCGCTTCCTTCTCGAAGCGATCCGCCCGGAGATGCAGCAGTACTTCATAGAGCGCAACTACGACGGGCGTCCGTTCGACCGGGACACGAGGACGGTGATCTACGAGCGGGCGAAGGGCATCCACGGAGAGCAGGCCTTCGGCACCGAGCGCGACGTCGCCGAGCCGGGCTACGAGTGGCTCCTGCACACGAATGCGCCGATCGATCCGCCCGATGACATGCCGCGCGTCCGGATCGGCGGACCCGACTGCACGAAGCCCTACGAGATGGCGCTGCTCAACGTGTCGGCGATGAGCTTCGGCGCCCTCTCGGCCAACGCGATCCGCGCGCTGAACGGAGGTGCCCGACTCGGCGGGTTCGCCCACGACACGGGGGAGGGAGGCCTGACGAGATACCACCTCGAGAACGGCGGCGACCTGATCTGGGAGATCGGGAGCGGGTATTTCGGCGCGCGGACCGAGGACGGCCACTTCGATCCGGTCGCGTTCGGCGAGAAGGCCGGCCACGTTCAGGTCAAGTGCGTCTCGCTCAAGCTCTCCCAGGGCGCCAAGCCGGGGATCGGCGGCGTGCTCCCGGGCGCCAAGGTGACGGCCGAGATCGCCGACGCCCGGGGCGTCCCGAAGGGGGAGAAGTGCGTCTCGCCGTCACACCACAGCGCGTTCTCGACCCCGCGCGAGCTCGTCCGCTTCCTCGCGACGATGCGCGGCCTCGCGGGTGGAAAGCCGACCGGGATGAAGCTGTGCATCGGCGCCCGACACGAGTTCCTGGCGATCTGCAAGGCGATGCTCGAGGAGGGGACGGGTCCCGACTTCATCGTGGTCGACGGGTCAGAGGGGGGAACCGGGGCGGCACCCCAGGAGTACGAGGACCACGTCGGCACGCCGCTGACCGAGGGCCTGATGATCGTCCACAACGCGCTCGTCGGGACCGGGCTGCGCGAGCGGACCCGGATCGGCGCGAGCGGGAAGGTCGCGACGGGTGCCGACATCGTCAAGCGCCTTGCCCAGGGGGCCGACTACACGAACGCCGCCCGGGCGATGATGATGGCCGCCGGCTGCATCCAGGCCCAGGTCTGCCATACGAACAAGTGCCCGGTCGGTGTGACCACTCAGGACGCCCGGCGGGCGCGGGCGCTCGACGTCCCCGACAAGACGCAGCGTGTCCACCGCTTCCAGGAGGCGACCGTCCGGCAGGCCCAGCAGATCGTCGGCTCGATGGGCCTCCACGACCCGTCGGAGGTCGAACCGTGGATGCTGATCCGCCGGGTCGACGAGGCGCGGACGAGCTCGTTCGCCGAGCTCTACGAGTGGCTCGAGCCGGGCCAGCTGCTGAGCGGACCGCCCGAGTCGTGGGCAGCCGATTGGGAGCGGGCGGACCCTGACTCCTTCAAGGCCCGCCGACCCGACCGGCCGACGCCGCGACGCGACGGGACCAAGCTTCCGGCGCGCACGAGATCTTCAGACCCGTCGCAGATCCACACCACGAGATGAATGGAGCCTCCGATGCCGAGCGTCGCCGAGCTGATCGTCAAGGGCCTCGCCGATCTCGGGGTCAAGACGATCTGGGGAGTCGTCGGTGACGCGCTGAACCCCGTGACGGACGCGATCCGCCGCGAGGAGCGACTGGAGTGGATCGGCGTGCGTCACGAGGAGGTCGGCGCGTTCGCGGCCGGGGCGCAGGCCCACCTCTCGGGGACGCTGGGCGTCTGCATGGGGACCGTCGGTCCGGGATCGATCCACCTGCTCAACGGCCTCTACGACGCCAAGAAGTCACGCGTGCCGGTGCTCGCCGTGTGTGGGCAGGTGCCGCTTGCGGAGATCGGCAGCGACTTCTTCCAGGAGGTCGACAACGACCAGCTGTTCGCCGATGTCGCGGCGTTCTCGCGGACCGTGTCGAGTCCCCAGCAGATGCCGCTGCTCTTCGAGCAGGCGGTTCAGACCGCGCTGGCCCAGAAGACGGTCTGCGTCCTGACCCTTCCGGGAGACGTCGCCGCGATGTCCGTTCCCGACGGGACGGCCGAGCCCCATTTCACGATGGCCGACCCGCCGCTCACTCCGGATCCGGACGGGTTGGGTCGGGCGGCCGCCCTGATCGACGCTGCGGGCTCGGTGGCGATCCTCGCCGGGCAGGGGGCGCGCCACGCGCGCGAGGAGCTGCTCGCCGTGGCCGAAAGGCTCTCGGCGCCGATCGTGCTGACCTTGAAGGCGAAGGACGGACTCGAGCGCGACAATCCGTATGAGCTGGGCCAGACCGGGATGATCGGCAACCCGGCGGCGCGCAAGGCGCTCGAGGCGGCGGACCTCCTGCTGATGGTCGGAACGGACTTCCCATACGTCGACTGGTACCCCTCGGGCAAGGTCGTCGTCCAGATCGACATGCGCGGCGAGCACATCGGGCGACGGACCGCCGTCGATGTCGGCGTGATCGGCGACGCCCGGCTCGCGCTCGGCGGCCTCCTCGAACGGATCGAGGCCAAGGCGGACCGCTCGCTGCTCGACGAGCACCGCGCCGAGTACGTGCAGTGGCGAGAGCGCCAGGCCAAGCTCGCGTCTCCCGGCCACGACGCCGAGCTTGCGGGACGAGCGCGAGGAGTGCTCGACAACCCCCACCAGCTGATCCGCCCGGAGGCCCTGGCGGCGGCGATCGACGCGCATGCCGCCGACGACGCGATCTTCACCTCCGACACCGGGATGTCGACGGTCTGGCTCTCTCGCTTCGTGACGATGCGCGGGACACGGCGACTGGTCGGCTCCTACAACCTCGGATCGATGGCGAACGCGATGCCCCAGGCGCTGGGTGCACAGGCGCTCGATCGCGAGCGTCAGGTGATCGCCTTCTGCGGCGACGGCGGCCTGACGATGCTGCTCGGGGACCTGCTGACCGCGGTCGCCTACGACCTGCCGGTGACGTTCGTCGTCTTCGACAACGGCCGGCTCGGGATGGTCAAGCTCGAGCAGGAGCAGGGTGGACTGCCGGAGTTCGGGACCAAGCTCCACAACCCCGATCTCGCGGCGGTCGCCCGGGCGATGGGCCTGACCGGCATCCGCGTGACCGATCCGCATCAGATCGACGCGGCGGTGAGGGATGCCCTCGCAACCGGCGGCCCGGTCCTCCTCGACGTGTTGACCAACCCCGAGGAGGTGGCCCTGCCGCCCAAGGTGACACCGAGCGACGCGTGGGGCTTCGCCGTCGCCAAGCTCAGAGAGGTCCTCACGAGCCGCGACGCCGCCTGACGGCCGTTCCCTCGCCAGCTTCTTGCGCCAGCCCGGCGCGGGTGTCGTCTCCTGCGCGGCGGGAGTGGGAGGGCGTCGTCACCTCTTCCCGCGGCCGGGACGGCACGCCGTCAGCGGGCCTCGGTCGTGGCTTCCTGGCGCAGCTTGGGGAGGACGTGCCGGCCATAGGTGCGAATCGTCCCGAGCGGGTCGGCCTGGCCGATCAGCTGCGTGCAGATCACGGTCGGCTCGAGCTCGCACATCTCGCGCAGCCGACTCAGGTGGTGCTCGATGTCGGCGGAGACGATGAACCCCTCGTGGGCGAACTCGTCGTCTGTGTACTCCTCGTCGGCTACGCGCTGCATCTCCTGCGGATCGTGGAGGTCGTCGATGTAGGCGCTCGAGAGCTGAGTCGGCTTCCATCGCCTGGCCCCGGCGATCACGGCCTCTTCGGTCTCGGCCCAGGCGACGCCCGTCTGGAGGATGATCTCCCCGACCGGACGGTCGTGCTCCCGGCAGGAGGCGCGGTAGGCCTCGATCACCTCGGGTGCCTGGTCGGGGTTTCCGAGCGTCCACAGGCCGTCGCCGTGGCGCCCGGCGATCCGGGCGGCCTGCGGCCCGAAGGCGGAGACATAGAGCTTGGGCGGGGAGCTCGCCCGGGTGTAGAGCTTGGCCTTCTCGAGGCGAAACCAGCCGCCGTCCATCGTCACCGTCTCGCCGGCCCAGAGCCGGCGGATCGCCTCGAGGCCGGTGTCGAAGCGGGCGAGCTTCTCGGCTGGGCTGGGCCAGTCGATGCCGAGCGGCGACTCGTTGAGCGCCTCGCCGGAGCCGACGCCGAGGAAGACCCGGCCGGGATACATCTCCTCGAGGCTCATGAACGCCTGGGCGATCACGCCGGGGTGGTAGTGGTGGAGGACGGGCGTCACGCCGGTGCCGATCGGGAGCCGGGTCAGCTGGCCGACGGCGCCGAGCCAGACCCATGCGTTGCCCGACTGACCTTCGGGGAACCACGGAGCGAAGTGGTCCGAGCAACCGATTCCGTCGTAACCGGCCTGCTCGGCGGCGACCGCCTGCTCGAGGAGCGCGGACGGGGGGAACTCCTCGTGGGAGCCGGCGAACCAGAAGCGAGGCGTCATCGAGATCCTCCGATCGAGCGTGGGGGCCGCACGCAGCTACCCGGGACCCGGATGATGTGAACCCCCGGCGCTCGAGCCGAGCCGGCGCCTATTCCCCGGAGTTGAACTCCCAGATCGCGATCCCGAGCATCACGAGACCGAGCCCGAGGACGACGCCGACCTCGAACAGCGCCGGCAGGTGCCAACCCCACCATGTGACTCCGGGATCGAGCGCGCGGCGGGCGGCGGTGCTCAGGGTGAGGTGCTCGAAGACGAGCCGGCGCATCGGATCGACTGCGTAGGTCAGCGGGTCGATCCGGTTGAGCACCGACAGCCAGCCGGGCAGTCCGTTGACCGGAAAGAGGGCGCCGGAGACGAAGAACATCGGCATCACGATCATCTGCATGATTCCCATCAGGGACTGGATCTGCTTGATCCTCACGGCGACCATCAGGCCGAACGCGGTGATCGTGAAGGCGAGCAGGAGCTGGAGTCCGAAGATCCCGAGCAGGAGGAGCGGGTCGTAGGGGACGTGGACGGCGCCGGCCAGGCAGATCAGGACGACCCCCTGGATGCTCGCGACGCAGGCGCCGGCCAGGCACTTGCCGATCACGATCGAGCTCCGCCGGATCGGGGCGACCATCATCTCGCGGAGGAAGCCGAACTCGCGGTCCCAGACGATCGACGCGGCCGAGGTCATCGCCGTGAACATCACCGAGATGCAGAGGATTCCCGGGTAGATGAAGGTCTTCAAATCGACGCCGTGGGTGCCGGCCTGCGAGAGCTGCTGGAGCCCGGAGCCGAGCACGAAGAGGAAGAGGAGTGGCTGGATCAGCGACGTGGCCATCCGCAGGCGGTCGCTGCGAAAGCGGATCAGCTCTCGCCGGAAGACGATCCTGATCGCCCGGAGCTCGCTGCGCCAGCTCCGCGGGGGGACGACGACCCGCGCGACGTGCGGCGTCGGCTCGTAATCGGGCTCCCCGCCGGGCGCGTGGCCGACGGCCTTCGCCGTCGCCTTGCTTCCGGCCGGGGCGGCGTCCGTCCGAACGGCCGGAGCTTGGCTCACCACCGCCCGCCTGACATCGCCTGGACGACCATCCTGTTGCGGTCCTTGACGCCGCCGCCGGCCTCCTCGGCATCGCGGATCGTCGATCCGGTGTGGGCCATGAAGACGTCGTCGAGGGTTGGGCGGGAGACGTTGATCGAGTCGATCGGGACGCCGAGCTCGCCGAACAGGCGGGGGACGAACTGCTCGCCCGAGGCCACGTAGAAGGTGACCGCACCCTCGGCGAGCTTGGCCTCGAGGGCGAACCGGTCGGCCAGTGCGGCAACGGCGGCTTCGTTGTCGGCCGTGCGGATCGTCACGCGGTCGGCGCCGATCTGGGCCTTGAGGGCGTCGGGGGTGTCGAGCGTGACGATCTCGCCGTTATCCATGATCGCGATCCGATCGCAGAACTCGGCCTCGTCCATGTAGTGGGTCGTCATGAAGATCGTGATCTGCTCGGTCTGTTGAAGGGCACCGATGTAGCGCCAGATCGAGCTACGCGTCTGCGGGTCGAGGCCGATCGTCGGCTCGTCGAGGAAGAGAACGCGCGGCGAGTGGAGGAAGCCGCGGGCGATCTCCAGCCGGCGGCGCATGCCGCCGGAGAACGTCATGACCTGGGTCTTGCGGCGCTCCCAGAGCCCGACCATCTCGAGGACCTGTCGCATCCGTCCGGGGATCAGGCCCGATGCGACGCCGTAGAGCTCGGCGTGCATGCGGAGGTTCTGCTCGGCGGTCATGTAGCCGTCGAGCGTCGGGTCCTGGAAGACGAGGCCGATGTTCCGGCGGACGTCGTCGCGCTCGGCGACGACGTCGTGGCCGGCGACGAGGGCGCTGCCGGCGGTCGGCCGGGCGAGCGTGCAGAGCATGTTGATCGTCGTCGTCTTGCCGGCGCCGTTGGGTCCGAGAAAGCCGAAGACCTCCCCGGGTGCGACCTCGAAGCTGACCCCGCGGACGGCCTCGATCTCGCCGTAGGACTTGCGCAGGCCGCGGACGTCGATTGCCGGTGTTGTCGAGTCCATGCGGAGCCCCCACTCTAGAGGCGTTCTCGAGGACCTTCCTCGCAGGTCACGCACAACGTGACCCTGGAACGGATCGCCGGCGGCCGGTGCGACTCTGAAAGCGGGTCGCCGGGCGGCCGGGGCGGGAGCGAAATAGGCCAGATGGCCGATGCGCGGTGGCGCCGGCGGAGCGAGACTGGGTTCACATCGTCAGTCCGAAAACACCGAAAGGATCACCAGTCATGAACAGCTCGGCCGCACTCCGTTCCCCCGCCGCAATCGCGTCGCGCGTCTCCGCCGTCCGTCCAAGCCGCCGCCTCTGCGCGATCGGGCTCCTGAGCCTCACGCTGGTCGGCGCCGCCGCGCCGGTGGCACTCGCCGACCCCAACACGATGATCGTCAAGCCGGGCCACGTCAGCGTCCAGAACACCTGAGGGAAGCGTGCTCGAGGGGGCTGCGGAAGGCGGCGAGTGGAGAGGGGCGTTCCCGGGGGGACAGTTGCGCAACGCAGGCATCTGCTTCCCGTGGGAGAGACTCAAGACCTCGCTCGCCGACTTCGACGCGAGCCGCTTTCCGGCCGGCCCGCGAGACCGGTTTGAACCCTGCCGGTCGAGGGGATCGAGCAGGCGGGCCTCAAGGTCCGGCAGGTCGGGTGGAGCAGAGCGATTGCGGGGAGGACGACTCCTTGGGACCGCACAAATCAAACGTACCGGGAGGTTCGATGCAGCGCCCCAATCGTCTCAAGTCGCCCCGTTTCAAGACGCCGCTTCTCCTCGCGATGACGGTCGCCGCGATCACAGCCGGAGGGGTTGTCGAGAATGGCGCCGCGGCCACCGCGCCGTCCCGGACGCCGGCGGCGCACACGGCGAAGCTCGCGGTCGGAGTCGAGGTTCTGCGCTTCTCGGCGTCTGGCAAGACGACCACCGCCAACGGCCTGCTCACCGCGACGCTGACCGACAACCTCGGCCATATCTCGACGATCAAGGACAACGTCGCGCTCACGGCTGCGACCGGCGGCAGCGGCTGTCGTGTGCTGCATCTCTTCCTCAACGAGCTCACGCTGAACCTCCTCGGCCTGACCGCCCACCTCGACAAGGTCACCCTCGACATCACCGGCGACGCCAAGGGCGGCGTGCTCGGGTCGTTGTTCTGCCGTCTGGCGCATGCGCGCATCGCCTCTGCTCGCGCCGCGACCGTCGCGGCGCTGAACGCCGGCGTCGCAGCCCACCCGCAGCACGCTGTGCGCTTCACCGCCTACCTGCACCCCGCCCGGGCGGCCGCCACCACCCCGGCTCCAGCCGTCACGCCCACGCCGGCGGCCACGACGCCCGCCGCGCCGGCTCCGGCTCCGGCTCCGCCAGCAGCGGCGCCTGCTGCAGGGACCTGTCCGGTGCTCGACCTCGTCGTCGGCCCGTTGAACCTCCAGCTGCTCGGGCTGGTCGTCGACCTCCAGAAGGTCCACCTCAACGTCACCGCCACCCGCGGCGTCGGCAAGATCGGCGATCTGTTCTGCACGCTGGCCGATCAGTAGCACCTCGGAGCGCGCCGGCTCGTGACTCGCGAGCCGGCGCGTCGCTGGGCTTCGCAGGAGCGCGCCCGGGCCGATTCGAACGGCCGACCTCTCGCTCCGGAGGCGAGCGCTCTATCCACTGAGCTACGGGCGCTGGTCAGGGCGCTGGCGGCGAGACGCCGCTCGGCAGGTGGAGCTTATTGGACCCTGGCGGGTCAGGCCCGACGACCGGAGTCCGTCGCTCGCCAAGCCGGCCGGCCGGCCGTACCGCTCGCCGCCCCCGGTACGCTCGGCCGGCATGGAGCTCTCCGTCTTCTTCGCCGGAACCGCCGGATCGGCCCCCAGCGCCCGCCGCGGGCTCCCGGCTCTGCTGATCCGCCGGGGGGCCGAGCGGATCCTGATCGACTGCGGTGAGGGTACCCAGCGCCAGCTGCTGCGGTCGGTCGGCCTGACCGACCTGACCGACATCTTCATCACCCATCTCCACGCTGACCACTGGCTCGGCCTGCCGGGGCTTCTGAAGTCCTTCGACCTCCGCGACCGCGACCGGCCCCTGACCGTCTACGGGCCGCCGGGGCTCGCCGAGCTGATGGGGACGATGCGCAGGGTCTACGGGAGGGTCGGCTATGAGCTGGGGATCGTCGAGCTCGATTCCGACGACGAGATACGCCGGGGGGAGCTCGCGATCCACCCGTTCCCGGTCTCCCACCGGGGAGTCGCCTACGGCTACGAGCTCGTCGAGGATCCCCGACCCGGGCGCTTCGACGCCGAGCTCGCCGCCGAGCTGGGTGTCCGGCCGGGTCCGGACTTCGGTCGCCTCCAGCGCGGCGAGACCGTCGACGGCGTCCGGCCCGAGCAGGTCATCGGGATCGAGCGGGAAGGCCGCAAGGTCGTCGTCTCCGGCGACACTTCTCCCTGCGAGACGCTCGCCCACGCCGCCGACCGGGCCGACCTCCTCGTCCACGAGGCGACCTTCACCGAGGAGGAGCGCGACCGCGCCCGGATGACGAGGCACAGCACCGCTCGGCAGGCGGCTATCCTCGCCGCCGATGCCGGCGTCCGGCTGCTCGCCCTGACCCACGTCTCCGCCCGCTACGCCGGCGGCGAGCTGCTCGACGAGGCCCGATCGGTCTTCGGACCGACAGAGGTCCCCCGCGATTTCGACACGATCGAGATCCCGTTTCCCGAACGGGGCGCCCCCGCCCTGATCCGCTTCGACCGCGGCCGCCCCCGCGGCGCCGAGGGACGTCCCCCAGACCCCGCGCCCGCCGTTCCCCCCGACGCGGGGCCCGCTCCCCCCGACGCGGGGCCCGCTCCCCCCGACGCCGGGCGGGTCAGCCGCCTCAGTTGATCGTCAGCGTCCCCTGCATCCCGGCCTGCCGGTGGCCGGGAACCCCGCAGTAGTACGTGTAGGCGCCCTTCGCCAGCTTCAGGTTCAGCGTCCGGCTCGCGGCCGTGATGGTCGGCGTGGAGCCGACGATCTTGCCGGTCGAGTCGACGATCATGACGTTGTGGGGGACCGACGACGCGTTCTCGAAGACGATCGTCACCGAGCCGGCCGACGCGGTCAGCTTCGTCTGCTGGAAGGCCAGCATCCCGGCCGGGTCCGCCTGGAGCGTGAGCTTCGCGCTGGCGGTCGCCTTCGTCGGTGCGCTCACCCCGGTCGCCGGCGTTGTCGCGGTCGTCGGGGTAGTCGCGGTCGCGGTCGTGTCCGTGGTCGAACTCGAGCTCGACGATCCGCAGCCGGCGAGGGCGAAGGCCCCGAGGACGCAGGCCACCGACGGTGTGAGAAGTCTGGTTTTCAAGGGCTTTGCCTCCGATTCGTTGAGCGCTCAAGGCCGATTCTCGCCGATCGGGGCGATCCCCGTCGCAGCGACAGCCGCACTCTTCGCCGTCAGCCCGAAGACCGGGAGCGACGAGCCGCGAAGGAGCCACCGGCTGGCGCGCTCTGGCGCCGGGCCGGCATCCTGGGGCGATGCTAGAGTCGGGCGTCGCATCCTTTAACCCGGTCCCGAGAGGCCAGGAAGGACTGATCAGATGAGCTACGTCCTGCTCGAGGACGGCACCCACCTCGACGGCGACGGCGTCGGCGGCCGGGGACACGTGACCGGCGAAGTCGTCTTCAGCACGTCGATGACCGGCTACCAGGAGTCGGTCACCGATCCGAGCTACGCCGGCCAGCTGATCGTCTTCACCTACCCGCACATCGGCAACTACGGGGTCTCCGAGCGGGCGATGGAATCTGACCGGATCCACGCTCGGGGGGTGGTGATGCGAGACGCCCGCAACCACACCGAAGCCCACGGCTCCGACGGCGGCTGGCTCGACTGGCTACGGGAGGAGGGGGTGCCGGCGATCACGGGGCTCGACACCCGCGCCCTGGTCCGCCACATCCGCGACCGCGGGGCGATGCGCGGCGGGATCTTCGGCGACGAGATGGCCCCCGAGGAGGCGCTCGGCCTGATCCGAGCGGAGGCGTCGATGACCGGACGCGACCTGGCCGGTCAGGTCAGCCCGCGAGAGGTCACCGTGCTCGAGCCGACCTCGCCGCACTCGGGCAAAGGCCCGCAAGCCGCGAACGGCTCCTCGCCGGCGCCGGCCGGACCGACCGTGGCGGTGATCGACACGGGCGTGAAGCGCTCGATCCTCGACAACCTCCGGTCGCGGGGCGCCCGCCTCGTGATGTTCCCGTGCGCGACCGACGCCCAGACGATCCTCGACCGCGAGCCGGACGCAGTCTTCCTCGCCAACGGGCCGGGCGACCCGGCGGCGCTCGACTACATCGTCGACCAGGTCCGCCTCCTCCTCGGCCGCAAGCCAGTCTTCGGGATCTGCCTTGGCCACCAGGTCCTCTGCCGGGCGGTCGGCCTCGAGACCTACAAGCTGCCGTTCGGACATCGGGGGGCCAACCACCCGGTCAAGGACCTCGAGACCGGGCGGATCGAGATCACCAGCCAGAACCACGGGTTCGCGGTGCTCGGGCCGGATGGGGCGCGGACGATCCCCGGGGACGAGCCGGTCGCCTGGAACACGGACTTCGGGCGGGCCGAGCTGACCCACCTGAACCTCTACGACCGGACCGTCGAGGGGCTCGCCCTCCGGGATGTCGAGGGGTCGACCGTCCAGTACCACCCAGAGGCCGGGCCGGGGCCGCACGACGCCCTCCACCTCTTCGACCGCTTCATCGCCGCGATCTGATGGTCGGCGGCCGGTGCCCTGCCGCGAACGTCGGGCCGGCTCGGCCGACCCAGGCGAGGGCGGTCTGATGCCCCGACGGGACGACCTCAAGCGGATCATGGTCCTCGGGTCCGGGCCGATCGTGATCGGCCAGGCGGCGGAGTTCGACTACTCGGGCGCCCAGGCGTGCAAGGTCCTCCTCGAGGAGGGCTACGAGGTGGTCCTCGTCAACTCGAACCCGGCGACGATCATGACCGACCCGGAGTATGCGACCGAGACGTTCATCGAGCCGCTGCTCCCCGGGCCGGTGACCCAGATCATCGAGCGGACACGCCCGGATGCCCTGCTGCCGACGCTCGGCGGTCAGACGGCGCTCAACCTGGCGAAGGCGCTGACCGAGGACGGGACGCTCGAGCGCTTCGACGTCGAGTTGATCGGCGCGAACTACGAGGCGATCAACCGGGCCGAGGACCGCGACCTCTTCCGACAGACGATGGACGCCGCCGGCCTGCGGGTTCCGGCTTCCCACATCGCGACGACGCTCGACGAGGCCCGGTCGGCCGTCCCGCGCCTCGGCCTGCCGGCGATCGTCCGCCCGGCGTTCACGCTCGGCGGACAGGGCGGGGGGATCGCGCGGACCGAGGAGGAGTTCGACGAGCTCGTCGGCCGGGGGATCGCCGCGTCGCCGATCGGACAGGTCCTCGTCGAGGAGTCGGTCCTCGGTTGGGGGGAGTTCGAGCTCGAGGTGATGCGCGACCACAACGACAACGTCGTGATCGTCTGCTCGATCGAGAACATCGACCCGATGGGCGTCCACACGGGCGACTCGGTGACGGTCGCCCCGCAGCAGACGTTGACCGACAAGCAGTACCAGCTGCTCCGCGACCAGGCGATCAAGGTGATCCGGGCGGTCGGTGTCGAGACCGGCGGTTCGAACGTCCAGTTCGCGGTCAACCCGGAGACCGACGAGATCGTCGTGATCGAGATGAACCCCCGGGTGTCGAGGTCGTCGGCCCTCGCTTCGAAGGCGACCGGCTTCCCGATCGCGAAGATCGCGGCTCGCCTGGCGGTCGGCTACGCGCTCGAGGAGATCCTCAACGACATCACGCGGGCGACGCCGGCGAGCTTCGAGCCGACGATCGACTACGTCGTCGTCAAGTGGCCGCGGTTCGCCTTCGAGAAGTTCCAGGGATCCGACAGCTCGCTGACGACCCAGATGAAGTCGGTCGGCGAGGCGATGGCGATCGGCCGGACGTTCGGCCAGGCGTTCGCCAAGGCGATGCGCTCGCGGGAGCTCGACGCCGTCCCCGAGCTCGACCTCCCGGTCGACGAGCTGCTGCGGCGGATCGGCCGGCCGGGACCGTCGCGCTACGACGAGCTGCTCGAGGCCCTCCGGCGGGGAGCGGGCGTCGAGGAGATCCACGCGGTCAGCCAGATCGACCTGTGGTTCCTGCGGGAGCTCGCCAGCCTCGCGGCCGACCCGGAGGCCCCGTTCAAGGGTGTCCGGACGTTCAAGTCGGTCGACACGTGCGGGGCGGAGTTCGCCGCCCGGACGCCGTACTACTACTCCGCCTGGGAGCGGCCCGGCCGGGACGGCCTGCCGACCCACGAGGTCGACCGGGGCGAGCGCCCGAGCGTCGTGATCCTCGGGTCGGGGCCGAACCGGATCGGACAGGGGATCGAGTTCGACTACTGCTGCGTCCATGCGGCGGTCACCGTCCGCAGTTCGGGCCGGGACGCGGTGATGATCAACTGCAACCCGGAGACCGTCTCGACCGACTACGACACGTCCGACCGGCTGTACTTCGAGCCACTGACGCTCGAGGACGTGCTCGGCGTGATCGAGGTCGAGCAGCCTGAGGGGGTGATCGTCCAGTTCGGCGGGCAGACGCCGCTGCGCCTGGCGGCCGGCCTGCGGGACGCGGGGGTCCGCCTGCTGGGGACGAGCGTCGACGCGATCGACACGGCCGAGGATCGCGGCCGGTTCGGTGACCTCCTGTCCCGCCTGGGCTACGAGGCGCCGCCGTACGCGACCGCCCACACGACCGGCGAGGCCGTCGTCGCGGCGACCCAGGTCGGCTACCCGCTGCTCGTCCGGCCGTCGTACGTGCTCGGCGGCCGGGCGATGGAGATCGTCTACTCGGCCGAGGACCTCGCCGACTACCTCGTGCGGACGGCCGCCCCGGGGTCATCGGGCCAGCGGGAGATCTTCCTCGACCGGTTCCTCGAGCACGCCGTCGAGGTTGATGTCGATGCGCTCTGCGACGGGGAGGACGTCTGGATCGGGGGGATCATGCAGCACGTCGAGGAGGCCGGGATCCACTCGGGCGACTCGGCCTGCGTGCTCCCGCCGTACTCGCTCGGTCCTGACCTGATCGCCGAGATCCGCGAATGGACGCGGGGCATCGCGCTCGGGTTGGGGGTCGTCGGCCTGCTGAACATCCAGTTCGCGGCGACCGGCGTCGCCGGAGCGGCCCATCGCCTCTACGTGATCGAGGCCAACCCCCGGGCGTCGAGGACGGTCCCGTTCGTCTCCAAGGCGACCGGTGTCCCGCTGGCGAAGATGGCCGCCCGGCTGATGCTCGGAGAGTCGATCGCAGACCTCGACCTCCCGGACGACCCGATGGCCGGCGCCCACGTCTCGGTCAAGGAGGCGGTCCTCCCGTTCGGGCGCTTCCAGGGTTCGGACTCGCTGCTCGGTCCGGAGATGCGCTCGACGGGCGAGGTGATGGGCGTGGCCGCCGACTTCCAGACGGCGTTCGCCAAGGCCCAGGCGGCGGCGGGAGCGTCGCTGCCGGCGTCGGGGACGGTCTTCATCACGGTCACCGACTTCGACAAGCCGGGGGGCGCGGTCCTCGCGCGGGACCTCCACGAGCTCGGCTTCAGGGTGGTCGCGACGAGCGGCACGGCGCGGGCGATCGGCGAGCTCGGCGTCCCGGTGACGACGCTCAACAAGGTGGCCGACGGATCGCCGCACGTGGTCGACTGGATGGAGCGGGGGGACGTCGACCTGGTGATCAACACGCCGACCGGGTCGGGCGCGCGGTCCGACGGCTGGGAGATCCGCCGGACTGCGGTGACCCGGGCGATCCCGTGCATCACGACGCTCGCGGGCGGTCAGGCCGCGGCCCTGGCGATCCGGGCCGCGCGCCAGGGCGAGGCCAGGGTGTTCTCGCTCCAGGAGATTCATGAACAGGGTCTGGCGTGAGCTGGTCGGGGGCGTCTGGCGAGCGGACGCCGGCGCCGTTCGGTCGCCGCCGGGGCGACGTGCTGGCGGCCGGCCGGGTCGGCGCGTACGTCGTGCTCGCGATCGGCGACCCCCGCGGTGAGAGCAACCCGCCGCAGCCCGGCCAGTTCTACATGCTGGCGGCGGTCGATCGGTGGGGAGCGGGCGAGGGGGAGCGGCCGTTTCTGCCTCGCGCGCTCTCGGTCATGCGGGCGCGCGACGGCGTGCTCCAGTTCCTACTCGAGGACGTCGGTCCGGGCACACGGCGCCTGTGCGAGCTCGGCCCGGGGGAGCAGGTCTGGCTGACCGGGCCGCTCGGCGCGGGCTTCCGGCCGACCACGCGCACGCCGGTGCTGGTCGGCGGCGGCGTGGGGCTCGCCCCCCTTGCGATCCTCTCCGACGAGCTCTGCGCATCCGGGACATCCGGCGACCCGCCGGCGACCCTGCTCGGCTTCCGGGACGCCGACCACGCCGACGGGGGTGCTCTCCTGCGCGACGCCGAGCTCGCGACCGACGACGGGTCGGTCGGCCATCACGGCCGCGTGACCGACCTGCTCGAGCCGCTGTGGGACGAGGAGATCGAGCTCTACTCGTGCGGGCCCCCGGCGATGCTCGAGGCCGTCCGCCGGCTCGCTGCCGACCACGATGTCCCGGCGCAGCTGGCCCTCGAGTCGCCGATGGCCTGCGGGTACGGCGCCTGCTACGGCTGCGTCGTGGCGACCCGGGACGGCTACCAGCGGGTCTGCGTCGACGGTCCGGTCTTCGACGCCGGGATCCTCGAGTCCGTCGGATGACCCTGTTCTGCGGCCTCGAGCTCGCCCACCCGGTGATCAACGGGTCGGGCACGTTCGACGCGATCGCCGCCGGGCGGTGCTTCGGCGGGGCGCTGGTCGCCGACTTCCCGTTCGCGGCGTTCGTCTCGAAGACGATCACGCTCGGCCCTCGGCAGGGCAACCGGCCGCCCCGGCTGTGGGAGACGCCGGCGGGGATGATCAACTCGATCGGCCTGCCCAATCGCGGGCTCGCCGGCTACGTCGAGTCCGACCTGCCGGTGCTCGGGCGGCTGGGGGTCCCGCTGATCACGAATGTGATGGGGTCGACGTCGGCCGAGTTCGCCGAGCTGATCGAGGCGCTGAGCGACCGGCCGGAGATCGCCGGCTTCGAGTTGAACGTCTCGTGCCCGAATGTCAGGACGGGTCTGGACATCGGCGCCGATCCAGGCGAGCTCCAACTGCTGGTCAAGAATGTCCGCCCGCTCACCGCGAAGCCGTTGATCGTCAAATTGACGCCCAATTGCGCGGACGTCGCGGCGGCGGCGGCGGCGGTCGAGGCGGCCGGGGCGGACGCGGTCTCGCTGATCAACACGCTCCGGGCGATGGCGGTCGGACCGGGCGGTGGGGCCTGGCTGGGTGAGCGCTTCGGCGGCCTGTCGGGGCCGGCGATCCGGGCGGTCGCGCTCGCCCAGGTCGCCGCGGTCGCCCAGCGGGTGGGGATTGCGATCGTCGGCATGGGTGGAGTCTCGCGCGGGCGGGACGCCGCCGATCTGCTCGACGCCGGGGCGACGCTGGTCGGGGTCGGGACGGAGAACTTCCGCGATCCGGCGGCCGGATCGCGCGTGGCCGGCGAGCTCGATCGAATTCTCTCGCAAATTGCAGGGTAGGCCGGCCGTCCGCGGCGGTAGATGCGTACACAGTCATTCAAAATGCCTGCTCAGTCGGGCATTCAGGACCGCCGGTCGGACCTTCCTTCAACCTCACATCGAGGTCGAGCTGAATCCGTGCAGGAGGTCTTGAACGGCGCTGGCGAGCAGGTAGACTCGCCGCAATGCCGCCGGGGCCGAACACAGTTCACAAGCAATCCACCGCCCCCGAGCGCTCACTCAACCAACGGATGGACGCCTTGGCCAGGGCCAACGACATCCGATCCAAGCGGGCTCGGCTGAAGCGTGACCTGAAGGCCGGCCGCCAATCGATCAACGGCCTCCTGCTCGCCCCGCCGGAGTACGTCGAGACGGCGAAGGTCTGCGACATGCTCCTGGCAGTGCCGAAGTACGGGAGGGTCAAGGTCAACAAGATCCTCGCGATCTGCCGGATCTCCCCGAGCAAGACGATCGGCGGGCTCTCAGAGCGGCAGCGGGCCGAGCTCGTCAAGCTCCTTCACCACTGACCGCCGGCCGATCCGGTCGGGCTGTCAGAGTGGCGGCCATGCCGGCGCGCGTCTTCGTCATCACCGGCCCGTCCGGCGTCGGCAAGGGAACACTGATCCGCGCGCTCCGCGAGCGCCATCCGGAGCTCGAGCTGTCGGTCTCGGCGACGACACGCGCCCCGCGGACGGGCGAGGTCGACGGGGTCGACTACCACTTCCTCGACTCTGAGGAGTTCGACCGGCGGGTCCGGGCGGGGGAGTTCGTCGAGCACGCGGAGTACGCCGGGCACCGGTACGGCACGCTCCGCAGCGAGCTCGAGGCCCGGGCCGCGGCGGGTGCGCCGGTCGTCCTGGAGATCGACCTCCAAGGCGCCCGTCAGGTGCGGGCGGCGATGCCGGAGGCGACGCAGGTCTTCGTCTCGCCGCCGAGCTTCGACGAGCTCCGAGTCCGCCTGGTCGGTCGGGGGACCGACACGCCCGAGAAGGTCGCCGAGCGGCTGGAGCTGGCACGGACCGAGCTCGCGGCCGAGAGCGAGTTCCACCGGGTGATCGTCAACGACGAGCTCGACGTAGCGGTCACCGAGCTGCTCGGCGTCCTCGAGTCCGGTCTCACCTGAGGATCCGCCGGCCGATCGTCTAGAGTTCAGGGTCAACCGAAAGGCTTAACCTTGCCCGTCACCTCGCCTCGCATCGACAAGCTGCTCGACCACGTCGACTCCAACTACGCCAGCGTGATCGTCGCGGCCAAGCGCGCCCGGCAGATCAACTCGTACTACCAGAACCTCGGTGAGGGCAGCTTCGACGAGTTTCCCCCGCCGATGGTCGACACGGGGTCGAAGAACTACCTGACGATCGCCCTCGAGGAAGTCGCCGCCGGCAAGCTGAAGTACCACTACCGCTAGACCGGCCCGCCGCGCACGATGGCGCGAATTCTCCTCGGTGTGACCGGCGGCATCGCCGCCTACAAGGCCCTCGAGTTCGTCCGGCTGGCGACGGGCGCCGGCCACGCGGTACGCGTGATCCAGACCCGGTCGTCCCAGCGGTTCGTCGGTGGCGCGTCGTTCGCCGGCCTTACGGGCGCGCCGGTGCTGGTCGACGAGCACGACTCCGATCCCCTCCGGGGGGCCTTCCCCGGCGACGCGGGGCCGGCCCACGCGCCGGTCAGCCATCTCGAGCTGGTCTCCAACGCAGACGTCTTCCTCGTGGCTCCGGCGTCGGCCAACACGCTGGCCAAGCTGGCTCACGGCCTAGCCGACAACCTCCTGTCGACGGCGGCGCTCGCGGCCGACTGTCCGGTGGTGGTCGCACCGGCGATGAACGACCGGATGTACGAGCACCCGGCGACCCGGGCCAACCTTGAGCTGCTGCGGGCACGGGGGGTCACGGTGCTCGACCCGGGCCGCGGGCGGCTCGGGTCGCCTGGGGAGTGGGGGACTGGCCGTCTGGTCGAGCCGGCCGACCTGCTCGCCGCCTGCGAGGCCCTGCTCGCCGGGCCGGTGGCGGGCGCCGCCGCCGCCGCGCCACCGGCGGCGTTCTCCGACGCAGTCCCGGCGGCGCCTTCCGACGCAGTCCCGGCGGCGCCTTCCGACGCGGCGACGAACGGGGCCGGCTCGTCATGGCGTGGGCTGCGGGTTCTCGTCAGCGCGGGGGGTACCCGGGAGCCGATCGACGCGGTCCGCTACCTCGCGAACAGCTCGTCCGGGCGGATGGGGTTCGCCCTTGCGGACGCGGCGGCCGCCCGGGGGGCCGAGGTGACCGTCGTCGCGGCGAACGTCTCGCTGCCGAGGAATCCCGGCGTTCGCTACGTCGAGGTCTCGACGGCGGCCGAGCTCGAGCGGGCGTGCGGGGCGGCGTTCGGTGAGGCCGACGTCCTCCTGATGGCGGCGGCCGTCGCCGACTTCAGGCCGGCGAGCCCGGCCGGGGGGAAGCTCTCAAAGGAGGGGCGTGGCCATCTGTCGCTGGCGCTCGAGCCGACCGCCGACATCCTGGCCGGTCTCGCGGCGCGCCGGCGACCCGAGCAGACGGTGGTCGGCTTCGCCGCCGAGCATGGGGAGGGGGGTCTCGCGCGGGCGCGCGCGAAGCTGACCCGCAAGCAGGTCGACGCGATCGTCCTCAACGACGTCTCGCGCCCGGAGATCGGCTTCGACTCGGCCGAGAACGAGGTCACGATCGTCACCGCCGACGGCGACCTCAGGGTGCCGCGGGCGGCCAAGCTCGACGTCGCCCGAGCGGTCCTCGAGGCGGTCGATCGGCTGCGTGGTGGGTCACCGCGTCCGTCGCCCGGTGGTATGCTCGGATGACAGCTTTCGCGTCCGCGCATCAGCGTCGACGGCTTCACCAGGAAGTGGGCGCTCGCCCGCTTTTTTTACGTCAACTCCAGCTCAAAGAACCCCACAGAGATGCTCAACAGCGCCCTCCAGATCGAAATCGAGCAGCGCCTGTCCGGCCCGGCGCCGGGGGTCGACGTGCTGCTCGTAGAGCAGGCGGGCGACGTCCTGCGGGTCTACATCGACCATCCCGAAGGGGTCACGCTCGCCCTCTGCGAGCAGGTCACCCACGAGCTCGGTGACCTCCGCGAGCGCTACGCGCTGGAGGTCTCCTCACCGGGTCCCCGGCGGCCGCTGACCAAGCCTGAGCACTTCCGCCGTTTCGTCGGCCGACGGGCGCGCGTCCGGATGTCCGCGGGCTGCGAGGTACCGGTCAGCCGGAACCTGACGGGCGAGCTGGTCGCAGCAACAGAGCGCGAGATCACGATCGCCGCCGAAGAGGGCGTCGTCGCGATTCCTTACAGCGCCATCCAACGATCCCACCTCGTCGAGGAGTAGCCATGTCACGCGAGATCTTGGACGCCATGCACGCGCTGGCCCGGGAGAAGGGCATCGAGCCCGAGAAGCTGATGGTCGCGCTCGAGGATGCGTTGCTCTCGGCATACAAGAAGCAGCCGATCGCCGCGAAATACGCGCGCGTCGAGATCGACCGGGAGACGGCGGACTTCCGGGTCATCGAGCTGATCATCCCCGAGCGCCTCGAGGCCCACCTGATCGTCGAGACGATCGACGAGGCGACGACGGTCGACCCGGAGACCGGGGAGATGCGGGAGCCCGAGGATCCAGAGATCGATCCTGCGAAGTTCGAGGAGTACCGCGACCAGATCGAGGAGCGCGACGTCACGCCCGACGACTTCGGGCGGATCGCCGCGCAGACGGCCAAGCAGGTGATCCTCCAGCGGATCCGCGAGGCCGAGCGGGACATGATGTTCGAGGAGTACCGCGACCGGGTCGGCGAGTTGATCACCGGGATCGTCCAGCAGTCCGATTCCCGCTACACGCTGGTCCAGCTCCGCGAGCGGGTCGAAGCCCTGCTGCCGAAGTCCGAGCAGGTCGACGGCGAGCGCTACGACCACTCCCAGCGGATCAAGGCCGTGATCAAGGAGGTCTCGCCGTCGACCAAGGGACCGAGCATCATCGTCTCCCGGCGGGACACCGAGCTGATCAAGAAGCTCTTCGAGCTCGAGGTGCCCGAGATCGCCGACGGCCTCGTCGAGATCGCCAACGTCGCCCGGGAGCCGGGGTACCGCTCGAAGATCGCGGTCATCTCCCATGCCGACGGCGTCGACCCGGTCGGCGCGTGCGTCGGTCCACGGGGCTCGCGCGTGCGGATGGTCGTCTCCGAGCTGCGGGGCGAGAAGATCGACATCATCCCCTACAACGACGAGCCCGCCCGCTTCGTCGCCAAGGCGCTCTCGCCGGCTCGGGTCCGCGAAGTCCTGGTCGACGACGACGCCAAGCAGGCGACGGTGATCGTCCCCGACGACCAGCTCTCGCTGGCGATCGGCCGCGAGGGCCAGAACGCGCGGCTCGCTGCCCGGCTGACGGGTTGGCGGATCGACATCAAGTCGGAGAGCGAGTTCGCCGCCGAGGAGGCCGAGCACGGCTACGAGGAGGAGGACGTCCAGGGTCGCTGCGCCGCCGTGATGTCGACCGGCCGCCGCTGCCCGAACGCCTCCCTCCCGGGATCGCGCTACTGCGGAATCGACGCCCACCAGGCCCTTGCGGGCACCGGGTCAGACCAGGTTGGGGCGCCGGCCGCGGAGCAAGCCTCATAGGTTCCGCCGCCCCTTCGACGACCGAGCCCCGGCGCCGGTGCGTCGCCTGCGGCCGCTCGGCGGCCAAGGGTGACCTCCTGCGTCTCGTGCGGGACGCCGGCCGCGCCGTCCCGGACCCGGCACAGCGGCTTCCCGGTCGGGGGGCCTACGTCTGCCGCGAAGCATCCTGCGTCGAGCGGGCAGCCCGCCGAGGCGGGCTCGCCCGGTCCTTCCGCGGGCCGGTCGCCGTCGCCGCGGGGGAGATCCTCGCGGCTGCGCTGATCAATCGACCCGACTCGACCGGCGGTCCACCGGCCGGTCGTACCTCGTCTCACAACCACCTAGAATCGACAGGCTGATGGCAAAGAAACGCGTACATGAACTGGCAAAGCAGCACGGCATGTCGAGCAAGGACGTGCTGGCCAAGTTGACCGCCGCCGGAATCGAGGTCAAGGCCCCGGCGTCGGCCGTCGACGAGGCACAGGCGATCGCCGCGCTGACCGCTCCCAACGGGGCGCCGCCGGCTGCCGCCGGCCAGGCTCCGTCCCAATCCAACGGCGAGGGCCCGGCCGCCGCGGGTGGCGAGGCGCCGGCCGGCTCGGCCGCCGCCGCCGAGCAGCGGTCCCGTCCGACGCGCGACTCGCGTACCGGCGAGCGGGCGCCCGCAGCCGCGACCGGACCGGGCGGTCGCCGTCGGGTCGTGATCGACTCGCAGGCCTCCCGCCGGTCGTCCTCGGGTCCGGCCAACCAGCCCCAGCGCCGTCCCCAGCGACGGGGCCGTCGGCGACGGGGCAGCTACGACGACACGATCGCGCCGATCGACAACAGCGCGCTCGAGGCGACCGACCTCGTCCGGGTCAACTCCGGGTCGACCGTCAAGGACGTCGCCGAGTACTTCGGCGTACCGGTTCCCGAGATCATCAAGAAGCTGATGATGCTCGGCGAGATGGCGACGCTGACCCAGACGCTGTCCGACGACGCGATCCAGGTCCTGGCCGACGGCTTCAACAAGCAGGTCGAGATCGTCCACGCGGCCGACGACGTGTCGTCGGAGCCGACCTTCGAGGACGACGAGGCGTCCCTCGTGGAGCGTCCGCCGGTGGTCGTGATCATGGGTCACGTCGATCACGGGAAGACCTCGCTGCTCGACGCGATCCGCTCGACCGAGGTGGCGGCCGACGAGGCCGGGGGGATCACCCAGCACATCGGCGCCTACCAAGTCCGCCACGGCGGGAAGGCGATCACCTTCCTCGACACGCCGGGCCACGAGGCCTTCACGGCGATGCGGGCCCGCGGCGCCCAGGTCACCGACATCGCGGTGATCGTCGTCGCCGCCGACGACGGGGCCAAGCCGCAGACCGACGAGGCGATCGACCACGCGAAGGCCGCCGGAGTGCCGATCATCGTCGCGGTCAACAAGATCGACAAGGAGGGCGCCCAGCCCGAGCGGGTTCGCACCGAGCTCACGGCCCGCGGCCTCCAGCCGGTCGAGTGGGGCGGTGAGGTCGAGTTCTGCGATGTCTCGGCCAAGACGAAGGAGGGCCTCGATGACCTCCTCGACACGATCCAGGTCGTCGCCGAGGTCGAGGAGCTACGGGCCAATCCGGCGGCCGAGGCCAGCGGCGCGGTGATCGAATCGCGCCTGGACCCGGGCCGCGGTCCTGTCGTGACGATCCTGATCCAGCGGGGCACGCTCAAGGTCGGCGACGCGCTCGTCGCCGGGGCGAGCTTCGGGCGTGTCCGGGCGATGCACGACTTCCTCGGTGCCCGCGTGAAGAAGGCTCTGCCGGGCGAGCCGGTCGAGGTGCTCGGGTTCGACGGGGTTCCCGAGGCCGGCGAGTACGTCCGCGTCGTCGAGAACGAACGGCGGGCCCGGACGCTGGCTGGTGAGCGGGCCAACCGGCTCAAGACGGAGGCTCTCGCCCGGCGGTCGGGACGCAAGATCTCACTCGAGGACATCTTCAAGCTGGCCCAGGCCGGCGCGGTCAAGGACCTCACCCTGGTGCTCAAGGCCGACGTGTCGGGGTCGCTCGAGGCGGTCGAGGACGAGATCGCCAAGCTGCCGCAGGACGAGGTCTCGGTGAACATCATCCACCGGGGCGTCGGTGGGATCAACGAGTCCGACGTCATGCTGGCGGCCGCGTCGAACGCGATCATCCTCGCCTTCAACGTCCGGCCGGTCGGCGACGCCCGGCAGCTCGCCGAGCGGGAGGGCATCCAGATCCGCGGGTACTCGGTGATCTACAAGGCGATCGAGGAGCTCCGGGCAGCGATGGAGGGAATGCTCGATCCCGCCGAGGTCGAGGACACGCTCGGCCAGGTCGAGATCCGTCAGACCTTCCGGGCATCGAAGATCGGCGTGATCGCCGGGTCGTTCGTCACCGAGGGGAAGATCACCCGGGGCGCGCGCGTCCGCCTCGTCCGCGACGGGACGATCGTCGCCGACACGACAGTCGCCAGCCTGCGCCGCTTCAACGAGGACGTCCGCGAGGTCGCGGCCGGCTTCGAATGCGGAATCGTGCTCAACAACTTCCAGGACGTCAAGGAGGGCGATCTCCTGGAGGTCTACGCGACGCGTCAGGTCGAGCGAGAGCTCGCCTGACCGGCGGCCGGTACGGTTGCGATGGGCAGCGAGCGCATGCGTCGCGTCGACCGGGCGATCCGCCAGGTCCTCGCCGACGAGCTGGCCGGTTCGATGAAGGACCCGCGGGTCGGGTTCGTCACGGTCACCGACATCCGGACGACCGGGGACCTTCGGTCGGCCCGGGTCTATGTGAGCGTGCTCGGGTCCGAGGACGAGCGTGAGGAGACGCTCGACGGCCTGCGCCACGCCCACGGGCACCTCCAGGCGCGGATCGCCAGCCAGCTCGGCCTGAAGCGAACGCCGACGCTCGAGTTCGTCTACGACGACACCGCCGACAAGGCCCGGCGGGTCGACGAGTTGATCGAGGACGAGTTGATCGACCAGGGCGTCAGATGACCCCGCCCGACCTCGCGGACACCGGCGACCCGCCGACGAGGACGGCAGCCGAGGCGATCAGCGCCGAGTCGCGGGAGCTCGTGGTCGAGGAGATCCGCGGGGCCGAACGGTTCCTCGTCGTCACCCACGAGCACCCCGACGGGGACGCGCTCGGCTCGCTCGTCGCGATGCAGGGGGTCCTCCGGGCGCTCGAGAAGGACTCGATCATGTTCATCGCCGAGAACGAGTTCCCCCTCCCGCAGGAGTACCGGTTCTTCCCGCTCGACGGGCTCGTCACGTCGATTCCCGACGACCTCGAGCGACGGACGGTGGTGTTCCTCGACTGTGGCAACATCGAGCGCAACCCGGCCCACCTCCTGAGGGACGTGTCGCCGCTGCTGAACATCGACCACCACCACGACAACACCCATTTCGGCACGGTCGACCACGTGGTGCCCGAGGCGTCGTGCACCGCGGAGATCATCTGGGGCCTGATGGACGCGCTCGAGGTGCCGTTGACGCGTACGATCGCCGACGCCCTGTATGTCGGGCTGATCACCGACACGGGCCGCTTCTCCTACGAGAACACCGGCGCGCGGTCCCACATGATGGCGGCCGAGCTGATCGAAGCCGGGGTCGATGTGGCGGCGATCTACCAGCGGATCTACGAGGGGGTCCCGTACGCGAAGCTCGAGCTCCTGCGGCGCGCCCTTCAGCGGGTCGCCCGCTACGACGAGGGCCACCTGGCGATCGCCTTCCTGACGGCCCACGACTTCACCGAGGCCGAGGCGGAGGAGAGCTACTCGGAGGGGATCATCGATCAGCTCCGGGCGGTCGAGGGAACCAAGGTCGCGGCGCTCGTCCGCGAGCTGCTGGCCGAGGATCGCCGCGGTCAGAAGAAGGTCTCGCTGCGGGCGACCGGCGACGACGTCGATGTCTCGGCGATCGCCCGGGCCCACGGGGGCGGCGGCCACCGGCGGGCGGCCGGCTTCACGACGGAGCTGTCGATCCCGGACCTGGTCGCCGAGCTCCGCGCGCAGCTCGCCGGCCAGCTCTAGGCTCCGGCGGCCGGCAATGGACTCCATGAGAGTTTCCGGCTGCGGCCGCGGGTGGCGCTGGGGCGGCGGCGAGCGCGATGGCCGGGGCAAGCGCAGGGGCGGCGGCGGGCACCGAGGCGGCTGCGGGCAGGGGGGCGGCGGCGAGCGCAGGGGCGGCGAGCGCGAGCGCGTCGGCGGGCGCGCCGGCCATGGCGAGGGCGACGGCCATAGCGAGTGCCGCGGCCACGGCGACCGCGGGTGAGCCCGATCGACGGCCTGATCCTGGCTGACAAGCCGGCGGGGATCACGTCCCACGACATGGTCGGGCGGGCTCGGCACGCGCTGGGCCGGCGGCGGGTGGGCCACGCGGGGACGCTCGACCCGTTCGCGACCGGTCTGCTGATCCTCCTGGTCGGCCGGGGAACGAGGGTTCAGCGGTACCTGATGGCCCAGCCGAAGACCTACGAGGTGGTCGTCCGGTTCGGGGCGACCTCGACGACGGGCGACACCGAGGGCGTGATCACCGAGACGGGGGTGATCCCCGACTTCCCGCTCGTCCTGCCGACCGGCGAGCTCCAGCAGCGGCCGCCGGCCCATTCGGCCGTCAAGGTCGGCGGCGAGCGGGCGTACACGCGGGCACGGCGGGGCGAGACGGTCGTGCTCGCCGAGCGGACGGTCCAGGTCCACGAGTTCACGACGCTCTGGCAGGACGGGGACCGGGCCGGCCTGCGGATCGTCTGCGGATCCGGCACGTATGTCAGGTCGCTGGTCGGCGATCTCGGCGACGCGTACTGCCTGGAGCTGCGCCGGACGGCGATCGGGCCGTTCTCGGTCGACGGGGGATGGCCGGGCGTCGGCCATGTCTCGGTGGTCGGCCTCCACGACGGGCTCGCGCGGATCATGCCGGTGGTCAGGCTCGAGGGCGACGAGGCGCAGGCGGCGATCCATGGGCGTGCCGTCGCTGCGCCCCCCCTTGCGGCTCCGGCGGGCGGCGGGGCCGCGTGGGATCACGCGCTGCTGGTCGACGCGACGGGGGAGATCGCCGTTGCGGAGGTCCGCGAGGACGGGATGATCAAGCCGGTCGTCGGCTTTCGGGCGTGACCGCGGGGTCGATCAAGCGGGGGTTGGACGGCGAGTGGACCTGGCGGAGCAGGTCATCGCGGCGCCGGGGTTCCGTTTTCGAAGATCGTTGATTGGCGCAATCAAAGAGCATCGCCGACTCCCGGCGTCGGAGCGCTGGCCACCGGGCCAAACCACCTAGGCTTAGGCCGCGTGAAGCTGATCCGCCTGCCGGAGGCCCGGCCCGCACCGCGCCGGGTGGCGATCGGCACGTTCGACGGCGTCCACCTCGGTCACCGGGCGGTGATCGGCGACTCGGACACCGTGCTGACCTTCGAGCCCCACCCGGCGACGATCGTCGCGCCGCGGCGAACGCCCAGGCTGTTGACCCCGCTCGCGGTCAAGGCGGAGCTGATCGGCGGGCTGGGGGTCAGCGAGATGATCGTGATCGACTTCGACCGGGCGTTCGCCGACCGGACGGCCGGGAGCTTCATCGACGAGATCCTCGTCGGCCAGCTCGGGGTGACCGACGTCGCGGTCGGTGAGAACTTCCGCTTCGGCCGTCGGGCGCTCGGCGATGCCGAGCTGCTGGCGAGGGATACGCGCTTCGAGACCCGGGTCGAGCCGCTGCTCGAGGTCGATCACGAGGTGGTCTCGTCGAGCCACATCCGCGGCCTGCTCCTCGCCGGCGAGGTCGCTGCGGCCGCCCATTTCCTCGGCGGCCGCTTCGAGCTCCGGGGGGAGGTCGTCGCCGGCGATCGGCGGGGGCGGGAGCTGGGCTTCCCGACGGCCAACCTCGTCCCCGACCCGGCGCTGGTGGCGCCGGGGCATGGGGTCTACGCGTGTCTGGCCGACGGCCGGCCGGCGGCCGTCAGCATCGGCGTGCGTCCGACCTTCGAGACCGGACGGGGCGAGCTGATCGAGGCATACGTGCTCGACTTCTCGGGCGACCTCTACGGCCGGGTCCTGCGCCTCGAATTCCTCGAGCGGCTGCGCGGCGAGCGGCGGTTCGAGTCGGTCGAGACCCTGGTCGAGCAGATCCATGCGGACGTCGCCCGGACCCGGGAGATCTGCGCGGCGGCATAGCCGTGGGCCGCCCCGGGCGCGGCCACGAGGTCCGATTGCCGCCGGCCTTGATGGCCAGCTGCCGCCGGTCCTGACGACCGGTTGCCGCGGGCCCCGACGGCCGGTTGCCGCCAGTCCTGACGACCGGTTGCCGCCGGCCCTGACGGCCGGTTGGCGCCAGTCCGAGGTCCGGTTGCCGCCGGCCCTCGGGTCCGTCGGGCCGCGCGGGGTGATACCGTAGCCGGCGTGCCAACACCGACCAAGGACCGCAAACGCGAGCTCGCGATCGAGTACGGGGCTTCGGAGACCGACACCGGCAACACCCGGGTCCAGGTCGCGCTGCTGACCGAACGGATCAACCACCTCACTGACCACCTGCGCACCCACGGGCATGACCACCACTCGCGTCGTGGCCTGCTGATGCTGGTCGGTCGCCGGCGTCGATTCCTCAACTACCTTCAGCGCAGCGACCTCGACGGGTACCGCTCCCTGATCAAGGCTCTCGGCCTCCGGAAGTGACCGTGCTCGGACCGGGGACCCCGGTCCCCGAGTTCCATCTCGAGCGCGAGGATGGAGCCCCCTTCGGTCGAGCGGATCTCGCCGGTCGTACGACGGTCCTGATCTTCTACCCGTTCGCGTTCAGCCCGGTCTGCAGCGAGCAGTTGACGCTCTACGAAGCGGTTCTTCCCGATTTCACCGAGCGGGGGGCCGAGCTCGTGGCGATCTCGTGCGACGCCCGGTATTCACAGACCGCCTTCCGCGAGAAGCTCGGCGTCAGCATCCCGCAGCTTTCGGACTTCGAGCCGAAAGGCGCGGTCTGTACGGCCTTCGGGGTGCTCCACGAAGGCGGCTTTCCCCAGCGGGCCCTGGTCATCGTCGGGCCGGACGGCGTCGTCCGATGGAGCCACCAGGCGGACGCCCCGAGCGACCTGCCGGGCGCCAACCTGATCTTCGACGGGCTCGCCGCCTGACTCGACGAACCCCGGGCGGCTCACTCGCCGCCTGACTCGACCAACCCTCGGCGGCTCGCTCGCCGCCTGACTCGACGCGCCCTCACGGGTCGCCCGCGGCGTGACTCGACCCACCCTCGGCGGGTCGCCCGCCATCTCGAGCTTCGGCACCTACGAGCCGACCTGAGCGGACCGAACCGGCGGGATCGTCTTGCTCGAGCGGCGGGCTCCAAACTCGCCGGCGCCCGCGTCACCCGCCGAACAGGCGGGCGATGGCCTCGCGCCGGAAGTCGAAGATCCTGCGGAGGTCGCGGCGCACCAGCGGGAGCGCAAGCTCGCCGAGCGGCCAGAGGGCCGGCCGGTAACGGACGATGTCGCGCATCAGGGTTCCGCCGTCGGGCAGCGGGTGGAACTCGTGGGTGTGGTGCCAGAGGCCGTAGGGGCCGCGGAGCTGGGCGTCGACAAAGCGCTCGGGCGGCGTCCACTCGCGGATCTCGGTGAGCCAGCCGAGCGGAACCCCGTGGATCCGGAGGCGGTAGCGGATCCGGATCCCTGATGCCATCTCGATCGGACCGGGGGTGAGGACCTCGAAGCCGAGCAGCGGCGGCGTGAGCGCCTCGAGGTTGAAGGCGTCGGCGAAGAACGCGAAGACGTCTTCTCGTGGTCGCCCGAGCCGCTGCTCGCGTTCGAAGAGGTGGACCCGCATCGGCTGAGGCGTACTCTGAACCAAACGTGACCCTCGCGCGCATAGATTCGGGCATGGAAGACCTGCGCAGCGCTCCGGTCCCACCGCTGGCCGCCGATGACCATGTCCGCGGGGCGGCGGACGCCCGGCTGGTGATCGTCTACGGCGACTTCACCTGCCCCCGCTGCGCTCTGGCCGCCGAGCGGCTCCGGGACCTTCGGCTGCGGGTCGCGTTCAGGCACTTCGCGCTCCGGACGAAGCATCCGCGCGCCGTCGCCCTGGCGCTCGCCGCCGAGGCGGCCGGGATCCAGGGACGCTTCTGGGAGATGCACGACGCCCTCTACGCCGAACCGGGTCTCTTCGACGATCCCCATGTCTGGGAGCGGGCGGAGCGGCTAGGTCTCGATATCGATCGCTTCGAGGCCGATCGCCGGGCCGACGGTCCGGCCGCGATGGTCGCCCGTCAGCTCCGCGACGGCATGCGGGCGGGAGTGGCGCTGACGCCGACGCTGTTCGTCGACGGCGTCGGGTACCCAGGCCCGCCGGACGCCGCCCTGCTGGCCCGGTTGACGGGCGACGCCGGGCGATCATCTAGCATGGTGGGGTTCGGATAAGAGATAAGACGAGAAAGAGCCGCCAACCGACGGGCGGACAGGAAGGCAACAACCATATGAGCAGCAACGCTGTTACCCGGGTCTCGGTTGAGATCGCTGGTACGGAGATTTCGTTTGAGACGGGCCGGATGGCAAAGCAGGCCTCGGGCGCGGTGGTCGTCCGCGCGGGGGACACGATGGTCCTCGCGACGGCGACGGCGGGCAACATCCGGGATGTGGACTTCCTCCCGCTGACGGTCGACGTCGAGGAGCGGATGTACGCGGCCGGGAAGATTCCCGGCTCGTTCTTCAAGCGCGAGGGTCGCGCGGGGGAGAAGGGCATCCTCACGGCGCGGATGATCGACCGGCCGATCCGACCGCTGTTCCCGAAGGGCTGGCGCTACGAGACGCAGCTGGTCGCGATCCCGCTGTCGATCGACCACATCCACCCGTACGACATCCTCGCGATGAACGGCGCGTCCGCGGCGCTGATGATCTCGAACATCCCGATCCCGACGCCGGTCGGCGCCGTGCGAATCGGCAAGATCGACGGCAACTTCGTGATCAACCCGAACGAGGAGGATCTGCTCGGCAACTCCGATCTCGATCTGATCGTCGCGGGTACCGACCAGGCGATCCTGATGGTCGAGGCCGGGGCCAACGAGATTCCCGAGGCCGAGATCCTCGACGCGCTCGACATCGCCCACACCGAGATCAAGAAGCTCTGCGCACTCCAGCGCCAACTCGCCGAGCTGGTCGGCAAGCCGAAGCTCGAGGTCGTCATCCCGGGCGTCGATCCCGGACTGCTCGAGGCGGTCAAGGCATCCCACGGGGCGGCACTCGACGCGGCCACCCAGGTCGAGGACAAGCTCGACCGCCAGGACGCCTGCAAGGCGGTCGAGGCCGGGATCGTCGAGACGCACACCGGTGCTGCTGATTCCGACGGCTACGCAGACCAGGTCGCCGCCGCCCATCGGGCGTTCGAGAAGCTCGAGAAGCAGATCATCCGCGAGCGGATCGCCGTCCACAAGAAGCGCCCGGACGGTCGCAAGGAGACCGAGATCCGCGACATCACGATCGAGGCCTCCGTCCTCCCGCGGACGCACGGCTCGGCCCTCTTCACCAGGGGTCAGACCCAGGCGATGAGCGTCGCGACGCTGGGGACGCTGAAGGAGGACATGCGCCTCGACACGCTCGGCCTCGAGACGAAGAAGTTCTACTGGCACCACTACAACTTCCCGCCGTTCTCGGTCGGGGAGGCCGGTCGCCTCGGCGGTCCGAAGCGTCGTGACATCGGACACGGTGCGCTCGCCGAGCGGGCCCTCGTTCCGATGATCCCGACGACCGAGGACTTCCCGTACACGATCCGCGTGGTCTCGGACATCTTCGAGTCCAACGGGTCGTCGTCGATGGCGTCGGTCTGCGGATCGTCGCTGTCGCTGATGGATGCCGGCGTCCCGATCAAGCGACCGGTCGCCGGAATCGCGATGGGTCTGATCAAGGAGGGCGACGACTACATCGTCCTCACCGACATCGCCGGCGTCGAGGACCACCTCGGCGACATGGACTTCAAGGTCGCCGGGACCTCTGACGGGATCACGGCGCTCCAGATGGACATCAAGATCGAGGGCGTCACCTTCGAGATCCTCCGGGACGCGTTGACGCAGGCCCAATCGGCGAGGAAGTTCATCCTCGGCAAGATGGCCGAGGTCCTCGCCGAGCCGCGCGAGCAGCTCAGCCTGTACGCCCCGCGGATCGAGAAGGTCAAGATCGACCCGTCGCAGATCGGCATGCTGATCGGCAAGGGTGGCGAGACGATCCGTGGCCTCTCGGAGGAGTTCGAGTCGCAGATCGACGTCAACGACGACGGTCAGGTCCTGATCTACTCGGCCAACGGCGAGCTCGCCGACGCCCTGGTGGCGCGGATCAGCTCGATGATGAAGGAGGTCGAGGTCGGCGACTCGTTCGCCGGCAAGGTCGTCAAGACGACGGCCTTCGGTGCGTTCGTCGAGCTCTCGAAGGGCACCGACGGACTGCTTCACATCTCGAACGTCGCTCCCGGCAAGCGGGTCGAGACGGTCGAGGAGGTCCTCAACAAGGGCGACGAGATCGCCGTTCGCGTGGTCGAGGTCGACCGCGAGCGCGGCCGGATCGGCCTGCGCCTCGCCGATGACCCGGACGTCGCCGGCAAGACCGTCGAGGAGCTCGCCGCAGTCGGCGGCGGGAGTGGCGGCGGTGGCGGCGGAGACCGTGGACCGAGGCGTCCCCGCGAGGGTGGTGGCGAGCGCAACGGTGGACCCCGCGGCTCGGGCCGTCCGCGTCACCGGGAGCGTTAGGAGTGACCGAGACGACCGCCACTCACGAGATCACGACGCTCGACTCGGGCGTCAGGGTCGTGACCGAACGCATCCCCTCGGTGCGTTCGGTGGCGCTCGGCTTCTGGATCGGCACGGGGTCGGTCCTCGAACGCGACACCGAGGCGGGTCTTTCGCACCTGCTGGAGCACATGCTCTTCCGCGGGACCGACCGCTACAAGTCGGAGGAGATCGACCAGATCTTCGACTCGATGGGTGCCGAGCTGAACGCCGGGACCGGCAAGGAGATGACGTCGGTTCACGCGCGGGTGCTCGACCGCCACCTCGAGAAGGCCTTCGACGTGATCGCAGACATGGTCTGGCGGCCGAAGATCGAGGAGATCGACGCCGAGCGGGAGGTCGTCCTCGAGGAGATCGCGATGTACGAGGACGATCCCCAGGATCGCGTCTTCGACCTGATGGGGGAGGCGGTCTTCGGATCGCACCCCCTCGGACGGGCGATCCTCGGACGGGCCGATGTCGTCGGCGCGGCCGAGCACGACCAGCTCGCGGGCTTCCACGCCGCCCGGTATACGCCCAGCAACGTCGTGATCGCGGCGGCCGGGTCGGTCGACCACGAGCAGGTCGTCGGGTGGGCCCGTGACGCATGCCCCAAGGAGTTGGGGGCGGACGCACCGCGGCCGCCGGCGCCCCCGACGGCCTCCGATCCGACATCGCGGTTCCGGGTCAAGGAGACCGAGCAGTACCACGTCTGCCTGGGTGGACCCGGGCTCGCCCGGGACGACGACCGGCGCTTCGCGCTCCGCGTGCTCGACATGCTGCTCGGCGCGACCAGCTCGTCGCGTCTCTTCCAGGCCGTTCGTGAGAAGCGGGGGTTGGCGTATTCGGTGTTCAGCTTCCACACCCTCTACGCCGGGACCGGCCAGGTCGGGATCTACGTCGGAACGCGGGCGGAGAACCTCGAGGAGACGCTCCGGGTGATCGGCGGCGAGCTCGAGCAGATCTCCGGCGGGCGAGTCGAGGAGTCAGAGCTCCAGCGGGCGCGGGACAACCTCCAGGGGAGGGTGGTTCTCGCTCTCGAGTCGACCACCTCCCGGATGGACCGGCTCGGCGCCAGCCTGCTTGCGGATCTGCCGATCCTCGACACCGACGAGATGATCGAGCGGATCGACGCGGTGACGGCCGACGACGTCAGCGCCCTCGCCCACCAGCTGTTCGCCCCGGGGTCCCTCTCGGCGGCCGGAATCGGCCCTGACGGGGCGCTCTTCGCGCAGGCCCTCGAGACGGTCAACGTCAAGCTCGCCGGGATCGCGCATCTCCACGCGAGCCTGGTCGGATGAGGCTGTTGGTCATCCGGCCTGAGCACCAGGTCGGATGACCCTCAGAGGGGAGCTCGGATGATCCGGGTGGCGGTCGCCGGGGCCGCCGGTCGCATGGGGCAGGCGGTTTGCGCCGCCGTCGACGGAGCAGACGACATGCAGCTGACCGGCCGGGCAGACCCGGCTCTCGGAGTCGCCCTGGCCGACGTGCTCGCCGACGCCGATGTCGTCGTCGACTTCACCCAACCCGACACCGCCCTCGGCAACGCCCTCGAGTGCCTCGAGGCTGGGGTCCACGTCGTGATCGGGACCAGCGGTTTCGA
The DNA here is from genome assembly GCA_034664295.1 of Solirubrobacteraceae bacterium. GTDB lineage: Bacteria > Actinomycetota > Thermoleophilia > Solirubrobacterales > Solirubrobacteraceae > Palsa-513. The sequence goes on along the minus strand of JAXDHV010000010.1, from coordinate 98,407 downwards.
CGCCGGGCCACTCGCCGGGGCCACCGGCGCGAACGTCTTCATCGGCCCGAACTTTGCGATCGGCGCTGTCCTGATGATGCGCTTCGCGGCCGAGGCCGCCCGCCACATGGCGGCCGCCGAGATAATCGAGCTCCATCACGACCAGAAGCTCGACGCTCCGAGCGGCACCGCCGCCCGGACTGCCCATCTGATCGCCGAGGCGACCGGCGGCCGGCAGCCACCGATCCATTCCGTTCGCCTGCCGGGCCTCGTCGCCCATCAGGAGGTGATCCTCGGCGACCTGGGTCAGACGCTGACGATCCGTCACGACTCGCTCAACCGCGATTCGTTCATGCCAGGAGTCCTGCTCGCCGTCCGCCGGGTCGGCGGGCTCTCGCAGTCGCCGACGATCGGCCTCGAGAACCTGCTCTTCTGAGGTCGCCGACCAGCGCCGGAGTCTGCTGGCCGGCAGGGGTCCTCCGGCGCGACGTGGCTCGGACCGGCGCCGCGACGCGGCGCCGCCGCCGACCCTGGGATACTGGCGGGGTCCATGCGCGCGCTCGGAGCCATCCTCACCGCGATCGTCACGCCGTTCGACGACCGTCTCCGGATCGATGAGGACGGGTTCGTCAGGCTGATGGCCCACCTCGCCGGACACGGGTCCGACGGCTTCGTCGTCTGCGGGACGACGGGCGAGGCCCCGACCCTCGACGACGACGAGCATCTCCGATTGATCGAGCTCGCCGCGGCCGAGCGCCCGGCCGGGAAGACGATCGTCGCGGGCACCGGATCCAACGACACCCGCCACGCCGTCCGCCTGACGAGGCGTGCGACCGAGCTCGGCGCGGACGCCGTTCTCTCGGTCACGCCGTACTACAACCGGCCCAACCGACGCGGTATTCGTGCCCATTTCGAGGCCGTAGCCGCGGCAACCGACAAGCCGATCATCCTTTACAACATTCCCCAGCGGACCGGAACAGACATGCCAAACGACCTTCTCGCCGAGCTTGCCCAGATCGAAGGAATCGACTACGTCAAGCAGGCAAACAACGCCAACCTCGCCCCGGTCGACGGGCTCGAGATCTACGCCGGCAACGACGACATCCTCGCCCGCACGCTCGACATCGGAGGCCCCGGGGGGATCCTCGTCGCCAGCCACATCGTCGGCGACCGGATGCGCCGGATGGTCGACGAGCCAGACCAGCGCGCGGCGATCGACGCCGAGCTCCGCGACGTCTACGAGACCCTCTCGATCACCTCCAACCCGATCTGCGTGAAGGCTGCCCTGAACCTCCTCGGGCTGCCGGCCGGCGGCCTGCGGCTGCCGCTCGTCGAAGCCGACGAGACCGAGCGCGACGCCGTTCGAGCGATGCTCGCCCGTCAGGGCCTGCTGGCGCTCAGCCACCGATGAGCAAATCCAAGCTGCGGATCCTCCCGCTCGGCGGTCTCGGCGAGATCGGCAAGAACATGACGGTCGTCGAGTACGAGGATCGCATCGTCGTCGTCGACGTCGGACTCCGCTTCCCGACGCCCGAGATGGTCGGGATCGACCTGGTCCTCCCGGACTTCTCATATCTGCGCAAGCGCGCCAAGGACATCGAGGCGATCGTCGTCACCCACGGCCACGAGGACCACCTCGGAGCTCTCCCGTGGGTCCTGCGCGAGCTCGGACGAAACAACATGCCGCCGATCTACTCGGGCCCGCTGACGATCGCGATGGCCCGGTCGAAGCTCGAGGAGCACAAGCTCAAGGAGGTCGAGCTCCACGACATCGACCCCGGCCAGGAGATCAACCTCGGCCCGTTCGGATTCGAGCTTATCCACATGACGCACTCGATCCCCGACTCGAACGCCGTCGCCCTGAAGACCGACCTCGGGACGATCCTGATCACCGGCGACTACAAGTTCGATCAGACGCCGGTCGACGGGCTACCGGCCGACATCTCACGGCTCGCGCAGCTCGGCGCCGAAGGGGTCCTCCTGCTCTGCGGCGACTCGACCAACGCCGACCGGCCCGGCTTCTCACCGTCGGAGTCGGGTGTCGGCCCGCACCTCGAAGAGGTCTTCAGCCGGGCGGACGGCCGCGTCATCGTGACGAGCTTCGCCTCGAACATCCACCGTGTCCAGCAGGTCATCGACGCGGCCGCCGCGCTCGGCAAGAAGGTCGCCCTGGTCGGCCGGTCGATGCGCAAGAACGTCAACATCGGCCGCCAGCTCGGCCACATCGACGTCCCCGAGGGCATCCTGCTCCAGGGGCGGGGGATCGAGGACTACCCGCCTCACAAGCTCGTGATCATCTCCACCGGATCCCAGGGCGAGCCGCTCTCGGCGCTCCGCCGGATGGCCTACCGCGATCATCCGCAGGTCAAGCTCCACGAGGGCGACACCGTCGTCTTCTCGGCTACCCCGATCCCCGGAAACGAGCGGGCGGTCAACGAGACGATCGACCGGCTCTACCACATCGGCTGCGACGTGATCACGACCCGAGACGCCCCGATCCACGCGTCGGGCCACGGGTATGCCGAGGAGATCAAGCTGATGCTGAACCTCGTCAAGCCGACCTACGTGATGCCGTTCCACGGCGACCACAAGCGGATCCACCTCCACTCCCAGCTCGCCGAGGCCGTCGGCGTCGCCCCGGAGGCGATCTTCGCCGGCGAGAACGGGATGGTCCTCGAGATCGACGAGCGCGGCGCCCGCTGGGGCAAGCCCGAGCAGGCGGGGATGATCTTCGTCGACGGGGTCGACATCGGCGACGTCGCCGACGCCGCCCTACGCGACCGGCGGATGCTCTCGGCCGACGGGATCTTCATCGTCGTCGCGACGATCTCCGAGCAGGACGGCGGGTCGGTCGCCGAGCCGGAGGTCATCTTCCGGGGCGTGCCGTTCATGGACGAGGCCGGCAAGCTGCTCGACGAGCTCCGCGACACGATCGAGTCGACGCTCGACCGGGCGGCCGACGACCAGGTCCGCGAGGTCGAGCTCCTCCAGCAGATGCTCCACGACGATCTCGCCAGCCTCGTCTACGACCGCCTCCGCCGCCGGCCGATGGTCCTCCCGATCGTCGTCGAGGTCTAGAACGCCTCGAGCCGGGCGCGTCTGCGCCGCACCGCCGGCACCCCCCCGACTCCCCGAACTCCTCGAAGCGACGGAGATCGGGCGGGGCGGCGGCGAGCCCGGCGCCGGGGATGGTTGCTCGGAGGTCGAGCTGATCGACGCCGACTTCTCCGCCCGGGAGACCACGGGCATCAGCCTCGACACTGCCCGGCTGACCCGTCTCGATGTGTCCGGATCGCAGCTCCACGGGCTCCGAGTCGTCGACGTCAGCCTCTCCGGATGCAATCTCGCCAACCTCCACAGTCGCGGGGCGCTCGTCAGCCGTGTCGCGATCGGGGGATCCCGACTAACTGGGATCACCCTGCGCGAGGCGGAGCTCCAGGACGTCGAGATCCGCGGCTGCCGGGTCGACCTCGCGTCGTTCGGATCCTCCCGCCTCACCCGGGTGACCTTCGAGGACTGCGTGATGACCGAGGCGACCTTCATCGACGCCCAGCTCGACTCGGTGCGCTTCCACGAATGCGACCTGACCCGCGCCGACTTCCGCGGCGCTCGGCTCCGCCGGTGCGAGTTTCGGCGGACCGAGCTCGCCCAGATCGACGGCGTGCGGGATCTCAGGGGATCGGCGATCGACCTGCCGACGATCGTCGGCCTGGCCAGCCTCTGGGCGGCCACGCTCGGGATCGCCGTGCTCGAGGAGGGGGACACCACGCAGAGACCTTCTTTTTGAAAACAGTTGCCGGACTCCGGCAACTACTTTCCTCGGAAGACACCCCACCCGCCGCGGCCCCGACCGCCACCGCAGGGCGCCACCCCGACCACCACCGCAGGGCGCCACCCCGACCGCCGGACAGTCACCGCCCCGACCGCGAGCGCCACCCCCGACCGGCCTGCCAGCTCCCCGCCACCCCAACAGCCACGCCCGCCCGTCAGACGGTCACCGGCGGCGCCGTCGCCCCGCCGACGCCACCCGCACTCCCCGCAGACCCCTGGGTCAGCGACCCTGGGCCGAACGCGACGACGAAGCGGGCCCCTCCGCCCGGCCCCCGCTCGACGCTCACGGTCCCGTCGTGGGCGCTCGCCACGGCGGAGACGATCGCCAGGCCGAGACCGAACGACCCGCCCCGGTCGCCCCGCCCGCGGACGAACCGCTCGAACAGGCGGGGGGCCAGCTCCGGCGGGATCCCCGGCCCGTTGTCGGTCACCGTCAACACGGCCCCCCCGTCGGGGACCGGCCGCGTCGACACGTTGATCTGTGTCCCCGCCGGCGTGTGCCGCAGCGCGTTCTCGATCAGATTCAAGACCACCCGAAGGATGTCGTCGCGAGCCCCGATGATCGGCGCCGACACCGGGTCGATCTCCAGGTGATGCCCCTGGCTGACCGGACCCAGCTCGCCCGCCGCCTCGACCACCACGTCGGCCAGGTCGAGCGGCCGGTCGGCCCGCTCACGGGCGACGTCGGCTCGCGCGAGGAGCAGGAGATCGGCGACCAGCCGGCGCATCCGCTGGGACGACCGCAGCGCCGATCGCGCGGCCGCGCCCTCGTCGCCCTTGAGCGTCTCGCTGAGTAGCTCGAGGTTCGCCAGCACACTGGTCAACGGCGTCCGCAGCTCGTGCGACGCGTCGGCGACGAACGCCCGCTGGCGCTCGAGCATCGCCTCGGTCTCGGTCCTCGCGTCCGACAGGGCGTGGAGCATCCCCTCGAGCGTCCGCCCGAGCTCGGCGACCTCGTCCTCTGACTGCGAGGCAGGGATGCTGCGGTTCGGATCTCGCGTCAGCTCGACCTCGCGAGCGGCGGCCGTCAGCGCGGCGATCGGGGCCATCGCCCGCCGCGCGGTCCACGACCCGGCGGCGAACGCAAGCCCGGCGCCGCCGAGGACGCCGACCAGGAGGAACAGCTGGACCCGCCCGATCGTCTTGTCGAGGTCTGAGATCGGCCGGGCGTACTGGACCCAGATCGCCCCGCCCGGGAGGTTCAGGTTGGTGTTGGTCTGGACGAGCGCCAGCGGGACGTAGAGGGTCGAGACCAGGTAGGAGCCAGTCGAGCTGACGACGCCGTTCGGGTCGACCGACAGCGGGATGCCGAAGGCCGGGGCGTCGGTCGTCTTCGCGATCACCTGACCGGTCTGGACCGAGATGATCCTGATCACCGCGTGATCGGGAGCCGCGAAGTTGTCGAGGTTGAGGCCAGGAGCCAGCTCCGGGCCGTTGATGCCGGCCTGAAAGCTCAGCTCGCCACGCAGGGAGTCTGCAGCCGTGCTCAGCGAATTGGTGAAGTCCGCCCGGATCCGCCTGGTCGTCAGCGTGCCGATCGCCGCGGCGAACATGCAGAGGATCAGCAACGTGAGGGCCGCCGAGGTCCCGGCCAGACGGACGCGGATCGGCAGCCGGGCGATCGGCGTGGTCAGCGACTCCCTGAAGTTGACCCAACGTGGTGGGCCGCCCTTCTGGCGGGCGGTCGTCCCCGCCTCGGCGAGCATTCTTCCAGCAGCCGCCAGGCCAGCTCGCGCGCCGGTCAGCCGCGGACCGCCGAGGTCCGCCTGATCACTGGGCCCGGAGGACGTACCCTGCCCCTCTGATCGTGTGGAGCAGGCGCGGCTCCCCGTCGGCCTCGAGCTTTCGCCGGAGGTTCGAGACGAAGACCTCGATCGTGTTCGTCGTCGAGAACGGGTCGTAGCCCCAGACCTCGTCGAGCAGCCGCTGGCGGGAGATCACGATCCGCTCGTTGCGCATCATGTACTCCAGGAGCTCGAACTCCCGCTGGGTCAGCTCGACCGCCCGGACGGCCCGCTGGACCTCGTGGGTGTCCGGGTTGAGGGTCAGGTCGCCGACCCGCAGGGGCGCGCTCCCCCGCGGCGGGCGCCGGCGGAGCAACGCGCGGATCCGGGCGAGCAGCTCCTGTCGCTCGAACGGCTTCACCAGGTAGTCATCGGCCCCCGAATCGAGTCCCTCGACCCGCGATTCGAGGGCGTCGCGGGCGGTCAGCATGAGGATCGGGACGTCGTCGTCGCGCCGCAGCTCCCGAGCGACCTCGATCCCGTCGAGACGGGGGAGACCGAGGTCGAGGATCACGACGTCCGGCAGGAAGCCATGGGCCTCGTCGAGTGCCGCGAGGCCGTCGCCGGCCGTGCGGACCTCGTAGCCCTCCATCCGCAGCGACCGCTGCAGCACGTCGGCGATGTCCTGATCGTCCTCGACGACAAGGATCCGCGGCGAGCGCTCGTACTCCGACATCAGCCGATGGTATGCGCAAACACGCCGCACGCGCGGCATCTTTAGCCCCTTTTGAGAGGCCGACTGCCCGAAGCCGCAATCCGGGTACTGATGTCCTGCCGGCTTGTCGCGCCAGGCAGGGCAAGTGCCCGTCGGCGTCGAAGTGCCGGAACACGATGGCCCCTGCCCGCAAACCATCCGCCAGGACCCCGAAGAAGGCGACCGCCCCAACCGGTCGGACGCCCGCCAGATCGGCGGCCGCCAAGCGCGCCCCGGCCGCCGCGAGACGGACCCCTGCCGCCAAGACCCCCGCCGCCGCCAAGACCCCCGCCCGCCGGTCGGCCGCGGCCAGACGCCCGCCCGCCGCAAGGCGGCGACCGCCGGCCAGACGCCCGCCACGCTCGCCGTTCGTCTTCGAGCAGCGCCACGCCGAGGTCCTCGGCCTCGGCCTCGTCGCCGTCGGCGTCTTCCTCACCGTGACCCTCTACACCCGGTCAGACGGCGGTCACGCCGGCCGGGCGATCGGCACCGCGCTCGCCTGGCTGCTCGGCGAGATCCGCTACGCCGTCCCGCCGGCGGCCGTCGGCGTCGGCGTCGTGCTCGTCCTGCGGCCCGTCCTGCCGTCCGTCCGCCCGTTCCGCACCGGGACGCTCCTCCTGTTCGGTGCCCTGACCCTCGCCCTCGCCGCCGACACCCTCGGGATCGGCCCGGCCGGCGTCCGCCACGGCTACTGGCACGCGTCCTTCTTCGAGCATCACGGCGGCGTCCTCGGCGAAGCCGAGTTCTGGATCGCCGGTCACCTCGTCGGCCAGGCGGGAGCCGACATCCTCGCGGGCTTCCTAGCGATCGCCGGGCTCACCCTGCTCAGCGGCGGCGGCCTCGCCGTCCTCCTGCGAGCCGGCGGCGCCGGCGTCCTCGACGCCACCCGGACGTTCCGCACCGCCCGCCCGACCACCGCCGCCCGAACGGCCGGCTCGTACCGGCGGACTTCCACAGACGCATTCGACGACGATCCGTTCCCCGCCGACCCCGAAGCCGACGCCCCGGCGGGCGGCCGCCGGGACCCTGACGGGCCGATCTACGCCGACGCCGAGCCGCCGCTCCCCTACGCGATGGCCGAGCGGATCGTCCCGCCCGAGCCACTCGACCGGGAGCTCGTCGTCCGGGCGACCCACGTCGAGGCCCCTCCGATCTTCGACCTCGACGGCGAGCTCGACCCGGCCGAGGGAAGCCGGCCGGCAGACGCCCGCAACGGCAAGCCGGGAACCGCCGCGGCCGACGCCACCGACGACCCGGATCCGGCGAAGGCGGCCGACACGGCGAACGCCGCCAACGGCGACCCGAGCGACCCCCGAGGCGCACCGGCGGCGCCCGAACCCCCGGAGACCCAGCTGTCGACCGACGACCTGAAAGCGGGGGGGCCGGCCAGAGAGATCAACGCTGACGAGCTGACCCCGCAAGGCCGCTACCGGGGTTCTGTGACCGACGATCCGGATTTCGTCTGGCGGCTGCCCAAGCCGACTGTCCTGACCCGGTCGACGGCCGAGCAGTCGCGGCCGGACACCGCCGGGCAGGAGAAGGTCGCCGCCACGCTGATCGAGGCGCTCGGCCATTTCGGGGTCGCCGCGACCGTCGTCGGGACGGTCGCCGGACCGCACATCACCCGCTACGAGCTCCGCCTCGCCCCGGGGATCAAGGTCGCGAAGGTCGCCCAGCTCAAGGACGACCTCGCCTACGCGCTGGCGGCGACCGACATCCGGATCCTCGCGCCGATTCCCGGCAAGCAGGCCGTCGGCGTCGAGGTCCCGAACGCCCGCCGGCGGATCGTCCGCCTCGGCGACGTCTTCCAGGAACCGCCGGCCGACTGGTCGCCGTTGACGGTCTGGCTCGGCAAGGACGTCGCCGGCCGGGCGATCGGCGCCGACCTCGCGAAGATGCCCCACCTCCTGGTCGCCGGGACGACCGGCGCCGGGAAGTCGGGCGCGGTCAACGCGATGCTCTCGTCGATCCTCCTCCGGGCGACGCCCCACGAGGTCCGCCTGGTGCTGGTCGATCCCAAGCAGGTCGAGCTCAACCACTACGAGTCGATCCCGCACCTCCTGACGCCGGTCATCACCAGCCCGAAGATGGCCGCGAACGCCCTGGGGAACCTCGTCCGGGAGATGGAGAGCCGCTACGGGATCATGTCGCTCGCGCGGACCCGGTCACTCCCGGAGCTCAACAAGCACCGGGAGAAGCGGGGCCTTCCGGGCCTCCCGTACATCCTCTGCGTGATCGACGAGCTCGCCGACCTGATGATGGTCGCCCCGGCCGACGTCGAGGACTCGATCATCCGCCTCGCCCAGAAGGCCCGGGCCGTCGGCATCCACCTCGTCCTGGCGACCCAGTCGCCCCGGGTCGACGTGATCACGGGGATGATCAAGGCCAACGTCCCCAGTCGGATCGCCTTTGCCGTCTCCTCGCAGACCGATTCGCGGGTGATCCTCGACCAGAACGGCGCCGAGTCGCTGCTCGGGGCCGGGGACATGCTCTTCTCGCCGGTCGGGACGTCCCGCCTCCAGCGGATCCAGGGGGCCTACATCGACGAGCCGCAGATCCTCGCGCTGACCGACTTCTGGCGGGCCCAGGGGGAGCCCGACCTGCGGGAGGAGATGCTCGACGAGGTCGAGCCGGCCGAGGGCGAAGAGAAGGCGCCCGACGAGTTCGACCCCGACGAGGACCCGCTGCTGGCCGACGCGATCGTGATGGTCGCCGAGATGGGGACGGCGTCGACGTCGATGCTCCAGCGGCGCCTGCGGCTCGGGTACACGCGGGCCGGCCGGCTGATCGACATGCTCGAACGGCGGGGGATCATCTCCGGCTACGAGGGATCCAAGCCGCGTCAGGTACTGGTGGCGGAGGCCGACGTTCCGCGGGTTCTGGCTGCTCTTTCGGAGCGCGGGCCAAGTGAGCCGGTCGGCGGCCCGGCGCCCCCGCGCGGGGACTCGGCCGAGTCGGTCGTCGCCGCCGAACCCCCGGCTCCGCCGGCCGTCGCACCGCCGGCCGCGCCCCCGGCCGTCGCCCCCCCGACGGCGACGCGCCCGACCGTGGGAGCCCCAGGCGACGAGCTTGACGACTCCGAGGGAGCCCCCCAGGCGGCCGCCGGGCTCGTGGTGGGGTCCGACGACGGGCGCCCGGCGGACGACGATTCCAAGCCGGGCGACGCGCCGGGTCAGACGATCCCGATCACCCCGGCGGCGAGCCTCCGGCGGCGAGAGGATCAGGACGCTCCGCCGGCCGACGACCGGTCGGAGACGCCCGGGTAGCCTTCGAGTCAGATGCCCGAGATCGGAGTCATGCTGCGCGAGGCCCGGATGCGGGCGCACATCGACATCTCGGAGATCGAAACCGAGACGAAGATCCGCGCGAAGTACCTTCGGGCACTCGAGAACGAGGAGTGGGACCTCCTCCCCGGACCGACCTTCGTCAAGAGCTTTCTGCGGACGTATGCCGAGGTGCTCGGACTCGACGCGAAGCTGATCGTCGAGGAGTTCAAGCTCCGCCACGAGCGGCCGTCGGAGTTCGACCTCCAGCCGATCCGGGCGACCAACGCAGGCCGGGAGCGACGGAAGGTCCCGGGGCCGGTGGTCCCCCGGTGGGTGGTCGGTCTGCTCCTGGTGATCGCCCTCGTCGTCGCCCTGTACGCACTCGGCACCGGCCGGGGGAACAACGCGCCGCCGGCGACGACGCCGACCACGCCGGCGAGGACCCCGACGACCCCGCGCAAGCCGACCCGGCGGGGGGCGGCCGGGACGGCGGCGGCGACCGGCACGGCGAGTGGTTCCCGCCAGCAGAAGGTCGCCCTGCGAATCATCCCGACCGGCCTGGTCAACGTCTGCCTGGTCGGGGACGGCCGGATCCTGATCAAGAGCCGGGACCTCACGGCGGGGAAGAAGACGAAGGTCTTCCGGGCTCGCAAGTTCCTCCTGACGCTCGGCAACAACGCTGTCTCCCTGCACGTCAGCGGCAAGCTGCTCAAGGTGCCGGATGTCAGCTCGGGAATCGGCTACCAGCTGACCACCTCGGGCAACAAGGTCCTCCCGCCGGCCAAGCGGCCCACGTGCGCGTGAGCCGGCGCGCGAGTGGACGCGTGAGCCGCCGGGCGGGGTGGGTGGGTGGCGTGAGCGGCCGAGCGGGTAGGTGGGTGCGCGGGAGATGAGCGTGCGGGCGGGGATCGTCGTCACCGGGACCGAGGTTCTCGGCGGGCGGGTCGTCGATCGCAACGGCCCGTGGCTGGCCGATCGTCTCCGGGAGGTCGGGGTCGACCTCGCGCAGATCACGATCGTCGGCGATCGACCGGCTGACATGCTCGCGGCGCTGCGGTGGTGCGAGTCGCTCGGTGTCGGGTTGATCGTCACGAGCGGGGGACTCGGACCGACTGCCGACGACATGACCGCGGCCGTGGTCGCGGAGTTCTGCGGCCGGGAGATGGTCCTCGACGAGGCCCTCGAAGGCCGGATCCGGGAAATCCTCCGGCCGATGTCGGCTCGCTGGCCGAACCTCGACGTCGAGGCGATCGCCGCGTCGAACCGCAAGCAGGCCCTCGTTCCGGTCGACGCGACCGTGCTCGAGCCGGTCGGAACCGCCCCGGGACTGATCGTCACGCCGGTCTCGGGCACGCCCAGCGTGATCGTCCTCCCCGGGCCGCCGGGTGAGCTCCAGCCGATGTGGCGGGCAGCGGTCGGGGAGGCGGCCTTCGGGCGGGCGATCGCCGGGGCGACCAAGTACACCCAGACGATGCTTCGGCTGTTCGGGATCCCCGAATCGGAGATCGCGGCGACCCTCCGGTTCGCCTCGGAGTCGGGCGTCGACCTCGACCGGATCGAGATCACGACGTGTCTGCGGCGGGGGGAGGTCGAGGTGGTGACGCGGTTCGAGCCGGATGTGGCCGACGTCTACGCCGAGTTCGAGCGGATCGTCCGCGCCCGCCACGCGGACACCCTCTTCTCAGACGACGGGTCGACCGTCGACCAGCAGGTCGCCCGGCTGCTCGTCGACGGGCAGCTGAGCGTCGGGGTCGCCGAGTCGTGCACCGGCGGCCTCCTCGCCGGCAGGCTGACCGACCTCGGGGGGTCGTCGGCCTACGTCAACGGGGGAGTGGTCGCCTACTCCAACGACGTCAAGGCTCGCCTGGTCGGGGTGCCCGTCGGGGTGATCGACCGGTCTGGCGCCGTCTCCGAGGAGGTCGCGATCGCCCTCGCCGATGGCGCGCGGGAGCACCTGCGGGCTTCGGTCGGAGTCGGCGTGACCGGCGTCGCCGGGCCGGGCGGCGGGACACCCGAGAAGCCGGTCGGCCTGGTCTGGCTGGCGGTCTCCTCTGACGACGGCCGCCGGCTGACCCGCCGGCTGAGCCTCGGCGGCGGTCGGGCGGCGATCAGGGATCGGAGCACGACTCACGCCCTCCACCTGGTTCGGCGCCTCCTCCTGATGGATGCTCCGCATGGCGCGTCGGGGTGGACGACCGGCGGCCGGGGCGACGCGTGAGCCGTCCGAGACGACCCGGCGGGGGCGGTTGACCCCGACCGGACGACTCTTCCTCGCCGTCGACCCGCCGGCGTCTGTGCGGGCCCTGCTCGGCCGGTGGACGCGCTCTGCTCTGGAGCCGGGGGACGGGCCGGTCGGCCGGCGTGAGCGACCCGCCCGGGAACCGTCCGACGGGATCCGGCGGGTACCGGGCGACGGGGTCCGGCGGATTGGGCCGGACGCGCTCCACGTCACGGTGTGCTTTCTCGGCGATCAACCGCTCGATGTCGTCGACGAGGTCGGCGAGATCGTCCACGATGCGGTGATCGACCTGGCAACGGCCGGCCTGAGCGTTGGGCCGCTGGGGGTCGGAGCGCCGGTCTGGCTCCCGCCGCGCCGGCCGCGGGCGCTCGCTTTGGAGATCCACGACGAGTCGGGCGGGCTGACCGCGCTCCACGACGACCTCCGCCTCAGGTTGGGGTCGGCGATCGGCTGGGAGCCGGACCGGCGGCGCTTCCGTCCACACATCACGCTCGCCCGACTGCGGACGGGCGTGCCGCCACCGGCATGCGTCGAGCCGACTCCGCCGGTCGTCTTCGACCCCGGGTCGATCACCCTCTACAGATCGCGCCTCGAGCCAGCCGGGGCCGTCTACGAAGCGCTCGTCAGAGTCGAGCTCGACGTCGACGGCGGCGGATCGCTGCCGTGGTGACCAGACCGGCCGGGGTCGGTCTTGATCGTCTGGAACGACTGCCAGGTGATGCGGAGGATCACGAGGGTGATCGAGAGCCCGATGATCGGATCGCCGAGCCTGAAACCCAGGGCGACGACGATCGAGCTGGCGACGACGGCGAGGCTGACGAGGCCGTCGGCGCGCGCGTGGTTGCCGTCGGCCGTCAAAGCCGGACTGTCGAGGCGGGCTCCGGCGCGCAGACGGATCTGGGCGGCGATCTCGTTGCCGACGAACCCGATCAGGCCTGCGACGGCGAGGACGCCGAGGTGGTGGAGCGCCTGGGGGTGGACGAGACGGTCGACGGCGGTGACGGCGGCGACGCAGGCGCTCACGAAGATCGTCGCGACGACGAAGTAGCCGGCGCGCCGCTCGGCGACGAAGGACCGCATCAAAAAGGCGATCCCGAGGGGGATCGCCGTGAGGGCGTCGCCGAAGTTGTGGATCAGGTCGGCGAGGAGGGCAACGCTGCCGGTCGCGATGAAGATGATTCCCTGGAGGATGGCGGTCGCGAGGAGGACGGCGAGGCTGATCGCGACGGTCTTGAGGCCGTCGCGCGAGCGCATGATCGACCGGTCGATCAAGCCATGGCTGTGGCCGTGGCCGTGGCTGTGGCCGTGGCCGGCGGCCCCGTGATGGTGGCTGGGGCCGTCGCCGGAGGCCCCGTGATCGCCGCTGTGGCCGGGGGGGCCGTGCCCGGGGGCCCCGTGATCGTGATCGTGGCCGAGACCGTGGTGGCCGTCGTCGTGACCCGAATGATCGTTGTGACCGGGCGGGCGGGGATGTGGATGTGCGGCTCCGTGCTGGACGTCCGTGCTCATGAGACCTCCGCCGCCGGAAGTTCGATCGGCTGGGGGGCACCGAGGGAGAGATGCTGGACGTGGAAGATGGCCTGGTCGAGGAGCTCGGCGACATGTGAGTCGTGCAGCCCGTAGATGACCTGCTTGCCGTGCCGCACGCCGACCACGAGGCCGAGCTGGCGGAGCGAGCGGAGCTGGTGTGAGACCGCCGAGGCCTCCATCCCGATCGCCTCGGCGAGGGCGCCGACCGAGCAGGCTCCGTGCTTGAGCTGCCCGAGGATCTGGACCCGGCTGGGGGTGGCGAGCATCTGCATCCGGTCGGCGACTGTCCGGGCAAGCGCGGCGTCGATCATCGGCGGGCTTGTGTGCCCGTGGACTCCGTGTCCCATGGCAACACATGATAGACCATTCATATGTTCACATGGCAGGGGTCACGCCGCCGAGCTGGCCCGGCCGCCGACCGAGGTCTTCGAGGAGGACGGCGAGGCGGGTCGGGGCCTTGGACGAGCGACGGGGACGGTCTTGAAGGGCGACGGGGACCCGGGTCGGGTCTTGGAGGGCGACGGGGACCCGTGTCGGGTCGTGGAGGGCGACGGGGACCCGGGTCGGGTCTTGGAGGGCGACGGGGGACGCGGAGCGGACGCGGAGCGGGGTCAAGGGCGTCGGAGACGCGAGGGCACTCTTGAAAAATGGTTGCCAGACGCAAGCAAGCACTTTCTGTGCACACACTCACGCGTCGTCGAGTCGGCGCCGACCCGGCAGCGCCGCCCAGCAAACGCCGACCTTCTCGACAAGTCTCTTCCCAGGGGACACGGCCGGAACCAGCCAGACTCGACAGAAGCGACGCGGCGGCGGGCCAGATCAGCCGTGCACAGGCCGGTAGGTGCAGATCAGGACCCCGGTGCCGGCGATCGTGGTCGAAACCAGCTCGAGCGGACGGGCACGACCGTCCTCGGGAAAGATCCGCTTGCCGCCGCCGAGCAGGATCGGCTCGATCATCAGGACATATTCGTCGACGAGGTCCTGCTCGATCAACTGCGCGGCGAGCGTCGCGCTGCCCCAGATCTGGAGGGCTCGTCCCTCACGTGCCCGCAGCTCCCTCAGCGCGCCGATCGCGTCGTCGGCTGGCAGCAGGGTGGAGTTCGACCAGGTGAGATCATCCTGGGTGAGGGTGCGGGACGCCACGTACTTGGGAATCTCGTTCATGCGATCGGCAAAGGGGTCTCCGGCACGATCGGGCCAGGCCGCGGCCATCCCCTGCCAGGTGCGGCGTCCGAACAGCAGCGCCTGCGACCTGGTCATGATCTCGTCCAGCACGGGGCCCATCGCCTCGGCGTCGAAGTACTCCATCGACCAGCCGCCGTGGCGGAACCCGCCGTCGGTGTCCTCCTCGCGACCGCCCGGCGCCTGTACTACGCCGTCCAGCGTCATGAAGTCACACAGAACGATCTGCATCGATGCTCCTCTCGCGGTTGTCGAACGGCGTAGCTAACACGTTGACGGGTGCGCAGGCCGAAAATCATCGCTCGCCGGCGAGGCCGGTCGCATGAACCGGCGGTGCTCGACATCCCGATCGCCCAACTCTACGTCCGCCGAATCCATCCGATGCACGCGCCGGCAGGCCGCCCGGCATGGCCGGGCCACCACCACGGCCGGCGTTACGATGATCAGATGCTTGAAAATTTCCGCGCTGTCGTCTGTTTCGATCTCGCGAAGGTCCGCTGCGGCCGCCGCGCGTAGCCATGTCCGACGTCGTCCGCGACCATCACGACCACACGGGGCATGCCCACGGCGGAGGTCACGGTCACGCCGGCCACTCACACGGCGTCTCGCCTGACGCGGACGCGGCCAAGCTCAGCATCGCGCTTGGCCTGATCGTCGGGTTCATGGTCGTCGAGGTGGTGGTGGGCCTGGTCGCCCATTCGCTGGCGCTGCTCTCCGACGCCGCGCACATGCTCACCGACGCGGCGGCGATCGGCCTCTCGCTGGTCGCGGCGCGCCTGGCCCTCCGACCGGCGAAGGGGGCGATGACCTTTGGCCTCAAGCGCGTCGAGATCCTCTCGGCGCAGGCCAACGGCGTGACCCTTCTGGTGCTCGCGGCTTTCATCGCCTACGAGGGTGTCCGGCGTCTGTTCGACCCGCCGGTCGTCCGAGCCGGCCTGATCCTCGCGGTCGCGCTCGTCGGCGTCGCCGTCAACATCACCGCGACCTGGACCCTGGCCCGGGCCAACCGCCAGAGCCTCAACGTCGAAGGCTCGTTCCAGCACCTGCTGACCGACCTCTACGCGTTCGTCGGGACGGCGATCGCCGCCGGCGTGATCCTCCTGACCGGCTTCAACCGGGCCGACCCGATCGTCTCGCTGCTGATCGCCGGCCTGATGATCCACTCCGGGTACGGGCTCGTCAAGGCGTCGGCCCGGATCTTCCTCGAGGCGGCCCCCCACGGCCTCGACCCGAACGTCATCGGTCTCGCGCTGGCCGGCTACCCGGGCGTCGTCGAGGTCCACGACCTCCACGTCTGGGAGGTGACCTCAGGGTTCCCGGCCCTCTCGGCCCACGTCCTCGTCGACAACGACCACAACGACTGCCACGGCGTCCGCCGGTCCCTGACCGCGCTCCTGCACGACCGCTTCGAGATCGATCACGTCACGCTCCAGGTCGACCACGATCTGCTCGAGCTGATCTCGATCGACATGCCGACGCCGCCCCGCAGCGCCCCGACGACATCCTGACGGGGGCCCCGCGTCCCCCGCGCCCCCGCCCCCCGGGCCCCCGAGCGAGCCCCCGACGCCAGTCCTCAGGAGAAGTCGTCGATCGTCGTCGAGGTGACGGTCGACGTCCCGGTCGACGCGGACGTCCCTTCCCCGCCGCCGGGGGCGAGCACCCCCCCGGGGTTGTGCCGGGAGCTCCAGACCTGCTGGGTGACGATCTGGATGGCGCCGGCGACCGGGATCGCGACGAGGGCGCCGAGGATGCCGAGGAGCTGGGCGCCGATCAGGACGGCGACGATCGTCAGGAGCCCGCTGACGTTGACGGTGCGCCGGTAGACGATCGGGACGAGAACGCTGCTCTCGAGCTGCTGGTAGATCAGCTGGACGATCACCCAGATGATCGTGGCCGTCGGGAAGTTCGTGAACAGGGTGACGAGGCCGATGATGATCGCGCCGACCGTCGCGCCGACGAGTGGGATCAGGTCGAAGAAGGCCATCAGGACGGCGAGCGGGGCGGCGAATGGAACGCCGAGGATCAGGAGCGTCGTTAGCGCGACGGTGCCGGCGACGACGCTGATCGCGAGGTTGCCGATCACGTAGCCGGCGACCCCGCTGTAGATCCGGCCGGCCATCGTCTCGAGGGCGGCGTGCTGAGCCGGACGGAAGGTGCGCAATGCCACACGGAAGAGCCGCTCGCCGTCCAGGAGGAGGAAGAAGGCGATCGTCAGGACGGTGATCAGCTGGGCGATCGTCGTAAAGACGCTGACCGTCACGCTGCCGAGAGCCCCGGCCGCCTTGCTGAGCTGCTGGGGCAGCTTGGCAGCCTCCTCGTTGATCTTCGCGGTGATCTTGTACTGGTTGTCGTACTTGCGGAACTGCTTGTTCTTACGGAGCTTGGCGACGTACGCGGGGGCATTCTGGGACAGCGACTTGACGCCGGAGACGACCGGGGGGACGAACAGCGTGCCGATGCCGAAGATGCCGGCGGCGATCACCAGGTAGACGACGACGATCGCCGCGGCCCGGGGAAACCAGCGCCTGTCGAGCAGGTCGACGGCCGGACCGAGCGCCATCGCGAGGAAGGTCGCGATCGCGACCAGCCCGATCACCGAGCGGACGAGGTAGAGCAGGTAGACGAGGCCGCAGAGGGCGCCGACCGTGGCGAAGACGCGGACGATCAGGCGGGTCGAGGGACCGCGATTGCCCATCAGTCAGCCTCGGTCTCGGGCGATCGGCGCGATCGTCTGGTCCATTCGGCGGAGCCTATCCACGACCGGACGTGATTTCCGGATCGGACTCGGGGCGACGGGAGCCGATCGACTCGTTCCGTCCGCATCGCCCCATAACGTAAGGCTCCCGAAGTCGGCGCTAGAGGAGTCTTGAGGATGACCGTGACACTGGAGGACAAGGCCGCCAAGGCCCGTGACGTGGCCCTCGCGGGCGCGCTCTCGCAAATCGAGCGCGAGTTCGGCAAGGGATCGGTCATGCGAATGGGGGATCCCGGCGCACAGGTGCGCTGCTCGGTGATCCCGACCGGCGCGCTCTCGCTGGATCTGGCGCTCGGGATCGGCGGGGTCCCGCGCGGGCGGATCGTCGAGGTCTTCGGACCGGAGTCCTCGGGCAAGACGACGCTGATCTATCACGTCCTCGCCGAGGCACAGAAGCTGGGGGGGATCTGTGCGTTCATCGACGCCGAGCACGCGATGGACCCGCTCTACGCGAAGGCGATCGGCGTCGACATCGACGAGCTGCTCGTCTCCCAGCCGGACTACGGCGAGCAGGCGCTCGAAATCGCCGACATGCTCGTCCGGTCGGGCGCGGTCGACGTCGTGGCGATCGACTCGGTCGCCGCGCTGACCCCGCGGGTCGAGCTCGAGGGCCAGATGGGCGACCAGACGGTGGGTGCCCAGGCACGGATGATGTCCCAGGCGATGCGCAAGCTGGCCGGGAACCTCAACCGGACGCAGACGCTGTGCATCCTGACCAACCAGATCCGCGAGAAGGTCGGGGTCATGTTCGGCTCGCCCGAGACCCAGCCGGGTGGCCGAGCGCTGAAGTTCTACGCTTCCCAGCGGCTCGACATCCGCCGGATCGAGACGCTCAAAGATGGGACCGAGGCGGTCGGCAATCGGGTGCGGGTGAAGGTCGTCAAGAACAAGGTGGCCGCCCCGTTCCGCCAGGCGGAGTTCGACATCGAGTTCGGCAAGGGCATCTCGACGGCCGGCTGCCTGCTGGATCTCGGCATCGAGCACAGCATCGTCACGAAGTCGGGGTCGTTCTTCTCCTACGGTGACGAACGGCTCGGACAGGGCCGCAACAACGCCAAGGGCTACATCGACGCGCATCCGGAGCTGGCCAAGGCGATCGAGGAGAAGATCTACGCGGCGCTCGGCCTGTCGAAGGATCTGGTGACGACGATCGAGCCGCAGGCCGACGCCACGCCGGCTCCACCGGCCGGCTCGGGGCCGGCCGGCTCGGGGCCGGCCGGCTCGGGACCGGCCGGAAGGCCGTTGAACGGCCGCAACGGCCAGGAGCGGGCAGCCTGAGCCAGGCAAACGGATTGGACGAGGCGCTGACGGTCTGCTTTCGCCAGCTGGGTCGTCGCGACCAGACGGAGGCCGAGCTCCGGCGCCGTCTGGCCGGCGAGGGCGTCGACGAAGCGACGATCGATCAGGCCCTCGACGAGCTGCGTGAGCGGCGCTACGTCGATGACGCGGTATATGCCCGGCGATTCGCCGAGGACCGCCGGGCGCTCGACGGCTGGGGCCCGGAGCGGATCCGGACCCGCCTGGAGCAGGTCGGGGTGGACGACGAGTTGATCGAGCGGGCGCTCGGCGTCCGCGATGCGGCGGATGAGCTCCAAGCGGCGATCGCCGTCCTCGAGCGACGGATGACCGAAGGCGGACCGGTGGACGACCGGGCCCGCAAACGAGCGGTCGGCTTGCTGCTGCGCCGGGGCTACGACTCCGAGCTGGCCTTCACGGCCGTCAGACGGTACTTCGAATTGCGGTGACGGCCCGTGAGGAACATCCGTACGAAAAGTCCCGGTAAGCCTCCGCCCGCCGGTGAGGATCGGTCTGGTACGCGGGGCAATCAACCTCTCGGATGAGACCGGCGCGGGCGGGTCGAGTTGGCAAGATGGAGGGATGATTGAACCGCGGGGCGACCTCGTCGACGTCGCGAAGGTACGGCTGGAGGTCAGGACGCCATGGGCCTACCGGCTGCCGCGGTTCGGTGGACTGGACGGCCTGACCCGGGTCCGCGGCGGGACGGTCGAGCGGCTGATGCACGTCGATGACTTTCCGGTCCACTTACGCATCACGCAGTCTGCTTCGGACCGGGTCGTGTTCGTTGCGCGCGCGGCGACGCGGGAGGTGGCAACGCGGGGGATCGAGCGGATGCGCAAGGCGCTCGGGGTCGACCAGGACCTGCGGCCGTTTTACGAGCGGTTCCGCTCGGATCGGCTGATCGGGGCGGCCGTCCGCCGCGATCCGGGCCTGCGCATCGTCGGCCGCCCGGCGCCGTTCGAGGCGCTCGCGTGGGCGATCTGCGAGCAGCTGATCGAGTCGGAGCGCGCGGCTGCGATCGAGCGGCGGCTGATCTCCCGCTTCGGACGCCGGTCGCCGGAGACCGGCCTGCGTGACTCCCCGACTGCCGGGGTGCTGGCTGGGCAGTCACAGGCGCGACTCCAATCGCTCGACCTCTCGGCCGGGCGATCGGCGGCACTGCTCGCGGCCGCCCGGGAGGTCGCTAGCGGCCGGGTCGACCTCGACGACGCCGACCACGAACGCGGCTGGCGACGGCTGCGGGCGATCCGGGGAATTGGCAGCTGGACGATCCAGAGCCTCGGTCTCTACGGTCAGGGACGCCTCGACCAACTGCCGGCCGGCGACCTGACCTACCTCAAGCTCGTAGGCCGCCTGCAGACCGGCAACCCGTGGGCGCGTGCAACCCAAGCGGAGGTCGAGGAGCTCTTTGCCCGATACGCGCCGTGGTCGGGGCTTGCGGCGACCTACGCGCTCCGGTCACGGCCGCGGTGACAATTCCGAGTTTTTCGGAGCAGGAACGCCGGGGTCTGCGCTCCGAGCTCGGCGCGGACCTAGTCGGTCGTCATGGCGGCCGAGGCGATCAGCCCGAAGTTGAACTGCGTGCCGGCGGTTGCGGCCCGTCCGGGGCCGGCGGTCTCGTCGCGGACGACGAGCACGTCGAAGCCGCTTTCGAGTGCGTCGCGGAGGTGCGACTCGCGGCACAGGTTGGCCAGGATGATCGTCTGGATGTGCGCTGACGGAACCGGAGGGGCGAGGTCGGCGGTGCCGGGACACCGACCGGTTTCCTGTTCGCCTGTCGTCCTCGCGGGCGGTGCCGTGCAGAACTCAACGCATACGACTGGCTGCGATAGTATGCATGCAGTATGCGAACACGGGTGACAGTGACCGTGGACCAAGCGACCGTGCGGTCCGCGGAGGCCGCAGTCGCCGAGGGTCGCGCGCCATCGGTCAGCGCCTGGGTGGCCGCGGCGATGGCCGAGCGTGCTCGTCGCGAGAGCCTGGGGGACGTCCTCGCCGAGATCCGGGCAGAGCTGGGGCCGGCCACCGACGAGGAGACCGCGTGGGCGCGAAGCATCCTCGGCCTGTAGTCCTCGACGCCGGCGCCCTGATTGCCGTCGATCGGGCTGATCGGCGGGTGATCCGGCTGCTGGAGCTGGCTCGAGACATCCACGTGCCGGCTGGAGCATTGGCGCAGGCGTGGCGAAACCCAGCACGCCAGGTCCGACTCGGGCGGGTCGTGTCAGCTGAGGGCATCGTGATCCACCCGCTGGACGGGCTGAGCGCTCGGGCCGTGGGTCAGTTGTGCGCGGCAACGGCTACGTCGGACATCGTCGACGCGTCGGTCGTGATCGTCGCTGCGACCGTCGGGGGGGTGACCGTGACCAGCGACGCGGACGACCTGCGCCGGCTCGATCCGGGTGTCGATCTCGTCGAGTGTTGACCCGGCGCGCGAAGTCGTGCAGCCGTCGGGAGATACCCTTCGGGCGATGAAGCGCTACCACCTGACGACGTTCGGCTGCCAGATGAACGTCCACGATTCAGAGCGGATGAAGGGGATGCTCGAATCGCTCGGCTACGGGGAGGCCCCGGACCGGGAGGCGGCCGACCTGATCCTGTTCAACACGTGCTCGATCAGGGAGTCGGCAGACAGCAGGTTCCTCGCTCACCTGGGGGAGGCCAAGCGCCTGAAGAAGCTCGATCCCCAGCGGATCGTCGGAATCGGGGGATGTTGGGCACAGTCGGTGAAGGACGAGGTCTTCGCCCGCTTTCCGTTCGTCGACGTCGCGTTCGGTCCGGGGCAGGTCCACAAGCTGGCGGAGTTCCTCGTCTCTGATTCCCTGACGGCGCAGGGCTTCTTCGAGTTCGAGGGCTTCACCGGCCGGCTGCCGGCCAAGCGGGAGCGGCCGTTCCAGGCGTGGATGCAGGTTTCGGTCGGGTGCAACTCGGTCTGCTCGTACTGCATCGTCCCGAGCACGCGGGGCCGGGAGGTCTCGCGGCCGGCGGACGAGCTCGTCGGGGAGGCGGAGCGGCTCGCGCAGGACGGTGTGCGGGAGATCACGCTGCTCGGCCAGAACGTCAACTCCTACGGACGGGATCTCCCGGACGCGACGACCTTCGCGAGATTGCTCGAGCGTCTCGACGGGATCGAAGGGATCGAGCGGCTGCGGTACACGAGCCCGCACCCGAAGGACATGCGCGAAGACGTGATCCTCGCGCACGCGAACCTCGCGTCGGTCTGCGAGCACATCCACCTGCCGCTCCAGTCGGGGTCGTCGCGGATCCTCAAGGCGATGCGGCGGACCTACACACGGGAGCGCTACCTCAACCGGGTGGCGCAGATCCGCGAGCACGTCCCGGACTGCGCGCTGAGCACCGATGTGATCGTCGGCTTCCCGGGCGAGACGGAGGAGGACTTCGCACAGACCCTGTCGGTGATCGAGGAAGTCGGCTACGACAGCGCGTTCACGTTCGTCTTCTCCCCGCGGCGGGGGACGCGGGCGGCGACGATCGAGGAAGGCCTCGTCTCCCACCCGGTCAAGGTCGAGCGGATGGAGCGGCTGCTCGAGGTCGTCGGGCGGCGGGCGCTCGAGCGGGCGGAGCGGTTCGTGGGCCGGGAGGTCGAAGTCCTCGTCGAAGGGCCGTCGCGAACAGATCCGAGCCGTCTGCGCGGGCGGACGCGCCACAACAAGGCGGTCAACTTCGCGGGGGCGGCGCAGGCGGGCGAGCTGGCCAGCGTCAAGATCACGGGGGCGACGAGCCAGACGCTGACGGGCTCAGAGCGCGTGCCCGCCCAAGCACGAGCGTGAGCCAGCCGGTACTCGTCTACCAGGGGACGTGCCGCTTCTGCTGCCTGGTCACCAGCCTGATCCTCGAGTGGGACCGCGACCAGCGGATCCGGCCGGTCGCGCTGGAGACCGAGGAGGCGGCGAAGCTGCTCGCGAGTGTCCCGCCGGACGAGCGCGCCCGCAGCTGGCACCTGTTCGACGAAGAAGGCGTGCTGTTCTCCGCGGGGGATGCTTTTCCTGAGCTGTTCGCGCTGCTCCCGGGCGGTCGGGGGCTCGCGGCGCTGAGTGGGGTTCGGCCAGGACTCACCGCGCAGGCGTATGCGGCGGTCGCCTCGAGCCGGAGCACGATCGGCCGGATCCTGCCGGAGCGGGCCGTCGGGTGGGCGCGCGGAGTGATCGCCGGCCGGTCGGGCTAGGCTGGTCGAGTGATGCGCCCCACCGACCGTTGCCCGGGATCCGAGGCCGGGCCGACGCGAGGAGGCTCCTCTGCGATGCCGGGGAGGCTTGCGGGCGCCGCGGTCGGACTGCTCGCGCTGGCGGGGACGGCGGCGCTCGCCGCCGGGGCGGCCGCGCCGAGCCCGCGGTTCAGCACCCCGAGACGGATCATCGCGAGCACGCCGAACGTGCCGAGCGCCGTCAGCGGATCCGGCGAGGCGGTGACGCTGCGTCCGGGGTCGGGTCCGGGCCCGGCGCTCCAGCTCGCGAGCGCCCACGGGCGGGTGCGAACCGTCGGGCTCGCGACGACGATCGCCGGCTACGACAACCCTTCGGTTGCGATCTCCGACTCGGGCGTGCTGGCAGCTGTCTGGGACACGAGCAGCACGGCGGGCACGACGCCCGACGTGATCGAGATGGCCGTCGGCACGTTCGGGACGCCGCCGACGAGCGCGAGCGTGCTGAGCGCGCCCGAGGTAGCCGTCTCGGGGGAGCGGGCGTTCGTCACGCCGGCGGGGACGGCGGTCGCGGTCTGGAACCAGTCAGACGGCGCCTTCACGACGGTGCGGGCGTCGATCGACCCGGCCGGTGGGGCGCCGCGGGCGGTGACGATCGCGGCGAACGAGGCCTTCGTCGGCGGCGGCCTGGATGGAGCGGGCCGTGTGGTGCTGATCGAGCAGGACGGCGGCACGTTCGCCGAGCAGACGATCTCGCCGAACGGGTCGACCGTCAGCTCGCCGCACGACTTCGCGGTGCCGACGGCGATCGCGGATGCCGCGGGCATCGCCGGCGAGCTCGGAGTCCTCTTCGACGCCGCCGGCGCCCAGCTGTACTCGTGGCGAGCGCCGGGGCGCAATCAGAAGCTCCAGGCGGTGTGGCGCTCGTCCGCCGGGGCTTTCGGAGCGATCCAGGCGCTCGGGCGCAGCGCGGATCTCGGGGATGGGCGCCAGCAGGTCGCGCTGAGCTCGTCCGGTCACGCGGTCGCCGTGCTGAGCGCGGGAGGGACCGGCCCGCTCAGGGTGCGCTTCGCCTCGGAACTGGGACATTTCGGGCGCTCCCAGCGGGTCGGGGCGCCGGGCAGGTATGCGGACATGCCGTCGCTCAGCATCAACGGGGCGGGCAGGGCGCTGCTGGCGTGGCTGGACTCGCCGGCCTCCGCGCCTGGGACGACGAAGTCCCGGGCGGTGGTCGCGGTATCCCGCGGCATGCACTTCAGCTCGCCCGCCCAACTGCCGGTCGGGACCGGCCTGGGCTCGCGATACCTCGGTGACGAGCCGCTCACGGCGGCGGCTCCGGGCGGCAGGCCCGAGCTGATCACCTACGGCGGGGCGCGCGGTTCGACGGCAGTCGGCCAGATCGCGTTCCTCACAGGCTGAACGTCGCCCGGTGTGGGCAGTGAGAGGACGGGGTTCCGTCCGATCGCTATGCGAACATACGTTCGTGCGCTGGGACAGCCTCACCGAATCGGTCGACGACCAGCAACCGCTGCCGGGCTACCGGGATGACGCGGTCGTGCGTCGATTCGATGCTCCGGAGGCGCTGGACATGCGCTTCTACGAGGTCCATGCCCGGTCGGCCCTCAACCGGGTCCCGAAGAACTCGCAGGTGCCGTTCGACTGGACGGTCAACCCCTACCGCGGCTGCAGCCACGCGTGCGTCTACTGCTTCGCGCGGGCGACCCACACGTACCTCGGCTTCGACGCCGGGCGTGACTTCGAGCGGGAGATCGTCGTCAAGGTCAACGCGCCGGAGGTCCTCCGCCGGGAGCTGGCGCGGCCGAGCTGGAAGCACGAGCACGTGGCTCTCGGGACGAACACGGATCCGTATCAGTGGGTCGAGGCGCGCTACCGCCTGATGCCGGCGATCTGGGAGGCGCTGCGCGACAGCGGGACGCCGTGCTCGGTTCTGACGAAGTCGCCGCTCGTGCTCCGGGACCTGCCGCTGCTGGTCGAGCTCGCCAAGGAGGGGCTCGTGTCGGCGGCGCTCTCTGTGCCGACGCTCGACGAGCGGGCCTGGCGGGCGACCGAGCCCCACACGCCGCACCCGCGGGCGCGCCTCGAGGCGGTCGCCGAGCTCAACCGGGCGGGGGTGCCGACCAGCGTCCTGGTGGCACCGCTGATGCCGGGGATCAACGACGATCCCGAGCAGGTGAGGCGAATCCTCGAGCTCGCCGACGAGGCCGGGGCGCGGCACATCACGCCGATCGCCCTCCACCTCCGTCCGGGAGTCCGCGAGGTCTTCATGGACTGGCTCGAGGCGAAGCGTCCCGACCTGGTCGACCGGTACGCGGAGCTCTACGGGCGGGGGTCCTACGCACCGGCGGAGGAGCGCAGGCGGCTGACGAGCGTCGTGCACACGGAGCTCCGGCGGGCGCCGAGCCACGTGCGGGCCGAGCGGTTCCGGCGTCGCCGCTCGGAGGTGATCGTCCGGCCGAGTGTCAAGCCGGTCAAGACCCCGGTCCAGGCGACCCTCTTCTGATCACGTCGAGTCCCGGCCGGAGTACCTTTGGCTGGATGTCGTTGCCGTTCACCGACGCAGAGGCCCACGAGGTGATCCTCGCCTGCTCACAGGCGATGTCGGCGATCGGGACGCTTGACGCGCTGGCCGAAGAGCGCAACGCCGCGCTCGCGGCGCTTCACGCACATGTCGTTGACGTCGCCGGTCGGGTCGGCGCGGTCGTCCCGCCGATCACGACGCTCGAAGGCGCCGCGTCCGGATCCCGGGCGGTGGCCGGCGCGTCGCGCGACCAGCGCCACGCCCTGCGGGCGACGCTCGCCGACCTGCTCGTCGACGTGCGGGCCGACAGACCGCCCGACTCGCTGCTCGACGACGCGATCGACGTCGCGCCCGCCGAGATCCCGCCGGCGCCGCGCGGACCAGCCGAAGGCCTCGAGGCCCCGGACCTGCTCCGCCTGCATGCCGAGCTCCGCAAGTGGGCGGGCATCCACTTCGGTCAGGCGCTCGACGACCTCACCGACGGCCTGACCCGGCTCCGGGTGCTGGTCGCAGACCGCCGGACGCCCGGGTGGGAAGAGCTCGCGAGCACGCTCGACCGGGCGATCGCCCGCCTTTCGCCTTGATCGAGAGAACCGCGAGAACGCGCGGTGGCGTGCGCTCAGCGGTGACCGGTCGCGTAGGAGAGCAGCGAGCTGTCGATCAGCCACTCGACCGGCGCCCGGTCGTCGGTGTAGACCTGCCCGCCGGGGAGACCTCGCGTCAGACGACTCGCCGCCTGGGCCGCCAGCGGGCGAAGGTCGGCCGGCAGCCGCGTGAGCGCCGAGATTAGACGCGCGCCGCTCAGCGGGACGGTACTCGCCGCGACGAGCGTGTTGGTCGGCGTCAGGGGATCGCGCGCGACGTTCCGAAAGACCGACCCGAGCGTCCGCGTCGCCGCTTGCTCGAGTGCGTCAGAGCCGGTCGGGTGGCCGATGTTGACGATCGCGACGCCGCCGGCGGTCAGGTGGGCGAGGACCGACGCGAAGAACTCTCGTGTCATCAGGTAGAAGGGGATGTACGGCTGGCGGTAGGCATCGATCACGATCATGTCGTACCGCTCGGCGCTCGCCGCGAGCCACGGCCTGGCGTCGGCCGTGATCAGATGCAGGTGCGGGCTCCGCACCAGATGGAAGAACCGCTCACCGATCCCGCTGAGGTCGCCGTCGATCTCGACCGCGTCGACCTGCGTGCTCGGGAAGAAGTGACCGATCGCCCTCGCGGTCGTACCGGCCGCGTCCCCGAGGATCGCCACGCGGGCCGCAGGCGCCGGGTTGCCGGCGAACGGGAGGACCAGGAAATCGTCCCAGTAGTTCCCGGTCAGGTAGCTGCCGGGGACGTACTCCGAGTGGATCGCCACCCCCTCGTTGAGCTGGAGGTAGCGGATTCCGGTCGCGTCTTCGAGGACCCGCGCGTACTGGTAGTGGGTCTCGGTTTCGTAGATCACCGACCCCAGGCCTGCGGCGTCCGCGTTGATCGCACCCGCTGGCACGGCGATCAGCACGACGAGCACCGCGGGGATCAGCAGGTAGCGCCGCCGAAGCCCGGCCGACCCGACGACCGCGAGGGCGAGCGCGAAGATCAGGAAGGTGCGGTGGGTCCCGACGAACGGAATCAGCACCAGCGCGGCGAGGAACGTCCCGACGAGGGAGCCGGCGGTCGAGATCGCGTACAGCCGCCCGGAGACCCGCCCGGCGGAGGACGGGTCCTCGAGCGAGAGGCGCAGGGCGAACGGCGCGACCATTCCCAGGAGCAGGACGGGAACCGAGACGAGCACGAGAACCGCGAGCAGCGACCCGACGAAGCCGCCGACCGAGATGCCGCTGAGTGCGCCGACCGCCAGGTGGAGCAGCGGCCGGCTGACGAACGGGACCGCCCCGAGCAGAACCCCGGCCGACACCACGATCTGTCCCAGACGCTCTGCCCGCGGGTCCCGGTCGGCCAACCGACCGCCCAGCGCATACCCGATCGACAATGCCACGAGAACCGTGGCGATCGTGTTGGCCCAGATGAACGTCGACTCGCCGAAGTACGGCGCCAGGAGCCGGGCAGCCGCGATCTCGGCTCCGAGGCTGGCGGCGCCCACGACGAAGACGACCAACGCCAGCGGCAAGGCGAACGTCCTGCGGCTACTCGGGGCCGACCCGAGCCGCCGCGGCGACCCACGGGAGGTTCCGATGCTCACTTGGAGGCGCTAGGCGATCGCCAGCCGGCGCCCGACCGCCGCCGAGTGGAATCCGGCCGGGCTCACCGTCCGTACGGAGAAGTCGTAGACGCCCCGGCGCAGGCCGGCATATCTCGCCGGCGAGGCGCAGGCCGAGTAGCGCCGCGGCGCCCGGCCGACGTTTGGCGCGCCGATCAGCGAGCACTGGGCGTGTCCGAAGATGACCCCGGTCGTGAAGTGAACGGTCGCCGTCCGGGACCTCGGGTCGACCGCCGTCGACGTGATCGACGGGTGGCTGGGGGCGACGATGTGGCGAGCGGCCGACCCGCTCCGCCCAGCGCCGTCGGCTTGGGCGTCGGCCCACGTGTAGTTCTCGGATGGTCCGGTCCCCCGGCGGGTCGCGGCGATGATCAGGCCGACGACCGGCGATCCGCCCTGGCCGGTCAAGGCAGCCACGCCCATCGTCAGGCGGACCGCCGGCTGGAACTCGAAGAGGATCCCGTGACGATGGACCCAGCAGCCGACCGCCGCGGGATCCCCGCAGTCGATGTTCAGGCTGGGAAAGCCGTCGAGGTACATCCACTGGTAGTACGCGTCGAGCGCGTTGACCAGGCCCTCCGCCCACATCGACGCCCAGAGCGCCCGGTAGGAGCTTGGGGCCACGGGGTCCTGCTTGACGGCCGCACCCCCCGCGGCTGCGGCGTCGAGCTCCGGGCTGAGCCCGGAGACCAGCGGAAGCGAATAGGAGCGGCGATCGAGGTTGACGAGGATCAGGAGTTGCCGTTCGGGCGCGAGCGTCACGAAGTCGTCGGGCAGCTCGTAGGCTCCGAAGCCGAGCGCCTGCCGGGCGGCGTCCAGGTAGGCGACGAACGGTACCTCGCAGGCGGCCGAGACCGGCCGGTAGTAGCAGGCCGCAGGAAGACCACCGCTCGGGATGTTGGCCGTCGGATCAACCGGCCAGGCCGCCGCCGAAGCCGTCGCGGCGCCTGCGCCCGAGGCCGCGATTGCACCCGCGGCGGCGATTGCACCCGAGGCCGCGATGACGCAGAGGATGCTCGCGAGCGACCGCGCGAGCACGCGGCGGGGCGACTGGGCGCGGCGGTTCCTCAAGGCGTACGAGCGGTGTCCCAGCCGAGATTCATGCCCACCTCGAGTGCCTGCTCGGTCTCGGGGGATCGCGGCGGCATGAGCTCGAAGGACACGAATTGGCCATTTCGAACACGGCCCGCGACGGTCTCCATCCGAAAAAGGGTACCTGGGTCCGGCCGACCGAGACCCGCCTTCACCGCCGGCGGCGGGGGTCCCCGACGTAGGACAGCGTGCGGTTTGTGATCGCCGCGGCCAGCGTCAGCTGGCGCGCCGCGACCGCAGTAGCCGGCCGCTCGAGCCGCCTCGAGGCCGCCCGCACGAGCGCCGGCTGCTGGGCGCCGGCGATCTCGGCACAGATCCGCGCCGCCGTCCGGACCACCGCCGGCTCGACGCTCCAGATCGATTCGAAGACGCGGTCGTCGTCGGTCGCGTCGGCCGCCCCCGGCACCTCCCACGCTGCCAGGCAGACGCCGTGGTCAGGTGCGTCACAGACGATCGCCCACTCGCGGGTGAGCGGACAGCCGGCGTCGACGGGGATCTCGATCGGCCCATCGGTCGGACTGCGCATCAGCTGGAAGTCCGCGAACGCAACGGTCAGCTCAGCGCCGCGGGCGAGCTCGCGCCAGCGGGGCTCGGCACCGCGGTAGTGGCGTTCGCGCTGAAAGGATCCGAACAGAAGGGGGAGCTCGGCTCGCGAAAGGCTCTCGTCCTCGATCGCCCGGCTCAGCGCACGGAGCGTCCGCTTCGTCAATCGACACGGCGCGAGGTCCGGGCGCGCCTGCCGAAGCCCGGCGTAGAGCGATCTCGCTGGCGCCGCGACTTCGCGGATCGCCCGCTCGATCGCATCTGCGAGCCCGGCCCCGGTTCCCCGGCCGGCCACGACACGCCGAACGAGATCGATGTCGCGCTCGCTGTAGCGGCGGTGTCCGCTCGGCAGCCGCTCGGGAGCCGGAAACCCGTAGCGGGCCTCCCAGACGCGCAGGGTCGCCTGCCCGACCCCGGTCCGTTCGACGGCCTCACCGATGCTGAGCCCTCTCATGCGCGGCACTTCAACAGTCTGTAGAGGTTTTCCTGCATCGCTGTTAGGGTATGGATATGGGGCGCGACCTGCAACCGAACACCACGAGAGGCGTCATGTCGAAGGTCGAGCAGCCGTCCGTCGTCGAATGACGAGCGGATATTTCACTGACGACTCGATGCTCCGCCGGATCCACCGCGAGCGAGCCGTCGCCCTGTCGGGACCGCGCGCCCTGCTCATGCAGGCGGCCCATCCGCTCGCCGTGGTCGGCCTGCTGTCGCATTCGACCTCGCTCGACGAACCGTATGACCGGCTGGCGCGGACCGCCGCGACGCTGAGCACGATCGGCTTCGGTTCACGCGAGGACGCCGATCGGATCACCGAGCGGGTCCGGGCGATGCACCGCCGCGTCAGCGGCAGGCTCCCCGAGGCGGTCGGCCCCTACGAGGCAGGGACGTCCTACCGGGCCGACGATCCTGAGCTCCTGCTCTGGGTGCTGTTCACGCTCGTCGACTCGGCGCTCGTCGTCTATCGAAAGTACGTCGGATCGGTCTCGCGCTCCGAGGAGCGCGCCTATTGGGAGGACTTCAAGATCGTCGGGCGCCTGTTCGGGCTCGGCGAGCCCGACCTGCCCGACACGCTCGAGGACCTCGACGCCTACCGACAGCGGATGCTCGACTCAGACGAGCTGTTCGTGACCGTCTGGGCACGCCGCCGAGCACGCCAGATCGTGCTCGACCCGCCCGTCCCGTGGGTCACCCGGCCCCTGCTCGAGACCGTCAACTTCATCACGATCGCCCTGCTTCCGGATCGCATCCGCGAGCAGTACGACTTCGCCCCGCTGCCGCCCCCGGTGGTCCGCAAGCTGCTCGTGGCGGGCGGGGCCGAGTACGTCAAGCGCGTCGTGATCCCCTTCCTACCCGACCGGCTCCGCCTCGTCCCCGATCTACGCCGGGCGGCCTGACGGGAGCGACTCTGGGTGCTCAGCGCCCGCAGGGTCGACGCGCCGCGGTGCATCGAACGGAGCGCTCGACCTCGGTCGGCCGTCCGCTCGAGAAAGGCAGGGGCGGTCGAACTGCTTGCGCTTGGCGCCCGGCATAGTCTCGGGGCATGTATTGGATCGTCGACGCCATGAACGTGATCGGCAGCCGACCGGACGGATGGTGGCGCGACCGCCAGCGGGCGATGACCGACCTCGTCGCGCGCCTCGAAGCCTGGACGCAGACCACCGAAGCGGATGTCACCGTGGTCTTCGAGCGTCAGCCGGTTCCCCCGATCCCGACGGCACGGGTGACGATCGCGCACGCGCCGAGAGCCAGGGCGAACGCCGCGGACGACGAGATCGTCCGCCTCGTCGAGGCCCACGCCAGCCCGGCGTCGGTCTGTGTCGTGACGTCCGACCGCGAGCTGGCGACTCGAGTCCGGGCGCTCGGAGCATCGGTCGAACCGGCCAGCCGCTTCAGAGCGACGATCGACGCCGCCGGCTGATCCGGCCGGAGCTAGCGCTTGTCGAGCTGGCGGTTCTCGAACTTGCTGGCGACCCGATCGGTTCCCAGCAGCCGGCCCGACTGGGATACGAGCTCCGGAGCGACTCCCGAGACCTTTGCCGTCGCCCGCAGCGCGACCGGCGCGACGTCGATCTCGGCCTTGTTCTTGAGGATCGCCCGGACCACCGCGGCTGCGACGTCCTCCGGAGTCCGCGTACCGACCCCGGGGGGCAGCTTGATCTTCGTGTCGGCGAACATCCCCGCGTCGCGGATGAACCCCGGGAAGATCGTCGAGACGCCGACCCCCTGGGAGCGGAGCTCCGCCCGGAGCGCCAGCGCGAACCCCCGGAGGCCGAACTTGGTCGCGTTGTAGACCGAGCTTCGCGGGGTCGCCGACTTGCCGGCGATCGACGACATGAAGACGACGTGCCCGTGGCCCCGGGAGACCATCGGCGGCGTCAGGGCGCAGGCCAGGGCGATCGGAGCCCGCAGGTTGACGGCGAGCGCCCGATCGATCTGGGCGGTCGTGTACGTCGACAGCCGGCCTGTCGCCGGGAGCCCGGCGTTGGCGATCAGGATGTCGATCTCCCCGGCCGCCGCGACGAGTCTGTCGATCTCGACGGGGTCGCAGAGGTCGGCGGCGATCGCCGCGGCTCCGGTCTCGTCGGCGAGCGCGTCGAGTACGTCGACCCTTCGTCCGCTGAGCACCAGCACCGCTCCCTCGGCGCTCAGGCGGCGCGCCACCGCCGCCCCGATGCCTCCTGTCGCGCCGGTCAGGAGGACCCGCTGACCGGCGAGCCTCACCCGACTACTCGGCCGGCTGGAAGTCCGCGCTCGGAGCCGGCGTCGGGCGCAGCGCGCCTTCGGCCGGCGAGAAGACCGTGACCTCGCCGCTGTGCCAGCGAATCCGGTACCGGGGCTTCGGATCGCCCCGGAGGACCTCTTCGATCACGCCGTGACGCTGCGGGCGCATTGCACCGAGCTGCGAGCGCTTGCGGCGCCCAGCGACTTCGGCGACGACGTTGTCACCTGAGTTGAATGCCACTTAGTCCTCCGCTGCCGGGATCATCGAGCTACCGATCATAGGCTCTCCCGCCGCGGTCGACTCACAGGCCGGGCGGGTGGCGCGCGACGTAGCCGCCGGTTCCGCTCGCCGACTGGGACCACCGGGTCCCGCCCTGGGAGAGGGCGACCGTGTCAAAGCGCCAGCCGGCGACATACATGAAGACATGTCCGGCGTTCGCCCAGACCGTGATCCACTTGCCGGGACCCGGTTCGCCCCAGCTCTCGAACCCGCCCGAGGTCAGCGGTGCGCTGACCAGGCCGGCAGCCGCCAGCGCGTAGCTGACCGAACCCGAGCAGTCGTAGGCGTTCGCGTGGAAGGACCCGTGTCCGCCGCCGTAGAGGTAGGGGAGAGAGGCGATCGCGTTGCCGGCGGCCATCACCTGGCCGACCGCCGCCGGCGCACCCGGCGGCGGCTGGACCATCCCGCCGGTGTTCACGCGGATCGAGCCGAGACCGGGGGCTGCCTGGCCGACGACCGCGGCCTCCCGCTTCTGGAGGCCGGCGAGCTCGGCCCGCACCGCGCCGGCCTGACCCGCGGTGTTCGCGCGGGCCGTGAGGATCGCGGCATGCCTGCTGTAGAGCGCCGTCTCGAGTGCCGCCGCCTGGTCGTTCTGCGCCTGGACGGCCGCAGCCAGCTTCTGGTCGCGCTGCTCGAGCACGCCGAGCGAGCTGGCCTGTCTCGTGACGGCGACCCGGGCGGCCCGGGCATCGCCGACGATGGTCGCATCGTGTTGGGCTGCGATATGGAGGAAGTCGATCCGGTTGAGGAGGTCGTTGAAGCCGTGAGATTCGACGACCACGCTGAAGACGTCCGGTGTGTATCCCTCGTAGGTCGCCACCAGGTTGCGCTCGAGCGCGGTGCTCGACCGTGCGAGGCGGTTCTCGACCGCGGTGAGGTGATCCCGCGCCGCGATCAGCTGGTTCTCGACCGCCGTCAGCTCCGCCTGCCGAGCGGCCAAGGCGCTCCGCGTCAGCGCGAGCCTGCGCTCGGCGCGCAACAGCCCCGCCGACCCCGATTGGATCTCGGCGGTGTCCCTGGAGATCGCCGCGTGCAGAGCGTCGAGAGCCGCTCGCCTGGCGGTGATGCTGTGCTGGAGGTCGGCGTGCGCGCTCGGGCCGACGGCGACCAGCCCGAGGCCGAGCGCGACGAGCCCGGCGAGCCACCGGCGCGTGACTCTGCGTGCCGGCTGGACCCGGGCATGGAGGATGGTTCGGGCGCTCGCCGGCAAGACGCGTCGACCCTAACAACCGCCGTCGAGAACCTCCCGATCGCCCCTCCACCTGCACGAAAACTTGCGCCGCTGCCCGCCACCGTACACGGCGCCCGACATCTTCAGGACGCGATCCCTCGGTCCACTCGGCTCGGGACTTCGGCCGGCCGGTCGTTGACTACAGAGGGCGGCAACTGACGACGATCGCGGGCTCGACTCCGGCGGTCAGCTCAACGCGTCCAGCGCGATGTCGACATCCCGCTCGGTGTTGTAGACGTGCCATGAGACACGCAGCCGGCCGCCGCGAACCGCAGCCTGGATGCCGGCTCGATCCAGTGCCAGCGCCCCACCCGGGCGGTCGAGGCTGACGATCGCCGAGTCGCCCGGCGCGAGCCCGAGCCCGCCGCGAAAGCCGTTGGCCAGAGCCAGATCGTGGCCGTGGATCGTCTCGACGCCGATCGCCTCGACCAGCTCGAGCGCCGGTTGCGCCCCGACCCACGAGAACCATGCCGGCGAGGTATCGAGCCGCCGGGCGTCGGTCGCGAGCCGCAGCGGCGGACCGAAGTAGCTCGAGTGGACGTCCTCCCCGGCGAACCACCCAGCAGCCGACGGCGCGATCGTCGGGAGGCGATCGGGGCGCAGGACGAGGAACGCGACCCCTCGTGGGCACATCAGCCACTTGTAGGCGCTGCAGACGAGGAAATCGAAGTCGTCGCCCCGCACCGGAAGCCACCCGGCCGCCTGGGTCGCATCGCAGACGGTCAGTGCCCCCGCGCGCTTCGCGGCGGCCGTGATCGCCGGCACGTCCGCCACCTCGCCGGTCGCCATCTGCACCAGGCTGAACGCCACGACGTCGACACTCGAGTCGATCTGGGCCGCCAGCTCGGCGGCCGGGACCGTCGAGACGCTGACGCCGCGGTGGGCCTGTGCCAGGTAGGGAAACAGGTTCGACGTGAACTCGATCTCCGGTGCCAGGACCCGTGCCCCGTCGGGCAGAGACGACGCGATCAGACCGACGAAGCCGGACACCGTCGCCCCGACCGCAACCCGGCTAGGGTCGACGTCGACGATCCGAGCGAAAGCCCGCCGCGAGCCGTCGGTCGTCTCGCCCCAGCCCTCCCAGCTCGTCCGGCCACCCTGCCAATCGGCGAGCGCCGCCTGCATCGCGTCCCACCCCGGCTTCGGGGGGAGCCCGTAGCTCGCCGTGTTCAGATACGTGCCCTCCGGAGCCCAGAGCTCCGCGACGTCGGCGATCGAGCTCCCCGGTGCGATCGACGGTCCCACGGCCACGGCGCCCATCCTATGTGAGCCGCCCTTCCCCGTCAGGCGGATGCCCCGTCGAGCCGGGTCAGCTCGTCCGGGGTCAGCACGAGGTCGGCCATCGGCAGGAGCTCGGCCAGCTGCTCGGGGGTTCGGGCGCTCGCGATCGGCGCGATGACCGTCGGCTGGGCGGCCAGCCAGGCCAGCGCCACCGCGCCGATGCTCGCCCGGTGGCGTCCGGCGATCTCGGCCAGCGCGTCGAGCACCGCGACGCCCCGATCGTCGAGGTAGGCCAGTGCTCCAGCCGACCGCGCGCTCTCGACCCGCGGACCGTCGCGCCGGTACTTGCCCGTCAGGAAGCCCCGCGCGAGGGCGAAGTACGGGAAGCAGCCGATCTCCCGGCTCGCGCAGAGATCGCGCAGCTCGCCCTCGTAGGCGTCCCGCTCGACCAGGTTGTAGTGCGGCTGGAGCGCGACGAACTTCGCGAAGCCCTCCCGCCCGGACACGGCCAGCGCCTCGGCCAGGCGCGGTGCCGAGTAGTTCGACGCGGCGACGTACCGGACCAGGCCGTCGCGGACGAGGTCGTCGAACGCGCCGAGCGTCTCCTCCAGCGGCGTCTCGGGGTCGTCGCGGTGGGCGTAGTAGACGTCGATCCAATCGGTCTGCAACCGCTCGAGCGACGCCTCGGCGGCGGCTCGGATCGTCCCCGCCCGCAGGCCCTCGAGCCCTGGCGCCATGCCGACCTTGGTCGCCAGGACGATCCAGTCCCGGTTGCGCCGCTCGTCCAGCCAGTCCCCGATGATCGTCTCCGACCGACCGCCGGCGTACATGTCCGCCGTGTCGATGAAGTTCCCGCCCTGCTCGATGTACCTGTCGAGCACCGCGTGCGAGGTCCGCTCGTCAGCCGTCCAGCCGAGGACGTTTCCGCCGAGGCAGAGCGGGAAGACGTCGAGGTCGGTGCCGGGGATCGTTCTCATCGGGATCTCGGTTGCGAGGTTACCCGCCGCTGTCGTGGAACCTCCCCCCGCACCGGGCGTACACGCCGCGGCGATGGGCCTTCGCGTAGGCCTGGTCGGACTTCAGGCGCGAGAGCAGCCAGGTCGTGTTGCCGCGGTAGACGAACACCTCCGCCCACCCGGCGCGGACCATCCGCTCCTGCCAGGTCGGCCCGTCCCGCCGGTCGAGATGGACAAGCGCGAGCAGACGGCCATAGCGGTCGGTTCGGTCGCGTCCCGAGAACTCGAGCCAGACCGTCGCTCCGGGTCGGGTCAGCGTCTCGGCGTAGAGCGTCGACGGCCGGCCGCACGCGTCCGGCCGGCCGAATCGCGTCGAAGAGCTCTCGGGCGCGTCGATCTGGACGGTCCGCACCCGCTCGACACGTCCACCCGCGCGCACGTTCAGCGTATCTCCGTCGACCACGTGATCCACGACGACCGGCCCCGACGCCGGCCCTGCCGACCGACTCGTCGTCGATGCGTCGCCACCCGCGCGACCGGCCTGTCCCGCAACACCGGTCAGGCCCGCCAGGGCGGTAGCAGCCAAGAGCAGGACTCCGACCGCCCCACCGCGCGACCGACGACCAGTGCGTCCCATCGACCCATCATCCTCCATCACGGCGTCGGGACCCGTCGATCGACACCCAGTCAGACCCGAGCCGTCCAGCCTGCGGATCTCGCGCCGAGTGTGGCGTCTGCCTAGCCGGCGGCCGGGAAGACGGCGATCGTCGCCGTGAAGCCGTGCAGGAACGACTGGCCCCCGACCGGTCCGATCTCGCCGGCCGCGAAGAACCCCGCCGTCGGCACCGACCCGAGCTCGGTCGCCAGCGTCTCGGCGTCGTGGTCGGGGATCCCGAACATTCCCTTGCCCCGGCCGTTGCACGTGAACATCAGCGCCCCGGCCGGCTCCCGCCCGCCCATCGCCGTCCGGCGCAGGCGCAGCGCGTCCCTCAGATCCCGATCCGCACTCGGCGCGTCCCGCGCGTGGAGGCGCACCACCTGACCCGTCCGAACCTCGGCCCCCACCGAGATCGACCCGGCCTCCGGGTCCCCGCCGAGCAGCCCTCGCACGAGGAAGTCACCCTGCTCGTATTCCGGCTTGCCCGCGTCGATCACGAGGCCGAGCAGCAGGCCACCGTCGACGAGCCCCCGCTCCCGCTCGTCGAGCTCGAGAAAGATCTCCCGCAGCTTCGCCAGCGCCGGCTGCCCCGCCAGCTCGTGGATCACGTGACCCTCGGCCCGCGTGATCGTCAGCTCGGGACCCAGCGGCGCGGCCCCCTGCGAGACGCACGGGAGCATCTCGACACCTTCCAATCGCGCCCCCACCATCCCCGACTCGAGCACCGTCTCGTCGAGGAACAGGGCGCCCGTCCCGTCGAACGTCCGCCCGCTCGCCAGGCCCCCCAAAACCGGGACGCCCGGGGCTTCCGCGTGGATGCGCGGCAGCAGCTTGTCGGTCGGAAACGAATACGGGTCCGGAAGCACGATCAGGCCACTCGCGCCCACCATCGACGGGATGCCCTCGAAGCCGGCCTCCGAGGCCGTCGCGTGGAAGGTCTCGACCGAGCCGCCGCCGAGGGCCGCGACCCACACGACGACCGCCGTGTCCTCCTCGATCTCCCGCTCCCCCCCGAGCACCCCGGACGCCCCGCACCCGATCAACGCGGCCGGATCGATCGCCTCGCGGACGCCTTCGAGCGTCGCCTCCGGAGCCGCGAGGTGCGCCCCCGAAGCGAACACCACGGCAAGATCCGCCCGGCGGCCGCCGAGCCCGGCGGCCGCGATCTGCGCCGCGTCGATCGCCGCCGACCGGCCACCCGCAGCAGTTGAAAGGCCGCAGCCGATCCGCACCCCCATTCGCGTGACGATACTCCCGGGATGCCTGGCCGACTAGTCGCGATCTTCGGGCCGACCGGCGTCGGCAAGACCGCCGTCGCCCTGTCGCTCGCAACCGCGATGCGCGCCGACGGCCAGCATCCGGCCGCCGTCTCGGCCGACGCCCTTCAGGTGTATCGCGGCATCGAGACCCTGACCGGCGTCCCGACCCCCGCCCAGCAGGCCATCCTCGAGCATCGCCTGATCTCCTTCGTCGCGCTCACCGACCACTTCGATGTCGCCCGCTACGCCGCGCTCGCCCACGCCGAGATCGACGGCCTGCTCGCCGAAGGGCGCCGCCCGATCGTGATCGGCGGCACCGGCCTCTACCTGCGAGCCGCCCTCACCGACCTGCGCCTGCGTCCCGCCGCCCCGCCCGCGGTCCGCGCCCGCTGGAAGGCCGCTCTCGATCGCGACGGCCCCCACGCACTCCACGCACTGCTCGCCGACCGCGCGCCCTGGGCGGCCGAACGCATCGACCCGGCTGACCGCCACCGCATAGTTCGGGCGCTGGAGCTCCAGGAAATCAACGCACTCGAGCCCCCGAGTGGCCCATCCCAGCTCTGGACCGCGGACTGCCGGCATCCGACCCGGCTGATCGGCCTCGTCATGGACCGCGGTTCCCTCTACCGCAGGATCGACGACCGCGTCGAGCGGATGGTCGCCGGCGGCGCGCTCGAGGAGGTCCGCACCGCCGACCGCGCCGGGGCGTCGCCCGGTGTCAGGCAGGCGCTCGGATTCGCCGCCCTGCTCGCCGGCGACGTCGAGGCGATGAAGCGCCAGAGCCGCAACTACGCCCGGCGTCAGCTGACCTGGATGCGCAAGCTCGCCGGCGTCGAGATCGTCGACGTGACCGACCGCTCGGCCGACGACGTCGCCGCCGCGCTGCGATGATCGCGGCCCAAACCCCCGCGGAGGCGACGTGCGATTCGAGAAGTGGCAGGCCCTCGGAAACGACTATCTGATCATCGAGACGGCCGAGCTCCCGTTCGCCCTCACCGCCGGGCGGATCCGGCGGATCTGCGATCCGCACATGGGAATCGGCGCCGACGGCATCCTCCTCCTCGCGCCGCCGTCGCAGGCCGAGTTCGTGGCCGACCTGCGGATCTTCAATCCCGACGGCTCAGAGGCCGAGCTGTCGGGCAACGGCGCCCGCGAGGCGATCATGTACCTCCGCCATCGCGGGTTCACAGACTCAGACGTCTTCTCGATCCAT
This sequence comes from Solirubrobacteraceae bacterium, assembly GCA_034664295.1. Taxonomy (GTDB): domain Bacteria; phylum Actinomycetota; class Thermoleophilia; order Solirubrobacterales; family Solirubrobacteraceae; genus Palsa-513. Next base: position 59,773 of record JAXDHV010000010.1, on the reverse strand, counting down.
ACTCCGGCCGGCGCGATCAAACCGCGAATCACCGGACCGGACACCTGCGCCGTGGACATGGGCCGAGCATCGACGGTCTCGCCGGACTTTCCCGGCGGCCCGCCCGACGGGCGGGGTCTCCTCGAGGTCGATGGGCAGACCTGGGGCTTCCGCCACGTCTCGATCGGCAACCCCCAGTGTGCGATTCGCGCAGACGCCCTCGACTCGCTCGATCTCCCGGCGATCGGTCCGGCGATCGAGCACGACGACCGCTTTCCCCGGCGGACCAACGTCTCCTGGTACACCGAGCTCGAGCCCGGCCTGATCCGCGCGCGGATCTTCGAGCGCGGGGTGGGGGAGACGCTCTCCTCGGGGACGGGCGCCACCGGCGCCGCCGTCGCCTACCACCTCGACGGCGGTCCGCCGGCTGTCGGCGTCGAACTCGACGGCGGCCGGCTCGACGTCCTCCTCAGCCCGGACCTCGACGTCAACCTGACCGGCTGGGCCCGGCCCGTGTACCGCGGCGAGCTCAGCGACGACTTCCAGAAGGAGCTCGATGAGACCGAGTGACCGCCTCGCGCTGATTCCCCCGTACCTGTTCGCCGAACTCGAGCGCAAGATCGCCGCCAAGCGCGCCGCCGGAGTCGACGTGATCAGCCTCGGGATCGGCGACCCCGACACGCCGACCTACGCCCCGATCGTCGCCGCCGCCCAGGCCGCCGTCGCCGATCCGTCGACCCACCAGTACCCGTCCAACCGCGGGCGGACCGACTTCCGCGAGGCGCTGGTCTCCTTCTACGACCGCCGCTTCGGCGTCGATCTCGACCCCGCGACCGAGCTGATCCCGGCGATCGGCGCGAAGGAGTGCATCTTCAACCTCAACCTCGCCTTCCTGAACCCCGGCGACGTCACCCTCGCGGCCGACCCCGGTTACCCGGTCTACTCGACGGGGCCACTGCTCGCCGGCGGCGAGCCGGTCCTGATGCCCCTCGTTCCCGAGCTCGGCTTCATTCCGGACCTCGACGCGATCGACCCCGAGACCCGCGAGCGGGCTCGGCTGCTGTTCGTCAACTACCCCAACAACCCGACCGGCGCCGTCGTCCCCGACGGGTTCTTCGAGCGGCTCGTCGAGTTCGGCGCCGAGAACGACATCCTGATCGTCCACGACAACGCCTACTCCGAGACGACCTACGACGGCTACGTCGCCCCCTCCTTCCTCGCCACCCCCGGCGCCAAGGACGTCGGCGTGGAGGTCTTCTCGCTGTCGAAGGGCTACTGCATGACCGGTTGGCGGTGCGCCGCGATCCTCGGCAACGCAGACGCGATCGCCGCCTATTGGAAGCTCAAGACGAACATCGACTCCGGGCTCTTCGAAGCCGTCCAGATCGCCGGGGCTGCCGCGCTGGCCCCCGAGGTCGACGCCGACGTCGACGCGATGAACGCCGTCTACCGCCGCCGGCGCGACCTCGTCTGCCGGGCGCTCGCCGAGATCGGCGTCGACGTCACCCCGCCCCGGGCGACGATCTACGTCTGGGCGCCGGTGCCGGCCGGCTTCGAGACGGCCGCCGACTACTGCGAGCACGTCCTCGAGCAGGCCGCCGTCGTGATCTCACCCGGAGGCGCCTACGGGCCCAACGGCGAGGGGTTCTTCCGGATCTCGCTGACGACCCCCGACGACCGCCTCACGGAAGCGGTTGCCAGGCTCGGCAGCCTGCTGTGACCGGCGTCCCGGAGTAGGCTTTCGGGAGGTGTCTGTTCTGTCTTCGGTCGCCCACCCCCCCAGAACGACAGGCCGCCCGGCCCCCGCCGGGCCAAGGCGGGTGATCGCAGCGGCCCGGCCGACCAATTCGCCGTCCGTCCGGATCTTCGGCGCCGCCGATCTCCTGTCCTTGCAGCGCTTAGCCGGCAACGCCGCGGTGGCCAGGCAGATCGAGGCTCGCCGGGCGCCAGCCGACTCGCCGGCGCTCGACGGACGCGCCGGAGGTCTTCCGGCGCCACTGGTCGGAGGCATCCAGGCCCTGTCCGGACTCGACCTCTCCGACGTCCGCGTCGTCCGCCGCTCCGAAATGCCTCACAGCCTGGGGGCGCTGGCCTGCGCGTCCGACCGGCGGATCGACCTGGCTGCAGGCGAGGAGCGCCACCTCCCGCATGAGGCGTGGCATGTCGTCCAGCAACGACAGGGGCGCGTCGCGCGGACGTCATACGTCGGCCGAACGCCGATCAACGACGATCCGGCTCTCGAGCGCGAAGCCGATCTGATGGGAGCCCGGGCCGCGCGAACCGAGCGCTTTACGCCCGTAGCGCGTCGCCGTCGACACACGCGGACCTCACCGACACAACTCAAGTCGACGATCGCCACCGCGCCGGTCGAGGCCAACGCGCCCACCCCGGTCCGCTCGCTCTCGAACGTATTCAAGCCTTACTTCACGGCTGCCGGGCGCGCCGAGCTCTACACATTCGAGGGCTTGGGACTCATCGATCCAAGCACCTACGCCGGCAAGTGGAACCGCGCCGGGACGGCCACTGCCAAGATCGATCCGACCTCGAGGGCCGACGGAAGCGATCGCGACAACACCGTGATCGGCCCATACGGACACTTCGGAGCGATGGAGCGCGCGATCTTCGGCCGCCAGCGCCTCGGCAACACCTACGACGGCGGCCACCTCGTCGAGCACACGCTGATGGAAGCCAAGGACGCCGACGTGCACGGCAACATCGCACCCCAGGAGAACAGGAACTTCAATCAGGGACTGATGCGTGGGTGGGAGGCGGTCGCAGAGTCCCTCATGCACGCCGGGACCGCGTTCGACTACACGGTTTCGGTCAAGTACTCGCAACACAGCTATGTCCGCACGGGCCAGCAGCTCGTCACAGCCGGTGTCCTTCCCGACCTGTCAAAGCGGCTCGCGTCGACCGACTGGAGCAATCTTCTCGCCCAGGTCGTGACCTTCTCGCGATGGGTCCCATACCGCTGGACCGGGAAGGTCGTGATCGCGGGCCAACCGATCAACCTGGCGTTCGCGAAGGGCGCGCACTTCAGGAACCTCGTCGCCGACAAGCACCTGGCCAAGGCCGCGGTGCTCGACACGACGACGTCGCCCCGGCCTGCGCTCCGCCGCCAGAACTCCGGCACGCTGACCGGCGCGTTCGAAGGAGCGACGGAGACGGCCACAGGTTTGATCGTGATCCGCGGAGCGCCACATCCCCGTCTGGGCGGCCACGCGCGCTTCAAGGCGAAGATGTACCAGCCCGAGCCGCAGGATCCCGCCTCACAGCCGGCCGCCACGACGACCCCGGCGGGAGTTGCTCCGGCCGTACTCGCCCCTGACACCGCGAAGACGGAGATCCTCGACCAGCCGCTGTCGGTCAAGGCACTGACGAGCAGGCTCCGTCGCCTCGATCAGGTCAAGAACTTCGACAAGTCGGCCTCCGAGAACCCGCACTTCAAGTCGCTGCGCGTCAACCTCAAGGCGGACGCCGCAGCCAAGCAGAAGCGCAAGCGAGGGCGACGCAAGGGCGCGAGAAGCAGCGTCGGCGACGGGCCGCTGCTACCGAACGCGAAGGAAAGTCATGCATTCGTGGTAGGGCTTCGCAAGGCGATGGGTGACGCCGGATCCAAGTTCCTCACGCCCGACGCGTTCATCATGGCGATCAAGAGGTCAGCGCTGAGCGCGCCGGTGCGCAACAAACTGCTGCTGCTCGCCAATGACCCGAAGCTCGTCGACTAGCCTCGGCGAACACGGCCGGACGCCCGGAGGCCGAACACCACATCGACGGCTCGCGCGCCGCTCGGGCTAGGCTCGCAGAGGATGCTGGCGGACATAATGAGGTATGCAGAGAACCCGTAGTGGACGCAAGACGACGACCGACCCTGCGGCCGCGGCCACTCCCGGTCGCGCCAAGCAGCGCGCCGTCTGCATCGCCTCGCTGCCGACCGGTGAGGACTTCGCCGAGCTCGAGGAGCTCCTGCGGACGGCGGGGGTCGCCGTCGTCGGGACGCTCGTCCAGCACCGCCAGAACCCCCATCCGAACACCTACCTCGGGCCCGGCAAGCTGGTCGAGCTGGCCGAGTACGCGAAGTCCTGCGACGCCAACGTGATCGCCTGCGACGACGAGCTCTCCCCCCGGCAGGAGCGCAACCTCGAGCAGGAGCTCGGGATCGCCGTCGTCGACCGCACGACAGTGATCCTCGACATCTTCGCCGCCCACGCCGGCAGCGCCGAGGGCAAGCTTCAGGTCGAGCTCGCCCAGCTCGAATACAACCTCGCCCGGATGCGCGGCCTCTGGACCCACCTCGAGCGCCTCGGCGGCGGGATCGGGACCCGCGGACCGGGGGAGACCCAGATCGAGACCGACCGGCGGCTCGCCCGCGACCGGATCGCCGCCCTGCGGCGCCGCCTGGCCGGCGTCCAATCCTCGCGCGGAGTGATGCGCGCCGAGCGCAGCCGCGCCCGCCTGCCCGAGCTGGCCCTCGCCGGCTACACGAACACCGGCAAGTCGACGCTCCTCGGGGCCCTCACCGGCGCCCCGGTCCCCGTCGCCGACCGGCTCTTCCACACCCTCGACCCGATGACGCGGACCCTGCGAATCAACGGACGCGCGTACCTGGCGACCGACACGGTCGGGTTCATCCGCAAGCTCCCCCACCAGCTCGTCGACGCCTTCGGCGCGACGCTCGAGGAGACCCGCCGGGCCGCCCTGATCGTCCACGTCGCCGACGCCTCGGCGACCGACGACGAGCTCGAGGCGATGAAGCGGTCGGTCGAGGAGGTCCTCGAGGAGATCGGCGCCGGCGAGCAGGCCCGGATCCTCGTCCTCAACAAGATCGACCTGCTCGACCCCGACCGGCTGACCCAGGTCCGCAACGGCAACCGCGACGCCATGCTCGTCTCGTCGGTCACCGGCGAAGGCATCGACGACCTCCGCGACCGCATCGAGGAGGAGTTCCTCCGCACGCTTCGCCAGGTCGACCTCCTCGTTCCCTACTCCGACGGAGCCGATCTCGCCGAGCTCCACGACCTCGCCGGTGAGCTCCAGCGCGAGGACACTCCCGACGGGGTGCGTGTCTCAGCGCTCCTACCGCCGGCCGCGGCCGACCGCTTCGACCGCTATGCCGTAACGACCGCCGTCGAGACCGCCGAACCGGTCGAGGCGGCCGAGGTCGTCGAGCCCACCGGGGCCGTTCCCGCGGCCGAGGTCGTCGAGCCCACCTCGTCCGTCGACGCCACCGAGCCCGTCGACGCCACCGAGCCCGTCGAGGCGCCCGAGGCCCGCAGCCGCGAGCCCACGCGGCACAACGGCTCGACCCCCCAGATGAAGGTCGCCCGACTCCGGCCGGACGCCGTCCTCCCGACTCGCGCCTACGCCGGAGATGCCGGCTTCGACCTCTACGCCGTCGAGCCGGCCCGTCTCGAGCCGGGTATGCGCGCGCAGGTATCGACCGGAATCGCCGTCGAGATCCCCCAGGGACGCGCCGGACTCGTCCTCCCGCGCTCGGGGTTGGCCGCCAAGCACGGCATCACGCTCGTCAACGCCCCCGGGCTGATCGACTCCGGTTACCGGGGGGAGCTCCGGGTCCTCCTCCTCAACACCGACCCGACCCAGACGTTCGAGCTCGCCACCGGCGACCGGATCGCTCAACTCGTCGTGATCGACGTCCTCAGCGCCGAGCTCGAGGAGGTCGACGCCCTCGACTCCTCCGAGCGCGCCGAACGCGGCTTCGGATCGAGCGGCTAGCGACTGCCGGCTGACGGCTGACGGCGGCGGCTGGCCGCGGCGGCGGCTGACGGCTACTGGCCGCTGAGCTCGTCGACCCGCCGCTCCAGGAAGCGGCGCTCGGTCGGGTCGTGGGCGAGATCCAGGGCCCGGTCGTAGGCCTCGCGCGCCTCGTCAGCGCGACCGAGACGGCGCAGGAGGTCTCCGCGTGTCGAGTGGAGGTAGCGGTAGCCGTCGAGTGACAGCCGGTCGACGATCTCAAGGCCGGCCGCAGGTCCCTGCGACTCGGCGACGGCGACCGCCCGGCTGAGCTCGACGACCGGCGATCCGGTGAGCCGGACGAGCTCGCGGTAGAGCTCGGCGATCTCCGCCCAGTCGGGGGGATCCTCGATATGGAGGGAGGCGATCGCCGCCTGGACGACGTACGGCCCACGTCCGAACAGCGCCAGCGCCCGGTCGAGCACCGCCTGTCCGGCGGCGATCTGCGGCCGGTCCCAGACCGAGCGGTCCTGGTCGGTGAGCAGGACGAGGTCGCCGCCGCTAAACCGGGCGTCCCGGCGGGCGTCGTGGAGGAGCATCATCGCCAGCAGGCCGTGTACCTCCGGCTCGTCGGGCATCAGCTCGGTCAGCGCTCGCCCGAGCCGCAGAGCGTCGGTCGCCAGGTCGCCACGCCCGCCATAGCCCTCGTTGAAGATCAGGTAGACGACCGCGAGCACGGCCGCCAGCCGATCCGGCAGGAGGTGGTCGAGAGGTATCCGGAACGGGATCCCCGCTCCCTTGATCTTCGCCTTCGCCCGCACCAGCCGTTGGGCCATCGTCGACTCGCCGACGAGGAAGGCCCGGGCGATCTCGGCTGTGGTCAGGCCGCCAAGCGTCCGCAGCGTGAGCGCGACCTGGGCTTCGGTCGGGAGCGCCGGATGGCAGCACATGAAGACGAGCTCGAGGCGCTCGTCGGGGAAGGTCGTCGAATCCACGGTGTCCTCATCGGCAAAGGGGTTCTCCAGCAGCCGGGTCTTGGCCGCGAAAGTCCGGTCGCGGCGGATCCGGTCGAGCGCCCGGTTACGAGCCGTCGTGACCAGCCAGGCCCCGGGGTTGGTCGGCACTCCGTCCCGGCGCCAGCGCTCCGCCGCGATCGCAAAGGCCTCCTGGGCGGCCTCCTCGGCGAGGTCGAAGTCGCCGAGGAAGCCGATCAGCGCAGCAAGGACGCGCCCCCACTGGTCACGGAAGACCCGATCGAGGGTCGCTACCACTCGACGATCGGCCGGACCTCGATCGCCCCGCCCATCCGCGCGGCCGGGATCATCGCGGCGAGCTCGATCGCGGCGTCGAGATCGTCGGCCTCGAACAGCAGGTATCCGCCGATCGCCTCCTTGATCTCGACGAACGGACCGTCCGTCGTCAGGGTCTTGCCGTCCTCCACCCGCACGGTGGTCGCCATCTCGGGCGGCTGGAGCTGGAGGCCCGAGCTGACTCCGGGAGTCTCGTTGATCGCCTTGTACGCACCGTAGACGGCGCCCCGCTCGGCATCCGAGAGGGCGTCCCACGCCTCCGAGGGCGGCGTGGGGGTCGAGCCCTGGTGGATCAGCAGCATGTACTTCATCGCTTCCTCCAATTTCTGGGTGGTCGCGTATAGACGAACGGCCGGGGGGAAAATCGACAGCCGCCGACCGGGCCGGTCAGACCTCCTCCCAAGGACGGCCTACGTCTGGCGTCCGATCCACGCGACGATCGCCCGGGAGTTGTGGATCACCGTCCCGTCGGCGAGCTTGAGCGCCGGCAGCTTCTTCGAGCCGGTCTCGGCCTCGAGGTCGTCGCGCGAGCCCTTGCGGAGGAACGGGATCGGGCTGCCCTTGCCGGCGATCACCTGCTTGTCGTAGTCGATGCCCTTCGCGCGAAGGGCCTCCTGCACCCGGCGACACGGATGCATCTTCGGGCCGCCGTCGTCGCCGTGACAGACGAATAGGAAAGGGATCTCGGTCATCTCGCTCCTGCGGGGTAGTGGGCTTCGTCCCGCAGCCTAGTCCTCCCGAGCGGGGCCTCCGCCGCGGAGCCGTCTCGTCCTCGAACGAATCTCCTCGCGGTCAGCGGGCGGGGCCGGCTCAGGGGCGCCCGGAGCGATCTCTGACGCACTCGGGCGATGTGTGACGCATGTCACTCAAGGCCGGCGGCGCCGGTGCTACGTTCGAACCTCAAGCGAACCAAGAGGAGCACCGTGACTGTCATCGCCGCGACGGATTCCGACTTCGTATTCGAGGGCCTGCCAAAGGTCGGTGAAGACAAGGTCGCTCATGCGGCGGCGCTCCCAACGCAGGAGAGTCCGGCGACGGCCGTCCCGGCGGCGAGCGGGGTGGCCCTGCGAAACCCGCTCGGTCCGCTGTCCCAGCTCGCCGGCACGTGGTCTGGACGTGGCTTCAACACGATCTGGCGACCGCATTTCCCCGCCAGCCCGCAGGATCGCTTCCTCGAGTTGAACCTCACGACAGAGACGCTCGTCTTCACGCCGATCAACGGCGCGATTCCCAACCGCGGGCTGGTCAACCCCGACATCAACATGTTCGGCCTGACCTACATGCAGCAGATCGCCGAGGCGAGCAACGGCGCAGGGCTCCACATCGAGCCCGGGATCTGGGCGACCGTGCCTGCGAGCGCCAATCCGAAGGAGCCGGCCACCGTGGTGCGGATGGGCTCGATCCCCCACGGGACGGTGATCCTCGCCCAGGGCACGAGCCTCGTCGTCGCGAGCGGCCCGCAGATCCAGGACGACAACATCATCCCGTTCCCCGTCAACAGCCCCCCGCCGCCCAACTCGGCGTTCGCGCAGGCCGAGCAGACGTTCAAGGAGCTCAACCTGGCGATCGCGACCCCCTTCCGGTTCTTGTCTCCCGGGGTGACGCAGGCGATGGTGAAGAACCCGAACAGCGTCCTCAAGGCCGCGATCCAGGGGCAGACGATCACGAGCACGACCGTCCTGATCATCTCGACCAAGCACACGCCGGTCCAGGGCGGTGGAACCGCCAACACGGCCTTCCTCGGGGCGGCCGCCAATCCTCCCGGTGGCAACGCCAACGCCGTCGAGGTCGACGCGATCTTCTGGATCGAGACGGTGAAGGGGGCAAGCGGGAAGCCGGACTTCCTCCAGCTCCAGTACACCCAGCTCGTCCAGCTCGACTTCAACGGGCTCCGCTGGCCGCACGTGACCGTCGCGACGCTCAGGAAGCACTGACCCCGTCACGAGGCACCGCTTTGACGGCCGGTCGGCCCCCCTCGAGCCGATCAGCGGGCTCCGTCTTCGGGCGGTGAGACCAGGCGATCACGGCGGCGGCGACGAGGATCGCGACACCCCCGAGGCCCTGCGCCGTCGAGATGCCTTCGTCGAGGAAGATCGCTGCGAGAACGACGGCCGAGAGGGCCTCGAGCGTCATCATCACGGCGGTGTGGGTCGCCCCGATCCGGTTGAGGGCCGCAAAGCTGAGCCCGAACGCCGCGGCCGTCGCGGCGCCGTAGCCGGCGATCTCGAGCAGGTGACCGGTCGGCTGGCGCAACGTCCCGGTGAGGATCCCGCGCCCCAGCGAGGCGGCGGCGGCGCCAACCGCCACCCAGCACGCGGCCGTCATCGCGTCGGTTCGTCTCCCGAGCTGGCGCCCGATGACCAGGTACACGGCGAAGGCCAGCGCCGACCCGAGTGCCAGGACGACGCCTGCGTCGCTGATCGACACGTTGCTCCCGGCGGCGACGACGACGGCTGTGCCCGCGACCGCCAATGACAGGGCGACGCACGTGGCCGCGTCGAGGCGAGCGTCCCTCCGCGCGAGCTCGATGGTCATGACGATCGCCGGGTAGGCGTAGAACAGCAGGACGCACGCAGCCGCCGTACCGCGCTCGAGCGAGAGGTAGAAAAGGGTCGACTCGAGCGCGTAGCCGACGGCACCGAGCGCGACGATCTTTCCCCACTCGCCGGTCAACGGCCTCAGCGGGGCACGGCGCAGCCCCAGCAGACCGGCGAGCACGACAGCCGCGATCGAAAAGCGCGCTCCCAGCGCGGTAGCCGAGTCGACCCTTGCATGGGCGAGCTCGCGGCCGATCACCGTCGTCACGCCGTATGCGATCGCGGCTACGGCGGCCAGTAGGACGCCGGCAGCACGCGACGCCCCCCGCGCCTCAGGCGGCCGCGCACTCACTGACGACAGTGTCGATTGCGGCTGCGAACTGTTCACGCTCGTCCCTTCTGGGCGCGACGATCCGAAGCGCATCTGGTACGACACCGTGGGCTCTGCTCAGCACCCGCACACCGATTCCCCGGCCGCGCAGGACCTCGGCGACGCGGTGCGACTGCTGGCAGAAGGCATACTGGAAATGCACGTTGTTGTTGACCCTGAGGTCGATCCCCGGGACCCGGGTGAGCACGTCGGCGAGCCAGCGGCTGTCGCTGTGCATGCGGCCCCGCGTGTCATCGGCCCAATCCCACCCGTGCCTGACGGCCGCGGCGGCGACCGTCACGTCGACGCCCGACAGGCCCCAATTCTCCTGACGGCCGAACAGCCTGGCCAGCCGGTCGCCGTCCCGACACCACGCGACGCCTGCCCGGACCGCGGCAATTCCGTAGAACTTCGATGTCGAGCGCAACACGACGACGTTCGGCTCGTCACACCCGAGCACAGCCATGCGATGCGGATCGGGCGTGAAATTGATGTAGGACTCGTCGACCACGAGCGTCGCATCCGGATGCGCCCTGGCCGTCGCGATCAGACCGTCGCGGTCGAGCAGCACCCCGGTCGGATTGTGCGGGTTGGACAAGATCACGCAGCGGCCGGCGCCAAGGGCGGCGTCGACCTGCTCGAGCGAGGGCAACTGCTCGCCGTCGATGCTGAAGCCACGCCCGGGGAACGCCTTCAGGTAGTCGGTGTACGCCGGCAGGGGGATCGCGACGTCCGCGTGATCGAGCTGACGGCCCATCGCCCAGATGAACTCGCTCGCGCCTCTCCCGGCGACCAGATCGTCAGCGTCGACGCCGGTCGCCCATTCGTAGACGGCTTTGAGCCGCTCCTGCGCGTCATACGGGTGCAGCAGGATGTCCGCCGGCCCGATCGCGTGCAGCGCCTCGACGGCAGCCGGCGCCGGCCCGTAACGGTTGACGCACGTGCTCAGATCCATGCTCGCGCCGCGGCCCGGATCGCCGCCCTGCGCGCCGAAGTCGAGCGCCAGCGCCCCCACCCTCTGGGCGTCTGGAGGTCCAAGCGGGGTACTGACCCGTCCCACGATGGCAGCCAGCCTACGCCCTCAGGTCACGGCCTGCAATCTATTGTGGTCCTCGGACCAGCTGACGTACCCTGCTGAGCAGGAACGGTCCGAGCGTCGTACTGAAGAGGTTGCTCATGTGACTGGCGTCCTTGTAGACGAGGACCCCGCCGATCACCGGCGGGCAGTCCCGCGGGCCGCAGAAGAAGCCAGTCAGGTCGACGACCGACGCCCGCGGGGCATCCGCGTGGGCGGCGCTCGCCGCGGGGTCCCGGTAGACGGCGAGGCCTCGCGGCCGCGCGCAGGTCACGGCGGCCACCTGGTGGCGCGTGATCGCCGCCTCGACGCATGGCCCGGTCGCGGTGCCCGGGAACGGCGAGTCGCGGATCACGACGATCTGGGTCACCGACCGGGGGAGGGCCCGCCAGGCGTCGCGGTAGCCCTTCACCTGGTTGGCAAAGCTCGTCGTTCCCGGGGTTCCCACCGCCTCGGCGAGGGCGTTGTCGGCGACGAAGACCGTGCTGACGTTCGGGTTGGCCTGAAACCAGTCGACGACACCCGCTCGCCAGGCCAGGCACGACGCCGCCAGTGACGGCCGCAGGACGGGAATCGTCTGGGAGAAGGAGCAGCTCGACCGGGTCAGGGAGACGGCGCTCCAGCCGAGCCTGTCGGCGACAACCGTGATCGCCCCCCGCCACGTCTCGGCGTGGCTGTCGCCGAGCAACGCGACCTGCCTGGTCGCTGCGACGACCGGCACGCCGAAGACGCAGGGGATCACCAGCCCGGTCAGGCTCACCGGCCGGCACGGCGCGTTCGGGGTGATCAGGGCCTCGGCCGGTGTCGGGGTCACCGTCGAGTGCAGGCGGGGGTTGACGCACCGCCGCCGGGGGTCATGCGACGCGGCTCCGAAGCAGCGCGGCGTTGCTCCGGCGGAGGCCGGCGCCTGGGTGACGGCAACCGAGATCGGCCGGTCGCCGGCCGGCGTGAAGGTCGCCTTGGCGCGGACCGAGAGGTTCCTGACGTGGCTCCTGCGCTCGCTTCGCAGCAGGGTCCTCCCGGTCTGAGTGAGCACCATCCGCAGGTCGGCGGTCGCTGCCACCGCAAAGACCAGGCTTCCGCGGGCGATCACCAGCGTGCCCGTCCGGGCGGCGGCGTGCGCCTGACCACCGGGGGGCGCGACGTCCCACTCGACATCGGCGATGCCGCCGCTCAGCGCTTCGAACGAGAGGGTGTAGCCGCCGGTCCGGAGGATCACCGAAAGCTCCGAGGCCGGTCCGGACGGGGTGATCTCGGTCCGCAGAAGCGCCTTGATCGCCTCTCTGGTCGGTGGCGGAGGGGCGTCGGGACCGGCCACCGCGTGCCCGACGCCGGGACCCACCGCGATCAGGCTCGAGAGTCCGACGGCGACCAGCAGCCGCCGGGCGGGCCGCCGGTGGTCGGAAGTCAACTGAGGATGTCCTGCTGCCAGACCGAGACGATCCTCGCGCTGCCCTTGGTGCACGTGTCCCGCGCGTCGATCTCCGTGGGGATCGACCTGCGGGTCTCGGTGCACTTGAAGCCGACGACCGCCTTCCTGCACCGTCCGGCCAGGCCGGACGTGGTCCGGCACCTGTAGAAGGCCAGCACGAACCGCCTCCCGGTCGCGCACGTCGTCCCGGTCACGACGATCGAATCGAAGTAGCCGACGCTCGGGTAGTGGGGCGGCGTGCACGTCCGGGCGATCGAGGCCCGACCGCCGGAGGGCGGCGGGGCACTCGCGAATGCGCTGGCGCCCGATCCGCAGGCGGCCGCCGCGAGCCCGAGGCAGGTGAGCACGGCGAGCGATCTGCTCTCCCGGCAAGCCCCAGCCACCGTCATCCGCGCTCCTCGTTTCCGGCCGTCATCGCCGGTCGACCCTAACAAGGCGCCGCCCCGGCGGACTCAGTCGCGCCTGGCAGCCGGGCTTCCTACACGCCCGCCGCCCGCCGGGCGGCCGTGTGGGCTTCGCGCTCGAAGCCGTCCTCGAGCGGCGCGAGCTCACCGCCACCGATGGCTGTCGAGATCAGCCAGTCACAGAACCAACTGTTCTTGGGCAGCAGCGGACCGTGGAGATAGGTGCCGATCACGTTCGCCGTCCGGGCCCCCTCCAAGCCGGTGTGACCGTCGTTCCCATGCCCCCGCAGGACCCGCCCGAGCGCCGCCTGCCCGGCTGCCAAATGCGTCCGGCCTCCATGATTCTCGAAACCGGCCAGAACAATCCCATCGTGCTCCGGGCACTCGGATCCATCGAGCTCGATCGCGACGTTCCCGATCAGCCGGGGCCCGTCCTCCCGGATCGTCTCGACGTCGAGCAGCCCGACGCCTTCGATCGTCTCATCGCCGAGCGCGTAGGACCGGCCGAGCAGCTGATATCCGCCACAGACGCCGAGCACGATCGCCCCGGCCGCGGCCGCGCTCCGCAGGCCGTCGGCCTTGCGGGCGAGGAGGTCCACCGCGCACCGCCGCTGGTCGGAGTCCTGACCGCCACCGAGGTAGTAGATGTCATGTGCGCGACCGTCGAGCCGGTCGCCGAGCCCGGCAGCCGACAGCTCGAAGGGAATCGATCGCCAGGCACACCTCCGCTCGAGCATCAACAGGTTGCCCCGGTCGGCGTAGATGTTCATCAAATCGGGATATAGGGCACACACCCGGACCGTGTGTGTCATGTGTCTTCCGGCTTGACGAACATCACTATCTCACTGCCGACCTGGTCGGCCGTCGGCGCGACCCACCTCGACTGGACCCTGTGCAGCCCGACCGCCTCGGCCTCGCCCGCCAGGCCGGCCGGTTCGATCAGGGCGAGCCGGACAAGATCGTCAGCGCACTCGACGTGGCTCGCCGTCTTTGTCCGCCGACGGCGCTCGAGGACGATCGCTCCGGACTGGAGGCGCAGGGCGGTCGGGCAGCTCTCGTAGGTCACCCCGTCGACCCGCGCCCGGTCGGGACCGAGCTCCGTCTCGAACTCCTCGACTCCTTCGCCGAGCAGGGCGATCGCCAGCAGGCCTCCTGGTGTGAGGGCGGCGTGGGCGCACCGGAGAAAGGCCGGCCGGTCGTCGAGCAGGTGGACGGTCTGCATCGGGACGATGCACAGGGGGAATCGGAGGCGGGTCGAGAAGTCGCAGGCATCCCCGACGGTGCAGATGACGGGAAGGCCTGCCGCCCGGTGCTCGAGTGCGCCGACGAGCTCGGGATCGCGCTCGAGCGCGTGGACCTCGTGGCCCGCCCGGGCGAGGCAAATCGTGACGCGACCGGTGCCGGCGCCGATGTCGAGGATCGGGCCGGCGACCCCGCCGGCGAGGTCGAGCCACAGCGGGAGGTCGGCGGTGTAGCCGCCGCATTCGACGTCGTGCCAGATGACCGCCGGCGTGCTCATGCGAGCGCCCACGAGCTGGCGGCCGCGCCCCGCTTGACGAGGAGGGCCCGGAGCTCGAGCATCGCCGTGTAGGTCGGCAGCGCGTAGAGCGTCCCGGAGACGGCGTCGTCGCCGAGAGCCCGGTCGAGGGCGTCGGCCAGGTTTGGGACGATCGTGATCCGGTCGGTCGGAACGCCGGCGTACTTGAGCCGGACGGCGAGCTCGGCCGCCCGCCTTCCCGAGCACGTCGCCTGCCGGATCCGCGTGGCGAGCGCCTCGAAGTCGGCGTCCCAGATCCACGAGACGTCGTGGCCATCGGCCGTCTGGTCGTTGAGCACCCCGAGCAGGTCGTGGTCGCCCGGCTCGAGCGCCAATGTCCGCAGGACCTCGTTCGCGCCGGCCGGGTTCTTGATCAGCAGGATGCACAGCTCGCGTCCGCCGAGCTCGACCGTCTCAGCCCGCCCGAAGGCCGGGGAGACCTTGGCCAGGCCGCTGACGATCTCGTCGAGCCCGATCCCGAGCGCGAGCGCCAGAGCGGCCGCGCCGAGCGCGTTGTAGACGTTGTAGAGGCCCGGGAGCGGCAGCTCGACGCTGGCCGTGCCGGCCGGTGTGGCGAGCGAGAACGAGGCCCCGTGGACGCCGTTGAGGGTGACTGTCCGGGCGCTGACCTCCGGGGTCGGGCGCTTGGCCCCGCAGCCGGGGCAGGAGTAGTGGCCGAGGTGGCCGAGGTAGATCGCCGTGTAGTCGTAGGCCTCACCGCATCGCCGGCAGTGCTTCGAGTCGGCCGCATGGGCCAGCGCACCCCGGCCGAGACGGTCGTCCTCGACGCCGAAGTAGACCGCCGACGGAGTGTCCCGGCCGAGGTCGGCGATCAGCGGGTCGTCGGCGTTGAGGACCAGGCGGGCGGCCGATCGGCCGACGACGGCCGCCCAGCGGTCGGCGATCGCCTCGAGCTCGCCGTACCGGTCGAGCTGGTCGCGGAAGAGGTTGCCGAGGAGGATCGCCCGGGGCTCGAGCTCGGCGGCGACCTGGGGGACGTAGAACTCGTCGACCTCGAAGAGGCCGATGTCGGCCGGCGGGAGGTTGCGGGCGCGGGCCTCGAGCAGGGCCGACGCGATCCCCCCGGCCATGTTCGCGCCGGCCCGGTTGTGGACGACGTTGAGCTGGGCCTGCTCCATCACGCTGGCGAGCATCGCCGCGGTCGTCGTCTTCCCGTTGGTCGCCGAGACGATCACACTCCCGTCGTGGAGCTCGCCGGCCAGCCGGGCGATCGCCCGGGGGTCGAGGCGCAGAAGGATGGCTCCGGGGATGCTCGTCCCCCCGCCCCCCCGCAGGCGCGAGAGGGCCCCGGCCGACCGGGCGAGCGTTCGCTTGAGCTCGAAGAGCATCAGCTCCCCGCAACCAGCACTCGCACGGCGTCGGGAACCGCCCGGACGACGACCGGCAGCTCGCCGATCGGGTCGCCGTCGGCGTAGATCGTGAACGGCCGGTCGGCGGCGATTCGCACGGCGCGGCCCCGCAGGACGTGGACGTTCGGCTCGTGGATGTGGGTTCCCTTGAAGACCTTGCCGAGCTTGACGAGAAACCGGAGGCGGCCGATGTGCTCGGTCAGGACGACGTCGAGCAGTCCGTCGTCGAGCCGGGCGTCCGGGGCGATCCGCATCCCCCCGCCGTAGCAGCTCGAGTTGGCGGCGATGATGCTGTACCCCCGGTAGGTCCGCTCGGTCCCGTCGACATCGATTGTGAAGGTCGCCGGCTTCCATGCGGCGAGTGCCCGCAGCGCACCGTAGGCGTAGACCTGGCCGCCGAGCCACGACGGCGCCTCGTTGGCGATCCGGTTGGCGTCCGAGTCGAAGCCGGCGCTCGCGATGCACGCGAAGACCCGGCCGTCGACCGACCCGAGGTCGACCGACCGGGGGGTGCCGGTGGCGATCACCTCGCAGGCGTCGGCCGTGGCCGTCGGGATCCCGAGCACACGGGCGAAGTCGTTGCCCCGGCCGCCCGGCAGGACGCCGAGCACGCTCCCCGGGTATCGCGCCAGCTCGGCTGCCACCGCGCCGACGAGGCCGTCTCCGCCGAGGGCGATCGCGAGGACGCCGTCGGCCGCCGCCTCCCCGGCGAGCTCCCGGGCGTGGGGGAGGTCCCGGGTCTCGTGGGTCGTCTGCTCCACGCCCAGCCTGGCCAGGTTCCTCCGGACCTCGGGAAGGATCTTCCCGGCCCGGCCGCCGCCGGCCGACGGGTTGACGATCAGGCGGGCGGGGGGCACGGGTTCAGGGTATTCGTGACCGGGCGTCAAGCCGACCAGCCCTGCTCGGCGAGAAAGGCGATCACGATGTCGGGTTGGTCGGTGACGATGTATGCGTCGACGACGGCTCCGTCGGCGTTGATCGTGATCGACAGACCCGAGGCGACCCGACTGACCTTGGAGATCGTCGCGGTCGGCCGGCCCGAGCCCATCCGGGGGCTCACGCGGCCGGTCGCGACCCGATGGACGTCGGGATGTTCGGCCAGACGGTCGAGGAGCCGGCGGTAGCCCTTGGTCGAGGAGTGCTTGTGGTGAGTCTGCTTGCGAGCCACTCAGGCCCGCTCGAGCTCGGGGGCCGGCTCCTGGTCGTCAGAGCGCAGGACGAGGTCGGCGAGCGTCGCGGCGATCGCAACCGGCGCCGGGTCTCGGGCGGCCCGCGCCTCGGCTTCGCCGGTCGCCCCGCTGAGTACGATCGCCCCGTCGAGTCCGGCGGCGTGCGCCCCGGCGAGGTCGGAGTCGAGGCGGTCGCCGATCATCAGGGTCCGCCCGGGGCCGAAACGGTCGAGGGCGGTCCGAAAGAGGCCGGGATGTGGCTTGCCGATGATCTCGGCGGTCGCATCGCCGGCGGTCTCGACGGCGGCGAGGATCGCTCCGGTCCCCGGCCAGTAGCCGCCGGGCATCGGGTAGCTCGGGTCGCGGTTCGCGCCGAGCAGGATCGCCCCCCGCCGCAGGGCGAGCATCGACTCGCGGAGCTCGCCGTAGTCGAACCCGTCGTGTCCGGCGACGACGACGACCTGGGCGCGGCTGACGAACGCGCTCCCGTTGACGATTCGAAGGCCGGCGTCGGTGACGTGGCGGTGGATCGCCGACGACCCGATCACGACGGCGGTCTGGCCGGAGTACCGCTCGGCGAGCACGTGCTGGAGCGCCCCACCGACGGTCACGACCTCCTCGAGCGAGGCCTGGATTCCGACCGACCAGAGCCGGCGGACGAAGTCCTCGCCGGCGCTCCGGGCGTTGTTGGTTATGAAGCCGACCCGCTTGCCGGCCCGGCGGAGCGCGGCGATCGCCTCCACCGACCCGGGGACCGCCTGGTCGCCGACCCAGACACATCCGTCGAGGTCGAGCAGCACGTGGTCGTATGCCTCGGCCAGCTTGGAAAGCAGCACCGCCCCATTATGCTCGCGCGGTGGCCGCCGGCTGGACGACGAAGCAGATCCCCGACCAGGCAGGACTGCGGGCGGTCGTGACCGGCGCCAACAGCGGGCTGGGACTGGTCGTCGCAGAGGAGCTCGCCCGCGCCGGCGCCGAGGTGATCTTCGCCTGTCGCGATGCCGACCGGGGCGCAGCGGCGGCGGAGGGGATCGCCGAGCGCGTGTCCGGGGCGCTGGTCGAGGCCCGTCGCCTCGATCTGGCGGACCTCGATTCGGTCGGCGAGTTCGCCGGCCGGCTGGCCGCAGAGCCCCGCCCGCTCGACCTCCTGGTCAACAACGCCGGGGTGATGGCCCCGCCGCGGCGCCTCAGCGCCGACGGCTTCGAGCTCCAGCTGGCGACCAACCATCTCGGCCATTTCGCGCTGACCGGGCTGTTGATCGATCGTCTGCTGGCCGCCCCCGCCGGGCGGGTGGTCAGCGTCAGCAGCGTGCTCCACAAGTCCGGCCGGATCGACTTCCACGACCTCCAGGGGACCGAGCGGTACGGCCGGTGGCGGGCCTACAGTCAGTCGAAGCTCGCCAACCTCCTGTTCGCGTTCGAGCTCGACCGCCGCGCCCGAGCGGCCGGCGTCGGCCTGACAAGCGTCGCCGCCCATCCCGGCTACGCGAACACCAACCTCCAGGCGGCATCCGGCGGCCCGATCGCCCGGCTGCTCTCACTCGCCAACCCGTTCTTCGCCCAGAGCGCCGCGGCCGGCGCCCTGCCGCTGCTCTGCGCGGCGACGAGCGCCGTCGAGGGCGGCTCGTACCTCGGCCCGGACGGTCCCGGCGAGCGCCGCGGCCATCCCCGACTGGTCGCCGCTTGCGCTGCCGCGCACGACGAGGAGACGGCCGCGCGACTCTGGGCGGTCTCCGAGGAGCTCACCGGGGTCGGCTTCGACCTCTGATCTGACACGTCTCCCTCCGATCATGTCCTTGCACCTCTGATCAGGCCGGTTCGCCGGGCGCCGGCCGGTCATCCTCAGATCACGTAGCGAGCCCCGAGCACGCCGTCGGCGTCGTCGTGTTCGAGCAGGTTCGCCTGCGAGGCGACGCGCGGCGAGGTGATCAGCGCGCGGTAGGTACCGTCGGCGATCCGCCGGCTCAGGTACTGGTCGATCGCGAGATAGTCGCCGAGCCAGAGGTCGAGCTCGCGCGCGTCGGTCGGGATCTCTGCCAGGAGACGGGAGTATGCGCGAGCGTGCACGGCCACGGCGTGCGTGCAGGTCACCGGACCGCATGCCTGGAGCACGGTGCTGTCGCCGAGAAACGGAAACACCTGGGACCAGACGCAGGCGCCGAGGAAGCAGAGGTCCCACTCGAGGCTCGCGAGCTCCGCCGTCGCCGAGCTCAGGACGACCAGCGTGTCATCCAGGAACACGGCGTCGTCCTCGAGGACGAGCAGGTGCTCGTACCCCCTCCGCCCTGCCTCGACGATCATCCGACGAAACGATGCGACGATGCCGCGATGCGGGTTGTCGGGAGTGGCGATGCCCGCGAAGCGCTCGACCTTCCAGGCGATCCCGAGGTGCCCGTGGCGTCGCGCCGCTTCACGCCACCGGTCGGTCGCCGTGTCGAGATTCAGGCAGAAGATCCCGTCGAAGTACGTGAACGGGTTGGTCGTGCGACGCACGGCTTCCTCGAGCGCTCGATCTGTACCGGCGTCCTGCGGGTTCGAGGCGGTGCGGGCGAGGAGAATCCCGGCTCGACGCAACCCGTCGACGCACGCCGACACCTCAGCCAGCGGCGCCGTCGCGAGCGCAAAGCTCTCAGCCAGTTCCGCGGCCACCCCTGCGACGGTCCGCTCGCCGTCGCAGAGCATCAGCACGATCGACGCGGTGTTGTTCAATTGGTGTGCGCGCGGCGGCGTCCCCCGGTGGACCATCAAGCCCGTGGCGACCTCGGCGATCTCCAACTCGGCGGCGCGGACCGGACGGTCGATCGCCGGTTCCGCGAACGGCTCGCCGATCGCCGAGAACACGCCGTCGACGATGCCTCGCAGCAGATACGTCTCGAGATCGGGCCAGGTCGCGAGGAACGCGCGACGACCCGCCTCGTCGCTCCCTAGGTCGGCCAGAATGCCCTGGAAGGCTCGGGAGTGCACGGCGACCGCCAAGCCTGCCAAGGCCAACCCGCCGGCGGTCGTGAAGCTCCGCGGCGCCGGCGCCGGCGCCGGCACCGGCGCGGGTGTCGGCACCGCAAGCGGGTCCGCCAGCGCCAGCAGGCACAGATCCCACGGCCGCTCCCAGTCGGCGGCGCCGATCACCGGCAGCGTGTCGGGACCCGACTGGTCGGGGAGCAGGAGCACGTGCTGATAGCCCCTGGCGGATGCCGCGGCCAACGCGTCATGCCATCCCGACAGCCGCCGGTGGACCCCCTCGACGGGGACGCCCGGCCCGAGGCGCTCGACGCGCCAGGCGATCGCCGGCGGATGCGCATGATCGTCGCAGCCGGCGTCGCCGTCGGCCAGGCAGAAGACCGCGTCGAAGACGCTCAGCGGATCCTCCACCTGTCGGCGGGCGACCTCGACCATGGCGGGCACGTCGCACTGCGAGCCGAGCAGCTCGAGAAAATGAGCCTCCATCGGCGCGACGTCCCAGCCGAGCTCGCCCCACGCGACGAGGTAGTTGCGGACCCGGTCCTCCCATCTGTTGGGGTAGGCGATGCCCAGCGGCCGCGAAAACCGGTGGACCCAGGACAGCCGCGGATGGCACAGCACCCGGCCGCCCCGGCGACGGAACGTCTCGTGCAGGTATCCCTCCTCGGCGCCGAAGCCGCGCAGCCGTGGATTGAGCCCAGGCCAGGCGCTACGGAGGCAGGCGAACACCCCGAGGCCCTGCATCGCGATCTCGAACGGTGCGCAGTCGGCGATATCGAGGCGCTTGTCGCGCCCCCACTGGCCGAACATCCCGGCCCCCCACGTCGGCTCGAGGTGGGTGACCGCCTTGGCGGGGTCGAGGTCATCGTGGAGCAGCGGACCCTGCAACAGGTCGAGGCTGTCGGGGTGCTCGTCGAACCAGTCGCGCAGCGCCTCCAGCGCCCCCGGCGAGAGGAGCACGTGCGAGTCGACGCAGCAAACGATGTCGGCGTCGGTCTCGCGAAAGATCAGGTCACGTACCGCGGTGCCGGAGTATCCGCCGAACGGGACGTACCGATACCGTGGCACCCAGCTGCCGAGATCTCGCAGCGCGGTCGCGGTCGCGGCCTTGGGATCATTGTCGATCACCACGAAAGACAGGCCGTCGAGGACCTCGCGGTGATACATGCGGATCGCCTGGATCGTGAACCAGACGCCGTCGAAATCGCCGTAGGTGGCCATTCCGATGCATAGGCTTCGACGGGAGGGAGGCGGCGTGAGCGGAGTCGAGGCCATGACTTGGGGCGCATTCTCGCGGTTGCGACTCAATCCATCGACCGCCAAGCGGATGCCACGGCGGCGGTACCGGGGCAGGCTGGAGATCAGGACCTGGTGGGTATGACGCCCGCCGGCCTCACGCGGCGCGCCCAGAAGGTCCGCGCCGACCAGCGCGACTCTCGCGCATACGCGTCGAGTCGGTTGCGCTCATAGGCGGCGGCGATCCCGGCGATCTCGTCGGTGTACGTGTCGACGCCAGCCGGATCGCCGCGCAGTTGGCGGTCGAGCGACCCGGCGCCCCGGCGCCCGGTGTACAGGGCCGTCAGGATCCCTTGAGACGAGAGCGGATCGAAGGCGATCGCAGCGTCGCCGACCGCCAGCCAGCCATCGCCGGCGGGCGGGCTCAGGCGCGATCCGTGCGCGGCCTCGGTCCGGGGGCCGGACACGACGTCGACCACGAACCTGCTGATGTGCTGGGTTTCGGCGATCGCCGCGGCGAAGCCGGCCGGCGTCCGCACAGACGGCGCGACGAGGTCGGCGTCGGTCATGAAGGCGACCACCCGGCGCCGGCCGGGCACGAGCGCCGTGTACCACCAGCCGTCCGGTGCGGCCTCGATCAGGGTCCGGCTGTCGAGATCGTCGGCGGCGGCGGCGGTCGATCCGAACACGCCGACGAGGCGATCGGCGCGGTCTCGACGCGCCCCGATCGCCCGGGCCACGCTCGCGCGGCGGCCTGTCGCGTCGACCACCGCTCTCGCCCGTACCTCCCGCGTCGTGCGGCCGTCGAGGGAGATTCGCCAGACACCGTCGAGTCGACCGGCAAGACGCGCCGTGACGTTCTCGCACACGCTCACGCCGGCTTCGTCAGCTGCCAGCCGCAACGAGCTGTCGAAGCGGCCACGGTCGAGGTGCCAGCCGTGACCGTTCGGGTCGAAGACGAAATGCGTGTCGGCCCTGCCGGCCGACCCCCAGGACGAGCTGTTTCCGTACGACGGCAGGTGCGAGCCGGCGTCGAGCAGGTCCAAGAGTCCGAGGTCCCGTAGGAGCGGGCCGACCGCGGGTGGCAGCGACTCGCCGATCCGCAGCTTCTCGTCGCCGGGCGTCGTGTCCTGCGCGAGCAGCACCCGCCAGCCCGCCCGGGCGAGCACGAGCGCCGCGGCGCTCCCCGCGGGCCCACCGCCTGCCACGACGACGTCGAGGATGTCGCGCCGAGCGTCCCGGTCGAGCCCGCCGAGGCCGCCACGCCAGCCGAGACCGCCGAGCCCGGAGCGCACCGTCGCGGCCACGTCTAGAAGCGGTCGACCTTCGAGTAGTAGGCCGCCGCCACCTCGTCGGCTTCGTAGGTGCTCGCGTCGACCGCGCTGACGACCGTGGCGATCGCGGCTTCGGCCAGCTCGGCGTCCCGGGCCTCGGGGACGTGGAGGGTGTAGAGGTTGCGCAGCGGATTGACCACCTGGGTGAAGGTCACCTCGGACTCGACGAGGATCTCCGCGGGGAAGCTCTCGTCGCCCGGCCCGGGATGCGTCTCGACGACGCCGAACTTGCCGAACCCGGCGACCATCTGGGTGAGCTTCGTCTTCCCGGTCAGCCAGCGGTCCCATACGGCGCGTCGCTCGAACGCCTCGAGTCGCTCCTCGAGCGTCCGTTCGGAGTCCATCACGATCAGGTAGTCGTCGTGGGTGAGAACGTGGTTGGGCACTCTGGCGGGCCAGAAGGTGGGGAGGTAGGGGTCGTAGTCGCCGAGGTTCGCCGTGTAGCCCGAGCGGCAGCTCGCGGCGTCGGTCTGCCACGGGACCGCCATCCAGCGCGTGAGGCTTCCGGGGGTCTGGCCGTAGAGCGGGCCGTTGACGCTGAGCGCCCGGGCCGGAGTCAGGATGCTCCCGAACCACGGCTCGGGGTCGTCCTTGGCGCGGTGGCGCAGCCGGAACGGTGCGGCATACATCGACGCGTGCCGCATCGGCCAGGTCAGCTCGCAACCTGGGTGGAACGCGTCGGCGAGGCAGAAGGTCAGGGCTGCCCGGTCTAGCATCGCCGGCTGCTCGCCGAGCGGGACCTCGTCGATCGCGTGGGGAACCGAGGCGTCGAGATCGGGGTCGAAGTCGCCATCCCTCCAGATCTCGAGCAGTCTCATCTGGGTCGAGGAGAGAACGCTGTGCTGTCGCGGCGAGATCGGCGGAATGCTCATCGAATCGCCGTAGATCCAGGGCCACGGAACCGGGGAGAGCCCGTCGCGCTCCCAGATGCGGAACGTGTTGAGAACCTGCTGGCGCAGCCCGCGGTCGCTTGCCTCCCCGCTCGCCAGGCGGCCGAGGTATCCGGGCTCGAGGAAGTTCTCACGTCCGGTCCAGCCGAACTTGGTCGCGAACCCGTCGTTGACCCACTGGAGGCCGACGAGCCGACTGATGATCGGATGGATGTGCTGGCGGAAGGACACCCGGGCGGGAAACGGCAGCCTGCCGGACTGGAGGTTGGCGTCGTAGAGGAGGTCGTACATCGTGCGCACCGACGTGAGGACGGGCGCGTAGTTCGGCGGCGCGACGACGACCCACGCCGGGTCGACGGGAAGCGTGTTCTCGCCGATCTTCACGACAGCCGTGACCGGACCGTCTGACACATCGTCGTGCCAGCCGTCGTTGTTGGCGAATGTCGTCAGCGGAGCGCCGCCCGGGCTGGCGGACTTGCCGTGGCCGCCGAGGAACACGAGCCGCCCGGCCTCGTCGGTCCGGAGCTCACCGAGATACACGTCGACGCCCATGAACTTCCCGCTGTCGAATCGATGCCGACCGCCGGACTGGTTGGGCCCGGTGATGCTGCGCGGACCGGGCTCGATCGCGAGCCGGTCGCGATCTGCGCCGGTGATCGTCGCGTTGCGCAGGACCGTAGGATCCTTGGCCAGCGGCGCCTCGGGGATGTCCATCGCGATCTGAAACCCGTACCACGCGGCCTTTGTGTTGGCGACCTGAACGGTCCACTCGATCTCGGCGTTCTCACAGGTCAGCTCGGCGACCACCAGTCCGGCCGCGTCATAGCCGTAGATCCGAAAGCGCGCCGCCTCGCGTTTGAGCGCTCCCTCCTTGTCCTTGTACGAGCCAGCCGCCTGCGGGGTCGGCTCGTCGACCTCCGGACCGATGAAGAACTCCGTGATGCTGTCGCCGACCCGGGCGACCCCGATCGACGGATGGATCCTCGCGGACACGACCTCGCGGAGTGACTCACCCCCACCATCCGAGTGCTTCGACTTGCCAGCGGTGCTCACGGCGGCGGCGGGGTGTGGTCTGACGTCGGACATGCGAAGTGACCCTCGATCGTTTGCTGGGTGTGCCTGGAGTTCCGCACGGTACCCACCGGCTGGTGCCAGACGCAAGCTGATGTGTCAATTGGCCCTCAGTCGCAGGCACTTCACTGCGGGCATACCGGACTACGAATGCCGACGCACCGTCGCGCGCCGAGCGGCGAACGGCGAGCGCCGAGCGGCGAACGGCGAACGGCGAACGGCGAGCGGCGAGCGGCGAGCGGCGAACCGATGGGGGGACACTGTCTGCTCGTAGATCTGTGCGTGGTGCTGGATGAAGTGCCCGGCGCATGCCCTTGACGGCTTCTACACGGAACGCCTTCGCGCGGCAGCCCGTCGAGACCACCGTCCGTCGAAGTCGAAGCTCTGGGCCAGGGGTGCGAGGACATCCGGCAGCCCGCCGCGGGCGCCGAACCAGACTTATTTGGCCGGGCCGGAGCCCCGCGTGCGCCGTGTCGGCTTGGAGCCCTGGCCGCGCGGCTTTCCGCCCGCTTGGCCGCCGCCGGGCTTGCCGGCCTGGCCGCCACCTGGCTTCGATCCGGTCGCAGCGGGCTTTGGCGATGCCTGGCCGCCGCCGGACTTCGTCCGCGCCTGGGCCGCCGGCTTCTCAGCAGCCGGCTTCGCCGCACCCTGGGCCGCTCCCCGCCCCTCGGCCGGCTTCGTCCGCGCCTGTGCTGCCGGCTTCGTCCGCGCCTGGGCGGCCGGCTTCGTCCGCGCCTGGGCGGCCGGCTTGCTCGGGGCCCGGACTCCCGACTTGGACCTCGCCTGAGCGGACGGCTTGGCGGCACCCTGGGCGGCCTTGGCCGGCTGCGAGCCGCGGGCGCGGCCCTCGCCGGAGCCGCCGGGCGCAGCGGAGGTCGATGACTTCGAAGCTCCCGTGGCCGCCTTGGCCCGAATCCCCCGGAACCGGCGACTGGCGGGCGGGGCCGCGGCCTGGGCCGCGCCGGGACGCGCCCGGGCGGTCTTCGCCTTCGCCTGGGCGGTCTTCTGGCGGCGGCGTCCCCAGACGGCGAGGCCGGAGAGGACGGCGATGATCAGCAGGATGCCGAGCAGGATCCCCTGGGGGAGGCCGAGGCCACCGCCGAACGGGAGGGATATCAACTCGACGACTCCGAGGCCGAGGAGCAGGAGGACGAGGACGATCAGGGCGACGATCGCGATCCCGCGCACGCGGCGAATCGTCGGTGCGCCCTTCGGCGGGGCGATCAGGCCCATCAGGCGCAGGCCCATCAGCGCGCGCTTGGGCGGGGCCTCCTGGCCGAGCTTCTCGACGGCGACCTTGAGGTCGCCGGCACGGTGCTCGGCGAGCGCGAGCGAGGCGTTCGCCATGCGGCGGATCTGCGGCCGTTCCTGCGGGCGGGAGGCGGCCAGCGCACGCCTGAAATAGGTCCGCGTCGCTTCGGCGTCATAACGTTCTGCTGCCCGAGAGCCGAGGATCGAGAGGGCGATCGAGCGGTGCTTGGTCTCGGCCTCGAGTTGCTCTTCGGTCCGCTCCTGCATCTCCTCCATGAGCGCCGGAGAAAGGCCCTGTTCGATCCGCACCTGTCGTTGCTTGGGCATGTCGGCGAAGTGTACGCACCGACCCGCGTTTGAGTGCAAGCGCCGATATATTCGCGTGGTGAAGGCCGCCTCGCCGCTCCTTGCCGTCCTGATCGGCCTCATGCTCGCAACCGGTGCCGTGTTCGTCCACACGGCCGCGCCGGCGCTCGCCGACAACCCGCTGACGATCCCGCAGGCGCCACTGCCGACGCCGACGGTGCCGACGGTGCCGACGACGACGACCGCCGACAACTCGAGCACCGGCCGGGGCCTGTCGAAGAACGAAGAGATCTTGATCTTCGGGATCGGTGCGGTCCTGATCGGATTGATCGTCTTCGTGATCCGCCGGGACGCGCGGAGCCATGCCCCGGAGGGGGCGTCGACCGAGCGCGGCAGACAGCGCGGGACGGTCGCGCCACTGGCCAAGCGGGTCGAGCGCAACCGCGCGAAGGGCAAGGCCGCGCGACGTCAGCGCAAGCGGCGCCGCTGAACCGCTGCGTCCAGGTCGTCGGTCCCCGTCGGAGAAGGTGCTGATGGATGCCGATGCTGTCCGGACGGGCCCGACCGGGCGACGCTTCCTCGCGGGGGATCCGCTCCGGGGGCTGGCGGCGCTCGGGGTCGCGGTGTATCACGCGGGTACGGTGTCACTGTTCGTCTCCGGGCACTCGGCCGACCTCGCGCGGGGTTGGCCGGGCCCGTTCGGACCGATCGCGGGCGGGCCGATCGGCGCCGGGGCCTACGGCGTCGACATCTTCTTCGTCCTCTCTGGCTACCTGATCTCGCGGCCGTTCGTCGCGGCCTACGCCGAGGGCCGCCGGCTGCCGAGGGTGCTCGCGTATCTGCGCAATCGGGTGCTCCGGATCGTGCCGGCCTACTGGGTGGCGCTCGCCGTCGTCGTGCTCGTGGCGGGATCGCACGGTCGGACTTGGGCAGACGCCCCGCGGCTCCTCGGCTTTTCCGAGGATTGGGCGGTCAGCCCGCTGCGCTTCGATCTCGGCCAGGCGTGGACGCTCGGCGTCGAGGTCCGGTATTACGTCGCGGTCCCGCTGATCGCCGCGGTCGTGTTCCTCCTGACCCGGGTCGCCGGCGGCCGGCCGCGAAGCCCGACCGCCCGGCTGTGGCTCGTCGGGACGACGGGTCTGCTCGCCAGCGTGTTCCTGTTCTGGGCCTTTCCACGCCACAACCAGGAGGAGGATTTCAAGGCCGCCGCACAGGCGTATCTGCTGCTGGGGGGCGTCGTCCTCGCGACGGCGGAGCTGGGGGCGAGTTGGCGCTGGCTGGCCGGTCGCGCGGGTCGGCTGCTGGCGCTCGCCGGATTCGGATCGGGCGTCGTCACGCTGATCTGGATGCAGTACGCCGGCTCGCCGCTCGGCCGCCTGCCGGGGCTCGACTTCGAGCACTCGATCTCGGTGGTCTCGTCAGTGGCGGCGCTGCTGATCGTCGGCATACCCGTGCTCCTCCAGCGCGGCGGCGGCGGGTGCTGGCGGTGGCTGGACAACCGGGCGCTGCGGTGGCTCGGGACGCGGTCCTACGGCTTCTACCTCTACCAACTCGGCGCCCTCACGGTGCTCTCGGAGCACGCCGCCGATCCGGGTCTCTATCACCGGACGTTCGTGTTCCTGATCGTCGTCGGGATCCCGGTGATCCTCGTGCTCGCGGCCGTCTCCTGGTGGGCGGTCGAGCGGCCGGCGCTACGGCTCAAGGCGCGGAGCCGGGGCGCGGCGTGACAAGGCGACCTGGGTCGGCGTGACTCAGGCGACGCCGGAGGTCGCGCGGTCGCCGCTGCGCCGGGAGGCCCTGATCCGTTCGGTCTTGTTGAGCACGGCCTTGCGCATCCGGACGGTGGCCGGGGTGACCTCGGCGCACTCGTCGGGACGCAGGAGCTCGAGCGTCTGGTCGAGGGAGAGCTGCTTGTGGGGAACCAGGCGGACGAGGACCTCGGCGGTCGAGGAGCGGATGTTGTTGAGGTGCTTCTCCTTGCAGGCATTGACGTCGAGGTCGTCAGATCGGGCGTTCTCACCGACGATCATCCCCTCGTAGACCTCGGCTCCGGGTCCGACGAAGAGGGTGCCGCGCTCCTGTAGGTTCATCAGCGCGAACTGGGCGGTGGTGCCCCGGCGGTCGGCGACGAGTGCGCCGGTCGGGCGCATCTTGAGGTCGCCGAACCACGGCTCCCAGCCGTCGAAGACGTGGTGGAGGATGCCGGTGCCGCGGGTCTCGGTGAGGAACTCGGTGCGGAAGCCGATCAGGCCGCGGGCGGGGACGAGGTAGTCCATGCGGACCCAGCCGGTCCCGTGGTTGACCATCTGCTCCATGCGGCCCTTGCGGAGGGCGATCAGCTGGGTGACGACGCCGACAT
Source organism: Solirubrobacteraceae bacterium (assembly GCA_034664295.1). Classification (GTDB taxonomy): domain Bacteria; phylum Actinomycetota; class Thermoleophilia; order Solirubrobacterales; family Solirubrobacteraceae; genus Palsa-513. The sequence continues at coordinate 31,491 of JAXDHV010000010.1, read as the reverse complement.
AGTCCTCGGGCACGTCGATCGCCAGGCGCTCGACCGGTTCGTGAATCTTGCCGTTGATCTCCCTGGTCAGGACCTGGGGCTGGCCGACCGTCAGCTCGAATCCCTCGCGACGCATCAGCTCGACGAGCACGGCGAGCTGGAGCTCGCCGCGACCCTGGACCTCCCAGGCGTCGGGTCGCTCGGTGTCGCCGACGCGGAGCGACACGTTGCCGATCAGCTCGGCGTCGAGGCGGCTTTTGATCTGGCGAGCCGTCAGCTTGGTGCCCTCGCGGCCGGCGAGCGGCGACGTGTTGATGCCGATCGTCACCGAGAGGGACGGCTCGTCGACTGTGATCACAGGGAGCGGCCGGGGATCGTCGGGATCGGCGAGCGTCTCCCCGATCGTGACCTCGGCGATCCCGGCGAGCGCGATGATCTCGCCGGGTCCGGCTTGCGCGGCGTCGACCCGGTCGAGCGCGTCGGTCACGTAGAGCTCGGCGACCTGGGCGCGGACGATCGCGCCGTCAGCCCGGCACCAGGCGATCTGCTGACCCTTGCGGATGACCCCGTGGCGGACGCGGCAGATCGCGAGGCGTCCGACGTAGGGCGAGGCGTCGAGGTTGGTGACCAGCGCCTGGAGGGGGTGGTCGGGGTCGTGCAGGGGAGCGGGGATGTGCTCGAGCAGGAGGTCCATCAGCGGGGCGAGGTCGGTGCCCTCGTCGCCCTGGGTCAGCGAGGCCCAGCCGGCACGGGCGTTGGTGTAGACGATCGGAAACTCGATCTGCTCCTCGTCGGCCTCGAGGTCGAGGAAGAGCTCGTAGACCTCGTCGACGACCTCGGAGATGCGGGCGTCGGGACGGTCGACCTTGTTGACGACGAGGATCACCGGCAGCCGGGCCTCGAGCGCCTTGCGCAGGACGAAGCGCGTCTGGGGGAGGGGGCCTTCGCTGGCGTCGACGAGCAGGAGGATGCCGTCGACCATCGTCAGTCCGCGCTCGACCTCGCCGCCGAAGTCGGCGTGACCGGGGGTGTCGATGATGTTGAGCTTGACGTCTCCATAGCGAACGGACGTGTTCTTCGCGAGGATCGTGATGCCCTTCTCGCGCTCGAGATCGGTCGAGTCCATGACCCGTTCGGCGACATCCTGGTTGGCTCGGAAGGCGCCCGACTGCCAGAGCATCGCGTCGACGAGGGTGGTCTTGCCGTGGTCGACGTGGGCGACGATCGCCACGTTGCGGAGGTCTTCACGAGAGATGAGCACGGTATGGAGGCTAGTGGTAGAGGCCGCGCAAGACTCTTGCGGCCCCGGGAGCCGGCATCGGGAGCTGGGCCCGGGGAGCCGAGATCAGGCGATCGAGATGTGTTCACCACGCGCCAGGAGGCGGGCGCCGGGGGGATCGGATCCGCCCCGGCGCCGCGCGGACTCCTAGGAGAGGCCGTTCGCGCTGAGGAACTTGGCCGCAACGCTTGCCGGCGTCTGCTTCTGGAGGCTGACGGCGGCATTCATCGCCTGTACCGCCGGTGTCGTCAGCTTGGCTGAGACCTGGTTGACGATCGAGGCGAAGACGGTTCCCTCCCTGGCGAGCACCTGCTTGCCGACCACGGGAGCGACGTTCTGGAATCCGAAGACGAACTTCGGGTCGGCGAGGATCTGGTACTTGCCGCCGACGAGTTGGGCGTCGGTCGTGAAGACGTCGGCGACGTTCGCCTTGCCGTCGTCGAGCGCCGTGTAGGTCAGGCCGATCGCGAGCGGCTGGAACGTCGGGTTGATCTTGTACTGCTTCTTGAGACCGACGAGGCCCTCCTCGCGTGTGGCGAACTCGGGCGCGGCGATCAGACGAACCTTCTTGCCGAGCTTGGCGAGGTCGGCGATCGACTTGAGGCCGTTCTTCTGGGCGTAGGCGGGCAGCGTGGCGAGGGCGTCGGAATCGAAGAAGGGAGTCGGCGCGAGCAGCGTGAATCCGCGCCCCTCCTCGAAGGTCTTGGCCGCGGCGTAGGCGGCGGCGGCGTTCTTGGGCGGGGTCTTCTGGTTGGCGACGACCGAGAGGATCGTCCCGGTGTACTCGGGGTACATCTCGATCTGGCCGCTGGTGAGGGCCTTGTCGATGACCTCGGACGAGCCGATGTTCTCCTTGAGGTTCACCTTGTAGCCCTTGGCCTCGAGGGCCTGGGCATAGAGCTGGCCGAGGACCAGCTCCTCGGTGAAGTTCTTGTCACCGATCGTCACGGTCGGCTTGCCGGCCCCGGGAAGCCCACCGGCCGGCGGCGTGGAAGTCGTCTTGGACGTGCTTCCGCAGGCTGCGATCCCGACTGCCGCCAGGACCCCAAGCGTCGCCACCCCTAAAGATCTGCTGCGTCGCATCTGCATCCTCCTCGTTGTCAACGAACCGTCAAGTATCGACCGTCACCGGCCCGGCGAGGCGGTCGAGTCCGCCACCGGGGACACCGGGGACGCGTCCAAGCTGGGCGTCGGGAGGCGCGGCCGGGGGCAGCGCGGTGGCGCGGAGGCCGCGTGGGGTGGCCGCCTTCTGGAGCAGGCCGAAGGCGGCGTCGACGGCGAGCGCGAGTGCGGCCACGCAGATCGCGGCTCCGAGGACGCCGGAGGAGTGGTAGCTGGCCTGGTTGGCGATCACGTCGCCGAGCGTGCCGCTGAAGCCGGCGACCGATGCGATCGTGGCGGTCGCGATCACGAAGACGGCGGCGACCCGGACGCCGGCGAAGATCGTCGGGACGGCGAGGGGGAGCTCGACGCGGAGGACGATCTCTCGCTCGCGCATGCCCATCCCGCGGGCGGCGTCGACGACGTCCGCATCGACGCCGGCGACCCCGACGTAGGCGTTCGTGACCATCGGCGGGACGGCGAGGACGACGAGGGCGACGACGACGTTTGTGAAGCCGAGGCCGATGAAGGCGACGCCGATCGCGATCACCGCCAGGCTGGGTAGGGCTCGACCGATATTGGAGACGTTGATCGCGATGAACGCGCCCCTGCGGATATGGCCGAGGCAGACGCCGATCGGGAGGGCGATCGCGATCGCGATCGCCATTGCGATGCCGCAGACCTCGAGGTGTCGGAGCGTCAGGCTCAACAGCGTCGGCTCTCCGGGCTGGTCGACGCCGTCGCGGAGGATGAAGCGGATCGCTTCGGTGAGCGTGTGCATCAGGCGCGGGCCCAGGGGGTGAGGGACCGCTGGACGAGGACGAGCAGGCCGTCGGCGACGAGGGCGAGGGCGATCGCGAGCGCGCCGGCGGCGATCAGCTCGGTCTTGAAGACGTTCTCGTTGATCGCCGTGAAGATCGGTGCGCCGAGACCCTGGTTGCAGATGTAGGCGGCGACCGTCGCGAGGCTGATCGTCGTGACGGTGGCGATCCGCAGGCCGGCCATGATCGTCGGGAGGGCGAGGGGCAGCTCGACGCGAACGAGGGATTGGCGGGCGGACATGCCCATGCCGCGGGCGGTCTCGCGAACCTCGTCGGGGACTCCGCGGAGTCCGGTGAGGATGTTCCGGAAGAGGATCAGGAGGGTGTAGCTGACGAGGGCGACCTCGGCGTTCGTCCGGGTGAGACCGAGCGAGGGGACGAGGAACTCGAAGAGGGCGAGCGACGGGATCGTGTAGAGGACGCCGCTGACCGTGGCGATCGGCCGCTCGAGCCAGTTTCGACGGTGGGCGGCGAGGGCGAGCAGCATGGCGAGGGCGAATCCGAGGACGATGGCGATCGCGGTGAGGACGACATGCTGGATGAGGGCGGGCTGGAGCACGCCGGTCCAGTTGCTGCGGACCCAGTCGACGCAGAAGAGCCGGTTCTCCTGGACGCAGCTCTGGGCGCCGCCGCCGCCGAAGCTGGGGATCACGACCGCCGCGATCATCCGGCGTCCGGTTGCGCTGGGGTTGGCTGTCCTGCGGTGGAGGCGGACAGCGTGCGCCCGAGCAGGTCGATCGTGACGAGGCCGAGCGGGCGATCCTGGTCGTCGACGACGGTCAGCGGACGTCCGCCGTTTCCGAGCATGATCGAGAGGGCATCACGGGCGCTCGTGCGGATCGGGACCCGCTCGGCGCCGGCCGCGACGGGTCGGTCGACGGCGATCAGGGATAGATCGGCGAGCGTGCTGAGGGCGAGCCGCTTGAGGGCGCGGTCGGCGCCGACGAAGCGGGCGACGAAGTCGTCGGCCGGCTGGGCGAGGAGCTCGGCGGGCGTGGCGTACTGTGCGAGCCGACCGCCGTCGCGGAGCACGGCGATCCGATCGCCCATCTTGATCGCCTCGTCGATGTCATGTGTCACGAAGACGATCGTCTTTCGCACCTGAGCCTGGAGGCGGAGGAACTCATCCTGGAGACGCTCACGGTTGATCGGGTCGATCGCGCCGAAGGGCTCGTCCATCAGCATCAGCGGTGGGTCGGCTGCGAGGGCGCGGGCGACGCCGATCCGCTGGCGTTGACCTCCGGAGAGCTGACCGGGGTAGCGCCCGGAGACCTCCTCAGGATCCATGCCGATCAGCAGGAGGAGCTCGTTCGATCGCGCAGCCATCCTGGAGCGGTCCCAGCCGAGCAGACGCGGCACGGTCGCGATGTTCTCAGCGACGGTGAGGTGGGGGAAGAGGCCGATCTGCTGGATGACGTAGCCGATCTCACGACGAAGCTCGTCGGGCTCGCGGCGGAGGACGCTCTTCCCGCCGAGCAGGATGTCACCGTCGGTGAGGTCGATCATCCGGTTGACGAGTCGCATCGCCGTGGTCTTGCCGCAGCCGGACGGTCCGACGAGCACGCAGACGTCACCGGCCGGGACCTCGAGCGAGAGGTCGGCGAGCGCTGGCTCACGATTGCCGGGGTAACGCTTCCAGACGCCGCGGAACTCCAGCGTCGCGGCCTGCGCGAACGACGGCGGCCCCTCGTGTTGGGCGGTGGCTGCAATGTCCAAGGAGGCGATCCTGGGCGAGGTCGAGCAACCCTACAGGTCGGGGCGGCTCGGCCTGGGGAGTGGTTCTGCTTGAATCGAGCGGGATGCACAACGCGGCGCACAGGCGCCTCAGGCCTCGCGGAGGGCTGGTGCCGATCGTGATCCACGCTCCCCCGGGCGCGGCCGAGGCGCTTGTGGGGACCGGGGAGCGTTCGTGGCGGGGCATCGCGACGACTTCCAAGCCGTGAGCTCGGCAGGCGGACGCGCGATCGGCGGTGGCGGCGTCGTTCGGGAGATCGCGATACGTGGGGAGATGATCCGCCTGGGACAGCTCCTCAAGCTCGCCGGGCTGGTCGGCTCCGGCGCGGAGGGCAAGCTGCTGTTGGCGGGTGGGCGGGTGAGCGTGAACGGGGAGCCGGAGATCCGACGCGGTCGGCAGTTGAACCCGGGCGACGTGGTCGCGGCCGAGGACGAGCTGCTCCGGGTGACCGGCGCAGACGCGTGAGAACCCGAGAGCAGGCGACGGATCGCGTGGACCACGGCCGACCGGTTTGACCAGGGGTGCCGCGAGGGTAGGTCGATCAGGTCCCGATCGAAGGCTCAGTTGACCAGTCACACGTTCGCCATCCAACGCGAGACGCTCACGGCTGGACTGCGGATCATCGTGGTGCGCGGAGAGCTCGACCTGTTCGCGGCGCCCGAGCTCAAGGAGGCGATCTCGCAGGCTCTGGCCGACGACGTCCGCGACCTGATCGTCGACCTGACGCGGACCGTCTTCATCGACTCGAGCGGGCTGGCGGCGCTGATGATGGCGATGAGGCGGGCGCACGGCCTGGGTGGGCGGTTGGTCGTGATCGACGCGGGAGGAAGCGTCGCCCGGACGTTTCGTGTCGCCGGGGTCGACCAGATCCTGACGATCGTTGCGACCCGAGAGGCCGCGCTCGCGGCGTTGGCCGACGGTGAGCCCGGATAGCCCCGAGGACAGCGGGCGGGGCGCGGGCCGGGTGGTCGGCAGGGCGATCGGCGACGCGCAGGCGATGTTCGTCGAGCTGCGGGCCAATCCGTCGGCGGGCCTGCGCGACCACCTGATCGAGCTGCACCTCCCGCTGGCGAGGAGCGTCGCGAGCCGGTACAGGCACACGCCGCAGCCGTTCGACGATCTCCTTCAGGTCGCGAGCATGGCGCTGGTCAAGGCGGTCGACCGCTTCGAGCCCGAGCGTGGCCTGGCCTTTTCGTCGTTTGCCGTGCCGACGATGATCGGTGAGATCAAGCGCCACTTCCGGGACACGGCGTGGGCGCTGCATGTTCCGCGCGCACTGAAGGAGCAGATCCTCCTGGTCGAGCGGTGCGAGCGGGAGCTCTCGGGGAGGCTCGGCAGGGCGCCGACGGTAGAGGATCTGGCGGAGCTTGCGGGTTTGAGCAACGAGGCGGTCCTGGACGCGCTGGAGGCCCGCTCAGCACATGACACGGAATCGATCGACGCGGCGCTCGACGAGGACGAAAGCGGCGTCCGGGGGGATGCGCTGGGTGCCGACGACGCACGCCTCGAGCTGGTCGACGTGCGCTCGGCACTTTCGAACGCGATGGAGCATCTGGCGGAGCGCGACAGGCAGATCATCGAACTGCGGTTCGTTGGTGGCTTGACTCAGACACAGATCGCCGAGCGGGTCGGCGTGTCGCAGATGCAGGTGTCCCGGCTGCTGCGGAGCGCGCTGGCCGAGCTCCGGGAGAGGGTCGACATCGGCACGGGATGAGCCGCCGACGCGACGGGAGTTGTCGAGCGGGTCAGCGGGGGTCGAGCATGCGGAGCGTGAGCACCTCGGCTTCGCCGCAGGTCTCGACGGTGAGCTCGTCGGCCAGGGTCTGGATCAGCGGCGCGAGGCCGCCGACCGCCGTGTCGTTGATCAGCTGGCCGGCGGTCCCGGGGCGAAGTGGCCCGATCCGGAGCTGGAGGCTCCGTGTCGCGAGGATCACGCCGACCTGAAGGCGGTTGCCGGAGAGCGAGCGCCCGGCATGGGCGGCGATCGCGTCTGTCACGAGCTGGAGGTCGGACAGCCGGTCGATCGAGAACCGAGCGCGTGCGGCGAGGGCGGTGAGCGGGCGGCTGAGCATGCTTCCGGCGAGGCTCAGGGGCTCGACGACGAGCGTGGCTCTGGTGTCGCCGGCGGAGGTGTCGGCGTTCGTCTGCGGATCGGCTTGATCGCGGTCGAGTGGAGTCGCGACCGACGGGGGGGCGTCCGTGCCGGGGGGCGAGGCGAGCTGGCGGGCGCCGGGGACGTCGAACTGCATACGGACCTGTGTGCCCTGGTCGATCCCGCCGGTGAACTCGACGCGATCGCTGAGCGCGAGGATCACCGGAATGCCGATCCCGTCGATCTGGTCGGTCAGCTTCGGGCGGGGGCGCAGGCCGCCGCCGGTGTCGGTCACCGATACCTCGAGGCGGTCGTCCTCGACTCGGATCTCGACGTCCAGGGGGCCACGGGCGCCGTCGTAGGCGTGGAGGACGACGTTGTTGCAGGCCTCGCTGACGACGGTCTTGACGTCGTCGAGCTGGCCGTCGGCGAGCGGTACGACGCTCGCGAGGCCGGCGAGGATCTCCCGGACGAGGAAGACGTTCTCGGGGAGGTTGGTCACGACGAGGCGGACATTCGGCTCGCGAGTCATCGGCAGCATGGCGAGCTCATCGGAGAGAGGGCGGTCGAGCGGCGGCGCAGGCAGCCTGGGGTCAAAGCGATCGCGGTCGCACGCCGGCACCCGTGCGGTCTGGGGCTCGACCGATCCACGGCGGGACGCTACCCGCGCGGATTCGCCGGCAAACGCCCCGATCGGTCGGCTCGCGGCGACGCGCGGCCACGTCAAGTGGTCCGGCGTCCTGCTGGGTCTCGCGATCGCCAACAAGGAATGCGCAGACTGAGGTCAGCCGGCGCGGGGAGACGGAAGGCGGCGACGGAGCTGGAACGTGGCGTGGCCGAGCTGGAACGCGGCGTGGCCGAGCTGGAACGCGGCGTGGCCGAGCATGAAGGCGGCGCGGGCGGCTGGAGGGCGGGGCGGCGGATCACGATCGGCCGCCCGTCCGCGCCAGGATATGGCTCGTCAGGGAAAAACTGCCCCGAGAAAAGCGAAGAGCCCTGGCGTGGGGCGCGCCGGGCTCTTCGAACCATGAGTGCGGGGGAGGCACTCATGGGCACTGCTCTTACAGTGTATACCTCTGGGGCGACGGATGTGCGAAAGTCGCACGACAACGCACACTGGGAGTCAACGGCGCGTTCGTGAAGGCGTCCTTGGCACGCTCGGTGACACGTCCAGCGGACTGCTCGAGGGGTAGCCGCCCGCCGCCCTCGCTCGTCCGCCTGAGCGACCGTGGCCGGTGATGGTTCGGGCGCTTCGTCGACGCGGCTCGTCGCACGTCGTCAAAGTGTGCTTATCACCCATCTGGGCAGTCCTCGATTGACGGTACATCAATGCCGCTGACTCTCAGCGCACAGCGACAACACTTCCGTACCCGGGCCGGCGGCGGGCCAAACACGCGGATGGGCTCCAGAACGCGAACCGGGCGAGCCCCTGAGGGACTCGCCCGTATCCGCGCGGTCATGGATCGCCTCTGAACTACAACGTCCCAGGACTGTGTGTCTTGCCTGGGCGGCTTGACACTCCCAACCACCGGGACTGGCCGACGATCGCAAGATCGTCGCGTCGGCCGGCTGCGCGCACGAGACGCGCTGGTCGAGTAGGCGGTCCGCCGTACCAACAGACTACCGCGCCGAACCCGCGAAGTGGGAAGGCCAGCCGGCCGGAAGCCGAAACGCGCGGGTTTAGGACACTCTTAGCCGCGTGGTGCAACCTGCTCGCATGGGATCTCGTCTGGGGCTGATGGGCCTGCTCTTCGCCCTGTCGATCCCGAGCGGGGTCGCCGAGGCTCTGCCGCCGGGGGTGAGCACCCGCGTGATCGGGGGCATCTCGATCCCGTCGATCAACGCGTTCCCGTTCCAGGCCGCGGTCTTCGTCCAGACGCCGAGCCAGCCGCTCGGCCCGGCCACGGGGACGCTGTCCTTCTGCGGGGGCGTCGTCATCGACCCGACGCAGATCCTGACGGCGGCCCACTGCGTGACCGACGAGACGACCGGGCAGACGGTCCCGGCGAGCGAGGTCACCGTGCTGAGCGGGACGGCGACGCTGCCGACGTCGGTTCCGACGGCACCGGTCGCGACGAGCATCGCGATCGACCCGAGCTACAACCCGGTGGCCGCGGACTACGACGCTGCCGTCCTGACCGTGTCGACGCCGCTCTACGGCGGGGCGCCGCCGCATGACGGGAGCACGGCGGTCGCCCCGATCGCGTTGATCTCGAGTGGGCTGGCCGACGTCTACGCGAACCCCGAGCTGACGCCGGCGGAGCCGGTCACGGTCACCGGATGGGGACAGACGAGTCCGCTGGCGGTCGGGGCGCAGGATCCCAACGCGATGCTGCCGCAGCAGCTCCAGGGAATCGAGACGCATCTGATCTCCAACGAGACATGCGCGCGCGACTACGCGCCGCTCGGGCCGTTGGGGATCCCGCCGCTGACGTCGAGGATGCTGTGCGCGGGCGAGCCGGGCGGGGGGAAGGACGCGTGCGCTGGTGACAGCGGCGGTCCGATGGTCGTCGACGTCAACACGCCGGCATCGCCTCCGAGCGACTACGTACTGGCCGGCCTCGTCGACTTCGGCGCCGGGTGCGGGCAGGCTGGCGATCCCGGCGTGTACGTCCGGATCGCCAACGAGGAGATCCAGAGCTTCATCCGGTCGGCGGTGCGAGCAGCCGGGCAGCAACTGATCGGCCCGCCGGTGCCGAGCGGAGCGCCGCCGGCGCGTGTGGCGATGACGACGACGAGCGGACGGGCGAGGCTGGCGAACACGACGGCGAGGGTTCGGAGCCGGTTGACGACGGTTCGCGTGTCATGCTCGACGCGGACCTGCACGGGAACGGTCAGCCTGAGAACCAACACGACCGTCGGCGTCGCGCATTTCACGATTCTCGCGGGCATGTCGAAGGACCTCAGCGTGCGGCTGACACCGACCGGCGAACGTCAGCTCAAACGTCACCACGGCAGGCTGCGGACGACGGCGACGATCAGGACGACGGGCCTGAGCACGCTGAAGCGCACCTTCACGCTGGTCACCTAAAAGCCGGTCCGGCCGCAGGCGAGCAGTCGGTCACGAAGGCGGGCGATCGGGAGACGACCGAACATGCGGGCGTCGCTCCCCTGCTGCGCCCGAACGCCGCCCGCCGCTGCAGCACCCGAGCACCGAACGCCCGCAGGCCCGCGGCTGCTGCACCCGAGCGCCCAAACGCCCGGACCCGCCGCTGCTGCACCCGAGCGCCCAAACGCCCGGGCCCGCCGCTGCTGCACCCCCGAGCGCCCGAACGCCCGAAACCCGCTTCGAGGCTCAGCGACCGAGCAGGAGCGGAGTGTCGTGGACGAGGTCCGACGGCTTGAACTGGGCCGGGTAGATCGTCGTCAGGGCCCCTTGGGCGCTGATCCCGTAGACGAGGGCGCTGTGGTCAACGAGGGCCGGGGAGGCGGCATCCCGGGCTGACCCGACGTTCCAGGCCGCCCAGACCCGGCCGAGGTCGGTCGCCGACCCGACGAGGTACTGGATCCGGCCGACGAGGTTGTGGACACGCAGGAAGTTCGCTACCGCCTTCGGCGTGTCGCCCTTCGGGTCGACCGAGATCGCGATCATCTGGACCTTGTCGTTCGCGCCACCGAGGGCGGCCTGAGTCGCGTGAAGATTCGTCGCGATCAGGGGACAGACGTCGGGGCAGCGGGTGTAGAGGAAGGTCACGAAGACGACCTTGCCGCGATAGTCGGCGAGCGAGACGGTCTGGCCGAGGTAGTTGCGCAGGGTGGTCGCCGGGGCCGCCTTGGCGGGGACGAGCGTTCCGCCGGCGAACGTCCCGCCGGCGGGGGTCTGACCGACGTTGCCCGGCAGCCTGGTATGGGACTTCGAGCCGAACCCGATCGCGATCAGGCCGCCGACGACGATCACGAGCAGCACGATCGCGGGGAAGAGCGCTCGTCGCACAGACCGCGGCGGCTTCCCGACGATCCCCGCAACGGGAGCCGCAGCCTGGTCGGGAACGGCGGCGTCGGCGGGCGCGACGTCGGGCGGGGTGGCTCCAGGGGGCGTGCCGCCGGCGGGCGGCGGCTCGGCGGGGATGGGGTTGGTCGGTTCGGTCATCGGGGCGTGCGCACGGCCGGGAACTCTACGTCCCGACGCGGGGGGCCGCGCCTGTATCGGCGGTGGTAGAAGCGTCGTCGGAGTCGTCCTCGATCGGCAGGGGTCGCCGGCCACCGGCGCTCTCGAGGCGCTCGCGGAGCTCGGCCCCTCGACCGGCGGCAACCGCCCTTGTCGCACGCGCCTCGTCCAGACCGAAGGCGTTCGCCTGCGCGAAGTCGAGCAGCTCCTGGCGCTCTTCGGACTGTGCGGCCGTCCGCAGGAAGAGCCAGGCGAACAGCCCGAGCGTGAGGATGCTGCCCTCGACCATCATCACCGCGCCGGCGACGTTCTGGTCGCTCTGCGGAGAGATCCCGTAGGCCGACCCGCGACCGACGTAGAAGGGGTAGAAGACGGCGTGCGACCAGAGCAGCACGTTCCCGAGCACGGCACCCGCGAGGCGTACACCGCCGATGTAGAGGAGGCGCGCCGCGTTGCCGAACCACGCCGGCTTCGGCAACGGGCCGAGCAGGGCCATCCACATGGCGCAGCCGAAGCTGAAGAAGCACGCATGCTGGAAGGCGTGGATCTGATCGTGCCTGAGGGCCGCCTGGTAGAGAAATGGCAGGTGCCAGGCATAGAAGTCGATCAGCCAGAGCGGCGCGGCGACCGCCGGGTGGACCAGGAAGCGCAGGCGGGCGACAGCGGGAATCCGCAGGAGCGGGGCGATCATCGGGCCGGTGATCCCGAGCACGATCATCAGGGCGCCGAGGTCGCCGATCAACAGGTGCTCGACCATGTGAGCGATCAGCAGATCGCCGCTGATGCTGTCGAACGGCGAGGAGAGCGCGATCAGCAGGACGAGCAACCCGCCTCCGAAGACCCACTGCCGCCAATGCGCCACCGGCCTCCCGTTGGCGGCCAGCAGTCCCGCCCGCCGGTGGTAGACCCGCCAGCAGCCGAGCGCGAGTGCCAGCAGCACCGCATCCTGCGCGAGGCCCGACGGGCTCGTCGCTGCGACCGCGAGCATCGGCAGGTCAGGCAGCCTTGAGCGCCGCGGTCAGCGACGCCTCGGTCTGCGGGCCGAGCAGCCTGTTGACGATCCGGCCGGTGGCATCGACGACATAGGTCGTCGGGAGGCCCGTCAGCCGGTAGCGGTCCGCGGTCGTGCTATCGGCATCGTTGAGCACCGAGAACCTCCAGCCGTAGCGAGCGACGAAACGTCTTGCGTCGTTCACCGTCGTGTCGCCGGTGTCGACACCGACGAGGTGCCCGCGACCCGTGGAGCTGGCCGCGAAGCGGGCGAGTTGCGGGGCTTCCTGTTGACAGGGAACGCACCAGCTTGCGAAGAAGTTGACCAGGAACACGTGGCCCCGGAGCGATCCCAGGGCGACCTGCCGCCCGCTGATCGCCCGGCCCGGCAGCGGCGGAGCCGGCCGTGGCTTCGGGGCACTTCCGGCGAGCACGAACGCCCCGAGGGTGACCGCGACGCCGACCGAGATCGCGATCACCGCGCGTCGGGGCATCAGATCCGACTCGACGACGGGCGGGAACTCACCCGTCACAGGATAAGGCCCGATCAACCGCGCCCCGCCGGTCTCAGCAACCGTTGGAGCTCCGGCGCCGGGCGAGGCGGACTCGCGTCAGGGGCCCAGGCGGCCAGCCGCTGCCGGGGCGAGCGGGCGGCGGCGATGTGATCCGTGCCATGCCGACGGGCGACGGGCGACGGGCGACGGGCGACGGCGATGATCTGTGCCATGCCGACGGGCGGCGGCGATGATCCGTGCCGTGCCGAGCACAGCGCGACGGGCAACGGCGCGTGCCATGCCGAGCGACGGGCGGCGGCGATGACCGGTGGCATGCCGACCGACCAGATTCCCATGTGTCGAAGGGGGCGGCTCAGCCAAGGTGAAGTGGCTTGCAGTCACCACCCGACGCATCCGTGTGATCCCAGAGTGCGTTGCCACTTCTTATTGCTAAGAAAACCTTGAGCGATCAAAATAGGTAGTGTCGTGCCAAACATGGAGTGACGTCGGCCACATGTGATAGGTTCACACAGACGCTAGTAACGGTTAGAAGCACTCGCTTGTTCTCTCAGCAGACACACACGTAAACCTCAAGGAGGAGGGCGAATGCCCGACGCAGGGACGATTCATCAACAGGTACAGGCACGCCTGGACGAACTTGAGGAGCTGATTGCGCCGCTCCGTGCCGAGCTCGAGCAGTTGACCAGCGTTGCGGAGATGTTGAGCGGAAACGGCAGCGCTCCAGCAGCGCCCGTCGCCGCCAAGTCGACGCCGCGCCGGTCCCGGACGGCAGCCAAGCCGGCGGCGGGGGCGCGAGACGGCGGGGCCAAGCGGCCACGGCGGGGCGGCGGCGGGGGTCGCGCCCAACTCACCGCGAAGCTGATCTCCGATCAACCGGGGATCACCGCGTCGGAGCTGGCGAAGGCCATGTCGATCGCACCGAACTACCTCTACCGCGTGCTTCCCCGGCTCGAGCGTGAGGGTCACATCGCCAAGCAGGGCAAGGGTTACCACCCGACCGCTTCGTCGGCCGGGTCCGAGAGCGCCGAGTAGCCACCAGCCGGGACCGATCACGGCACGGTCGCCGTCATATCGGTCCCGGCAAGGTGCCGCGCCGACTGGGCAGCATTCCCGACACTCACTGTCCGATTCGGTCACCGTGCCCTTCCCGGCTTCGCGGTCGGAGCGCCCGAAGCGTCTGGTAGCCTCACCTGGGCCGCATCGGTGCCCCAGAAAGTCGGGGACCGGCCGGCAGAGAAGATGATCGTCTACCACGGAACAACCGTTGACTGCCGGGCAGGAATCGAAGCCGAGGGTCTCCGACCCGGATCGTTCGTCGCCCCGAGCCGCGACCTTGCCAGCGATTACTCGTGGCGCCGAGCGATGGACCTCGGGGCCGACTCGTGCGTCCTCTTCGAACTCGACATCCCCGACGCGGCGATCGTGACGGCTACGAGCTGGTGGTGGGCGCCCAACCAGATGCAGTTGCCCTACGGCTGTCCGCCGTCGTGCATCCTCTCGGTCGACACCTCAGACCCTCCCCGATTCTCGATGACCGAGGACCACCAGGACGGCGCCGGGCTTCCCGGCGATGTCGCGCCAGACCGACCCGGCGGATCTCGGCCGAGCTGACCGCCGTCCACTAGGGTCGCGCGGGCCGCCGAGAGCTTGATGGCTTCCGCCGCACGAAGCCGGACGCGAGGCCCCCAGAGGAGCTTCCTGCATTTCCGGCCGCCCGGCGACGCTCAGCGGAAGGCGTCGACCGCCCGCTGCGACGGGTGCCCGGCGACAGCCTCCCGCAGGCGGTTGGCATTGGCGTCGAGGTAGCGGCTCGTCGTCGCAAGCGACGAGTGCCCGAGCAGGTCCCGGAGCTCGACGACATCGGCTCCGTACTCGACGGCAAGCGACGCGAAGCTGTGGCGCAGCGCGTGGACCAGAGCGCCGCCGGGCACGGCCGAACGTATTCCCGCCCGCTTGTAGAGCTGCTCTATGACGTACTGGATCCGCGCCGGCGTCAGGCGGGACCCGTCGTAGTGGACGAGCAGGGCAAGGCGGGGATCATCGAGTGCCTCCGGCCCATGACGCTCCACGCGGGTCGCCAGATACCGGTCGAGAACAGACTCGAGACCCGGCTCGAGCGGAATCGCCCGGTCTTTCTTGCCCTTCCCGGTGACCTGCAGTCGCCGGGCGCCAACCGGGCCGGTGATGCTGTCGAGGTTCAGCGACACCGCCTCCGACAGACGAATGCCCGTCACGCAGAAGGTCGCGACCAGGGCGACATCACGTTCCGGCCACCGCTTCGTCGTCTTCGCTCTCGGATCGACGCTCGCCGCCGTGGCCATCAGGAGAGCGGCCGGATTGTCATGGCGGATCGACCTCGGGGCGGTCTGCGGGAGCTTCGGCTTGGGCACCGACTTCATCGGGTTCCGGTTGAGCACCTCGTCATCGACGAGATGGTTGAAGAACCGATTCCAGACGGTCCAGGCGCGCACAAGTGACCCCTCGGCGTGATCTGAGGCCCACGAGCCGAAGCCCCGGCGCAGAGCCCGTGGGTTCAGCTCGTCGACCGCGAGCCGGGCGACACGCTCCTCGATCGATGGCTCGGCGGACTCATCCCCGCGGTCGGTGTCGAGACCGGGGGGGACAGACGCGGTCGAGGTGACGATGCGCCCGGCGATGCCGTAGAGATCGTTGCGATAGCCCCGCAGGGTGTGCTCGGACCGCTTGGCCGCGCGGAGCGCGTCGAGGAAGTCATCGACAAGCTCGGGAAACATCGCGACCATTGCGAGAGCCTAGTCCAGGAGCCCGGGTGGTCCACTCCCGTGAGCTTGCCCGCGGGTCGAATTTCCGCGGTCTATGCTCGGTGGAGCGGGGCGCTTCGAAGTCCGTACGTCGCGGATCGTCGTCAGCCGACAAACCGAGAGGAAGACAATGGGACTGCTCAACCGTAAGGGCACAGACGCGCCGCAGGACGACGCCCAGCCACAGGACGACGGCGCCGACGCCGCGGCCGCGATGCCGGCAGGCGATCCGGTGCAGGCGCCGAGCGAGTATCACGCCGGCTCGCTCGAGGGTGTGCCACAAGCCGGCCGCAGCCGGCTCGAGCAGAACAAGCGCGGCCTCTTCACCTCCGACCTCTCGGTCAACGAGTTCCTCGTCGTCGGCGAGGCCGGCTTCGACCCGGTCGGCTTCGTGATCGGCAGCTCGATCTACCATGTCGGCCTCCAGGTGGCCGGCTACCGCCAGAGCATGGAGCTGACCGTCCTCTCCCAGGCGATGTACGAGGCCCGCAGCCTCGCGATGACACGCATGGAGGAGGAGGCCGACCAGCTCGGCGCCGACGGGATCGTCGGCGTCCGCCTGACGATCAACCGGTACGCGTGGGGTGAGAACATGGCCGAGTTCATCGCGCTCGGCACGGCGATCAGACATCGCGAGGGAAAGCTCCACCGCGCGCCGAACGGCCGACCCTTCACGAGCGATCTCTCAGGCCAGGACTTCTGGACCCTCTTGCGAACCGGACACCGTCCGGTCGGCATGGTGATGGGCAGCTGCGTCTACCACGTCGCCCACCAGTCGATGCGTGCGACCTTGAAGAACGCCGGGCGCAACATCGAGATGCCGAATTTCACGCAGGCGATGTACGACGCCCGCGAGCTGGCGATGGGGAGAATGCAGGCGGAGGCCGAGACGCTTGGAGCCGAGGGGATCGTCGGTGTTCAGCTCCAGGAGCAGAGCCACGGCTGGGGGAGTCACGTGATCGAGTTCTTCGGGCTCGGCACGGCGATCGTCAAGTCCGAAGCGGCCGGGCCGATCCCCACGCCGACCACGGTGATCGACCTCAGCCGCTAGCAACACACTCCCCAGAGCTCGGGCGAGACGCCGGCTCAGCGAGTCGCCGTCTGCCGCAGCCCCTCGGCCAGTCGCTCGAGATCCGCGGCGTCGTCATTGTTCTCCGCCGCCTCCTCGAGCCGGCTGGCCTGCGCCGCGACGGCGTACGCCCCGACCGCCCGGCTCGCCCCGGCGATCTGGTGGGCATGCCGGCGCAGGCGGCTGACGTCGCCGTCGCGGAGCGCCCCCCAAAGGGCGTCGAGGTCCTCGGAGAGAGACTCGAGATACCGGCTGACGATCTCCCGGCCGAGTCGCTCGTCACCACCGGTCAGCTCGTCCAGCGCCGAGCGGTCGATCGCCGGCTCCCCCGCCGCCCGCTCTCCGTCGACCGGCGAGTCGACCCAGGCGCAGTGCGGCAGCCAGCGTCCGAGCGCCCGGCCGAGCGTCGCGAGCGTGGCCGGCTTGACGACCAGATCATCCATTCCGGCCTCGACGCACCGTTCCCGCTCTCCGCGGACGGCGCTCGCCGTCAGAGCGATGATCGCCGGCCGGCCGACGTCTGACGCCCCCTGCGGCAGAGCCGCGTCGACCGTCCGCAGCCGCCGGGCGAGCTCATAGCCGTCGGCGCCGGGCAACTGGATGTCGGTGAAGACGAGGCCGTACGGGAACCGCCCGTAGAGCTCAAGGGCCGCGTCGGCATCGGCCGCCCTGTCGGTCACGAAGCCGATCGCCTCGAGTTGGCGGGCGATGATCTCCCGGTTGACCGGATGATCCTCGACCAGCAGGACCAGGCTGCCCTCCCGCTCGGCTTCGCCTCGCCCGGGCAGGGGCCGGCGGTGGACGACCGTACCCGTCTCTGTCACCGGATCGTCGTCGGACCGGTCTGGCGCCACGACGAGCGGCAACTCCACACGCATCGTCGTTCCCACGCCGAGCCGGCTGGTCATCTCGACCCGGCCGCCCATCGCCTCGACCAGCTGGCGGCAGATCACCAGGCCTAGGCCGGTGCCACCTCCGTTGCGCGCGGCGTCTGAGCGCGCCTGCTCGAACGGCTCGAAGAGGCGCCGCTGGTCCTCCGGGGAGACCCCGATCCCCGTGTCCTCGACGACCAGCGAGACGTCCTGGATCGACGCCGGTCCGGCGTCGCGGCAGACGTCGACCCGCACCGAGACGCTCCCCGCCGGCGTGAACTTCAACGCGTTGCCGACGAGGTTGCCGAGGACCTGGCGCAGGCGGATCGGGTCGACCATGTGCCGCTCGGCAAGCCGCGGGTCGACCTCGCTGCGGAGCTCGACGCCGCCGGGTCCTCCGGCGAGCCGGTGCTGCGTCACGAAGTCCTCGACCAGGCCGCCCAAGTCGGTCGGGACCTCCGCGAGCTCGAGGTAGCCTGCCTCGATCTTCGAGAAGTCGAGTACGTCGCCGATCACGCCGAGCAGCGATCTGGCCGACCGCTGCGCGACTTCGACGAGCATCCGCTGGTCGGCGTCGAGGCTGCCCAGCGCGAGAACCTCGAGCGTCCCGGTGACCGCGACGAGCGGAGTTCGCAGCTCGTGGCTCATCATCGCCAAGAAGGTCGACTTCGCACGGTCGGCCTGCTCGGCCGCCACCCGCGCCTCTCCGGCCTCCCGCTCGGCCCGCCGCCGGGCGGCGAGGTCCCGCTCGACCACGTCGGCCATGTCGTTGAAGTCCCGCGCCAGCTCCCTCAGCTCGGCGACGCCCGCAGCCGGCGCCCGCTGCGACCAGTCGCCTCCCGCGATCCGCCGGGTGACCCCGGTCAGGCGGCCGAGCGGCCGCGCGATCTGGCGGGCGGCGAGCGCCAGCGTCACCAGGAGCGTGAGGCCGAGCAGAACGAGCATTCCCGTCTGGGAGACGAGCAGCCTGTCGGTCCGCGACTGGAGTGACGTCTCACGCGA
This sequence comes from Solirubrobacteraceae bacterium, assembly GCA_034664295.1. Taxonomy (GTDB): domain Bacteria; phylum Actinomycetota; class Thermoleophilia; order Solirubrobacterales; family Solirubrobacteraceae; genus Palsa-513. The sequence goes on along the minus strand of JAXDHV010000010.1, from coordinate 13,148 downwards.
GTTGGCGCTGCTGTCGACAAGCGTCGTGAAACGGTCGATCGCCGCCATGATCGCGCCCTTCTGGCGGTTGTAGGACTGATTGACGAGCTGGCTGTACTCCGGCGCGACATCGCCCAGATACGAACGGTCGACCCCCCGGGCGATGCGCGGCGCAACCGTGTCCATCACGCGCTGCTCGAGGCCCGCGAGGTTGTCAGATGCCCGCAGCGAAGCGTCCAGCGCGGTGAACTCGGCGCCCGAGAAGCCCGCCCGGCGCATCAGCTCCGGGAGCGAGACCGGCGGCCCCGTGGGGACCCTCGCATCCTCGTTGGCGAGCATCCGGTCCCAGAAGGAGCTGTCGTAGTTGACCGGTCGGCGTGTCCGGCCGCCGCGGATCGCGAGGATCTCGTTGTAGTAGCGCCGGTACCGGGGGTCTCCGGTCGTCACATAGAGGCGAACCATGCGGGTCAGGTCGTTCGAGCTCTGGCGCATCTGATCGGACAGCAGGAAGGAGGTGACCCGCTGGTGCTCGGCCGCCGTCCGCTTGGTAGCCGTGTCACGTTGGAGGCTCGTCACGGCGAAGAGGCCCGCGGCGAGCAGCATCACGAGAGCGAGCAGCGTCCCGAACAGGACGCGGATCGTCGGCGGACGGCTGGGAACCGAGATCACAGGACACCACCCCAGCGCCGCGACCAGTCCGCGATCTCCTCGAGGGCCAGCGCCGGCCCGACGAATGCCCCCTGCGCACGGCGCGCCCCCGCCTGGAGCGCGAGCCCCCACTCGGCCGCCGAGTCACACCCGTCGCAGACGACGTCGAGCCCCTGATCGCGGAGCGACTGGACGGTTGCCGAGAAGGCCTCGGCCCCGCGGACGGACGCGCTCGCCCGACCGAGCGCGTCGGCCGCCGTCTTGACCTCGGTCAACGGCAGCGCTCGGAGCTCCTGGAGCGTCGCCCGAGCCGTGCCGAAGCCGTCGATTCCGAGCCCGAACCCGCGGACCCGCAGCCGCGTCAGCACATCGAGCGGCGCCGTCGAAGGCGCCGTCCCCCGCGCGTCGGGGAGCGCCACGCAGACCCGGGGGAGCTCGACCCCAGCCGCGGTCGCGAGGCCCGCAAGACGCTCGACGACCGCCGCATCGCCGAGCGCGCTCGCCGGCAGTACCAGCGCGACGTCGACGAGCTCCCCCGAGTCGCTCATCACCCGCTGCGCCGCGAGCCCCGCCCGGGCGACCAGATCGACGATCGAGACCGCCTGGGCCCCCGCGGCCGGTCCCAGCGGATCGGTGGCCGCGTCGACGCCAACCGCTCCAAAGCCGCGTTGATCACCTTCCGGGGACAGCTGCCCGACCCGGTGCGCGCGCGCCTCGATCGCCCCCAGACGACCGGACGCCAGCTCGACCCGCGGGCGGATGCACACGCCGACGCGGCCCTCGCGGAGGGCCGCCTCCCACGGGTCGGCGCCGCTGGGCGGCATCGGCGACGCCGGCGGGGCCGACGCCGGTCGGTGGAGGCCGACCGCAGAAAGCAGCAGGCGGGCCGTGAGGGGCTTCTTGATCGCGCCGAGGACCTCCAGCCCGTATCCCCGAGCCGCCGCCTCGGCCGAGCGAACTACGCTGTCGGCGAGTCCGCTGGCGATCACGATCGCCGTGCCGGAACCGAGCTCGGAGACCCGCCGAAGAAACTCGACCCCGTCCATGCCGGGCATGTCGAGGTCGCAGACGACGATATCCGGACGCGGATCGCTCGCCAGCAGGATCAGCGCGCCCTCCCCGTCGGCCGCCTCGACCAGCCCGCCCGCGCCGAGGTTGGCCAGGATCTGGAGCGTCGTCCGCCGCTGGAACTCGTGGTCCTCGACGACCATCACCGTGCAGTCGGCGAGTGTCATGTCTCCTCCTCGTTTTTCTGGCCGGCCCGCTCGACCTGCGACGGGCGGGCGGGTCTTCCGCCGAGCAACCCGAGCTCCCGGCCTCTGCGGACCGCCTCTTCGCGGGTGCCGGCGCCGAGCTTGGCGTACAGCGCCCGGGTGTGGGTCTTGATCGTGTTGCGCGAGATGTAGAGCGCGTCGGCGACCTCCCGCAGGCTGCCGGGTCCGGCGATCCGCCGGAGGACCTCGACCTCGCGGACGCTGAGCTCGTCAGAGCCGCGGGCCGGCCGCCCGCCGGCCGGGCTCGACCCAGTCGGACGTCCGAGGACGCGGGGTGTCTCGAAGGCCTCGAGCGCCGCACCGAGCACACCGGCGTCCCGTGCCCCCGAGAGCCGCGCCCGCCCGGCGCGCGCGGCTGCGTCAGCCGCGGCGGTTGCCCCGAGCGCCGACTGGGCCCGTGCGAGCTCGAGCAGAGCGGCCGGCACCATCAACGACGAGTCCCGCCAGTCACGGGCGAGCTCGAGGCCGGCCTGGCAGCGGGCCACTGCCTCCGCAGGCTCGCCCAGCAGAGTCAGCACGCGCGCGCTGGCGCATGTCACAGGGAGGGAATGCGGCGCGCCCCGCAGCGGACCCGAGTCACGGGCGGCGACCGCGTCGGCGCTGAAGTGGATCGCCGCGTCGAGTTCGCCGCGCTCGCACGCCGCGAGCGCGAGAACGGCGACCGGAAGGTAGGCGACAAGCGGCAGGCCGGCCGACGGTAGGTGGACCTGGCCGGCGAGGGCCTGGTGGGCGAGTTGCTCTGACTCGTCGGTCAGGCCGAGCAGATGGCCGTGCCAGGCACCCAGCGCCTGCACCGCCGACCGCGCGGGCGAGCCGGCCGGGAGCACGGCGAGCGCTTCGCGAGCCGCCAGTCTCGCTCGACCGAGATCGTCGAAGCAGATCATCGCCTCAAGGCAAAGCCCTGCCAGGCGCAGCGAGGCCGTCCCATCCGGCATCGGGCCCTCCCAACCGGCCCGCTCCCCATCCGCGAGCCAGGCGTCTCGCCGGGGACGATCTCCGTCCAGGGCGGCCAGCAGCGCGCTGACGTAGCAGAGCCGTGCGTCCTTCCGGGCGACCGGCGCCGGAAACCGGCCGATCCAGTCGCGCGCGCGGCCGCCCAGCGCACCCGACTGGACGAGCCGGATGCTGTGGCGGGTGAGCAGCTCGGCCGCGAGATCCCATTCCCCAGCGGCCAGGTAGTGGTGCATCGCCTCGTGGAGCTCGCTCTCCCCGCCCTCGCTCTCAAACCACGCGCCCGCGCGGATGTGGAGATCCCTGGCCCGCGCGGGATCGTCCTCGACCAGCCGGTTGTAGAGCACCTCCCGCAGCAGGTGGTGGCAGCGAAACCACGTCCGTCCGCCGTCGAGCGGGCTGAGCAGGAGCGAGGTTCGGGTCAGCCGGCGGAAGGCCGTCCGGGTCGTCGCGTCGTCGCCGAGGACGCGGACGCAGAGGTCGGCGTTGAAGCGGTCGAGGACCGCCGTCTCGAGGATGAAGCGCCGCTCGTGGTCGGGCGAGGACCGCAGCACCTCGTCGGTCAGCGCGCCGAAGAGGTCCTCGCCGCGGGAGGCCAGCTGCTCGGTGACCTCTCCGATCTCGTCACCGAGCCGGAGCCGGAGCGCCGCGAGATAGAGCGCTGCCGGCCAGCCCTCGGTCCGCTGCTCGAGCGCCGCGAGATCGACGGGATCGACCTCGAGGCCGAGCCGGTCGCGGAGGAAGCGCATCGCCTCGTCGTCGGCGAAGCGCAGATCGTCGGCCCTCAGGTCGAGCACCTCGCCCTGGATCCGCAGGCGCCCGAGCGCCTCGAGGGGAAGCTCCCGCCGGCTGGCCAGGAGAACCCGATGGACGCTCGGCAGACGGGCCAGCACCCAGTCGAGGCTGGCGCGGGTCGAATCGTCCCCAACCGCCAGGTGGACGTCGTCGAGGATCAGGGTGATCGGGTCGGGACTCGCCGCGAGCGCGTCGAGCAGGGCGATCAGGACCCCGGTTCGCAGGTCCGCGTCCGGAGCCTCGGCCGCGTCGAGGGCCGCGTCGAGGCCCGGGCCCAGGAGGTCACGCAGCCCGGTGAGGACCGCCGACCACAGCCGGGGACCCGTGTCGTCGGCGTCCAGCGAGATCCACACGACCCGGTCCGGCTTCGCGCACCGGGCCGTCCACTGGGCCAGCAGGGTGCTCTTCCCGAAGCCCGGCGGCGCAGTCACCACGATGATCCGCGCCCGACTCGCCTCGATCGCGTCGAGCAGGACCGACCGCTCGACATGCTCCTCGCGGACCGACGGCCGGTGGAACTTCGTCTGGGGAAAGGCGGCGACATCGCCATGCGCCGTTGTCGTGGCGGGCACCGGCCAGATGGTCGTGCACCCGACCGGCCGCGGCAATGGCCTGAGGGCCAAATCACCCCGGGTGAATTTCTCACGGGGGGATGCGCACTCACCCCGGTCGGCCCGACGCTCCTTCCAGGCAACGCACCCGAATTGAGGAGACGGTCGTGAAACCGGACACCTTCGAGGTCCTCCAGGTCGATCCAGCAACCCAGCCGCCGGACGCCCGCAACGGCGACGGCCCCCCGGCGCACCCGCCGGGGCGGCCAACCGACGCCCGGGGCAAGGCGAACAGCGAGATGCTGGAGGACTACTCGCTGCGCTACGCCCCCCGGAGCTACCGCAAGTGGACCGAGTTCGCGGTGGCCAACACCGCGCTCGGAGGGATCGCCTACCTCGCGGACTTCGCGATCGGCGGTTCGCTCGCAGTCACGTTCGGCTTCAAGAACGCCCTCTTCGCGATCCTGCTCGCCGCGACCGTGATCTTCCTGACGTCGTTCCCGATCGCCTACTACGCCGCCAAGTACTCGATCGACATGGACCTGATCACCCGCGGCTCCGGCTTCGGCTACCTCGGGGGCACGGTCACCTCACTGATCTACGCGAGCTTCACCTTCATCTTCTTCGCCCTCGAAGGATCGATCATGGCGCAGGGGCTCCACATCGGGCTCGGGATACCACTGTGGCTCGGCTACGGCGCCTCCGCCCTGATGATCCCGCCGCTCGTCGTCTTCGGGATGACACTCCTCTCGAAGGTCCAGATGTGGACCCAGCCACTCTGGCTGATCGGCATGTTCCTCCCGTTCGTCGTGATCGCCGTCGAGGATCCCGCCGCCTACTCCCGGTGGACGCACTACGGCGGTGCGACCGGCGGGAACGTCGCCTTCAGCCTGATCTCACTCGGTGCCGGCGCCGGCATCGCCCTCTCGCTGATCGCGCAGATCGGCGAGCAGGTCGACTACCTGCGCTTCATGCCGGCCAGGACGCCCGAGTCCAGCAAGCGGTGGTGGATGGCCGTCGTCGCCGCCGGGCCCGGATGGGTGATCCTCGGCGCGCTCAAGCAGCTCGGTGGCGCGTTCCTCGCCTTCTACATCGTCGCCAAGGTCGGCTCGGCCGTCGCCACCCAGCCGGTCCAGCAGTTCCTCGCCGGCTTCGACAAGTTCCTCCCGTACGGGCTCGCCCTCGGGATCGCGGTGTTCTTCGTGGTCTTGTCCCAGGTGAAGATCAACGTGACGAACGCCTACTCGGGTTCGCTGCGGTGGACGAACTTCTTCTCGACGGCGATGAAGTGGTATCCCGGACGGGTCTACTTCGTCTTCTTCAACGTCGGGATCGCCCTCGTCCTGATGGAAGCCAACATGTTCAGCTTCCTCAACAACATCCTCGGCTTCTACTCGAACGTCGCAATCGCCTGGATCGGGGCCGTCGTCGCCGACCTCGTGATCAACAAGCCGCTGCTCAAGACGAGCCCGTCGTTCATCGAGTTCAAGCGGGCCCACCTCCCGATGTTCAACCCGATCGGCTTCGGCTCGATGGTGGTCGCCTCGGCGGTCTCGATCGCTGCCTACTTCAGCGCGTTCGGCCCGTTCCTCAAGGCATGGTCGCCGTTCCTCGCGATCGCGATCGCGATGATCCTCTCGCCGGTTCTCTCGCTCCTTCTGAGGAGCCGCAATCTCTACGTCGCCCGCCAGCCGACCGTACCGGCCGACGAACGCTCGGCGGTCCATGTCGAGTGCAGCGTCTGCCACCAGGAGTACGAGATGCCGGACGTCGCGCTCTGCCCGTTCCACGCCGGAGCGATCTGCTCGCTCTGCTGCACGCTCGAAAGCTCGTGCAAGGACGTCTGCAAGACCGACGGCCCCGGATCCGAGATGAAGGGAATCGCCCTGCCGATGGCAGGCGTCGCCGGCTGATCGGACAGCTGGCTGCCGGCCGGCGGATGCCGCGGAGCCGGTGCCAGGGCGGGTTGACCGCGTCCGCCGATTGAAGTGATTCGTCCACGGGGCGGCGCGAGCTTCGCGCCGCCCCGCCGGCGATCAGCAGCCGTCCGGACCGCAGACCTCACCGGCGCCGTCGCCGGCGCCATTGCCGGCGAGGGCGCTGACAGGCGTCCGGGCGGCCCAGCCCTGGCGCAGGAGGTCGAGCAGGGCATCCGGTGGGTGCGCGCCCGACGCACCGAGCGCCCGGTCGACGACAAAGGTCGGGACCGAGGTGATGCCGAGCTTGCGGGCATCGGCCTCCTCGTCGCGGATTCGGGCCGCCCGGCTCTCGTCGCTCAGCGCAAGACGCACCTCGTCTTCGGCGATCCCGACCTCGCCGGCCAGTGCGACCAGCGTCTCGTGGTCGCTGACCAGCTCGCCCTCGGTGAAGTAGGCACGCAGCAGGCTTTCCTTCATCTCGTCCTGAACACCATGGTCGTGGGCGAGGTCGATCAGCTTGTGGGCGTCGAATGTGCAACCGCCCCGGGCGGCGCCGAAGCGGAAGTCGAGGCCTTCGGCGGCCGCCGCGTCGACCACCGTCTGCTCCATCTGCCGCGCCCGCTCGACCGTGATCCCGTACTTCTCGGCCAGTCGAACCGCCCTGTCGCCGATCCGCTCAGGCGGCGCGTCGGGATCGAGCTCGAACGCCCGCCAGGTGACCTCGACCTCGTCGCGGTGCTCGAACCGGGCCAGCGCGGCCTCGAACCGGCGCTTGCCGATGTAGCACCACGGACAGGCGATGTCAGACCAGATCTCGACGTGCATGCGAACTCCTTGATTGAGTCAACAACTACTTTGAGTCTAGCCGACGTGACGGGACGGTCGAATGCATGCAGGCTGCGACCAGGGGGGCAGGGGGGGGTGGCGAGACCGCAACGGCGACGCCGACTCTGCCCCTCGGACGCGCCTTCGGCGACGGCGCGTTCAGCGGCGGCGGGCCGGGCGGGCGGAGCGGCGCGCGGCCGCACACGACAGGCAGGACACCGAGTCGGGCATCGCCCGCAGCCGGGCGACCGGGATCGGATCGCCGCATGTGTCGCAGAGTCCGTAGGAGCCGTCGTCGAGCTTGGCCAGCGCCCGCTCGGTCCGGGCGAGGCTGCTCTCGAGCGAACTGCCGACGCCGATCTCCGTGAGCCGGCTGATCGCCTCGACCGTCCCGTCACCGATCCGCTTGCCGAAGCCCTGCGACTCGCCGAGCTCGGGCGGTCGGGCGAGCGCCGCCACCCGATCGCGGGTCTCGTCGCGGCGCTTCTCGAGACGGCGTCGAACCTCGCCGGCGTCCAGCGCCGCAGTCGCGTCGGGCTCCCGGGATTGTCCGTATCTTTGCGCGATCAGACTGCCTTTCAATCAAGTGTGTCAGCCGTAGTCTCCGGTGGCACCACGCGGATCGGAGTACACGTCGTGTATCCCCCAAACCTGACCCGGGCAATCGGCTCATGCCTCGCAGTCGCGGTAGCACTCGTCGGCGCGGGGTGCGGCTCGAGCTCGAGCTCGAGCTCGAACTCGGGCTCCAGTTCGAGTTCGCCGAAGACGACTCCGTCGTCCACGACTCAGGCGGCCGGGACGAATTCGAGCCTCGGGGGACTCGCGTCGCTCGGTCCACTGATCTCCCCGGGCGCGCCGGGGCCGCTCGGACCCGAGGGCATCCCGATTCCGGCCGTGCCCGTCCTCGCCGATCGGGCGACGACATCGTCGCCGCGGCCGATCGACGGAATTCAGTGCCTGGGATCGGAGCAGACCCTCTTCCACATCCACGCGCATCTCACGCTCTTCCTCGGTGGCGCGGCCCGGCAGATCCCGGGCGGCATCGGCATCATCGACCCGCAGATCCAGAGCAACCAGGCCGGTCCGTTCGTCGCCGGCGGGAGGTGCTTCTACTGGCTGCACACCCATGCCGCCGACGGACTGATCCACATCGAGTCACCCGTCCAGCGGACCTTCACGCTCGGTGACTTCTTCGATGTCTGGGGTCAGCCGCTCACTGCCGACCGCGTCGGCCCGGCGAGCGGGAAGGTCACGGCCATCGTGAACGGGAAGCTCTACCACGGCGACCCGCGCAACATACGAATCGACTCATTCGCCCAGATCCAGCTCGAGGTCGGGGCGCCGCTGGTCGCGCCGACGACGATCTCCTTCCCGGCGGGGCTCTGACGGGTTGCTCCGGGCTCAGCGGGTCGTGAACCCGAGGATCAGCTGAGCGGTCTCGAGCGGGACGTCGAGCTGCGGGCAGTGGCCGATCCCCTCGAGCTCGATCCAATCGGCGTGGGGGAGCCATTCCGTCCGAAACCGGACCGCAGCGGCCGGCCAGGGGAGGAGCTTGTCGGCGGTGCCCCAGACGATCCGCACCGGGCAGACGATCTGCTCGGCGGCGAGATCGGGGTAGCCGTCGCGGCGAGCACCCTCGATCATCTCGCGGGCCCCCCGGCAGCTGGCGACGCCGAGCATCTGGTGTGCGAGGAGGTCGGCGGGAATGTGCTCGAAGTGGGTGCTCAGGAGCTCGGTCGCCCGCCTGCGCCCGGCCGTCGATGCGAGGATCGCCGCTGCGTGGGGTGCGGCCGCCCTGGCCTGGTCGTGGAGGGTCGCCTGGCGGGCAAGCACGTCCTCGAACAGTGGGGCGCCCGCCGCCCAGCCGCCGGCCGGGGCGAAGGCGACAACCGAATCGGCCCGACCGCGGGTCGCGAGCTCGAGCGCGATTCGGCCACCCAGCGAGTTGCCGACGATGTGGGCCGTCTCGAAGCCGGCACCGTCCATCGATTGCTCGACTGCGTCCGAAATCGCCTCGACCGAGGCGGGCCCGTCGAGGCGAGGGCCGCCTGCGTGGCCGAGCAGTGTCGGAGCGAGCACGCAGTGCTGGCGCTCGAGCCTCGGCAGGACCAGTTCCCAGACGCGCCATGTGTCGGTGAACCCGTGCAGGCAGACGAGCGGCGGCCCGAAGCCGCCGCGGTGGAAGGCTGTGAACCCGAAATCCATCGCCGCCCGATTATCTCCTCACGGCACGTCGGATCTCCGCCTCGGACCCGGCACGCGGGGTGATCTGCACCTGGCGCGACGGCGCATAGGCTGGAGGTGTGGATTTCGGCGCCCTTCGCGAGAGAGCATTTCGGCAGTTGTTCCTAGGCCAGACGATCTCCGCTCTTGGCGATCGTCTGGTGCCGGTGGCGCTCGCGTTCGCCGTGCTCGAGCTGACCGGATCGGTCACGGACCTTGGGATCGTGTTTGCGGCCCAGAGCGTCCCGCTGGTCGTCTTCGTGCTGATCGGGGGTGTCTGGGGAGACCGCCTGCCGCGCCAGCGCGTGATGCTCGCCTCCGACGGCGTGCGGGCGCTCGCGCAGGGATTGAGCGCGGTGCTCCTGGTCAGCGGCCACGCCCAGATCTGGGAGATCGCCGGGCTTCAGGCGGTCTACGGGACCGCCGAGGCGTTCTTCGAACCGGCAGCGTCCTCAGTCGTCCCGCAGACCGTCGCGCCTGGAACTCTGCAGAACGCGAACGCGCTGCTCGGCGCCAGCGGCAACCTCGCCGGCGTGCTCGGTCCGGCCCTGGCCGGCGTCCTCGTGGCAACAATCGGAGCCGGCTGGGGCCTGGCGGTCGACGCGGCGACCTTCATCGCCAGCGCCGGCTTCCTCAGCCTGATGCACGTCACGCCCGTCGTGGTCGCCGCGAGGACGACCACCCTGACCGAGCTGCGGGCCGGCTGGCGGGCCTTCCGCTCGCGGGAGTGGCTCTGGGTCACCGTGCTCTACTTCACGCTGTTCAGCGCCTTCGTGTTCAGTCCGCTCCAGGTGCTCGGGCCCCAGGTCGCACGCATCTCACTCGGCGGGCCCGGGGCCTGGGCGGCGATCTCCACGGCGCTCGGCCTCGGCGCCCTGCTCGGCGGCCTGCCGGGCATGCGCTGGCGACCACGGCACCCGCTCCGCGCGTCGTTCCTCGTGTTCCTGATCGGCGGACCGACGCTCTACGCCCTGCTCGCAGCCCACGCTCCGCTCCCGCTGATCCTCCTCGCCGCGCTGATCGAGGGATCGTCGATCACGCTGTTCAACGTCTTCTGGATCACCGCCATCCAGCGTGAGGTCTCACCCGAGGAGCAGTCGCGTGTCAGCTCCTGGGACTACCTCGGCTCGCTCGCCCTCCAACCGGTCGGGCTCGCGATCAGCGGGCCGGTCGCGGCGGCGATCGGTCTCTCGGTCACCCTCTACGCAGCTGCCGCACTCTTCGTTCTCCTTCTGATCGGAGCCTTGGCGGTCCCGACGGTCCGCAACTACGCCGACGACACGCGGTTGCCGGTGCCCAGCGCCGTCGAGCTCCCACCCAGCTGGTGAGGCGAGGCGGGTGGTGCTGAGCGCTGGATTTTCGAGCTGGCAACGAGGATCGGGCTAAGGTACGCCGATGGGCAAGACTCCGAAGAAGAACAAGAACAAGAAGAAGAAGAATTCCGACCTCGCACATCGGCTCCGCAGGCTGGGGCTGCGCAAGGAGCTCGCGAAGCGGATCGCCGAGAACGCCGAGACCGCTCGAGGACAGATCCCCAAGTCGGCACGCAAGACGATCAAGGAGATGCGCGCGAAGGTCGACGACCTGGGGGCGGGGGTCTTCAGGCCGACGCAGGGAGAAGACCCGGACGGGAAGGCGCCCGAGGCCGACGCGGAGGCTGCCGAGCAGAAGAAGAACGAGAAGCAGAAGAAGAAGAAGAAGAACAAGAAGCAGGAGAAGGCGAGCGCGAAGAAGCTGGCGAAGAAGGCCAAGAGGCTCAAGAAGAAGGCGATGAAGAAGGCGAAGCGGGTCCGGAAGGCCGCCAGGGCGAAGGCCCGAGAGGACCGGAAAATCGACGCTTGAGTAGCGGCGGTTGGAGGAACGTGCCCGAAGCGATTGACGACATACCGCAGCGGACGGGCGAGGCCTTCGAGCTTGAGGAGCAGCTTACGATCGTCGGCCGCAAGCTCGAGGTAGGGGAGGGTGCACCCGAGTTCCAGCTCGTCTGCCTCGACGTCGAGGCAGACGCGATGCGCGACGTGACCCTAGGCGAGTCGGCCGGTACGGTTCGGATCCTCAACGTCGTCAACTCCCTTGACACACCGGTCTGCCACATCGAGACACGCCGCTGGGAAGAGCTCCGTGCGGCAGACTCCCGCCGACGGTGCGCGTCTACACCGTGAGCATGGACCTGCCGTTCGGCCAGGCTCGCTGGCGGACGGCGCACGCCGTCGAACACGAAGCCCTCTCGGCACACGCGAACGAGCGGTTCGGCACCGACTACGGCGTCCTCTTGAAGGAGTGGCGACTGCTCCAGCGTGCGGTCTTCGTGATCGACCGAAACGGCATCATCACACACGCGCAGTACATCGCCGATCAGATGGCCGAGCCCGACTACGACGCCGCGGTGCTCGCCGCCCGGGAGGCCGCCGCGTAGGGACCCCGAACTCGCGACCGTCCATCGAACTCGACGGCGCTGGCTCAGACGGGCGTAGCCGGCCGTCGGCTCGGAGGCCGATTCGTGCGGACGAGGAGCTCGGTGCCCTCGTTCGCAGCGGTGCAGAGCTGCATCTCATAGCCGACCTCGAGGTCGGCCGCTTCACCTCCACCGACCCGTGACCACTCAGTCCGATCAGCTCTAGCCGTTCTCCGAATCATCCGGCCGTGCTCCCTGCCGATACAAGGGGCCCTGCCTTGCTGATCAGGGAGGCATAGTGGCCGGCCCCGAGGAAATGCGAGTCATCCGCGAACAGATGGCCGATCTCGCCCCGCCGAGACTCGATTGACATGATCCGCGGCGACGTCTTCCGCCTGCCCGGCCCGCGCGGTACCGGCGGACACGAGCAACGCGGCGCCCGCTATGCGGTGATCGTGCAGGCCGACGAGTTCCGTGACCTGAGCCCGACGTTGGTCGCCCCAACCGCGACGGCTGCACGCGCGAGAGCTTTCGCCCGGCGATAGATGTCGGCGGCACCGACACTCGCGTCCTGGTCGAGCAGACTGTCGTTGTCGATCCACAGCGACTCGGGCCGTCGGCCGGTCATCTGGATGGCGATGAGCAGCGCGCCGTAGACGACGCTCTCGCGCTGATCCTCGATCTCTGACTCGGACGTCACGCGCGCGCCGGCTTGGCGAGCGAGTCGAAGCGACCGCTGAAGATCCCACGCGCCATATCAACAGGATTCTGGTCACCGCTCACCGACCAAGCAGGCCGTTCGTGTTGCCCGTGGCAAGACATCTGACCACGGAGTAGCGCTGGAGGTAGGGGTGTGTGCCTTCGACCGAGGCCACTAAGCGCGGCGAGGCATCCCCGGGGTAATGAGCCAGCCAGAAGCGGCCGATCAAACCGTCCGTCGCGTAGTTGGTCAGGGCGACGGGGCGGCCGGAGGCCGTGACGACGGAGACCGACCGGGTCGCGGCGCTGCTCACGAGGAGCACGAACACCTCGGGCAGGCGGCAGAAGATCGCGTATCCACCGGTGGGGAGATGGGGGCGGACCTGCCGGCATCCGACTGCGCCGTGCGTCGGGTGGTTGCCGGGATAGACAAGGTCGACGCGTGGGCACCAGGCCGGCACGAGCAGCGGCCGCGATCCGACCGGGACGATGGTCGGCTGGAGCGTCACGCGGAACGCCGCGCCGCCGGCAAGACGCCCCGTCGCGGGCAGCCGCGGCGCCCGGCCGACCGCGTGGACTGGCGCGTCGCGCCCGCCGGCGCACGCCGCGATCAGCAGACAGACCAGCACTGCCGCGAGCGAGGCGTGAACCGACAACGGAAGGCTGGACTCGGCTCGGCAGACCGGCACGCCCACGGACTACCCTCGGTCAGACGGCCACAACCCGGCCTGAGGGGCCCAGGAGACGCTCAGCATTCCGCCGGTCGCCGTGCTCGTGATCACCGGCCTCGATCGACAGTACGTCTCCGGCGGGGCCGGCATCCTCCAACTGCTGCGACTGTTCGTCGTCGCGGCGGGCGCTCCGGCGCGGGGGGGGGGGGGGGGGGGGG
>JAXDHV010000095.1:0-3426 GCA_034664295.1 Solirubrobacteraceae bacterium | reverse complement strand
TAACCGGCGTACGCTGGTTATGAGACGATGCAATGCGTGACCGGCATGGAGTTGCTCGCTGGCGTGCTGTTTGACGCACGCTGTCTGATGGGGGAGAGCCCCGAGCGGGTTGCAGCTGCGGTTGGCGTGGCGGGAAGGACCATTCGGCGGCTCGAAGCCGTGAAGGTTGCTAGGCCCCGTGACCTGACGCTCGACGCGCTGGGGCATTACTACAACCTCGACGCCGGGTCGCTGAAGTGGATGGCCGCCTGCGACCTCAGCGGCCGCGACCTCGACGAGCGGGTCCGTGTGCGGGCCGCCGATGCCGGAGTTACCGGTCGCGGCGAGCTTCCAGCCGTAGCGCTGGCCTGGTCGCGCTCGGCGGCGCCGCCGCCCGAAGACGACGGCTCCGACCCGGGCGAGCAGTCGCTGCTGGCAGATTTCCGGACGCTCGACCGGCGGCGCCAAGCGGCGCTACGCATGCTTGCCGCGGAGCTGCGGATGGCACACGCAGAAGAGTTGCGCTTGCGCCCACACGATGCGGTCCCATGACGCCGCCCGCCGGGCCGAGGCACGGTTGCTTGGGCAGGCTGCCCTTGGCCCACAGATAGATTGCCGCTGTCCGTCCGCGCCGAAGCGCATGATGACGCTGTGGCTCCCGTTGACGATCTTCCCCTCGCTGAAGCGCTCCGTGCGGAGCACCTGAAAATGCTGATCGGACTGGAGGGCAGCCGCGCGCGTGCCCAGCGGCTCCGTGCCCTCGCCGATCAGGCCGCGGAGCAAGTCGCCGCCGACGAGGGCCTGCTGCGTTCGATGGCCGAAGTCCTGGGGATCTCCTTGCAGACCACGATCGAGCAACTCGGCGGGGCGCTGCGCGGCCGCCGCCTTCGCGAAGTCGCGGTCGTCGTCTTGCGCAAGCACTACCCCCCCGGCGCCGAAATTCACTACCGGGAGTGGTACGACCTCGTCGCGTCAGAAGGGATAGCGGTCGCTGGGAAAGACCCGCGGGCTACGTTCCTCTCGCAGGTCAGTCGCGCCGATGATGTCGAGGCCGTCGGCCGACGCACCGGTCGATACCGCCTCCGCGCCGTAGCCTGAGCGAAGAATCCCCGCCGCGCCAGGGAGGCGAACGTCCGTTCCGTCCGACGAGTTTGCATTGCTACCAGAAGGCGTTTGGTAGCTACGGCTTCTACCGCGTCCGCTCGTCAAGGCGCGGCGAGCTCACCGAGCGACCGGAAAGGTGGAGTGCCTGATGCACGAGATTGACTTTCTCCCCGTAGGAGACGCCGGAAAGTCGGGCGACGCGATCTGCGCGCGCTTCACGCGTCCAGACACCGGCACACAAGCCGTCGTCGTGATCGACGCCGGCTACGCGGACGACGGAGAAGCGCTTGTCGAGCACATCAAGCAGTACTACGGCACCGACGTCGTCGACCTCGCGATCCTGACGCACCCCGACGGCGACCACATCGGGGGGATGGGCGAAGTCATTCGCGGCCTTACGGTCGAGCAGTTGTGGTTGCACGACCTTGGGGCACGAGGCGGCGCGTCGCTACCCGCGGCCGCCGCGGTCAATGACCTCATGAGCGTCGCCAAGGCCCAGGGCACGGAGGTACATGAGGCGTGGGCGGGAGCCTCCGAATTTGGCGGGGCCATCACGCTCCTCGGCCCAACCGAGGCCTACTACGAGCAACTCGTCAAGGAACAGGTCGACGAGAAGTCGACCGTTGCGAAAGCCGGCGCGATCCTGCTCGAGGCGGCACGTAGCCTCGCCGATCGCCTCGCCGCCGCATTGGGTGTCGAGAGCCCATTCGACGCCAAGGACGTCAACCCGCGCAACAACTCCTCGATGATCATCCTCGCGAAGTTCGGCGAGCACACGCAACTCTTCACGGCCGACGCCGGAGTGCCGGCTCTCGAGGCAGCCTGGGACTACGCTGAGGCGGTCGGACTCGCCGCGAAGCCAACGATGGTTCAGATCCCTCATCACGGAAGCCGGCGGAATTGCTCCTCGGCCTGGCTTGACCGGCTGCTCGGGCCGACCGGCCAGACCGGAGTCCGGACTGCGATCGTGTCCTGCGTCGCGCAGTCCGACAAGCACCCCTCCGGCAAGGTGGTCAACGCCCACATGCGCCGCGGGTGCAACGTCGTAGCGACCGCCGGCAAGACGATCTGCAACCGCGAAGGCTTGGGAAGTCGCCAAGGGTGGGTGCCCGTCGCACCCCTCGGCCCGATGGTCGAGGAGGACGACTGATGCTCGACGCCTACCGCATCCGTGCACGCGCGAGTCCCTCGCTGCTGCTCGTGTCGCCGGCGATGAGCCTGCTGGTGGCCGTCGGCTTCTCATCGGTCACGCTCGGCGCGCTCTCCTGCGGCGCCACCGCCGTGCTCGCTGTCGTCCTTTCCGAGCAGGTCGCGGACATGGGACGCGAACTCGAAAAGGGCCTGTTCCGGTCTTGGGGCGGACGTCCGAGCAGCAATCGATTACGACTCGCCGACGCCACCGACCTGGCGGCTACAAACGCGCGGCGAGCAGCGGTCGAGACCGCAATCGGGGCGCTGCTCCCAACCGGCGAGAACGAGCAGCTGAGTCCGGAAGAAGCGATGGGCGGCTACGATCGAGCCGTCGACCAGGTACGCGCATGGCTCCGCGAGGACGACGCGAACAAGATCTTGGCGGACGTCACGGCGAGCTATGGCTTCCGTCGTAACTGCCTCGCCATCCGCAGCTACGGGCGCGTCGCAGCAGCCGTAGGCACGATTCTTGCGACGACGCTCTGGGCGGCGTCCAGCGGCCGATCGCCAGACAGCTTCCTCGCGGCCGCGCTCACGGACGCGGTTCTCTGCGCGTTCTGGTGGGCGATGGTCACCGAAGAGTGGGTCCGACGTGACGCCGAGCGGTACGCCAACCAGCTCTTCCAAACCCTGCTGAAGAGCCGGCCCAGGCATGAGCCGGCCGCCGCGGCATCGGCCCGAATTCCGTGACGGCTCCGCCCGCAAGCAGAACCACGGCGAGCGTCAGTCGAACCCGGGTGGTCGAGCACGCGCGCCGGTCTCGTGTAACGCCCTCCCTCTGCCCCGGGACTCGAGGGCCGCTTCGGGATCGGGACCGCGCCTGAGGCTGGCGGGCCCTCGATCGAGCAGCGACCGGAGTTTGGGCCACGAGGGGCCTCCGCATGGCCCAACGCCACGTAATTCGCCGCAAACTGCGGGTATCAGCTGCCTCGGTAAGCTTCTCGATGGACACGAAAGGCCCGTAAATCCGCATCTTCCTATCTTCCTACTCGTCTCCCGGATCGACTGGGGATCGGGGTCTCGGGCTCTCGTTCCGCGCTTCTCGGATCCGATATCTCCCCCCGTCGGGGATCCGGTGGGTGGGCGAGTCGGGCTGGTTAGGGGCTGGGGGTGGCGTTGAGGTAGGCGTCGGCGGGGAGGCCGAGGAGGTCG
>JAXDHV010000094.1:0-83245 GCA_034664295.1 Solirubrobacteraceae bacterium | reverse complement strand
GGTGATGAGCGTGATCGGGGAGCCGATCGTGCTCGCCCCCGTCTTCGGCCCCACCCTCGGCGGTCTGCTGCTGCAGGGCGTCGGATGGCAATGGATCTTCCTGATCAACGTTCCGATCGGCGCCCTGGCGCTCGTGCTCGCGTTGCGACTGCTGCCCCACGATGAGTCTGGCACCGCCCAGGCCGGCCGGCTGGACTTCATGGGCCTGGCCCTGGCCGCTCCCGGAGTGGTCGGCATCACCTACGGGCTGTCAGAGAGCGAGACAGCGGGGAGCCTGACCGCATCCTCGGTCCTCCTGCCCGTCCTCGCCGGCCTGGGCCTGCTCGCGCTGTTCGTCATTCGCTCCCGCAGAATCGAGCGCCCGCTGCTCGATCTCAAGCTGTTCTCCAACCCCGCCTTCCGGGCCGCCTCGATCACCACCTTCTGCCTGGGCGCTGCTCTGTTCGGCGCGATGATCCTCATGCCCCTCTACTTCCAGACCGTCCGCGGCGAGGACGCGATCAGCACGGGCCTCCTGATGATTCCCCAGGGCCTCGGCGCCGGGATCGGCATGTTTCTCTCGGGCCGGTCGACCGGGCGATTCGGCGCCGGGCTGACCTCGCTGATCGGCGGCCTCGTCCTCACGGCGGCGACGATCCCCTTCGTCCTGATCGACGCCAGGACGTCCTACCTCGTGATCGGCGGCGCGATGGCCGTCCGCGGCGTCGGCATGGGCCTCGCGATCATGCCGGCGATGACCGCCGCCTTCTCCGTCCTCACCCCCGAGCAGGTCAACGACGCCTCGCCCCAGCTCACGGTCCTCCAGCGCGTCGGCGGCTCGCTCGGCACGGCGATCATCGCCGTCGTCCTCGAGACGAAGACCGCCCACGCCGGGATCCACGGATCCTCCTCGGCCGTCGCCGGCGCCTTCGGCGCGACCTACTGGTGGGTGATGGGCCTGACGCTCGCCGCGCTCGTCCCGACGGCCGTGCTGATGATCATCGAGCGGCGGGCCAGGTCCGCCGGAGCGCTCACCCCCCCGGCGGGGCCGCGCGAGCGCGACCGGCCCCACTCACCCCACGAGCACGATGACCCCGCTGCCCAGCCGCTCGCCCGCGAGCCGGTCCTCGAGGGCGCGCTGTGACCACGATCGCCGACGGCCCGTCCGAGCCACCCCCCGCCGTCGAGCCGACGGCTGCCCACGATCTCCTGATCGACGACGTCCGCGCCGCCCTCTCGGAGCTGCTCGGGGCCGAGCGGCGGCTCCGCGGGCGCGACCAGCACCATCGTCAGGGCGGCCTCACCTACGCCCAGCTGCGGGCGCTGATGGTCCTCCGCGACGGACCGCACACCGCAGGAGCCCTGGCCGAGGCGGCCAACTGCAACCCGGCCTCGACGACGGCGATGCTCGACCATCTCGAGGCGGCCGGCGTGACCCGGCGCAGGCGAGACACCCGGGACCGGCGCGTCTGCCTGGTCAGCCTCACCGAGGACGGCTATCGCCTCGTCGAGCAGAAGCGAGCCGCCTCCCAGGCGATCTGGCAGGAGCGCTTCGGTGACTCGCCCGAGCCCGACCTGAAGGCCGCGGCCCAGGCGATGCGGACGATCGCCGAAATGCTCGACGCCCACTGAAAAGGTCGTGTCCCACCGCTCGAGCGCCGTGGGCCTCCTTTTAGTGGCGGAAGTGCCTGCGGGCCGTCGCGACCATCGCGACGCCGGCCCGGTCGGCCGCCTCGACCACGAGACCGTCCCGCATCGACCCACCCGGCTGGATCATCGACCGGACACCCGCCTCGATCGCCAGCTCGGGTCCGTCGGGGAAGGGGAAATACGCATCTGAGGCGAGCGCCGCCCCCTCGAGCGAGTCGAGCCCCGACTTCTCGATCGCCAGGCGCACCGAGTCGACCCGGCTCATCTGGCCGGCCCCGATGCCCGTCGTCGCCCCATCCCTGGCGATCACGATCGCGTTCGACCGGACGTGCTTGGCGACCCGCCACGCGAACAGCAGGTCGCGCCACTCGTCCTCGGTCGGCTGGCGCTCGGTCATCACGCTCATCTGGGAGCGCTCCTCGAGCACGATGTCCCGGTCCTGGAGGAGCATCCCGCCCATCACCTGGCGCTCCTCCGGGTCGGCCCCGTCCCGGCGCCGCTCGCCGTTCTCGAGCACCCGGACATTCGGCTTGGCCGCGAGCTTCTCAAGCGCCTCCTCGTCGAATCCCGGAGCGATCACGAGCTCGAGGAACTGACCGACGATCGCCTGCGCGACCGCCCCGTCGACTGGCGCGTTGAACGCGATCACCCCGCCGAACGCACTCTGCGGGTCGCAGGCGAAGGCCCGCTGATAGGCCTCCAGCGCCGAGCTCCCGAGCGCGACCCCGCAGGGGTTGTTGTGCTTCATGATCACGCACGCCGGTCCCTCGAACTCGCCGACCAGGCTCCGCGCCGCGTCGAGATCGAGCAGGTTGTTGAACGACAGCTGCTTGCCCTGGTGCTGGCGGACCATCGACAGGAGGTGGGCCCGCGACCCGACGTGCTGGTAGTAGGCCGCCCGCTGGTGGGGGTTCTCCCCGTAGGACAGGTCGACGACCTTCTCGTAGGCGCGCATGTGCACCGACGGGAAGTCCTCGCCCTTCTCGGCGAACCACCGGGCGATCGCCGTCTCATAGCGGGCGGTGTAGGCGAAGGCCTCGGCAGCCAGGCTCTCTCGCGTCGGCATCGACACCAGGCCGCCGCTCTCGCGCAGCTCGTCGAGCACCGCGTCGTAGCTCTCCGGCCGCACGACGACCGCCGCGTACGCGTGGTTCTTCGCCGCTGCCCGGATCATCGTCGGGCCGCCGATGTCGATGTTCTCGATGACCTCGGCGTCCAGCGCCCCCCGCCGGGCGACGGTCCGCTCGAAGGGGTAGAGGTTGACGCAGACGAGCTCGACGAACTCGATCCCGTGCTCGGCCGCCTCGCGCATGTGGACCGGATCGTCGCGGACCGCCAAGAGGCCGGCATAGAGCTTCGGGTGCAGCGTCTTGACCCGGCCGTCCATCATCTCCGGGAAGCCCGTGAAGTCGTCGATGCTCCGCACCTCGATCCCCGCGCCGCCGAGCTCGCGGGCGGTCCCTCCGGTCGAGACGATCTCGATCCCCAGCTCGCGCAAGCCCCGCGCGAAATCGACCAGGCCGCGCTTGTCTGAGACCGACAGCAGGGCCCGGCGGACCGGGACGTCACCCGGCGCCACGAGGTCGGCTACCGGGTCGGTGACCGGCGGGATGTCGGCGGCCTTGGCCACGGGTCGAGCATATCGGCAGACCGGCGGCCCGGAGTCCCCGACGGCGTCAGCCTTCGGCGATCAGCACCCGCCGCGGGTTCGCCGGATCACGACTGAGCGCCCCGCGCGCGAACAGGCGGACGGCCTCGGGCAGCAGGGCGTGCTCGAGTGGCCGCAGCGCCGCGAGCACCTGCTCGGCCCGGTGGACCGCCGGGAGCTCGATCGCCCGCTGGAGGATCAGCGGCCCGCTGTCGACCCCGTCGTCGACGAGATGCACGCTGACCCCGTAGACCCGCACTCCGTAGGCCAGCGCCTGCTCGATCGCGCCGAGCCCGGGAAAGGCCGGCAGCAGGGACGGATGGACGTTGATCACCGCGTCGGGAAACCAGCCGAGGAAGCCCCGGTCGAGCAGCTGCATGTAGCCGGCCAGGACGATCACCTGGGCCCCCTGGTCGGAGACCCAGTTGGCGATCCGCAGGTCGCGAGTCGCGCGGCTCTCGCCCGCTTCGAGAGGGAACGCAGCGGTCGGGATGCCGGCCGCCCGCGCCCGTTCGAGGGCCGGCGCCTGCGGACGGTCGGAGCCGACCGCGACGATCTCGGCCTCGACCCCGTGGACCGAGTCGATCAGGGCCTGGAGGTTCGTCCCCTCGCCGGACGCGAGCACGCCGATCGGCAGCGGTCTATTCATCGGTGGCGCCTGACCCGTTCACCTGCGGCTGACCATACCGTTCGCGGATGACAGCCGGACGACGCGCTACCTTCAGGCCGTGCAACCCGTGCTCGCCGCCTTCTCGAGAGCCGCCGCCGGCGACCCGGCCGGCCTCGACGACGCCCGCGCCTCCTGGAGCCGCCTCGACCCCGCCGAGCGGGCGCTGCTGGCCGGGCTCGGGCGTCTCCTCGCCGGCACCCCCGAGCGCTCGGCCGCCCTGCCCGACGCCCTGGATGCCCTCGCCGAGCGGGACCTCGCCCGCGCTCGCAGGCGCCTCCCCGAGCTCGCCGAACCAGAGCGCGAGCTGATCGCCGCGCTGGAGCACCATCTCGCAGCCCTTCCCGACGACGAGACCGCCGCCTGGCTGGCCGCCCACGAGAGCCTCGGACCCGGTGAGGACGCAGAGGACGACGGCTTCGACTTCGCCGAGCTCGTCGCCCTCGAGGCCGCCGGACGCGACCGCTCTGGGCCCCGCCCGACCGGCATCCGGACGACACGAACGCCCGAGGAGCTGCTCGCCCTGATGGGCCTCGACGCGTTCCGACCAAGCCAGCGCGAAGCCGTCCAGGCGGCGCTCGACGGCCGCGACAGCCTCGTCGTGATGCCCACCGGCGGCGGCAAGAGCCTCTGCTATCAGCTCCCGGCGATCGCCAGCGACGCCCTCACGGTAGTCGTCAGTCCCCTGATCGCGCTGATCTCAGACCAGCACCAGCGTCTCGTCGCGGCCGGTCAGCGTTCGGCCATGCTCGCGTCGAACCTAGGAGGCGAGCGCAACCGCGCGACGCTCGACGAGATCCGCTCCGGTCGTGCGCAGATCCTCTTCTGCGCTCCCGAGCGCTTCGTCAGCCGGGCGCTCCGGGCCGCACTGCTGACCCGGGAGATCGCCCTCTTCGTCGTCGACGAGGCCCACTGCCTGAGCGAGTGGGGCCACGACTTCCGTCCCGACTACCTCCGTCTCCGCCCGGTGATCGACCTCCTCGGCCGCCCGCCGGTGATGGCCGCCACGGCGACGGCGACGCCCCGCGTCGCCCAGGAGATCGCCGACCGCCTCGGCCTGCGCGACCCGCTGATCGTCCGTCGGGGCTTCGACCGGCCGAACATCAGCTTCGACGTGATCGCCCTCGCCGGCGACGGCGCCGTCACCCGCAAGCGCCAGATCCTCCTCGCCGGGCTCGCAGATCCCGAGAACCGCCCGGCGATCGTCTATTGCGGGACCCGCAAGGACACCGAGCTCGTCGGCGGCCTGCTGCGCGAGGCCGGGATCCCAGCCTCCTGCTACCACGCCGGGATGGCCGCTGAGGCTCGCGACGAGAGCCAGCGGCGGTTCATGCACGGAGCCGTCGATGTCGTCGTCGCGACCAACGCCTTCGGTCAGGGGATCGACAAGGACGACATCCGCTCGGTCTGGCACTGGGCGCTCCCCTCGAGTGTCGAGGGCTACTACCAGGAGGCCGGGAGGGCCGGTCGCGACGGCCGTCCGGCGAAGGCCGTCCTGCTCGCGATGCGCGGTGACCTCGGCCGGCTGATCCAGTTCATCAAGAACTCCGAGATGACCGTAGACGACGTCCGCGGCGTGATCGATCGGCTCCGCCGCCGCGCCTCCGGCGGCGTCGCGGTGATCGACTCCCGCGGGCAGGACGACCGCGAGCGGATCGCCCTGGCCGTCGCCGAGCGGGCCGGCCACGTCACCCTCTCGCCGGCTCCCGGAGGAAACCTCGCCGCCAGCTTCACCGGTCGCCTCGACGAGTACGAAGCCCGCCGCCTCTGCCGGGAGGCTGCCAACCGCCGGTGGAACGCCTACCAGGCGCTCAAGCGATTCGCCGACTCCCGCGACGTCTGCCGCCGCCGTCAGCTGCTCGACCACTTCGGCGACGACACCCCCACAGCTCCCGACGGCCGCTGCTGCGACGTCTGCTCGCCGATCGACTGGATCGACGTCGACGCCGTCACGGTTGCCGTCCGCAAGTCGTCCCCCGCCCAGCGCAGCGCCTCCTCCCAGCCGCCGGGCCCCCCGGTCGACGACGCCGAGCTCGCCACGCTGAAGCGCTGGCGCCTCGATCTGGCCGACGGCAAGCCGGCCTACACGGTCGCCAGCAACGCCGTGCTCGAGGAGCTCCTCCGCCGCCGGCCCGCCTCCCCCGAGGAGCTGATCGCGATTCGCGGCGTCGGTCCCGCCTTCGTCGAGAAGTACTCGACCGGCCTGCTCGGCCTCCTCGCGACGCTGTAGAGCGCCGCAGCGGCCTCCCGCGCCGCGGGTGATCCAGTCGCCGATCGTCAACGTAGGGGAAAGGGCACGGCCTGCGGCGGCGAATGCTCCCGCGGCCCGGCGGCCGGCGTGCCGGAGACACGCTTGGGGTCTGAACGGAGTTGGTCAGTGTCTGCAGTCGAGCTGGACGGGCTTGAAGAGATCTTGGACGTCGCCGCCAGCGGCGGGCTGCTGCTCGGCACCCTCAGCCCGAGCGAGCTCGCCGGCGCGATCGCCGAACTCGAGCTCGACGAAGCCGACCTCGCCCAGATCCGGAGCATCCTCGAAGCCGCCGGCCACGACGACGACCCGGACGGTCCGCTCGCCGCGCAGCCGCTGCCGCTCCCGGCCAAGCCCGTCCGGGGCCCGGGAAACCCGACCGACCCCAACGGCCCGCTCGACCTCGACGCCGACATCACGATCGACTCGCTCCGCGTATTCCTCCACGAGATCGGCAAGGTTCCCCTCCTCACGAGCCGCGACGAGCTCCACCTCGCCAGACGGATCGAGCGCGGCGATCTCAAGGCCAAGCGCAAGATGGTCGAGTCGAACCTCAGGCTGGTCGTCTCGATCGCCAAGAACTACCGCAACCAGGGCCTTCCCTTCCTCGACCTGATCCAGGAGGGCACGCTCGGCCTGGTCCGCGCCGCCGAGAAGTTCGACTACCGCCGCGGCCTGCGCTTCTCGACATACGCCGTCTGGCTGATCAGGCAGGCGATCGTCCGCGCGCTGGCAGACAAGTCGCGGATGATCCGGCTCCCCGTCTACATGGTCGAGCGGCTCAACGTGATCAGCCGGGCCGAGCGCCGCCTCTCGGGCGAGCTCGGACGCGACCCGACGGCCGGCGAGCTCGCGCTCGAGACCGGCATGGACGCTCGCGAGGTCGAGTCGATCATCCGCTCGGCCCAGCCGCCGGTCTCACTCGAGCGGCCGATCGGCGACGGCGACGACTCAGAGCTCGGCCAGTCGATCGCCGACGAGCAGGCCGAGTCGCCCTACGAGCGCGCCGCCCAGTCCCTGACCCGCCAGGCGATCCGCAACGTCCTCGGCAACCTCTCAGACCGCGACCGCCAGGTCCTCGAGCTCCGCTACGGCTTCGACGGCCGGCCGCCCCGCACGCTCGAGGAGATCGGCCGTACATTCGATCTCACGCGCGAGCGGATCCGCCAGATCGAGAGCCAGTCGATCAAGAAGCTCCAGGGCCTCGACGAGGCCCAGCACCTCCGCGCCGACGCCTACCGCTGAGCAGGGGCCCCGCCGCGCGTCCGGGGTCTTCTGGAGAATCCCCGCCGTGAGCCAGCCGCAGCCGATCACGAGGACCTATCGCGTCGTGATGGCGATCCTCTCGGTGATCGTCCGCCGCTGGGGACGGCTCGAGGTCTCCGGTCGCGAGCTCCTCCTGGCACCCGGGCCGATCCTCCTGGCCGCCAACCACGACAGCTACTGGGACCCGGTCGCCGGCGGCATCGCCGCCCTCCCGGCTCGCCAGATCCGCGCCCTCGCGAAGGCCTCGCTCTGGAAGGTCAAGGGCCTCCACTGGACCCTCACCGGCATGGGCCAGATCCCCGTGACCCGCGGGGTCGGCGACACCGGCGCCTTCGACCGGGCGATCGCCGAGCTCAGCGCCGGCGCGTGCATCGGCCTCTTCCCCGAGGGAACCCGCAGCCTCGGCCGGCCGCTGCGCGCGCGCAGCGGCTTCGGCCGGCTCGCCGCCGCCGTCCCCGACGCTCGGCTCGTCTCCTGCGCGATCACCGGGACCACCGACATCGCGCGCTTCCCCCGGCGGCCCCGGATCCACGTCCGGTTCTTCGCGCCGGCCGGCGGTGGCCTCCAGCCGGGCGAGTCGCCGGCGGACGTCTCCGCCCGCGTCCTCGCCGAGCTCCGCGCGCTCGCCCCGGTCACGCCGGCAGGCCGTCGCCCGTCCGAGCCGGCCGGCGATGCGGACGCCTGCCGGCGAGGACGCGGAACGCGCGAACGCTCCTAGGCGAAGTAGTAGAGCGAGCTGGCGGTCGAGCTGGTCTGGCCGGGGATCTTGACCAACGTTCCGTGGCTTCTGACCCACGCGTCTCGCGCGGTCGTCGCCGCGCTGTCGGCCCCGCCTCCCGGACCCCCCCGTCCGCCGAATCCGCCGCCTCCCGGCCGGCCGGAGCCGCTCCCGAGCAGCACGTAGTGGAGCTGGCCGCTGTCGATCAGGCCCTCGAGCTTGGCCAGGGTCGGCGCCGGGTCGTTGCCGGTGAAGCCGCCCATGTCGACGACGTTGCGTCCCGTCTTCAGCGACAGGTCGCCCGCCGTCTGCGACCCGATCGCCGCCACCAGGTACCGCGAGCCGCCTTGGTGGGCCTCGAGGTACTTGACGACCGTCGAGCTGACCGATCCTCCCCCGGGGCCGCCACCGGTAAAGCCGCCGCGCAGCCCGGCCGCGCCCGTCCCACCAGCAGAGCTGCCAAACAGCGCCGGCGGCGTCGCTCCGGAGGCGCGAGCCGCGCCCCCGGGGGGCGCACCGAACCCCGGCGCACCGGCTTGCCGGCCGCGCCCGCCACCCGGACCGCCGCCGAAACCACCGGCCTCCGCGCTCGCCGGCCCGGCCAGCGGGTTGCTCCCGGCCAGGGTCTTCGACACCGTCGCCAGCGAGTATGCGGTCGGCCCCGCGAGCACGCCGATCAGGCCGGCGAGGATCGCGAAGCCCGCGAGCCGGCCGGGCAGCGCCGTGCGCCCGCCACGATCGGCTCGCAGTCGCGCCGCGAGCAGCGCCAGGCCGCCGGCCGCGGCCAGCGCGATCGCAACCGGGCCCAGCCACGTCACGAACCCCGAGGCGCGCCCCAGAAGAACAGCACCGAGCACCGCCGACCCGGTGAGCGCCAGCCCGAGGATCGCTGACCACAGCGCTGACTCGCGCGCCCGATCCCAGGCGATCACCAGCCCGCCCGCCGCGAGCACGGCCACGGCAGGCGCCAGGAGGGTCGTGTAGTACGGGTGGAAGATCCCCGCCTGGAAGCTGAAGATCGCCCACGAGACGAGTCCCCAGCCGCCCCACAGGAGGTAGGCCGACCGCGCCGGGTCGGTCCGGCCCGCCCGCCGGCGGGTCCACAGACCGAGCCCGAGGCCGCCGAGCGCCAGCGGGATCAGCCAGGCGATCTGGCCGCCGATGACCGAGTTGAAGAGGCGCAGCGGGCCCGTCGAGCCGCCGAACCCGCCGCCCCCGCCGGGTCCCCCGGTGCTGCCTGAGACACGGCTGAGGCCGTTGGCGCCGAAGATCAGCGAGAACCACGAGTTGTCGGTCGTGTCGCCGACCCACGGCCGGTCGGCCGCCGGCAGGAGCATCATCGCTCCATACCAGGCGAAGCTCACCCCGAACATCGCGACCCCGCCGGCCGCCAGCTGGGCCAGACGCCGGCCGAGCTTCGGAGGCCCGGCGATCAGGTAGGTGAGGACGAGCCCGGGGACGACGAGATAAGCCTCGAGCATCTTCGTGTTGAACGCGAGGCCGACGAGCAGCCCGCACAGCAGGAGGTGGCGGGTCCGACCGGATTCGAGCGCCCGTACCAGAGCCCAGGCGGCCGCGATCTCAGTCAGGAGGAGGATCGCGTCGGGGTTGTTGAAGCGGGTCATCGCCACGAAGATCGGCACCGTCGCGAGCATCACGGCCGCGAGGATCGCCGCCCGGTGCCCGAGCGTCCGTCTGACGATGTTGTGGAGGATCACGACCGATCCGACGCCGGCCAGCGCCTCCGGCATCAGCATGCTGAAGCTCGAGAAGCCGAAGATCCGGCCCGAGAGGCCCATCACCATGTTCGAGAGGGGCCCCTTGTCGAGGCTGTCGGATCCGCTGACGTCGAGCGCGTTCGTGATCCACGCCGTCCAGCTCCGGCTCGCCGCCTGCGCGGCCTCCGAGTAGTAGGTGTTCGCGTAGCCGTTGCGCGTCAGCCCCCAGAACCCGAGCACACCCGCCAGCAGGGCGACCGCCCACAGCAGCGGGCGCGACCAGCGCGGATCGGCTTCGTTCCCGCGGACGGCCAGTCGGACGCGTGCTTCGGTGCGCGTGCGCGGCGACCGGTCTGAGACTCGGCCGCCTGGTGCGGTGATCGGTGGTGTGGACATGCAGGTCTTCCTTTCGAGCCGGAGGCCGGCCTGGTCAGTGCGACGGTCGTCCGACGTGGTGAGCCCTCGCCAGCCGCTGGCCGGCTCGGGATCGCCGCTGGCCCGCGGCGACCGGGCGTGTGGACCGCGCCCGGCGCAGGCGGGCGATCCCCCGGAGGTCCTCGCGCACGGTCGCGACGATCGCGACCCGCGAGTCGCGGTCCTCGACCCAAGTGACGGGCACCTCGGCGATCGCGAACTTGTTGCGCTGGGCCTGGTAGAGGAGCTCTGTGTCAAAGAACCACGCGTCGTTCTCGACGATCGGCAGCAGCCCCTGGATGACCTCTGCCCGCCCTGCCTTGAAGCCGCACTGGGCGTCGGAGAAGCCGACCTCGAGGAGGACCCGCAGCAGGATGTTGTAGGTCCGGGAGATCACCTCCCGCCGGATCCCGCGGGTCACCCGCGCCCCGACGGCCAGCCGCGAGCCGATCGCCAGGTCGCCGCGGCGCTCGAGCAGGGGCTCGACCAGCGCCGTGAGGGCGGCGAGGTCGGTCGAGAGGTCGACGTCCGTGTAGGCGAGCACCCGCGCGTCGCTGCGGCCCCAGGCCGCCCGGAGTGCCAGCCCGCGGCCCTTCGCGGCCAGGTGGATGACCTCGACCTCGGAGAGCTCGCCACTCAGCCGGCGGGCGATCTCAAGCGTCTCGTCGGTGCTCGCGTTGTCGGCGATCGTGATCTTGAAGGTGAAGTCGCAGCTCTCGCCGATGTAGGCGTGGAGCCTGCGGACGCTGGTCTCGAGCACCCCGGCCTCGTTGTAGACCGGGACGACGATCTCGACGTCTGGCCGGCTGGCGGGCGACCCGGCGCCGGGGGGAGGAGGTGGCGATAGCGTGGACATGTCGTCATCCTCCGACACGCTCACCCGAACCTCCTGAGCGGACCCTGAGTGATTCCTGAGTCCGCGACCCCCGACGCCGTCTGGCGTCCGGTCCTAGCTGCGCCGAATGCTCCTCTTCATCGTCAGCAGCCGCCGATGTCGCTCTCCGACGACGCGACGACCACGTTGGCCTGGGCGAGGCCCAACTCGCTGGCGGTGATGTGGACGGCGTTGACGGTCAGGCCCCGGTCGGGACTGGTGATCGGAATCTGCTCGTCGAGGACCAGCCCGATCCCGGCGAGCGCGACGCGCGTGTTCGGCGCAACGTTCGTCGGCCCGGCGATCACGACCGTGCCGCCGACCGCGAGGTAGTCGATCCTGGTCGTGCCGGTCGACCCGGCGCACGTCGTCGTCGACGACGAGGAGACCGCCCGCAGCGTGATCGTCGGGAGCGTCGTGATCGGCACGCTCGCGTCGGCGACCGACGCACTCGCGCTCGACTGACCCGGCCCGGCGAGCGTGGTCACCTTCGCGCAGAGGACGTCGGCCGTCACAACCATCCTGAGCGTCGTCCGGCATGGTGTCGAGGTGGTCGTGGACGCCGTCGTCGAGACCTGGCCGGTGTCCGGCGTCGGAGCCACGTCGACCAGCGGAATTCCACCGAGGGTCGCGTTCGCGCTGAGGCCGTAGGCCCGCCCGGTCAGCGTACGGGGAGGGGTCACGATGACCTGCTCGCTTCCGCACGGCGAAGTGACCGGCGCGTTGTTCGCGTCACCGCCGTAGGTCGCGACCCAGTTGTAGGTGCCGGGTGCACCCGCCGTGAGGTTGCCCGACGACGTGCGCTGGCCGACGAGCGTCCCGACCGCCGTCGAGATCGGCGCGCCCATGCACGTCGGGTTGCCCGGGCCGAACAGGTCGAAGGTCACCGTGCCGCTCGGCGACAGGCCGCCCGAAACCGTGGCCGAGTCCGAGATCGTCCCGCCGCTCGGGACGCTCGGCGACGGCGCCGTCGAGATCGCCAGCGCCGGCGGTGGAGCGATCGGCCCGGAGCAGGTCGCGACCTTGTTGGTGTCCATCGTCACGGCTCCCGTGTGTGCGTACAGGCTGCCTGTGCTGTTCGCTCCCGTCGCCATCGTGATCGACGTGTTGGCGATGATGTTCCCGAGGAAGATGCTGCCCGATCCGACCGTCGCGCTGCTGCCGATCAGCCAGTTGACGTTGTTCGAGCAGCTCGAGCCGCCGTTGACGAGGACGACGGCCGCGTTGCTCGCCGTCGTCAGGCCGCTCGTGACCTTGAACAGCCACTGTGCGGTCGAGCTGCCTTGGGCATCGAGCTTCAGGACACCGGTCAGCTGAGCCGTGCTGTCGAAGCAGTAGACCCCTGGAGTCAGAGTCATCCCCCCAAGGTTCAGGCCCGTCAAGTTGGTGTCGCACGACTCTCCCGAGGCGAAGCCGTACGCCGTCCCGATGTCACCCTGAGCCGCGGTCGACACGGGAGTGCTCTGTACCGTGCCGTTGACCCGGCCCGGTGGGAAGCCCGAGATCGCCGACCCGGGGCTGACCCCGAGGTCGCCGGTGAGGACCGTTGCACCCGTGTTGGTGACGGCGCTTCCCCCGAGCACGGCGAACGTCGACGCCGAGCCGAGCGGCGGGCTTGTGGCCACCGCACCCGCCGGCGCGGCGAACAGCAGCGGCGAGCTAAGCAGGGCGGCGGCGGCGGCCGTCCGACTTGCAACGCGCCGACTACGTCCGACGATGGTGCGCGGACCGGCGCCGCGCGGGCTGTGCTGTGCCATGGATCCTCCATGAGAGATGGGCGCACCTGCTGCGAGTCGATACAGTCAGTGCCCACCTGCCACGGTGCCACCTTCAACTCCCTCCGAGCAGGAGCTCGACGGAGTGCTCGTCCACCGAGTGTACTGTGTCGTGCTAAACAGTGCGGCAGTCTCCGGCAGATGGACACTCCGAGACCTGGCGAGGTCCGGCGACTCTGCCAGACTCGCGCGCGTCCCGCCGCCGGCGCCGATCGATCGCCGGGGCCCCGCGCAAGAGGAGAAGCCGCGATGAAGCAACCAGGTATCCGCAACCTCATCCCCCCGGTCTACGCGCTCCTCGTGATCGCCGGCTTCCTGATCAGCGCGACCGCCGGTGTCGTCGCCCTGATCGTCGGCGGTTCGCTCAGCGGGCTGCTCTGGTCGGCGACGAGCGGTCGCCGGCGGAGGGTGCCCGACGACGGCGAAACCCGCGACGAGCGTGCGGCCGCCCGGGCCGCACGCCGCTCAGGACGCCGCTGAGGGTCGCCGAGGGTCGCGGACGGCGGGCCGAGTGGGGGTGAGATGGCGACCGGGGACCGGCGGGGGCGGCCGAGTGAGGGGTGACAGGGCGACCGAGCACCGCCGGGGCGCCCGCGCGAGGGCTGCCGGGGCGGGACCGAGGACCGTCTGGAGGGTCGTCTAGATCTTGGCGAGCGGCAGCTCGAGGGCGTACTTGCCCTGGGCCGAGTCGCTCCCGGCGAGCGGGTACTCGCCCGTGAAGCAGGCGTCGCAGTGCTTCTCCCGAGTCCCGTTGACAGCCTCGTAGACGCCGGCGAGCGACAGGTAGGCGAGCGAGTCGCAGCCGAGCACTTCGGCGATCTCCTCGGGCGTGCGGCCGTGCGCGATCATCTCCTCCCGCGTCGACATGTCGATTCCGTAGTGACACGGGTGCTCGATCGGCGGCGCGCAGATCCGCATGTGGATCTCGGCGGCCCCGGCATCCCGGAGCATCGCGACGATCTGCTTGGTGGTGTTCCCACGGACGATCGAGTCGTCGACCACCACGAGCCGCTTGCCCGAGACGATCTCCGGGAGCGGGTTGAACTTGAGCCGCAGGCCGTGCTTGCGGAGCTCCTGACCCGGCTGGATGAAGGTCCGGGCGACGTAGCGGTTCTTCACGAACCCGTCGTCCTGCGGAAGGCCGCTCGCCCGGGCGTAGCCGCGGGCCGCAGGGTTGCCGGAGTCCGGCACCGGGATCACGAGATCGGCGTCGACCGGCGCCTCCCGCGCGAGGATCTCGCCCATCCGGCCGCGGGCGACCTGGAGCACGTTGCCGTTCATCCGCGAGTCCGGTCGAGCGAAGTAGATGTACTCGAACACGCAGAACGCCTGCCGGGCGCCGTCGATCACCTGGATCGACTCGAGTCCGTCGGGCCCGAGCGAGATCACCTCACCCGGACGCACGTCTCGCAGGAGCTGGGCGCCGATGATGTCGAAGGCGCACGACTCGCTAGCAAAGCAGTAGCGCGGCGGATCGCCCGGCTCAAGGCCGGGGACCAAGCCGAGGACGAGCGGCCGCAGGCCGTGGGGGTCGCGGAAGCCGATCACCCGGTCGCGGGTCATCACCACGGTCGAGAAGGCTCCCCGCAGGCGGGGCAGGACGTCGGCGACGGCGTCCTCGATCCGGTCGGCGTCGTGGGTGGCGATCGCCGCGGCGATGATCTCCGAATCCGAGGTCGACCGGAAGGTCACGCCCTGAGCGGTCAGCTCGGCGTGGAGCTCGACCGCATTGATCAGGTTGCCGTTGTGCGCCAGCGCCACCTCCCGCCGGTTGGCGTCCGACCCGGCCGACCGCTGGACCGGCTGGGAGTTGTCCCAGTGGTTGGAGCCGGTCGTCGAATACCGGACGTGCCCGATCGCGAGCTCCCCCGCCAGGGTGGCAAGGTCGTTCTCGTGGAAGACCTGGCTGACCAGGCCGAGCTCCCGTCGCGTGATGATCTGGCCGCCGTGGTCGGCGGCCGCGATCCCGGCCGACTCCTGCCCGCGGTGCTGCAGTGCGTAGAGGGCGAAGTAAGCCAGACGCGAGACGTCGTGGTCGGGCGCGTAGATCCCGAAAACGCCGCACTCGTCGCGCGGTCCGTCACGGAGCTCGAGATCGATTGGCAGCCGTTTCATCGAGGGTCGAACGGGGGCAGAGCGCGTCCGGACGACTTCAACAGGGTAGCAGCGCGGCCGGCTGGTCCTTCGCGCCGCCGCCGCCGGAGAAGGCTTCGCGGGGCGACCCGTGGGCCGGTCTGCGGGACGCGGGCGAGGCCCTCGGCGAAGCGGCCGGTGGAGCGACCGGAGGGCGGCTTGTGGGGCGATCGGAGGGCGGCCGGTGGGGCGATCGGAGGATCGCTGGTGGGACGATCGGAGGATGGCTGGCGACCCCGGCCGGCCGCATGTGATTTGCTCCGGCGAGGAATGCTTCGCGCAAGACCACGGATGGCCTCGATCGGCATGCTCCTCGCCGGGCTCAGCCTGCTCGCCGCGATCCTCCTCCCAGGTGCGACGGCGGGTGCCGCCGCGGGCCCGCAGGCAGGCCCGCAGGCGAGTGCCGCGGCGAGCTCGTGCGTGGCAACCCACTGGGTCGGGACGTGGGCTGCGGATCCGAGCGACGGGGCCGGAGGGGTCTACACCTACCAGACGGTCCGCGTGATCGTGACGCCCCACTACGCCGGCACCCAGCTCCGTGTCCACCTGTCGAACCGGTTCGGCTCGGGCCCGGTGACCTTCGCAACGGCCAGCGTCGGTCGGCACGGGGCCGGGGCGGGCGTCGTCGGCGGGACCAACCGCCCGTTGCGCTTCGGCGGCTCGCCGCAGGTCACCCTCGCGGCGGGGACCGACGCCGTCAGCGACCCGGTCAGCCTGACGTTCAGGAGCTTTCAGGACCTCGCCGTCAGCCTCTACGTCGCCGGGACGAGCGGTCGCTCGACCGAGCACGTCGCCGGCGACGAGACGACGTATGTGACTCCGCCGAACAGCACTGACGCGACCGCGGTGGACGCAGGCGCCGAGTTCACGACGACGACGACGCGGACGCCCTTCGTGGACGGACTCGACGTCGTCGCGCCCGGGTCGGTCAGCGCGGTCGTCGGGCTCGGCGACTCGATCACCGACGGGATCGAGAGCTTCGTCGTCCCGGCCAACCAGAGCGCCGCGATCGACGCGAACTCGCGCTACACCGACTACCTCACCCGGCGCTTCGGTCCGAAGTCGAAGCTCTCGATCGTCAACGCCGGACTCAGCGGAAACGAGCTGCTCGACGAGTCCTCCCCCGAGGCCGGCCCGAGCGCCCTCTCCCGACTGCAGGACGACGTGCTCGATGTCGCCGGCGTCAGCGACGTGATCATCGAGGAGGGCATCAACGACCTCGGCCAGGGACGCTCGGCCGACCAGCTGGAGGCCGGTCTCTCGACGATGGTCGCACGGCTGCACGCGGTCGGTCTCACCGCCCTGGTCGGCACGATCATGCCGGTCGGCGGCGTGACGATCGCAAGCTACGCGGCCCCGGGCGTCGAGGCCAACCGCCAGGTCGTCAACAACTGGATGCGCAGCGGGGGTAGCGGGGCCGACGGGATCGTCGAATTCGACGGAGCGCTCCGCGACCCGGCGAGTCCGAGCCGGCTGCTCGCCAAGTACGACAGCGGCGACCACGTTCACCCGAGCAACCTCGGATACAGGGCGATGAGCTCGGCGGTCGACCCGGCCCTGATCCACGGCACCCGGTGCGGTGGGCGGGCGGCCGGCAACAAGGTCCCGACGACGCTGCGCGTCCATGTCAGCTCCCGCTCGGGCGGCGGCGTCCGCCTCAACGGGCGCCTTTACGTCGCGGCTCCGTCGAGCGACTGCATCGGCGGCCACGTCACGCTGAGCGCGGTCTCCGGCGGGAGGACGGTGGCCCGCAGGGTCGCGCGCCTCTACCAGCACTGCGCGTTCGCTGCAACCCTGGCCGTCCCGCGTGGGCACGCCTCAGACGTGGTCGCCCGCTACGGCGGGACCGCTCTGCTCGGGGCCTCGCACGCCAGGACGCTCCACGTCGGGCCCTAGATCGAGCTCTGAGCAGGACGCGAGCGCGCCCGTCTGACCGGCGTGCCTTGCGAGACTCAGTCGAAGAGCCTGCCGAGCGACCCGTGAGCGGCTCGGATCTGCTCGAGATCGAGCTCGATCCGCGTCTCGGCGACGGCGATGCTCAGCGTCTGTCCGCCGACCACCCCGAGCACGAAGACCGGCGTGTGGCGGGCGATCGACCGCAGCGCGGCCTCGGACCCCGAGACGACGAAGCCGCCGGGGCCCTCGCCGAAGAGCGCGCGGAGCGGCTTGACGGTGTCGGGGAGGACGACTGCGGCCCCCAGGCCGCCGGCCAGGCAGCACTCGGCGAGAGCGATCGCGATCCCGCCCTCGGCGATGTCGTGGGCGCTCGAGAGCATGCCCCGGCGGACCCCTCGGCGGACGGCCCGCTGGGCGCGGAAGACGGCGGTGATGTCGGGCGCCGGAAGGTGGGTCGGGAGCTCGGCCCCGCCGAGTCGGGCGAGCTCGGACCCGGGGAGAGCGCCGGCGAAGGATCCGACGAGTGCGATCCGGTCGGTCTCGTTGCGGAAGCCGATCCGTCCGGCCAGACGGGCGTCGGGCAGCTCGCCGACCATCCCGATCACCGGCGTCGGGTAGATCGGCCGGCCGCCGGCCTCGTTGTAGAGCGAGACGTTCCCGCCGACGACGGGAATTCCCAGTGCTCGGCAGGCGTCGGCGAGGCCGCGGATCGACTCGGTCAGCTGCCAGGCGACATGCGGTCGCTCGGGGTTGCCGAAGTTCAGGCAGTTGGTCAGGCCGAGCGGCTCGGCCCCGACGCACGCGAGGTTCGACGCGCATTCGAGGACGGCCTCGATCGTCCCGTGGTAGGGGTCGCAGGCGACCCGCCGGCCGTTGCAGTCGATCGACGCGGCGATCGCCGGATGGGCGTTGCCGCGGACCGGGAGCATCAGGACGGCGGCGTCGGCCTCGGCCGGCCGGCGGACGGTGCGGGAGCCGACAACGGCGTCGTACTGCTCGAAGACCGGCCGGCGATCGGCGATGTTGGGGGAGGCGAGCAGCGCGAGGAGGGCGGCGGCGGGGTCCTCGGAGGAGAGCGTTCGGGTCGGCGCGGGATAGATCTGGCGCTCGGGCGGAGCGGGGGCGAGATCGTAGACCGGGCAGTCGTCGACCAGCGCGCGGACCGG
This sequence comes from Solirubrobacteraceae bacterium, assembly GCA_034664295.1. GTDB lineage: Bacteria > Actinomycetota > Thermoleophilia > Solirubrobacterales > Solirubrobacteraceae > Palsa-513. The sequence continues at coordinate 65,093 of JAXDHV010000094.1, read as the reverse complement.
CATCTCGCCGATCATCCGGTCGCCGTCGAAGATCCTGACGTACTCCCGGTCGGTCACCGTGCCGATCGCGGTCGCTCCGATCTCCCACCGGGCGCAGACCGCGAGGACGGCGTCGACGAGGGGGGGCTCGACGACGCAGAGCATCCGCTCCTGTGACTCGGAGACCATGATCTCGAACGGGAGCATGTCGGCTTCGCGGACGGGGATCAGCGAGACGTCGATGTCGATCCCGAGCTCGCCCTTGCTGGCCATCTCCGGCGCCGCCGAGGTCAGGCCGGCTGCGCCGAGGTCCTGGAGGCCGACGAGAAGGTCGGAGTCGACGAGCTCGAGCGAGCACTCCATCAGCTTCTTGCCGCCGAACGGGTCTCCGATCTGGACCGTGGGCCGCTTGGCGGCATCGGCCTCGCCGAGCTCGGCGCTGGCGAGGACGGACGCTCCGCCGATCCCGTCGCGGCCGGTCGCCGCTCCGAACAGCACGAGCACGTTGCCGGGTCCGGCGGCGGCCGCCCGGATCGTCCGATCGCCGCGGGCCAGGCCGATCGCCATCGCGTTGACGAGGCAGTTCTGCTCGTAGGGCCCCTCGAAGTAGACCTCGCCACCGACGGTCGGGACGCCGATCGAGTTGCCGTAGTGGCCGATCCCGCCGATCGCCCGGTCGAGCAGGTAGCGGGTGCGCTCGCCGTCCGGCCGGCCGGGAACCCGGGTCGACGGGTCGCCGAAGCGGAGCGAGTCGAGGATCGCGATCGGCCGGGCTCCGATCGCGAAGATGTCCCGGAGGATCCCGCCGACGCCGGTCGCCGCGCCCTGGAAGGGCTCGACCGCGCTCGGATGGTTGTGGGACTCGACTTTGAAGGCGACGACCAGACCGTCGCCGACGTCGACGGCCCCGGCGTTCTCGCCCGGCCCCATCGCGACCTTGGGGCCTTCGGTGGGGAGGGTGCGCAGGAGCCGCTTGGAGTGCTTGTAGGCGCAGTGCTCGGACCACAGCAGCGAGAACATCGCCAGCTCGACCTCGTTGGGCTCGCGCCCGAGCTTCTCGACGATCAGCTCGTACTCGCCGCCGGTCAACCCGAGCTCGAGCGCCCTACCACGACCCGGGGGACGTTCTTCTTTCGGAGCGGTCTGCGGCGGGCCGAGGGGATCGGGCTCGCGAGTCGGCGGAGGGGGTTCGGCCGGGGCCGGCGCGGCCGGGGGCGGGCGTGGGGCCGGTGGGCGGGCCGGCGGGAAGGCCCTGGCGCCGAAGATCAGCCGCAGCAGTCCTCTCAGAAACCCGATCACGCGGTCGCCCGCGCGAAGGTGTCGCGCATCGAGGCGAACAGGTGGAGGCCGTCGGTCGAGCCGGTCAGGGGATCGACGGCGTGCTCGGGGTGGGGCATCAGGCCGAAGACGTTGCCGGCCTGGTTGATCACGCCGGCGATGTCTGCGACCGACCCGTTGGGGTTCGCTCCGGCCGAGTAGCGCAGGACGACCTGGCCGGCGGCCTCGAGCTGGTCGAGCATGGCGGGGGGTGCGTAGTAGCGGCCGGTCGTGTGCTTGACCGGAACCGAGAGCGCCGCGCCCGGGGGGCAGGCGGTCGTGAACGGCGTGTCGCGCCTTGCGACGTCGAGTGAGACCTGGCGGCAGAGGAACCGCCGGCCGGTGTTGGGAAGCAGCGCGCCGGGGAGGAGGCCGGCTTCGCAGAGGACCTGGAAGCCGTTGCAGATCCCCATCACGAGACCCCCGCCGTGAGCGAAGGCGATCACCTCGTCCATGATCGGCGCGAACCGGGCGATCGCCCCGGGACGGAGGTAGTCGCCGTGGGAGAAGCCGCCGGGCACGATCACGGCGTCGACCCCGTCGAGGTCGCGGTCGGCGTGCCAGAGGGCGACGGCCTCGCCGACGCGGGAGCAGGCGAGTCGGGCGTCGACGTCGTCACAGCTGCCGGGGAACGTCACGACCCCGAACCTCATCGCAGGGTCGCTGCGGTCGGCTCGGCGGCCTGGGACCGGGGACCCGAGGGTCGCCTCACGCAGACTCGGGCTGGTCGGCGGGGTCGCCGAGGATGACCTCGTAGTCCTCGACCAGCGGGTTGGCGAGCAGGCGCTCGCACATCTCGCCGATCCGGGAGGGGTCTGCGACCTCGAGTTCGATCAGGCGGCCGACATGGACGTTGCGGACGCCCTCGAAGCCGAGCGCCGGGAGGGCCCGCTCGACGGCCTGGCCCTGGGGATCGAGGATTCCGTCCTTTGGCCTGACGAGGACGCGGGCCTTCACGAGACGGCGAGGTCCTCTGCCGGGGCGCCCGTCCGCTCCAGCCAGGCGGAGAACGGGCGCCCGACGATCCGCTCGTAGGCTTCGATGTAGAGCGCCCTCGTCCGGGCGACGACCTCGTCGGGGATCGCCGGTGCCGGGGGGTTGCGGTCCCAGCCGGTCGAGGACGCCCAGTCACGGACGTACTGCTTGTCGAAGCTCGGCTGTCCCCGGCCGGGGGCGTAGCCGTCGACCGGCCAGAAGCGCGACGAGTCGGGGGTGAGAGCCTCGTCGCCGAGCGTGAGCGTGCCCCGGGCGTCGAAGCCGAACTCGAACTTGGTGTCGGCGAGGATGATGCCCCGCTCGAGCGCGTGGGCGGCGGCCAGCTCGTAGAGGGCGAGCGAGATGTCGCGGAGCCGCTCGGCGGTTCCGAGGTCGCCGAGCGTGGCGACGGCGGATTCGAAGGAGATGTTCTCGTCATGGTCGCCGAGCTCGGCCTTCGACGCCGGCGTGAAGATCGGCTCGGGGAGGCGCTCGGACTCCCGCAGGCCGGCGGGCAGTTCGATCCCGCAGACGGCGCCCGTCGCCTGGTAGTCCTTCCAGCCGGAGCCGGTCAGATAGCCGCGCACCACGCACTCGACCGGGAGCATCTCGAGGCGCCGGACGACCAGCGCCCGCCCACGCACGGCCGTCGGGACCGGTACGGCGGCGGCCAGCAGGTGGTTGGCGACGATCTGCTGGGTCAGCTCGAACCAGGCCACCGAGATCCCAGTGAGGACCTTGCCCTTGTCGGGAATCGGCGTCGGGTGGATGACGTCGTAGGTCGAGATCCGATCTGAGGCGACCATCAGGATCGAGTCCCCCATCGCGTACATGTCGCGGACCTTGCCTGAGCTGAGGAGCGGCAGATCGATCGTGGTCACGACCGTGACTCTAGCGGGCGACCCGGCCGGATCGGGGGTCCGCGGGCGCCTGCGACTCGCGAGCCTGGCCGGCGCGGGGGGGAGATCTCGCGGCGAAGGGAGTACGCTCGTACGGATGCTCACAAACGCAACGCGGCATCTCGTACCCCAAGCCGGCGCCTCGGGCGACCGGCCCGCTCCCACGCACCCCGGCGCCCGCAGGACCTGTTGGTCGGTGACGCGGCCGGGCAACGGTTGACGGCCTTCTTCATCCCCGGGATGAACGGCGACGGCGTGGCGGCCGAGCGGTTCTACTCCGATCTGCGCGAGGCCGCCGAGGCCGGAGTGGGAAGCGTCGCCCACAAGCGACGGATCTTCCAGATCGCCTGCCGCCGTCGGGGAGCCGACTGCACGATCGAGGTCGGCGATCCCCAGTCGATTCCCGATCGCATCGTGGTCGCGATCTTCCAGCTCGGGCGCGACGCGTACACGATCCACTGCCGAGATCCCCAGGACCCGTCGAACCTTCAGACGATCGAGATCTCCCGCCGGACCGTGTACGCGGTGACCGACTTCGACTGACCGCCTCGTTGCACTGACCGTCGGCCCGCCTCCGCGACGGGCTATGGACGCGGAACCAGGGCGTCCAGTCGGCCGACGATCTCCGGGGCGTGACGGGTGAACGCGGCGTAGTCGAAGATCGCGTCGAGGTCGAGCCCGGCGGCCGCCGGCTGCGCCTCGAGCAGGCCGCGGAGGGGCGTCCGCTCGGCCCAGGCCCGTTGGGACGTCGCCTGGACCAGGCGATAGGCGTCGTCGCGGGTGGCTCCCCCGGCGACGAGGGCCAGCAGGATTCGCTGGGAGAAGAGCGCGCCGTGGGTCAGCTCGAGGTTCTCCCGCATCCGCTGCGGGTCGATGTCGAGTCCCGCGATCAGGCGGATCGCGACGTGCTGCATGTAGTCGATCAGGATCGTCGAGTCCGGCAGGATGACCCGCTCGGCCCCCGAGTGGGAGATGTCCCGCTCGTGCCAGAGGGCGACGTTCTCGAGCGCCGCCTGAGCGTTCCCGCGCAGGACCCGGGCCAGCCCGGTCAGCCGCTCGCTGTTGATCGGATTGCGCTTGTGGGGCATCGCCGAGGACCCCTTCTGGGCGCCCCCACGAAACGGCTCGCACGCCTCGAGCACCTCGGTCCGCTGGAGGTGGCGGATCTCCGTCGCCAGGCGCTCGAGGCCGGCGCCTGCCAGCGCGATCGCGCTGAGCAGCTCGGCGTGGCGATCACGGGCGACGACCTGGGTCGAGACCGACTCCGGCTGGAGCCCGAGCCGGGCGAGCACCCGCCGCTCGTAGTCGGGGTCGTTGCTCGCGTAGGTTCCGACCGCGCCGGAGATCGCCCCGACCGCCGCCGTCTCGAACGATCGCCGCAGGCGGCGGGCGTTCCGGTCGGCCTCGAACGCGAAGCCGGCCAGCTTGATGCCGAAGGTCGTCGGCTCGGCGTGGATCCCGTGGGTTCGTCCGACGCAGAGCGTCATCGTGTGGGTTCGGGCCTGGTCGACGAGGACCCTGACGAGCTCCTGCGCTCCGGCGACGACGATCGCGCCGGCCGCCTTCAGCTGGAGGCCGAGCGCCGTGTCGAGGACGTCGGACGAGGTCAGGCCGTAGTGGATCCACCGGCCGGCCGGCCCGACCGAAGCCGAGACGACATCGACGAAGGCGGCGACGTCGTGGTCTGTGATCCGCTCGCGCTCGTCGACCTCGGCGACGGTGAAGCTCGCCTTGGCGATCGCCGCGCGCTCGGCTTCGGTCGGCTCGTCGAGCTCCTGGGCGGCGGCGAGCTCGACGCGCAGCCACGAGTCCATCCGCGCCTGGTCGCTCCACAGGGCGCCGATCTCCGGACGGGTGTAGCGGGCGATCACACGGGGATTATCCCCGCGCGGCACTCCCCGGCCGCTCCACGGGTGAGTCGGTCCGCAGGCGGGGCCCAGCCGGTCGTCCCCCGGGGCGGGGGTTCTCGTCCGAAGCGCGGCTCAGCCGACGGCCGTCGGGCGCTCGCCCGGGGTCGGCGGCGGGCCGCCCGAGCCGAGGATGCGGGCAGCCAGGATGGCCGCGTTGCGGGGATTGTCGAGCCCCACGCAGGCGACGGGGACGCCGGGCGGCATCTGCGTGATCGAGAGGATCGCATCGAGTCCGCCGGCGGCCGTCAGGCGGCTCGTGAGGGGGACACCGATCACCGGGAGGTCGGTGTGCGCGGCGATCGCGCCCGGCAGGGCGGCCGAGAGGCCGGCGCCGGCGATCACGACCCGGATTCCCCGGAGGCGGGCGGTCCGCGCGTACTCGGCGACCGTGTCGGGCTCCCGATGGGCCGAGATCACGCGTACCTCGTGGCTGATGCCCCGGTCGTCGAGCTCCTGGGCCGCCGCGTGCATGATCTCGAGGTCGCTCCGCGAACCCATCACGATGCCGACCAGCGGCGAGTCGATCGGGATGTCCTCGAGGGCATCGAGCAACGGCGCGGCGGCCGTCTGCTCGGCCGCCTCGGGGCCCGGCTCGGCGACGGTCGCGCCGAGCGCCGGCTCGGGTGTCAGCTCGTCGCTCACCGGACGCCGTCGGGGTGGGCGGCGCGGGCCGCGATGTCCGAGCGCTGCTGCTTGCCGGCGAAGTCGATCATCTCTGCGGCAGCATACGCAGCCGCACGCGCGGCGGTCGGATCCGGCCCGAGCCCGGTCAGCGCGAGCACCCGTCCGCCGGCCGTCACGAGCCCCTCGGCGTCCCGGCGGACGCCGGCGTGGTTGACCTCGACGCCGTCGGGCACCAGGTCGAGGCCGGTGATCCGGTCGCCGGAGCGCGGCGCGTCGGGGTAGCCGGCGCTGGCCAGCACGACGGTGACCGCGTGCTCGGGCGACCATTCGAGGACGACCCCGTCGAGCCCGCCGGGCGTGGCGGCCATGCCGAGCGCTCGGAGCAGGTCGCTGCGCAGCCGCGGCAGGACGGCCTGGGTCTCGGGGTCGCCGAAGCGGACGTTCAGCTCGAGCAGGCGGGGCCCGTCGGCGGTCAACATCAGGCCGGCGTAGAGAACTCCGTGGAAGGGGGCTCCCCGCCGGGCCATCACGTCGAGGATCGGCTGGTGGAACTGCGCGGTGAGGGCGAGGGCGCGGTCGGCGTCGAAGCCGGCGACCGGCGAGAACGAGCCCATCCCGCCGGTGTTCGGCCCGCGATCGCCGTCGAAGGCACGCTTGAAGTCACGGGCCGGGGCCATCGGAACGGCGCGGACGCCGTCGCAGAGGGCCAGCAGCGAGAGCTCCACGCCGTCGAGGCACTCTTCGACGAGGACCGAGGTCGTGTCGAAGCGGCGCTCGACGAGGAGCATCTCGAGTGTCGCGCGGGCCTGCGTCTCGTCGGCTGCGATCACGACGCCCTTCCCGGCGGCCAGGCCGTCGGCCTTCAGCACCACCGGGTAGGGAGACCGCCCGCCGCCCGGGGCGGCCGCCCCCAGCCGCTCGATCGCCGCGAGCCCCTCGGCCGGCGTGCTCACCGCCTCCCAGGCGGCCGTCGGCACGCCGGCTTCGGCCATCGCCTCCTTGGCGTAGCGCTTGGAGCCCTCGAGCCGGGCAGCCTCGGCCGACGGGCCGAACGCGGGGATCCCGTTGGCGGCGAGCAGGTCGACGAGCCCGCCGACGAGCGGGGCCTCCGGGCCGACGACGACGAGGGCGACGCCCTCGGCGCGACACGCGGCGAGCAGTCCCTCGTGATCGTCCTGCGAGATCTCGAGGATCCGGGCCTGGGCGGCGATCCCGGCATTGCCCGGGGCGCAGAGGACCTCCGGGTTCTGCGGCGAGCGGCCGAGCGCCCGGCAGATCGCGTGCTCGCGCCCACCCGCTCCGACCACCAGGACTCGGGGACGGTCGGTCACAGAGACGAGATGAATTCGTCGATCGGGATCGCGGCGAGCGTCTCGTAGCGAGCCGTCCCGCGGGAGCCGAGCTCGAGCGATACCCGGCACATCTCCGCGTCACCCGGCGCCTCGACGATGTTGATGAAATCGAAATGGCCGAGCGTCGCCCACTGGGCGACCACGCGTGCCCCGAGTTGCTCGATCTCGCTGTTGACCTCGAGGATCCGCTGGGGGTTGTTCTTGATCGTCTTCCTACCCTCGGGCGTCAGTGTGGAGAGCATCACGTAGGTCGGCATCAGTCCCTCTCTCGGTGGGGTCGTCGCCCCTCAAGATAACCTGGCGCCGATGCGCCTCCGCGTCGGCCTGCTCGCCGCAGCACTCCTCGCAGCCCCAGCCTCCGCCCAGGACGCAGCGCCCGTGATCGCCACCTCCCGACCCTGCTACCTCCCCAGGCAGCAGGTCGCGCTGTCGGGCAGCGGCTTCCATGCGGGCGACACCTACTCGGTCACGCTCGACCACACCCTGCTCGGAACCGGCACGGTCAGTCCGGCCTCGACGATCTCGGGGAAGCTCTCGAGCGGAACGCTTCCCAAGGGCGCCGGGAGGGTCCTCCACCGGATCATCGTCGCCGACGCCGCACTCGGGGCTCGCGTCGGCTTTCACACGAGCGCATTCGATGCCTCCTTCGCCCCCGGGGTGGGCGACCCGCGGACACTGCGGGTTCGCTATTCGGTCAACGCGATCGGTCTCTCGTCAGCTGTCGGAAGCATCGTCTGGGTCCACTACCTCAGCCCGGACGGCCGTCTGCGCAGGAGCGTCCCGATCGGGCGCACGACCGGCGTCTGCGGCAGCCTCCGGCGGAGCGCGCTCCATCGCCTGTTCCCCTTCCGCCCGACCACCGGTAGGTGGCGCCTCCAGTTCGACGTCAGGCAGAAGTTCTCGCCGCGGACGAGGCCGCGAATCGTCCGCGACGTCGCGGTCGGCTGAGACGGCCGTGTGCGCCCCCAGGCGGCGGGTGGATCGGATCCACGGCGCCAGAGGATGCTGTGCGGCGGCCGGCTCGGCGGAGGTGCTCGGCCGCATCCTCGTCGCCGGTTACGACGTGTTCGGATCCTATTGGCCGGCCCAGCGAGTAATTTGTTACCACCGTATGCTTTGGCGGCCTTGATCACTGACTTCGGGAGACGCCCATGCCAGACCTAAGCACGATTCGCGACCAGGTGCAGGATCGCCTGAAGGAGCTCGAGGGGCTGATCGGGCCTCTTCGGGCGGAACTCGAGGAGCTCAAGGGCGTGGCCGAGAAGTTCACCTCCAACGGCTCCGCGGCGCCCGCCGCCGTGGCCAGGTCACCAAGGCGCCGGGCATCGGCACCGAAGGCCGCAGCACCGGTCAAGCCGTCGGGCGCACCGCGCCGGGCGCGGCGCTCCCGCGGGGGTGGTGGCAGCCGCGCCGCCCAGGCGATCGGCCTGATCGCCGAGCATCCCGGCATGACCGTGCCGGAAATGGCCAAGGCGATGGGGATCGGCAGTAACTACCTCTATCGCGTCCTGCCGGCCCTCGAGAAGGACGGCAAGGTCAGTAAGCAGGGCAAGGGCTACCACCCGGTCGACACACCGGCGCAGGCCGCCGCCCCGGCGGAAGATAGCTGACCGCAAAAAGCTGACACTCACCGTCGGTGGGGGGCCTCGTCGTTACCCGGATGACGAGGCCATCCGACTGGTCGCGCCGGGCGCCGGCGCCCGGCGGCGCCTCCAGGGCCCGACGCTGCCCCCGGCGCCCGGCGCCCGGCGCCCGGCGCCCGGCGCCCGTCGCCGCAAGTCGCATGGTCGCCTCGGCGCGCGGGTGTCAGCGTTACCTGGCGGCCGGGCTCGGGTCGGGTGCCGGGTCGCGGGCAAGTCCGTCGAAGGTCAGCTCGCCGGCGAGGGCGTCAACCGTGACGACACCGCCATCGGAGAGGCGACCGTCGAGGAGCGCCAGGGCGAGCCGGTCGACCAGCTGCTTCTGGATCACGCGCTTGAGCGGGCGCGCTCCGTAGACCGGGTCGTAGCCGAGGTCGCCGATCACCCGGCGGGCCGCATCGGTGACGACCAGCTCGACGTTCCGTTCGGCCAGCCGTTGCGCGACGCGGTCGATCTGGAGGCCGACGATCTGGCCGACCTCCTCGCGGGAGAGGCGCTTGAACTCGACGATCTCGTCGAGACGGTTGATGAACTCCGGCTTGAAGTGGGCGCGCAGCACGTCGCGGAGATCGCCGACGCCGGGGTCGATGTTCGATGTCATCACCAGGACGGCGTTCTTGAAGTCGACAGTCCGTCCCTGGCCGTCGGTCAGCCGGCCGTCGTCGAGCACGGCCAGCAGGGTGTTGAAGACATCCGGGTGGGCCTTCTCGATCTCGTCGAGCAGGATCACGCTGTACGGGCGTCGCCGGACGGCCTCGGTCAGCTGGCCGCCCTCCTCGAAGCCGACATAGCCGGGAGGGGCGCCGATCAGCCGGGAGACCGAGTGCTTCTCCATGTACTCGGACATGTCGATCCGCACCATCGCGTCCTGACTGTCGAAGAGGAACTCCGCCAGCGCCCGGGCCAGCTCGGTCTTGCCGACGCCGGTCGGACCGAGGAAGAGGAACGAGCCGATCGGACGATCGGGATCGGAGAGCCCGGCCCGCGAGCGGCGGATCGCGGTGGCGACCGCTTCGACCGCCTCGTCCTGGCCGATCACCCGGCGGTGGAGGCGGTCCTCCATGTGGACGAGCTTCGTCGTCTCGGCCTCGATCATCCGCGTCACGGGGATCCCCGTCCAGACGGCGAGGACCTCGGCGACGTCTTCGGCGTCGACCTCCTCCTTGAGGAACACGGTCGCGTCGGCCGCCTGCTCGTGCTCGGTCCGCTCACGCTCGGCGAGCTGCTTGGAGAGCTCGGGGATCTCCCCGTAGCGCAGCTCCGCCGCCCGCTGGAGATCGGCTTCCCGCTCGGCTCGCTCGGCCTCCGCCCGGGCCTGCTCGAGGCGCTGCTTGATCTCGCTGATCCCGCGGATCGCGTCCTTCTCGGACTGCCACTGGGCCTTCATCGCCGAGGATTCCTCCCGCAGGCCGGCGAGCTCCCGCTCGATCGCCTCGCGCCGCTCGGCGGAGGCCGCGTCGCTCTCCCGGCCGAGCGAGGTCAGCTCGATCTCGAGCTGCATGACCCGCCGGTCGACCTCGTCGATCTCGGTCGGGACGGAGTCGATCTCGATGCGCAGGCGCGACGCCGCCTCGTCGATCAGGTCGATCGCCTTGTCGGGGAGGAAGCGGTCGGCGATGTAGCGGTGGGAGAGCGTCGCCGCGGCGATCAGGGCGCCGTCCTGGATGCGGACCTTGTGGTGCACCTCGTAGCGCTCCTTCAGGCCCCGGAGGATCGCGATCGTGTCAGCGACGGACGGCTCGCCGACGACGACCGGCTGGAAGCGCCGCTCGAGCGCGGCGTCCTTCTCGATGTGCTTGCGGTACTCGTCGAGCGTCGTCGCCCCGACCGCCCGGAGCTCGCCGCGGGCGAGCATCGGCTTGAGCAGGTTGGCGGCGTCGACCGCCCCCTCGGCGGCTCCGGCCCCGACGATCGTGTGGAGCTCGTCGATGAAGAGGATGACCTGACCGTCGGCCTCGGAGATCTCCTTGAGGACGGCCTTCAGCCGATCCTCGAACTCGCCCCGGTACTTGGCTCCGGCGAGGAGGCTCCCGAGGTCGAGCGCGACGACGCGCCGGTCGCGGAGCGACTCGGGCACGTCGCCGGAGACGATCCGCTGGGCCAGGCCCTCGACGATCGCCGTCTTGCCGACGCCGGGCTCCCCGATCAGGACCGGGTTGTTCTTCGTGCGGCGGGAGAGAACCTGGATCACCCGGCGGATCTCGTCGTCTCGCCCGATCACCGGGTCGAGCTTCCCGTCCTCGGCTGCCGCCGTCAGGTCGCGGCCGAACCGCTCGAGGGCCTGGTAGCGCTCCTCGGGGTTCTGGTCGCTGACCCGGTGGGGTCCGCGGACCTCGGCGAGCGCCGCCAGCAGCCGCTCGGAATTCGCGCCGACCGCCCGCAGGGCGTCGCCGGCTCGTCCGGGCTGTCCGCTCAGTGCGAGCAGGAGGTGCTCGGTCGAGACGTAGTCGTCGCCGAGCGTCCGCGCCTGGGTCTCGGCCCGGCGCAGGACGGCGCTCAGGTCACTCGACGCGCCCCCGCTGTCGCTCGGCCCGCTCAACACCGGCAGCGCTGCGAGGTCGCTCTGCACCTGCCGCGAGACGGCCGCCGGATCGGCGCCCAGCTTGCGCAGCACGGCGCCGACGATCCCCTCGGGGTCGGCCAGCAGGCCGGCCAGGAGGTGCTCGGGTGTCAGCTGCGGGTTGCGGCGCTCCTGGGTCAGCCGGGCGGCGCTTGCGAGGGCCTCTTGGGCGCGGATCGTGAAACGGTCAGCCTGCATAAGATCTAAGTCCCACTATAGCAGATCTTTCCGGATGCTCGACACGGGTTTTCCCTGAGCGAAGATTCGGGCCGGTGGGGGTATGGCGGACCCCGTCGCGCCCGTCCGTCTGCCAAGCCCGCTCGCTGCGAGCTTGAGATCCCGCCTACCGCCGGTCGCCCGGCCGGCCCTAAGCGGGGGTCGGCGGGTCAACGTCAACCGGCACCCTGAACGGCGGGTCTGCTGCCGGGCTGCGGACGAGCGCGGTCGACCCGGTGTAGGGGACGACCTCGAAGCGCACCGACCGTCTGACCCGGTCGAGCTCGTCTTCCATCGCCTGCTTTGCGACGAGCGCCTGGCGCTCGAGATCCTCGAGGCGGGCCCGGGCGGCGTCGAGCTGCTCCTCGAGCTCGAGGACGCGCTCCACTCCGGCCAGGTTGAGCCCGAGCTTGGCGGTCATCTGCTGGATCCGGCGGAGGCGCTCGACATCCTCGAGCGAATAGAGCCGGGTGCCCTTGGCCGAGCGGTGCGGCTCGATCAACCCGCGGGCCTCGTAGATCCGCAGCGTCTGGGGGTGCATCTCGGCGAGCTCGGCGGCGACCGAGATCATGAACACACCGCGATCGGAGGAGACCCGGATGTGGGTGGACCGATCGGTCACTGGGAACCCCAGAGGTGGGCGCGGGGGTTCCCGCCGAGCACCTTCGAGAGGGCGTCCACGGCTTCTCGCTGCTCGTCGCTGAGCTCGTCCGGCACGTCGATCACAAAACGGTAGAGGATGTTCCCGTTGCCCTCCCCGCCGAGCCGCGGCGGCCCCTCCCCGCGGAGTCGCTGGATCGTCCCGTGGTTGGTCCCGGCCGGCACCCGGAGGCGCTTGCTCCCGTTCAGCGTCGGCACCTCGATCTCGGCCCCGCGGAGTGCTTCGACGACGGTCAGGGGGACCTCGACCTCGACGTTCTCGCCCTTGCGGATGAAGACCCGCGACGGGTCGACCTGGGTGACCACGTAGAGGTCGCCCGGCGGACCGCCCCGCTGTCCGGGCTCGCCCTTGCCGGGCAGACGGATCCGGCTGCCGTCGCGCACGCCGGCTGGGATGTTCACGCGGTAGCGCTTGACCGACCGCGTGACGCCCGACCCGCCGCATGTCGGGCACGGATCCTCGATCACGGTCCCGCTCCCGCCGCACCGGCCGCACGGCTGGGAGATCGAGAACATCCCGTGTCCCTGGGCCTCGATCCCGCGCCCCTGACAGCGCGGACAGACCGAGGCGCTCGTCCCCGGACGGGCGCCGGTGCCAGAGCAGGTCGTGCAGCGGGCCGGGGTCGGCACGGCGAGCGGGATCTGCGCGCCCGTGACCGCCTGGTCGAAGCTGATCTGGACCGAAGCCTCGAGGTCGCGGCCGCGCTGGGGCTGCGGCTTGCGGGCGGTCGTCCCGCCGCCGCCGGTCGCGTTGCCGAACAGGTTCGAGAGGATGTCGCCGAAGCCGCTCGCGTCGAAGCTCCCGCCGCCCGAGAACGGCGAGCCGGCGCCGGCGGCGGCGGCGGCGAACGGCCCCTGACCGCGGTCGTACTCCCGGCGCTTGTCGGGATCCCCGAGCACGTCGTGGGCCTGGGAGATCTCCTTGAACTTCTCCTCGGCGGCCTTGTCGCCCGGATTGCGGTCGGGGTGATGCTTGCGCGCCAGCTTGCGGTAGGTCTTCTTGATCTCCTCGGGCGAGGCCTTCTTGTCGACGCCGAGCACGGCGTAGAGGTCCTTGCGAGCCACGCCGATCAGCTCTCCCGCGAATCCCCGGCCCCGGCCCCGGCCGGCGGCTCGCCGGCGACGACGACGCGCGCCGGGCGGATCACGTTGCCGTCGAGGCGGTAGCCCGACTGGTAGACCTCGACGACCGTGCCCGGCTCGGCGCCGGGGACGTGATGCTGGGCGATCGCCTCGTGGAAGGTCGGGTCGAAGGGCTCGCCGACCGGCTCGTAGGACTCGACGCCGACCCGCGTGAACGCGCTGAGCAGCTCGCCCTGGACGAGGCGCATGCCCTCGGCCAGCGTCGCGCTCGCCGCCTCGCTCGCCCCGGCGGCATCCTCCGCCGCGTGGGCGAGCGCCCGCCCGAGGTTGTCGATCGCCGGGAGCAGCTCCCGGACGACCCTGACGGTCGCGCGGGCCTCGGCGCCGGCGGCCTCCCGGGTCACGCGCTTGCGGTAGTTCTCGAAGTCCGCGCGCGTCCGCTGGGCCATCGCCAGGTACTCGTCGCGCTCCGCCGCCCTCGCGCTCAGCGCGTCGAGGTCCGGCGGCCCGCCCGCGTCGCAGGACGCCTCGGACGCCTGCGCCGGGTCGGGAGCGCCGGGCGCTCGTGCGGCGCCGGGATCGTCGACGACCCCAGAGAGCGGTCGCTCCCCAGTCTCGGCCTGGGCCCCTGCGTCCTCGGCCGGCGCCGGCGACGGCTCGCCGCCGCCGCCGACCGGGACCGCCGGTGTCTGCTGGTCGCTCATTTCTTGGCCGGCTCGTCGACTACCTCGGCATCGACGACATCCTCCTCGGCCTCAGCTGAGCCGTTGGTGGCATCGGACGCGCCGTTGGTCGCGCTCGCGGCTTCCTGCTGGGCCTTCTCGTACATCGCCTCGGAGACCTTGTGGAACGAGGTCTGGAGGGTCTCGGTGCGGGCGGTGATCTCGCTGGGGTCGGTCGCCTCGAGGGACTCGCGGACGGCCTTGATGTTGGCCTCGATCTCCGTCTTGGACGCCTCGTCGACCGCGTCGCCGAGGTCCTTGAGCTGGCGCTCGGCCTGGTAGGCGGCGTTCTCGCCGTTGTTGCGGGCCTCGGCGAGCTCGCGGGCCTTGCGGTCGTCCTCGGCGTGGGCCTCGGCGTCGCCGACCATCTGCTTGATCTCGTCGTCGGAGAGGCCGCTGCCGGACTTGATCTCGATCTTCTGCTCCTTGCCGGTGCCGAGGTCCTTGGCCGAGACGCTGAGGATCCCGTTGGCGTCGATGTCGAAGGCGACCTCGATCTGCGGGATCCCGCGCGGGGCCGGGGGGATGCCGGTCAGCTGGAACTTGCCGAGCGACTTGTTGTAGGCGGCCATCTCGCGCTCGCCCTGGAGGACGTGGATCTCGACTGAGGGCTGGTTGTCCTCGGCGGTCGAGAAGGTCTCGGCCTTGCGGGTCGGGATCGTCGTGTTGCGCTCGATCAGCTTCGTGAAGACGCCGCCCTTGGTCTCGATGCCGAGCGTCAGCGGAGTGACGTCGAGCAGCAGGACGTCCTTGACGTCGCCGGCCAGCACGCCAGCCTGGATCGCGGCTCCGACGGCGACGACCTCGTCGGGGTTGACGCCGCGATGGGGCTCCTGGCCGGTCAGCTCCTTGACCTTCTCCTGGACGGCCGGCATCCGCGTCATGCCGCCGACGAGGACGACGTGGTCGATCTTCGGGGCGCCCTTGTCCTTGGCGTCGTTGATCGCCTGGCGAACCGGGGCGACGACGCGGTCGAGCAGGGCGCTTGTCAGCTCGCCGAGCTTGGCCCGGGTGAGCCGCATGTCGAGGTGCTTCGGACCGGTCGCGTCGGCCGTGATGAACGGCAGGTTGATCTGCGTCTCCTGCGTCGTCGAGAGCTCGATCTTAGCCTTCTCGGATGCCTCGTAGAGGCGCTGGAGGGCCATCGGGTCGGCCTGGAGGTCGATTCCCTGGGCCTTCTTGAACTCGGAGACGAGCCAGTCGACGATCGTCTTGTCGAAGTTGTCGCCGCCGAGGTGGTTGTCGCCTGCGGTCGACTTGACCTCGAAGACGCCGTCGGCGATCTCGAGCACCGAGACGTCGAAGGTCCCGCCGCCGAGGTCGAAGACGAGGATCGTCTGGTCGGTGTCCTTGTCGAGGCCGTAGGCCAGCGACGCGGCGGTCGGCTCGTTGATGATCCGCTTGACCTCGAGGCCGGCGACCTTGCCGGCGTCCTTGGTGGCCTGGCGCTGGTCGTCGTTGAAGTACGCGGGGACGGTGATCACCGCGGAGTCGACGGTCTCGCCGAGGTAGGCCTCGGCGTCGGCCTTCAGCTTCTGGAGGATCATCGCCGAGATCTCCGGCGGCGAGTACTGCTCGCCGTTGGCCTCGACCCGGGCGTCGCCGTTCTTGCCGGAGACGACCTTGTACGGGACGATCGACTCCTCCTCCTTGACCTCGGCCTCCTTGCGGCCCATGAACCGCTTGATCGAGAAGATCGTGTTCTGCGGGTTGGTCACCGCCTGGCGCTTGGCGACCGTTCCGACGAGTCGCTCACCCGACTTGGCGAAGGCGACGACCGACGGGGTCGTCCGTCCGCCCTCGGAGTTCTCGATCACCGTGGGCTCGCCGCCCTCGAGGATCGCCATGCACGAATTCGTCGTGCCGAGGTCGATTCCAATCGTCTTGCCCATTGTGCTCGGCTCCTTGCTAGTCCTGGCCCTGGAAAAAATCTAAGTCGCAAGATAGCAGATCGGGAGGCTCGTCCGATCAGGCTCTGGGCCGCGCTCGGCGGGTGCGTCCGGCGGGCGGGGGAGCCGGCGCGCGGCGGGCGGGCACCGCATCCCAAGGACCCCACAACGCGCTGACGCCCCGGGGGTAGGGGCGTCAGCGGTGCTTCTGGCGGGGTGATGCGGGTGTCGCTCGATGAGTATCCAACGCCGTCTTGAAGCCGACCTAAAACGCCTTGAAGGCGACCTAAACCTGGTCGACCGGCCTCGTCGGGGCCCGGCGCGAGCGTGTCGCGAGCTCGAGCTCGAAGCGGGCGTCGGGATCGTCGAGGGCCGCTCCGAAATGCTCGCGGAGGCTGGCCAGGCGGTAGCGGACGGTCTGCGGATGGACGTGGAGGGCGGCCGCGGCGGCGGGGATGGCGCCCTGGGAGCGCAGCCACGCGCCGAGCGTCGCGAGCAGCCGCTCGGCGGAAGCCGGGCTGAGGCCGTCGAGCGGGGCCAGGCAGCGGCTGGCGAGCTCGTCGAGGAGCTCGGGGTCGCGGTGGAGGACGAGCGTGACCAGCCGGTCCTCGGCGACGACGAGGCCGCCGGCCGGGAGCATGCCGGCGACCTGGAGGCGTAGGCAGGCGCGGGCACGCGCGAAGCTCCGCGCGGCTTGTCCGGGCGCCACGCTCGGCCCGATCGCGCCGGTCGTCCGTCGCAGGGCCGTGCTGAGGGCGTCGCGGCGCCCGGGGGCGTCGGGATCGGGCAGCAGCATGCAGCAGCAGCCGTCGAGCGGGACGGCGATCGCCCCGTCGCCGACGCGGGCGGCCAGGCGCTCGGCGTCGAAGTAGTCGCAGGCGAGCACCGCGAGCGTCCGGGGGAGCTTCCACGAGGCGGTCGCCGCCGCCTGCTCGAGCTCGTCGGCCGGGGCGCCCTCGACGAGCAGGCGGACGAGGTGCTGGCGGCGGCCTTGGCGCTCGCTCGCGTGGGCGGCCTGCTCGCGGGCGTAGCCCTCGACCGACTCGGCCGAGAGCTCGTCGATGTAGGCGAAGATCGACTCGGCCAGCAGCGAGAGCTGGTCGGGATCGACGCCGGCGCCGCGGGCCACGCCGGCGAGCCGCCGCCAGGAGATCCGCGCGCCGAGCCGGTAGGCCATCTGGAGGGCGTCGAGCCGCCGGCCGGCGCGGAGCTCGCCGCGGCCGAGCTCGACGTAGACGCTGCGTCCCGGGCGGGCGGCCGGTCCGCCGGCGGGGCGGGCGGCCGTCGTGGCTGGCGTGGGCGGGGTGGGTGTGGGGGGTGGGCCCATCTGATCGACGAACTGGCGCAGGGCCTCCTCGATCGCGTTGCGGACCGTCGAGCCGAAGACGCCCTGCATCGGCCGGTGGTACTCGGGGATGTTCGCGCGCAGAGCCGCGAGGATCTCGTCGGCCAGACCGGGGAGCTCGGGGAGGAGGACATCGGCGAGCGCGGGATCGAGGCTCTCCCACGGCCGGCTCAACGCCGGATCTTGTTCGATCTTCACAAGATTGTCGTCCACGAGTGGGGATCATGCCAAGAATTCGCGCTCCCGTGTGTCTAGGATTGACAACATGACCAGAGCTGAGCGCAACGTCAACATCGCCGCCGTGCTGATCCCCTTCTGCGGCGTCGTGGCCGCCGCCGTCCTCGCCTGGGGCGACTGGCTGGTCTCCCGGGACCTCGCGATCTTCGCCGTGATGTACGTCTTCAGCGCGTTCGGCGTGACCGTCGGCTTCCACCGCCTGCTCACCCACCGGGCGTTCGACACCTACCGGCCGCTGCGCTACCTCCTGGCGATCATGGGTTCGCTCGCCGTCCAGGGGCCGGTGCTCGACTGGGTGGCCGACCACCGTAAGCACCACGCGTACACCGACGAGGACGGCGATCCGCACTCGCCCCACGTCGGCCAGGGCTCGGGTTTCGGGGGGATGGTCCGCGGCCTCTGGCACTCGCACGTCGGTTGGCTGTGGGAGACCAACGGCCAGGCCGAGAAGCGCCGCTTCTGCCCGGACCTCTACGCCGACCCGGGCCTGCGCTGGATCCACAAGCGCTTCCCGCTGATCACGCTCGCGACGCTCGGGCTGCCGTTCGTCGCCGGCCTGGTCTGGAGCGGAAGCGTCCGCGGCGGCTTCGAGGCGGCGCTGTGGGGCGGCCTCGTGCGGATCTTCCTGGTCCACCACGTGACCTGGAGCGTCAACTCGATCTGCCACTTCTTCGGGTCGCGGCGCTTTGACACCGACGACCTCTCGACCAACGTCTTCTGGCTCTCGCTGCCGACGCTCGGCGAGGCGTGGCACCACAACCACCACGCGTTCCCCCAGTCGGCGCGCCACGGGCTGCGCTGGTACGAGCTCGATCCGTCGGGCTGGCTGATCCAGATCTTCGCGAAGCTCGGCCTCGCGTGGGACGTCGTCCTGATCGACCGCGAGAAGCAGCAGGCGAAGCTCGCCACGCCCCGGCCGGACCCCGTGGTCGCCGGGGTCTGACTCCAGAGCAGCCGGCCCGGGCGGGGGCCTGAGTCCGGAGGGGGATAATTGGTTGATCCCCACCGATCCCCTCCCAGCAGCGCCGGCCGAGGAGCAGTCCCGATGACGACATCCACGCTCGCGACACGCGAAGTCTTCGAAGTCTCGACGCGCGAGGTCAAGCTCCACGGCCACACCCAGTCCTACCGGATCGCCGGCTCGGGGCCGGTTCTGCTGCTGCTCCACGGGATCGCCGGCACGGCGCAGGCGTGGGTCCCGTCGATGCCTTCGCTGGCCCGGCGCTTCACGGTGATCGCACCCGACCTCCCGGGCCATGGGAGTTCTGACAAGGCGCCGGGGGACTACTCGCTCGGGGCGCTGGCCAACAGCATGCGGGATCTCCTGGTCGGCCTCGGTCACGACCGGGCGACGATCGCCGGGCACTCGCTCGGCGGGGGCGTCGCGATGCAGTTCGCCTACCAGTACCCCGAGCGGTGCGAGCGGCTCGTGCTGGTCGCGAGCGGCGGGCTCGGGCGGTCGGTCAACGGGCTGCTGCGGGCCGCCGCGCTGCCCGGCGCCGGCCTCGTCCTGTCGGTCGCGGCTCCGCCGATCGTCGCCGTCGGCGGCCTGCTCGGCTCGCTGGCAGGTCGGGTCGGCCTCCACGCGGTCCCCGACGTCCGGGAGGTCTCGCGGGGGTTCGCGACGCTCGTCGACGGCGAGACCAGGTCGGCGTTCCTGGATACCCTGCGCTCGGTCGTCTCGCCGTCGGGGCAGCGGGTCGACGCGACCAGCAAGCTCTACCTGGCCGCCGGGATGCCCGTCCTGATCGTCTGGGGCAGCCGGGATCCGATCATCCCGGCCAACCACGGGCGCCGGGCGCACGGGATGATCCCCAACAGCACGTACGTCGAGTTCGACGGGGCCGGCCACAACCCGCACGCCGACGACCCCCTCCGCTTCGCGCAGGCCGTGCTCGACTTCGCCGCGGCCAACCCGCCGTGCGCGGCGACCGCCGAGACGTGGGGCCGCCTGCTCCAGGCCGGCGCGCCCCCGCTCGCCGATCCGGTCGGGGATGTGCCGGCGTCGATCGAGCGGTCGGCCGACGATCCGGCGTCGATCGCTGCGTCGGTCGAGCAGCCGGCCGACCATCCGGCCTGAGCGATGGGCGCGGGCGCCAGCCTGGCGGAGGTGGTCGCAGAGGTCGTCGAGAAGCCGCGACTGCGCGGCGTCTGGCACACGTACGGCTTCTTCGCGTCGCTGATCGCCGGCGTCGCGCTCGTCCTGAGCAGCTCGTCCGGCCGGGGCCTGGTCGCGGCGGTCGTCTACGCGTCGTCGGTCTCGGCCCTCCTGGGGACCAGCGCCCTCTATCACCGGGTCACGTGGCGGCCGGAGCGCCGGCGGTGGATGCGCCGCCTCGACCACGCGATGATCTTCGTGCTGATCGCCGGCAGCTACACGCCGATCGTCCTGCTCGCGATGTCGGGCACGCTCGCGACCGTCGTCTTCTGCGTCGCCTGGGGCGGCGCCCTGGCCGGCGTGCTGGTCGAGTTCTTCTGGGCCGACCATCCCCGCTACGTCTCGGCGGTGATCGGCGCGGCGCTTGGCTGGACCTCGCTGGTGATGGTCGGCCAGCTCCACAGGACGGTCGGCTGGCTGGCCGTGGCCGGGTTCATCTTCGGTGGCGTGCTCTACACGGTCGGGGCGACGATCTACTCGCGTCAGCGGCCGAACCCCGTGCCCGGGGTGTTCGGCTATCACGAGGTCTTCCACGCCCTCGTGCTGGGCGCCGCCGGCCTCCACTACGCGGTGATCGCGTTCATCGTGATGCCCCGCGGGTGACCGGACCGCCCGGGCCGGACCGCACGTCGCGGATCCCGGGGAGGCCGTCCGGAGCAACCCGCGCCGGCGCACCCGGTCCCCCCGGCCGACACCCGCCGACTGGATCGATCACAGTTACCGGCGTGTCCTCTGTTCTGCGCGAGCGTCTCGATGATGGAATCGAGGTCCTGCGGCTGAACCGGCCGCGCGTGCGCAACGCCCTCGACACGCCGATGCTCCGCCTGCTGGTCGCGACGCTGGACGAGCTCGCCGGGGACCCGTCGCTGCGGGTGATCGTGTTCTCGACGACCAACTTCCGCGCCCTCTGCTCGGGGATCGACATCAAGGAGCCGCTCGATCACGCCGGCGGCGTCGCCCGCATGGAGGCGTTCATGTCGTTCTTCGCGGCGCTCGACCGCTGCCGTGTCCCGACCGTCGGCGTCTGCGTCGGGTCGTGCGTCGGCGGCGGCGCCGAGATCGTGACCGGAGTGGACCTCCGCGTCGGCGCGAAGAACCTCGGCGTCTCGTGGGCCGGCGGACGCCTCGGCGTGCCGGTCGGCGCGGCCCGCCTCGTTCCCCTGGTCGGCCTCTCGCGGGCCAAGGAGCTGATCTTCAGCGGGCGGACGGTCGGCGTCGAGGAGGCCCGGGACATCGGCCTGCTCTCGCGGATCGTCGAGACCGACGAGGCCGAGGCGGCCGGGATCCAGATGGCGCGGGAGGTCGCGATCCACCAGAGCGAGGGGATCCGCCGGATGAAGCTGATGTTCCGTGAGCTCGAGCGGACCGGCCCACGCGTCGCCGCCGAGAACGAGATCCTCCTCGACTGGCAGATCCACGGCGTCGGGCTCCCCTCGGGCGACCCGCTGCCCGCCACGGCCTCAGACGGCGCCGCCCGCTCCGGCGACCCGCTGCCCGCCACGGCCTCCGACGGCGCCGCTCGCTCCGCCGACCCGCTGGCTCCCGCCTCGCCGTAGGCCCCGGCCTCTCCCTGGGCCCTCGGATGTCCGCCGGCCTCTCCCGGGCCTCCGATGTTCGCCGGCGTCTCCCGGGCCTCGGATGCTCGCCCGCTGACCCCGTTGGCGTTCCGGCGGCCCGGGCTGTGATCATTGACGTGTGGCCGCGGACAATCACGTCCGGCCGGTGTCCCAGCCGACGGACTACCGCTCGCTCTCCCTCGCCTCGGCCGCCGCCCTCCCAGCCGACGACGTCCTGCGCCAGCTCGACACGGTTGCCGGCGGCCTCTCACCCGAGCAGGCAGCCGTCCGGTTGGCCGAGGTCGGGCCGAACGCGCTGCGCAGCCACGGCGCCCGTCCGCTCGCCGTGCTCGTCCGGCAGCTGCGCAATCCGCTCCTCGTGCTGCTCGTCGCCGCGACGGTCACCTCGTTCGTCGTCGGCGAGGCCACCAGTGCGCTGATCATCCTCTTGATCATGTGCCTCAGCGTCGGGCTCGGCTTCTTCAACGAGTACCGCTCCGAGCTGGCGGTCGAGGCCCTGCACTCCCAGCTGCGCCACACCGCGCTCGCCGTCCGCGACGCCACGCCCATTCCGGTCGACGTCACCGACCTCGTCCCGGGTGACGTCGTCCGGCTCGCCGTCGGCGACGTCGTCCCCGCTGATCTGCGGTTGGTCGCGGTCGAGGGCCTCGAGTGTGACGAGGCGGTCCTCACCGGCGAGTCGCTGGCCGCCGAGAAGCGCACCGATCCGGTCAGCTCGCCCGAGTCGCCGCTCGACCTCGCCTCGTGCGCGTTCATGGGAACGGTCGTCCGCGCCGGAAGCGGGCTCGGCGTCATCGTGCGCACGGGTGGCCGGACGGAGTTCGGCGCGATCGCCCTCCAGCTCGGCGAACGCCAACCGCAGACGGCGTTCCAGCTCGGCCTGCGTGACTTCTCGCTGCTCCTCGTCCGGGTGACCGCCGTCCTCGCGGGCTCGATCCTCCTCGTCAACGTCCTGCTCGGCCGCTCCCTGCTCGGCTCCGTCCTCTTCGCCCTGGCGATCGCCGTCGGCCTGACTCCCCAGCTGCTCCCGGCGATCGTCACGATCAGCCTCTCGACCGGCGCCAAGCGGTTGGCCGGCCGCGGGGCCCTCGTCAAACGACTCGTCAGCATCGAGGACCTCGGCAACATCGTCGTCCTCTTCACCGACAAGACAGGCACCCTCACCGAGGGCGTCATCACCTTCGCCGCGGCCCTCGATCCCGCCGGCCGCCCGTCGGACGCGGTGCTGCGGGCCGGACTGCTCTGCAACGACGCGACCTTCTCAGACGACGGACGGCTGATCGGCGGCAACCAGCTCGACCAGGCCCTTTGGGAGGCGCCCGGCGCGCCGGGGACGGGCGACCTGGGTGCCAGCCGCCTCGCCGGTCTTCCCTTCGACTACCAGCGCCGCCTCGCGTCGGTCCTCGTCGACGCCCTCGCCGGTGGCCGGCAGATCATCGTCAAGGGCGCTCCCGAGATCGTCCTCGCCCGCTGCGCCGGCGTCCCTCCCGACGCCCAGGCCGTCCTCGATCGCCAGTTCGACGCCGGGAGCCGGGTGATCGCCGTCGCCACGCGTCCCGCGGGCGGCCGGTCGACGCTGTCGGCCGACGACGAGCACGACCTCGCCCTGGCCGGCTTCCTGACCTTCGTCGATCGTCCCAAGGCCGACGCCCACGACGCGCTCGAGCGCCTCCGGCGACTCGATGTCGAGGTCAAGGTGATCACCGGCGACAACGACCGTGTCGCCCAGAAGGTCTGCGCCGACCTCGGCCTCCCGACCGACGGAACGCTGACCGGGACCGAGCTCGACCGGCTCGACGACGCCCAGCTGGCCGCCGTCCTCCCTCAGACGACGATCTTCGCCCGGGTCACGCCCGCCCAGAAGTCGCGCGTCATCAAGGCTCAGCGAGCCCTCGGCGCGACCGTGGGATTTCTCGGGGACGGCGTCAACGACGCGGTCGCCCTCCACGATGCCGATGTCGGGATCTCGGTGCAGACGGCTACCGACGTCGCAAAGGACGCGGCCGACATCGTCCTGCTCGAGAAGGATCTCGAGATCCTCGCCGGCGCGATCGTCGAAGGCCGGCGGATCTTCGCCAACACGATCAAGTACGTCCTGATGGGGACGTCTTCGAACTTCGGAAACATGTTCAGCGCCGGCGGCGCCTCGCTGATCCTGAGCTTCCTCCCGATGCTCCCGACCCAGATCCTCCTCAACAACCTCCTCTACGACGCGAGCGAGATGACGATCCCGACCGACAACGTCGACGACGAGCAGCTCCAGCGTCCGGCCCACTGGGACACCGGGTTCATCCGCCGCTTCATGATCTTCTTCGGTCCGATCAGCTCGATCTTCGACTTCGCGACCTTCGGGATCATGATCTGGGTCTTCCACGCCCACGCCTCGCTCTTCCAATCGGGCTGGTTCGTCGAATCGCTCGCCACCCAGAGCCTCGTGATCTTCGCGATCCGGACCCGCCGCGTCCCCTTCTTCCGCAGCCGGCCGAGCACACCGCTGGCCTCCGCCACGATCGCCTGCGTCGCGATCGGCATCCTCCTGCCGTTCTCGCCCTTCGCCCACGTCCTCGGCTTCACCGCGCTCCCGCTCGGCTTCTTGGCCGCCCTCGCCGCGATGATCCTCGTCTACCTCGTCCTGATCGAGCTCGGCAAGCGGCGCTTCTACCGCGTCGGGGTTCCCACAGCCCCTCTCGCCGGCCCTCCGCAGGCCGACCGCGACCGTCGGATCCACCACCGCGCCGCCCGCTGGAGCATCCGCCGGCAATCGATCTCCTCGCCCGCCGCCGCCGCTGCGCTCGCGCCGAGCGCGCTCGGCAGCCCCGCCCCCTAGATCCGGTTGTCCTCGGCCCCGAGCGCGACCGTCGCGACGGCGGTCGTCAGGTGGTAGAGGATCAGGAGCTGGATCAGGCCGAGCGACTCCGACCGGCGGGTCTCGCCGTCGATCGTGAGCTGCCCGAGCTGCTCGGAGCGCAGGTGGCTGGCGAAGTGCATCTCGTTCCAGATCACCTCTTCGATCTCGGCCGCCCGGGCCCGGTCGAGCGCGCCGGGGATGTGCAGGCGGCGCTCACCCTCCCGCGGCTCGGTCATCGTGATCCCCGTGTCGTTGTCGGTGAAGACCGAGAGGTCCGGGTGGGGCAGCCCGTCACGCAGCATCAGCTCGGCGTCCAGGCAGTAGGGATCCCCGGTCTCGGGGGAGACGAACTGACGGACGACGAGGTCGGCCCACCGCTCCTGCGGGCGGATGAACGAGGCCGAGTCCGGCTCGCGGCGGTCGAGCTCGGCGAGCACGTCCTCCTCCTCGTAGCCCCGCTTCGAGCAGTCGCGCTTGATCTTCCAGTCGCGCCGGAGATCCTCCGGCGGGTCGAGATAGACGCGGACGTCGTAGGCCGTGCGCATCTCCTCGGTGTGGTAGCCGAGCAGGCCCTCGATCACCATGAAGCGGCCGGGCACGATGTACTCCGGCGGCCCGAACGTCCCGCCGCTGTGGCCGTAGATCGGCTTCAGGATCGGCGAGCCCTCCCGCAGGAGGCAGAGGTGCTGGGACATGATGTCGATGTAGTTGCAGTCGGGGTTCAGCGGCGTGATCCCCAGCTCGGCCCGCTGGGTCCTGTCGTAGCGGTGGTAGTCGTCGGTGCAGACGTGGGTGACCGTCTCGGCGCCGAGCAGCTCCACGAGCCCCTTGCTGAGCGTGGTCTTCCCGGACGCCGAGTCGCCGACGACTCCCAGGATCACCGGACGTTCCTCTGTGCTCACTGCGTCCTCCGATCGCTCTGCGGACGGCACACCAAGGCTCGGCTGACCCAGCCGAAAATCGACATGCCCACTCTCTCTCGCCAACGTTCTATCACGCCGACGGAGATCTCAATCTATCGGGCGACGCGCCGGCTGGCCAGGGGCACATCCGCGCCAGCACGCAGCCGTCGCATTCGGGGTTGCGGGCGTGGCACGTCCGCCTCCCGTGGCGCAGCATGTTGACGTGGAGCTCGAGCTCCTCGCCCCGCCCGGTCAGCGCGAGCATCGCGTCGTGCAGCTCTGCGAACGGCGCCCCCGGCCGGAACAGGCCCAGGCGCGTGCCGACCCGGGAGACGTGGGTGTCGACGGGGACCTCAGGCAGGCCGAAGGAGAACAGCAGGACGCAGGCCGCGGTCTTTCGGCCGACCCCCGGGAGCTCGCACAACCGGTCGCGACTCTCGGCGAGCGGGGCATCGGCGATCCAGTCGAGGCTGAGGGGATCGCCGATCGCCCGGAGGATCGCCTGGATCCGCAGGGACTTGACCTTCGAGATGCCGCCCGGGCGGATCGCCTCCTCGACCTCCTCCACCGGGGCGTCACGGACCGACTCCCAGCTGGGGAACCGCTCACGCAGGCGCAGGAACGCGA
Organism: Solirubrobacteraceae bacterium; assembly: GCA_034664295.1. GTDB lineage: Bacteria > Actinomycetota > Thermoleophilia > Solirubrobacterales > Solirubrobacteraceae > Palsa-513. Next base: position 39,573 of record JAXDHV010000094.1, on the reverse strand, counting down.
CGTCCCGGTTGCGGTCGTTCGTGCTCTGGCTGAGGACCGTCAGGATCAGCTCGTCGAGTGGGCGCTCGTGCGGCGGCGCGCCGGGCACCCCGTAGTGCTCGCGAAGGCGGTCGCGGATCCGCCGGACGCGAGCCCTGCTCGGAGGCTTCCAGGTCTCCGCCGGGCCGCTCACCCCCGGTATCCTCGCGGCTTTGATGCCTCCAGTCGAGGAACACCACGCTGAGCTCGACGGCCTGAGCATCTTCTGGCGAAGCGCCCCCCAAGCCGGGACGCCGACGCTCTACGTCCACGGGACGCCGACCAACGCCGACGACTGGACCGAGTTCCTGGCCCTCGGCGGCGGCATCGCCCCCGACCTTCCGGGGTTCGGCCGATCCGCGAAGGCCAACACCTTCGACTACACGATCGCCGGCTACGGGGACTTCGTCGAGCGCTTCCTCGACCACGTCGCAGTCCACCGGCTGAACCTCGTCGTCCACGACTGGGGCGCCGTCGCCCTGACCTTCGCCGAGCGCTTCCCCGAGCGGATCAACCGCCTCGTCGTGATCGACGCGGTCCCCCTCCTTCCCGGATACACCTGGCACCGCCTGGCCCGGGCATGGCGGCGGTTCGGGGTCGGCGAGATCGTCATGGGCTCGATGCTCGAGCGGGTCATCCGCCGCCTCTCCCAGAGCGTCAACGCGACTCCCGGCGAGCTGCCCGAGGAGTACCTCCGGTCGTGGATCGACCACTTCGACGAGGGGACCCAGCGGGCGATCCTCAAGCTCCACCGCGACGGATCGCCCGACCGGCTGGCCGCCGCCGGCGCCGAGCTCGGCGCGATCGATGCCCCGGCGCTGGTCGTCTGGGGCGAGCAGGACCCATACTTCGACGCGAGCTTCGCCGACCGGTACGCCGAAGCCCTCGGCGGCGAGACGGAGGTCCTCCTGCTCGACGACGCCGGACACGTCCCCTGGCTCGACCGCCCGGACTTGGTCGAGCGGGTGGTCGAGTTCCTCGAGGCCTCCTAGTCGACCGGGAGCTCTCACCGACGCTCGGTGCACGCCCCCAGCGCATCTCGCCTGCCCCCCCGCCGGCGCTGGCCGTCGCGATCGGGCTGACCGCGGGACTCGCCGCCGTCTACCTCGTATGGCAGCCGCCGAGCGGAGACCTCGTGACGGCGCTCTACCGGGCCGGCTTCTTCGCCCGCAACGGCTTCGCCCCGTACGACGCCCAGTGGTACTCCGGCTACCACACGCTCGGCTACAGCGTCCTGCTCGGCCCGCTCGGCGCCCTGCTCGGCGTTCGCCTGCTCGCCTGCCTCGGCGCCGTGCTCGCCGCCGCCTGCTTCGCTCGCCTCTGCGACCGGCCGGTCCCGGCCGCCTGGTTTGCGATCGGCGTCGGCGTCTCGCTCGGCGCCAGCCGCGTCGCTTTCACGCTCGGCCTCGGGCTCGGCCTCGCCGCCCTGCTCGCCGCCGTCCGCCGCCGGCAGGCGACCGCCTGCGCTCTCGCCGTGCTGACCGGCCTCGCCAGCCCGCTCGCCGGCGCCTTTCTTGGCCTCGTCGCGTTCGCCGGCTGGCCCGACGGCCCGAATAGAGCCCACCGCCTGGGGCTCCTCGCGGCCGCCGTGCTCCCCGTCGGAATCCTCGTCCTCGCGTTTCCCGCGGGAGGTTTCGAGCCGTTCGCACCGTCGAGTTTCTGGCCGGCCCTCGGCGTGACCGCGCTGGTCGCGGTGATCGCCCCCCGGCTGCGACTCGGACTCGCGCTCTACGGCGCGTGCATCGTCGCCGCCTTCGTGATCCACACGCCCGTTGGCGGGAACGCCGTCCGCCTCGTCGTGCTGTTCGCCGGGCCCCTGGCGGCGGCCGAGCTCTGGCCGCAGCGCCGCCTGGCCCTCGGCCTGCTCGTGGTCCCGCTCGCGTACCTCCAGCTCCAGGCGCCGGTCCGCGACCTCGTCGTGGGAATCGCCGACCCGTCGACGAGCGCCGCCTACTACGCCCCGCTCGAGCGCTTCCTCGCCGCCGCGCCCGGACCGCCGTTCCGGGTCGAGGTGCCCTTCACGCGCGAGCACTGGGAGGCGGCCGAGCTCGCCCCCCACTTCGCGATCGCCCGCGGCTGGGAGCGCCAACTCGACGTCGCCGACAACGCGATCTTCTATGCGCCCCACCTCGCGTCCGCCGCCTACGCCGCGTGGCTGCGGACCAACGCGATCGCCTACGTCGCCCTGCCCGACACCCAGCTCGACTACTCAGCGCGCCAGGAGGCCGCACTGATCGAGGCCGGCCAGGATTACCTTCTTCCGGTCGCCCGCCTCGCGCACTGGCGGATCTTCGCCGTCCGCGGCACCCAACCGCTGGCCAGCCCGCCGGCGAGCCTGACCCGCCTGGAGGCCACCGGCTTCCAGCTCCGCTTCGCCGGTCCGGCGACCTCCGAGGTCCGTCTGCACTACACCGCCTACTGGGTCTCGGGCGGCGCCTGCGTGACCCGGGCGCCCGACGGCTTCACCGCGGTGCGCGCGCTCCGCGGCGGTCTGGTCAGCGTGAGCGCCCGCCTGGATCTCGGCGCCGCGCTTTCAGGGGGCCCGGCCTGCCCGGCGCGATAGGATCATGGCTCTCCGATGCTGGTACGCCTCCGTCCGATGCGGGCGCGCCTCCTGCCGCACGGCTGGTGGGACATCGTCCGCCAGTTCCTGTTGTTCGGCGCCGCCTACATGCTCTACAGCGTCGCCCGCGGCCTTGCCGACGGGAGGACCGTCGTCGCCTTCAAGAACGCCCGCCAGCTGATCGACGTCGAGCAGGGCCTCCACTTCTTCGTCGAGCCGAGCATCCAGGTCTGGGCCTCGGGCAGCCACCTGCTGATGGAGCTCGCGACCTGGCTGTACCTCAACGCCCAGAGCACCGTTCTGGTCGCCGCCCTCCTGTACCTCTACATCGTCCACAACCGGAGCTTCTACTTCGTCCGCAACATGCTCCTCGTCGCGATGGCGATCGCCCTCGTCGGCTACATCCTCTTCCCGACCGCCCCGCCCCGCTTCATGCCCGAGTGGGGCTTCTTCGACTCGGTCGCCGACCTGACCGGCGTGCCGGCGACCAGCGCGCCGGTCAACGCGATGTTCAACCCGTATGCCGCGATCCCCTCGATGCACGTCGGCTTCGCCCTGATGCTCGGCTGGCCGCTCGCCCGGCTCGCCCACTGGCGGATCGTCGCCGCCTTCTGGTACCTCTATCCCTTCGTGATCGCCTTCGTCACCGTCGCCACGGCCAACCACTTCCTCGCGGACGCGATCCTCGGCGCTCTGACGGCCGCGGTCTCGGCGGTCGTCGCCCGCCGGCTCGGACGCCTGCGGCCGCAGTCGTGGGGCTTCGTCCCCCACGTGATCGCCCCGAGCACCCCCCACTCGGCGTGACCCCGCTCGAGACCCCCCAGCGGCCGTCGCGCCAGCGGACCCGTCCGGCGCGGGCGACGGGCGACGCCCGCGAGACCGTCCGCAGCCGTCTGATCGAGTCGCGCCTGACCCCGAATGCGATCTCCCTGACCGGGCTGTTCGGCAACGTCGTCGCCGCCGTCCTGATCTGGGAGCGGCTCTTCTTCCTCGGTGGGGTCGCCTTCATCATCGGGTCGATCATGGACACCCTCGACGGCCGGTACTCCCGGATGTCGGGCAAGGGCACGCCGTTCGGCGCCTTCCTCGACTCGACGCTCGACCGCTGCGAGGAGGGCATCGTCCTGACCGCCGTGGCCGCCTACTTCGCCCGCCAGGGGAACGTCGACGCGGTCGCCGCCGTCGTCGTCGCCGTGCTCGGCTCGCTGATGGTCTCCTACACCCGGGCCCGGGCCGAGGCGCTCGGCGTCGAGTGCAAGGTCGGAATCGCGACCCGCGCCGTGCGGGTCGTGATCCTCTCGGCCGGCCTCGTCTTCGCCAAGGGCGCCGGCCTCGGATCGTTCTCGCTGCTCGCGCCGGCCGTCTACGTCCTCGCCGTACTCAGCGCCGTCACCGTGATCCAGCGGATCCTCCACGTCAAGAAGGCGCTCGAGGCGGCGGCCCCGAGCCCCGCGGCGTGACCAGAACTTCATCTTCCGGCGGCCGCTCGACGCGCCGGCGGTGTAACCGAGAACGCCGGGCGTGTAGCTCTGCCTACCGCCTTACAGAAGGGATCATCCACCCGTGAGCACCACCAACGGCAAGTCGTCGGCCACCAACGGGGCCGCCCGCTACCAATCCGACAAGGTCCGCGTCGCGATCGTCGGCGTCGGCAACTGCGCCAACAGCTTCGTCCAGGGCGTCCACTACTACCGGGACGCCGACCCGACCGTCCAGGTTCCCGGTCTGATGCACGTCGACCTCGGCGGCTACCACATCTCCGACATCGAGTTCACCGCGGCCTTCGACATCGACTCCAACAAGGTCGGCAAGGACCTCGGCGAGGCGATCTGGTCGGGCGAGAACAACACGATCAAGTTCGCCGAGGTCCCGACCGACCTCGGGGTTCCGGTCCATCGGGGAATGACCCACGACGGCCTCGGCAAGTACCTCAAGCAGCGGATCGAGAAGGCCCCGGGCGAGACCGCCGACATCGTCGAGATCCTCAAGGCGACCCACACCGACGTCGTCGTCTCCTACCTCCCGGTCGGCTCCGAGCAGGCGACCAAGTGGTACGTCGAGCAGGTCCTCGAGGCCGGCTGCGGCTTCGTCAACTGCATCCCGGTCTTCATCGCCCGCGAGGACTACTGGGACAAGCGCTTCCAGAAGGCCGGCCTGCCGATCATCGGCGACGACATCAAGTCCCAGGTCGGGGCGACGATCGTCCACCGGACGCTCGCCCGGCTGTTCGCCGACCGCGGCGTCAAGATGATGCGGACCTCCCAGCTGAACGTCGGCGGGAACATGGACTTCTTCAACATGCTCGAGCGCGAGCGGCTCGAGTCGAAGAAGATCTCCAAGACCAACGCCGTCACGTCGATCATGGACCACAAGCTCCCGGCCGGCGACGTCCACGTCGGCCCGTCGGACTACGTCCCGTGGCTTACCGACCGCAAGTGGGCCCACATCCGCGTCGAGGGCCAGGCCTTCGGCGATGTGCCGTTGAACCTCGAGCTCAAGCTCGAGGTCTGGGACTCGCCGAACTCGGCCGGCATCGTGATCGACGCCGTCCGCTGCTGCAAGCTCGCCCTCAACCACGGCCTCTCCGGCCAGATCGACGGGCCGAGCTCCTACCTGATGAAGTCGCCCCACAACCAGCGGCCCGACGACCAGGCCCGCAAGGCGACCGAGGACTACATCGCCCAGTACGGCGGCAAGCCCGGGAACGCACCGGCGACGGCGACTGCGACGGCGCCGGCAGCCGAGCCTGAGATCGCCGGAGCCGACTGAGTCACAGGGTCGACCGGAGGCTGGGAATCCAATGACTGGGCGCACGATCCGCCGACCGGCCGCGAAGCTCGGTGGCTCGGCGCGGCCTGCCGGCCGGCTCGCCGGCGGCGTGGTCGCCTGCGGGCTCCTGCTCGCTGGCCCGTCGACCGTCGCCGCCGCACGGCGACCGGCGCGCGGGCTGACCCGCGTCGCCGTGCAGGGCATCTCGCTCCTCGCGCAGGCTTCGCCGAACTCGCTCGGGCTCGGCAGCAGCTTCGTCGACGTTGCGACGTTGACCCCGACCGGCGGCGGCCCGCCGCCGACCGGGACGATCAGCTTCAGCGTGTACGGGCCGACGGATCCCGGTTGCGCCGGGCCGGTGCTCTTCAACTCGACGAACACGGTCACCTCGCAGGCGAGCCTCTCCGGCGCCTACGCGACCCCCTCGGCCGGCCTGACACCACCGAATGTCGGGACCTACCGGGTGATCGTGACCTACAACGGGGACGCGAGCTACAAGGCGCTCGCCACGGCGTGCGGCGATCCCGCGAATACCGTGGTCGTCGGGCTCGCGCCGACGCTGACCGCGATCTCCCCGAGCTCGGGGCCGCCGAGCGGGGGCAACCCGGTGACGATCACCGGGACCAACCTGACCGGCGCGGTCACCGTCAACTTCGGCGGCGTCGCGGCTCCGGCGAGCGTGGTCAGCTCGACCCAGGTCTTCGCGCACGCGCCGGCCGGCAGCGGCTCGGTCAACGTCACGGTGAGCACCGAGTCCGCCACGACGCCGGTCGTCGCCGCCGGGCTCTACACCTACGACGGGAGCCCCGGCTCCCCGGGGGGATCCGCCGGCCCGATCCCGGGCAGCAGCGTCCAGCCGCTGGCGCCGGCGGTCGTGACGGGCCGGGCGACGAAGGTCACCTCGTCGACGGCGAGCTTCACCGGTAGGGTCGGCCCGTCGGGCGTGACGAGCGTCGCCTACTTCGAGTACATCGTCCGCCTGCCCGGCGCCCGGGCGATCACCAGACGGACACCCGGACAGGCTGTCGGGCCGCTCGGGCGGAGGGTCACCGCCCGCGTGTCGGGCCTGCGGGCCAAGCGCCACTACCGCGTGCGCCTGATCGTGATCGACGCCGCTGGTACGACGACCTCGCCGGCGACCGGGTTCGCGACCCACTCGGCCAAGGCGCGGTGACGAGCGGGCGCGACGCGCCTCGTCGCCTTCTGTTTTAGAAACTGCTTGCCGGACTCCGGCAAGTACTTTGCCGGTGGACCTCTTCACACCCCCCTCCCTCCGAGCGGACGGCCTATCCTTGGCGAAGATGGGCCCCCGCTTCTCGATCGCCCATGTCACCCCCCACCCGTGGGAAGTCCGCAGTGAGCTGAACATCTACGTCGAGCGGGTCGCCGGCGAGCTCGCCCGGCGGGGGCACAGCGTGATGATCGTCGCCCCGTCGGAGTCGGCCGACGTCGTCCGGGCGTCCCGCAAGGCCCTCCTCGCCGCCCGCGAGCACCCGCAGGCCCTGCTCGGCTCCGACGGTCAGCCGTCGCTGTTCGCCGCCGGCGAGGTGATCGCCGTGCCGAGCGCTCCCGGTCGCCGGCAGACCGGCCTGCCGGTCGATGTCGCCCGGACGGTCGAGGATCTCCTCTCGACTGTCTCACTCGACTTCGTCCACGTCCACGAGCCGTTCGCCCCGAGCACGGCATCCGCCGCGCTCCGGCATTCCAGATCGCTCAACATCGGCAGCTTCCACGCCCCCGCCGCCGGCCTCGTCTCGACCCAGGTCGCCCGCCGTTTCGTCGAGCTCTTCTTCGGCCGGCTCGACGCCCGGACGGCGAGCTACGCGGCGACCGGCGAGCTGATGGCCAAGCACTTCCCGGCCGACTACCGGGTGATCCTCCCGGGCGCCGAGGTCGCTGACGCCCAGGACCGCTCCAAAGCAGCACCTTCAGAGCTTCCCGTACATGTCGCGTTCTTCGCGGAGGAGGAGCGCGGCGCCCTGCGTCTGTTCCTGCGGGCGCTGCGCCGGCTCGACGAGAACCCCGGCTGGCGGGCGACGGTCCTCGGCCCGCCGGGCAACGCCTCCCACTCGCAGCTGCGGGCGAGCCTCCGCGACCGGGTCCGCTTCGCCACGCCGGACGAGCTCGACCGGGACGTTCTGCTCGCCGATGCCGACGTGCTCGTCTGCGCGTCAGACGGCCAGGCTCCCGCCCCGGACCTCCTGCTCCGGGCGCTCGCCGCCGGCACGGTCCCCCTGGCGGCGCGGCTTCCCGTCTACGAGGAGGTCCTCGCCGAGGGCGAGCGGGGCCTCTTCTTCGAGCCGGGGGACGCCGACACCCTTGCAGGACAGCTCGCCCGCCTGGTCGCCGACCCCGGGCTGCGCGACCGTCTCCGCGAGGCGGCCGAGCCCCTCCGCGGCCAGCTCTCGTGGGCGCGGGTCGCCGACGAGCTCGAGGACGTCTACACGGAGGTCGCCGGCCGCCGCCACGACCAGACCGGCAACCCCGAGCTGCGGGCGAAGCTGTCGGGCAGGCAGGTGATCGACGTCGACCTCCACATGCACACCGACCACTCCCACGACTGCGCGACCCCGGTCGAGGTGCTCCTCCGGACGGCCGTCGAGCAGGGGCTCGGGGCGATCGCGATCACCGACCACAACGAGGTCTCGGGAGCGCTGGAGGCACACGCGAAGGCAGTCGGGATCAAGATCATCGTCGCCGAGGAGGTCAAGACCGCCAGCCAGGGCGAGGTGATCGGCCTGTTCATCACCGAGAAGATCCCCCGGGGCCTGTCGCTCGCCGAGACGGTCGCCGAGATCAAGCGCCAGGGCGGCCTCGTCTACGTCCCCCACCCGTTCGACCGGATGCACTCGGTCCCCGACTACGAGCACCTCCTGACGATCCTCTCGGACGTCGACGCGATCGAGGTCTACAACCCCCGCGTGGCGATCGGCTCGTTCAACGAGGAGGCCGCCCGGTTCGCCGCCAAGTACCGGATCGTCGCCGGCGCAGGGTCGGACTCCCACGTCCCGGCGGGGCTCGGGTCGGTCCGGATCAGGATGCGGGACTTCGACGGTCCGGAGGAGTTTCTCGAGTCCCTGCGCGACGCGGACATCGTCACCAAACCGACCAGCCTGCTCTACGTCCAGGCCCTCAAATTCCTCGAGAACAAGGCCACGCCGCCGGGCGCGCGGCGGGCTCGGCGGGAGCGGAGGGTGCGCCGGGCGACGCGCAAGTCCTGATGCACGGCCAAGGACAAGCCGGTCCCCGGTCAAAAGAAGTCCGGCCGATGCAGATCACAGACGACCAGATCAGGGAGAAGTACCTCGAGCGGGCGATCCGCGAGCTCAACACCCTGACTCATGAGATCCAGGGGTGCACAGTCTGTCCCCGCGGGTCCCTGATGCCGGTCCTCGGATCCGGCCATCCCCAGGCGGACATCTTCATGCTCAAGTACGCGCCGATGCCCTCGGAGATCGAGGAGGGGGTCGCCTTCTTCGGTCGTAGCGGCAACGCCCTGATGAAGTCGCTCCGCCGCCTCCAGATCGACCCGCTCGCCGTCTACGGGACGGTCGCGGTCAAGTGCCCGGTCACAGACACCGGGTACGCCGACCCCCACTGCACGGGCCGCGTGCTCGACGAGATCGCAATCGTCTCGCCGAAGATGCTCGTCGTGATGGGCGAGGACGCCCTCGACATCTTCAACGGCCTCCGCCTCCCGGCCGCCCGGATCCTCGAGCCCCGGCTCGGTGAGGTCCAGACGCTGACCCCGTCGATGGTCGGTCTGTACGTCCCGAACATCGACGCCGCGCTCGACGACGAGCGCTCCAAGCGGGCCTTCTGGTCGGCCTTCCGCGTGCTCGGCCGGTGGTACTCAGAGCTCCCGCCGTACTAACCTGCGACGGCTGACCGCGCCCCTCGACACCCGGGATCGCCTGGCCCGTCGGGAGGCCCGCCAACGCGTGATCCGCCGGCGGAGGATCACGGCGATCATGGCCGGCGGTCTCGTGATCGTGGTCGTCCTCGTGGCAGCAGTCCAGTTGATCTCGGGCGGCGGTGGCGGCGGTGGCGCCGGCGGGTCGGGCGGCGCCAGGGCCGTCGTCGCGGGGACGCCGATCGGGGCGGCTGCGCCGGCACGGACGGGGGGTTCGTCCGCGGCCGCGAGAGCGACCCCAGTCGGTGGGGCGAGCGGCCTGCCGAGCTCCGCGTCGCTGGAGGCCGCCCCGGGGACCGGGACGCCGGGGACCGAGCGGGTGCCGATCCTGATGTACCACGTGATCGCCCCGCCCCCGCCGGGAGCGCCGTTTCCGGGGCTGTATGTGACACCCGACCTGTTCGCCGCCCAGATGCACGCGCTGGCAGCCGCCGGCTGGCACGCGGTGACGCAGGACCAGATGCGGGCCTACTGGGCCCGGGGGGTCGCCCTGCCGAAGGGCAAGCCGATCGTCGTGAGCTTCGACAACGGCTACCAGTCCCAGTACTCGAAGGCCCTCCCGGTGATGCGCTCACTCGGGTGGGCGGGGGTCGAGAACATCCAGCTGACCGGACTGCCCCCGTCCCAGGGGGGCTTCGCGGCCGGCCAGATCAAGGGGCTGATCGCGGCCGGGTGGGAGCTCGACACCCAGGGGATCAGCCACGCCGACCTGATCAGGCTGACCCCGGCCGAGCTCCACCAGCAGGTCGCCGTCTCCCGGGCGATCATCCGCAAGCGCTTTGGGGTTCCGGTCAACTGGTTCTGCTACCCGTCAGGCCACTACGATCCGACCGTCGTCGCGGCGGTCCGGGCCGCCGGATATGTCGGCTCGACGACCGTCGTCCCCGGCTGGGCCGGGCCCGCGGCCGATCCCTATCGGCTGGCCCGCCTGCGGGTGCTCGGGGGGACGGCGCCGGCGGCGCTGCTGGACCAGATCGCCGCAGCCAAGGCCGGCGGGCCGCCGCCGGCCTCCTACGGCCCGGCATGATTGGTTGTTCGCCTGCTGTGACTGTCAGCCGGTCTTCAGCGCGGCGCCGGTCGCCGGATCGAAGAGATGGATCTTCTTCGGGTCGAACCACAGCTCGGCGCTGGTGCCCTGGCGGATCGTGCTCGCCGCGTCGATCCGGGCGACAACCTGACCCGGCTCGCCGCCGGGCACGTCGGCCCGGCCTGAGTCCTGCGCGAGCTCGGCGAGCTCGGCGGAGCCGATGTGCTCGGACTCGACCGTGAAGTAGGCGTAGCTCTCCGAGCCCATCGACTCGAGGACGTCGATCGCCGTCTTGAAGCTGACTCCGGCGTGGCCTCGCTCGGCGGCCAGCTTCGCGTCCTCGAAGTCCTCCGGGCGGATCCCGACGATCACATCCCGCGCCTGCTGGTCTGCGCCCGGCGCCTGGGGTAGGCCGACCTTGCCGAGCGGCGTCTGGAGCGTCTTGCCCTCGAGGCGGCCGGAGAGGAAGTTCATCGCCGGCGATCCGATGAACCCGGCGACGAAGAGGTTGACCGGCTGGGTGTAGAGCTCCCGCGGCGTGCCGACCTGCTGGAGCGTCCCGCCGCGCATCACGGCCACCCGATCGCCGAGCGTCATCGCCTCGGTCTGGTCGTGGGTCACGTAGACAGTCGTCGTCCCCAGCCGCTGCTGGATCCGCGAGACCTCCGTGCGCATCTGGACGCGGAGCTTCGCGTCGAGGTTCGAGAGCGGCTCGTCCATCAGGAAGGCCTTCGGATCGCGGACGATCGCCCGGCCCATCGCCACGCGCTGGCGCTGGCCACCCGAGAGGTTGGCCGGTTTGCGGTCGAGGTGCTCGGTCAGGTCGAGCGTCTTGGCGGCCGCCTCGACCTTCTTGTCGATCTCGGCCGAGTCGACCTTCGCGAGCTTGAGGGCGAAGCCCATGTTCTCGCGCACCGTCATGTGCGGGTAGAGCGCATAGTTCTGGAAGACCATCGCGATGTCCCGGTCCTTGGGCGCCTTCTGGTTGACGACCTCGCCGGCGATCCGCAACTCCCCGTCGGAGATGTCCTCGAGTCCGGCGATCATCCGCAGGGCCGTCGACTTCCCACAGCCCGACGGTCCGACGAGGATCATGAACTCGCCGTCGGCGATCGTCAGGTCCATGCTCTTGACGGCCTCGAAGCCGTCCGGGTAGCGCTTGGTGACGCCGTCGAGCACGATTTCGGCCATAGCTGCCTCCTTTATCCCTTCACTGCGCCCGCGGTCAGTCCGGCCACGATCCGGCGCTGGAAGATCAGGACCATGATGATGATCGGGATCGTGACCACGACCGCCGCGGCGGCGATCGATCCCGTCGGCTGCTGGAACTGGGATGCCCCGGGGAACGCCGACAACGCCGCCGGCACGGTCAGCGCGTGGGTCGTCGACGTCAGCGAGACCGCGAAGACGAAGTCGTTCCAGCAGAAGATGAAGACGAGGATCGCCGTCGTGAAGACACCGGGCGCCGCAAGCGGGACGATCACCTTCCGAAATGCCTGGAACGCCGTCGCCCCGTCCATCTGCGCGGCCTGCTCGAGCTCCGGCGGGATCTCCCGAAAGAACGCCGACAGCGTGTAGATCGCCAGCGGGAGGGCGAAGGTCATGTACGGGATGATCAGTCCCTGCCAGGTGTCGAACAGATGCAGCGAGCGCCAGAGGTTGAAGAGCGGGCCGACGATCGAGATCGGCGGGAACATCGCGATCGCCAGCGCACCCGAGAGGATCGCCGTCTTGCCGGGGAAGTCCAGGCGCGAGATCGCGTACGCCGCCATCGACGCGAGGATCACGGCGATCAGCGTCGCGATGATCGCGATCCCGATCGAGTTGCGCAGCGCGTCGGTGAAGATCGCCTGCTTGAAGATTCCCCTGTAGTTCTCCAGCGACACCTTCTGCGGCAGGAAGTTCCCGTCGGCCAGCGTGCTTGGAGCCTTCAGTGACAGCGAGACGATCCAGACGACCGGGATCAGCGAGAAGAGGATCACCAGGGCGATCCCCGCGCTCCACAGCGACCGCTCACGACCGGTGTATTTCATTTCTCCCCCCGTTGCTGGGCCAGCGACGTCCCGAGCACCTTGATGAAGAGGAAGGCGAGCAGGGCGACCATCGCGAAGACCAGCACCGAGACGGCTGAGCCGAGCCCGAGGTTGAGCCGGTTGAGCAGCTGGTTGTAGCCGAGGATCGAGACCGTCTCGGTCTTGTTCTGCCCGGCTGTCTCGATGAACACCGTGTCGAAGACCCGCACCGCGTCGAGCGTCCGGAAGAGCAGGGCGACGAGGATCGCCGGCCTGATCAGCGGCAGCGTGATCCGCACGAAGCGCTGCCACGCGGTGGCACCGTCGACCTTAGCCGCCTCGTGGAGCTCGTCGGGGACGAGGGCCAGACCGGCGAGCAGCAGCAGCGCCATGAACGGCGTCGTCTTCCAGACCTCGGTGAGGATGATCACCACGTAGGAGCTGAACTCCCGCGTCAGAGGGTCGTAGTTGAGCCCGAGCAGCTTCGGCACGAAGCCCGAGTCCGCGGCCCAGGCGTAGCGCCACGCGAAGGCCGCGACGACGGTGACGATCCCGTAGGGGATCAGGGCGACCGCCCGCACGACGCCCCGCCCGAAGATCGCTCGGTGCATCACCAGCGCGAGCCCCATACCCAGGACCAGCTCGATGCTCACCGAGAAGACGGCGATGATCAGCGTGTGGCCGACGTCCGCCCACCACAGCGACGACGACAGGACATGCCCGTAGTTGGCCAGCCCGATGAACTTCGAAGCGGCCGGAAAGCGCAGGTCGGAGCGGTGGAGCGAGAGCCAGATCGCATAGACGATCGGGTACACCGTGACCGCGAGCATCACGAAGACAGCCGGTCCGCAGAGCATCCACGCGAGCCGCCGCTCGCTGCGCACCCGCTCGGTCACTCGCCTCGGGCGTGGATCGGCCGCGCGGGCCGTCGGCGGCGCGGGTACGGCGGCGGCGTCGCTCATATCAGGCCTCCCGAGCTGAGCGCCAGCTTCAGCTCGGACTCGAGGTTCCCGAGCACGGCCCGCGGGTTGATCGCGCCGGGCGGCGAGAGGCTCTTCTGGATGCCGAGCGAGACGTCGCTGTAGAGCGGCGTCTGCGGGCGGACGCTAGCCGTCGCGAGCTGCTCCTTGATCAGCTGATGGAACGGATACGGCTTGGCCAGTCCGGGGTCGTCGTAGAGGGCCGAGAGCGTCGGCGGCAGCCCGCCCTTGATCGCGGCGACCTTCTGGTGGGCTGCGTTACGCAGGCACGCCGCCGCGGCGAAGGCATCGGCCGAGTGCGCCGAGTAGGCCGAGACCGCGAGGTTCAGCCCGCCGATCGTCACTCGGGCCGGCTTCCCGGCGATGATCGCCGGATAGAGGGTGTAGCCCATCTGCGCGAAGATCTTCGGCGCGTTCATCTGGGCGCTCGGATAGACGAACGGGTAGTTGAGCTCGAACGCGGCAGTCCCGTTCTCGAACCCGAGCCGATTCTGATCCTCCTGCTGGTTGGAGAGCGACGGATCGGCCCCGGGCGAGCTCGCCAGCTGCTTCATGACCCCGGCCGCGACCTGGGCCGGCGCGCCGAGGGATACCGTCGTCGGACCGCTGAGGATCGTCCCGCCGGCCGAATTGACGAGCGTGTTGAACCAGACCGTCAGGCCCTCGTACTGCTTGCCCTGGATCTCGATGTAGTGGGGCTTTCCCTGGCGGGCCAGCGCCGTCGCCATCGAGATCATCTCCGCCCACGTCTGCGGCGGCTTTGGAACGAGGTCCTTGCGATACCAGAGCAGCTGGGTGTTGCTGTTGGCCGGAGCCCCGTACAGCCGGCCCTTGTAGGTCGCCGTCTGGATCGGGACCGCCAACGTCCCCGTCGTCACCTGCTGGGCCGCGGTCCCCGTCCACGGGAGGATCCAGCCGGCCTCGGCGAACTCAGCCGTCCAGGTGACGTCCATGCCGATGATGTCGATCGACGAGTCCTTCGCCGCCAGCCGGCGGACGAGCTGCTGGCGCTGGCTGTCGGCGTCTGAGGGGAGCGTCTGGATCGCGATCGTGTAGCGCCCGCCCGAGGCCCGCGTGCAGTCCGCGGCAGCCTGGGTGAAGGCGCCCGAGTGCTCGGGGAAGACGTACCAGGTGAGCGTCGCCCGTCCACCGGACGAGGCGCTCGACCCGCCACAGCCCGCGAGGAGGCCACCGCCGAGACCGGCGAGGACCAGCACTGCGAGACCCACCTTCCAGCCCACGAGCTTCCCTTCCTGCACCGACTACCTGTCTCTCACCCACTGCCCGTCGCTCGCCGGTTACCGGCCGCCGGCTCGTGCCGAACGCCACTACCCCGCCCGGCCGCGGGCAAACGTCTAGTTCGCGCGGGCCACCCAGCCGGTGTGCGGGAGAAGGACCGACCCCTCGTCGACCGGGCGCCGGTCACTCCAGAGGAGCACCTCGCCGTGCGGCGGCGAAGGCGCCGGCGAGTCGCCGAGGTTCAGCGCGACGACGAGGTCCCCGCGCCGGTATGCGAGGACCGTGTCTGCCGTCTCGAGGAACCGCAGGTCGGCTGGGAGCTCTCGTCTGAGCGCGATCAGGTCACGGTAGAGCCGCAGCACCGAGTCCCCGTCGGCCTCCTGGTCGGCGACGTTGCGATCGTGCGGATCGGCCAGCCCAAGCCACGGCGTCCCCGTCGTGAAGCCGCCGCCAGCAGTCGGCTCCCACTGCATCGGCGTGCGGGCCCCGTCGCGCCCGAAGCGGTCCAGAGGTGGGTCTCCCACAGGGCCGTCGGCCATGCCGAGCTCGTCGCCCTGGTAGATGAAGACCGGGCCGGGCAGGGTCAGCAGGAGCATCGACACGACCCGGACCTTCTCGGCGCCAACGCGGCTGGCCAGCCGAGGGAAGTCGTGGTTGGAGACCACCCAGCCGGCCTTGCCCGTCTCCAAGGCGCCCGTGATCACCTCGCGCAGGCGGGCCGGCTCGAGCGGGGCGTGGAGGAGCTCGAAGGAGAACGCGACGTCGAGATGCTCGAGGTAGGGGCCCAGGCGGGCGGTCGGGAGGTAGACCTCGCCGATCATCACGTGCTCGCCGATCGCCTCACGCAGGGCTCCGAGCGGCCGACCGACGTCCGGCTGATCGGTCGACCGGGTGCGCTCCAGGCGAGCGAGCTCCGGGTGCAGCGGGAGCGGCGGGGCCCCCCGGGCGGGCGGGTCATCGCGCAGGGCGGCGTCCTTCAGCAGGCGGTCGAGCGCGTCGACACGAAAGCCGTCGACCCCGCGGTCAAGCCAGAACGCGACGACGTCCCCGATCGCCGCGGCGACCTCCGGGTTGCGCCAGTCGAGGTCGGGCTGCTCTTCGAAGAACGAGTGCAGGTACCACCGGCCGCTGCCCGGATCCCGCGACCAGGCCGAGCCTCCGAAGCTCGCCACCCAGTTGTTCGGGGGGCCTCGGTCGGCCCAGATGTACCAGTCCGGGTGGGCGCGAAACCACGGATGCTCGATCGACGTGTGGCAGGGGACCAGATCCATCAGGATCCGCAGGCCGCGTGCATGCGCCGCGTCGACCAACCCGTCGAAGTCGGCCAGCGTCCCGAGCGTCTGATCGACGGCGGTGTAGTCGGCCACGTCGTAGCCGAAGTCGGCCAGCGGCGACGGATGGATCGGGGAGAGCCAGATCGCGTCCGCTCCCAGGCGCGCGACGTGCTCGAGGCGGGCTGTGATCCCCGGCAGATCGCCGACGCCGTCGCCGTCGCTGTCCTGGAACGAGCGCGGGTAGATCTGATAGACCACGGCGTTCAGCCACCACATCGAGACGAATCTACCCGAGCGATGTCCCCTGACACGGGCTTTCCACTCGCCGACGCGCAGAACGACTTCCTGCGGGCCCGCCGCCGCCAGGCCCTCGCGCGGCTGGCCGATCGCCTGCGGCGCACGCCCGACGACGTCGGGGTCATGCTGCCCTTCGACGAGGTGCTCGCCGCGCTCGGCCGGACCGGCGAGCGGCAGCTCGGCCTGCAGACGATCCCGCTCGAGAGCATCGTCGGGAGCGTGGATCGGACGACCGACTTCGACCGGGAGTTCCGGCCGACGACCTCGCGGGTGCGCTCCCGCTGGGAGTCGATCGCCCAGGCCGAGCGGCGGGGAGCCGCGATGCCGCCGATCTCCGTCCACCGCGTCGGCGGCCTCCACTTCGTCGACGACGGCCACCACCGGGTGTCGGTCGCCCGGTCGCACGGCCGCACGACGATCGACGCCTACGTGACCGAGGTCCTGACCCGGCTCGAGCCCGGCAGGACGTTGACGATCGGAGACCTCCCGCTCAAGTCCCACGAGCGCCTGTTCCTCGAACGGGTCCCCCTGGCCGCCGACCAGGCGGCGCGGATCAGGCTGAAGGACCCGTGGGCGTACGCCGAGCTCGCCGAGGGCGTCGAGGCGTGGGGCTTTCGGCTGTTCGCCGAGCAGGGCAGGATGATGGACCGCCCGGCGGTTGCCGCCGCCTGGTTCGAGGACGAGTTCTGCCCGGTCGTCGAGCTGCTGCGCGAAGCCGACCTGCTCGGTGCCAGGTCCGAGGCCGAGGCCTACATGCGTGTGGCGCGCGACCGGTATCGCCTGCTGCGGACGCACAGCTGGAGCGAGGAGGTGATCGCCCGGCTTCGAGCGATCACCGATTAGTTCCGGTTGGCCCGTCGGTCTCGGTCGAACACGATGCAAGATCGGGAGGTGGTCAGGTGAGCGATGGGCTGGCAATCGAGACGCGGTCGCTCGAGCGGACGTTCAAGGGCGGGGTCGAGGCCGTTCGCGGCGTCGATCTCAGCGTGGCCGAGGGCGAGGTGTTCGGTTTCCTCGGGCCGAACGGCGCCGGCAAGACGACGATGGTGCGGATGCTCTGCACGCTGCTCCCGCCGACCGGCGGAACCGCGCGCGTGGCCGGCGTCGACGTCGTCGCCGACGGAGCCGGCGTGCGCCGGCGAATCGGCGTGGCCCTCCAGGAGATCGGCCTCGACCCCGTGCAGACCGGGCGGGAGCTGCTCGAGCTCCAGTGCGGGCTCTACGGGATCACCGGGGCGGCGGCCAAGGCTCGGGCGGTAGAGCTGCTCGAGCTCGTCGGCTTGACCGACGCGGCCGACCGTCGGACGAAGACCTACTCCGGGGGGATGAAGCGCCGGCTCGATCTCGCGAGCGCGCTGGTCCATTCGCCCGAGGTCCTCTTCCTCGACGAGCCGACGACCGGCCTGGACCCGTCGTCGCGGCGGACGATCTGGGAGGAGGTTCGCCGGATCAACGCCGCCGGGACGACCGTCTTCCTGACCACCCAGTACCTCGAGGAGGCAGACCAGCTCTGCGACCGGCTGGCGATCATCGACGCCGGGGCGATCGTCGCCGAGGGGACCCCGAAGCAGCTGAAGGCCGAGATGGGCCACGACGTGGTGACGCTCTCACTCGACGGCGCGGATCCGGCCGCGGCCGAGACCGCAGTCAAAGGGCTCCCCGGGCTCGAGCGAGCCGTGGCCGAGGCCGACGCCTTGGGACTGTACGTGCTCGACGGCGCCGGTCAGGTCGTCGAGATCGTCCGGCTGCTGGAAGCCGCGGCGATCCGCGTCGGCTCGCTGACCGTGTCGCGACCGTCGCTCGACGACGTGTTTCTTCAGGCAACCGGCCGGCGCCTCGAGGGCGCCAAGGAGGATCGCACGGCATGAATGAGCTTCTGCTGCTCGCCCGTCGGTCGGTCCGCGAGATCGCCCGCTATCCCGAATCGACGATCCCGGCCCTCTTCATCCCGCTCTTCTTCCTCGCCGTCAACGTCGGCCAGGTCTCGAAGACCTTCCCGTCGAGCACCCCCTTCCTCCGCGGCCAGGGGTATGTCGCCTTCCAGCTCCCGGTCTCCCTGATGTTCGCGGTCGCGACCGCCAGCTCCGGGCTGGCGCTGGTCACCGAGATCGACCTCGGCTACTTCGACAAGCTCCTGGCCGCCCCGATCAGGCGCTCGTCGATCATCTTCGGCCGGCTCGCCGCCGACCTCGTCCGGGGGATCCTCGGGTCGACCGTCGTCCTGCTGGCCGGGCTTGCCTTCGGCGCCCACATGGAGAGCGGGATCCTCGGGGCGGTTGTCCTCGTCCTTCTCGCGGCCCTGTTCGGCGTCGGCTACGCCGGCTTCGCGATCTTCATCGCCCTGCGCACGCGCAACGTCCAGGCGACGAACACGAGCTTCCTGCTGTTCTTCCCGCTGCTCTTCCTCACGCCGAACTTCGTCCCCTTCGACCGCCTCTCACCGCTGATGGAGACGCTCGCTCGGATCAACCCGGTCAGCTACGTGATCGACGGCCTGCGGTCGCTGGTGATCGAGGGCTGGAGCTGGGACAAGCTCGGCTACTGCGCGGCGGTGATCGTCGGCCTGATGGCCCTGCTGACCACGCTGTCCCTCCGGGCGATCGAGAACTACGATCGCTGAAGCGACCAGACCAGTGAACGAGGCCGGGGCCGTGCTCGTCCGGTGGGTCGCTCGGCCACGGGATCGAGCGGACCGTGCGTTAGGCTCGGCGTATGGCCGGCGGAGTCGATCCCTACGTCGTGCTCGGACTCCGACCGGGCGCCGACCAGGCCGAGATCCACACGGCCTATCGGGCGGCCGTGCGCCGGACACACCCCGACGCCGGTGGCAGCGCCGAGGCCTTCGAGGCCGTGCAGGAGGCCTACGAGGCGCTCCGTGAGACGCCCCGCCGGGGAGCCGCCAGAACCCGACCGCGTCAGCCCACGACGTCGGATCCTCGCCCGAACCCGAACCCGGCGCCCGACGGCGCCGAGCGGGCCGAGCGGGCCGCGGCGGACGGTGCGATGGAGGCGATCCTCGCCGAGTCGAGGCGTCTCGAGGACGAGGCTCGCCGCCTCGCCGGCCTTCCCCCGCGACACGACTCTGCGCGAGCTTCGACCACGCCTGAGGCCACCGACAGCGTGACGGCGATCCTCCGGGACGCGGGCGACCAGCTGCGCGAGGCCGCGGGGACCGGCGCCCGCGAGCTCCGCCGGCGCCTGCGCCGCTACCTCTGAGCCTCGCCCGCCGTCTGACTCACCCGGCTCGCACCGATCGGCCGCTGCCACGAAGAGGGGCGCCCCTCGGGCGCCCCTGGAATGCGAGTGTGGCTCGGGTTCTACTCGGCAGGAACTCCCTCGCCGCCGGCGGCCTCCTCGCCGACGCCCTCGGCGTCCTCGGCGTCGCCTTCGGCTTCGGCGATCGTGCTGCCGTCCATCGCGGCGAAGATCTCTGCCGACGCCGCCGCCGAGGGGTCGTCGGGCACGTCTGATGAGGAGATGTGCGGCGTGTCCGCCGAGCTCGAGGGAAGGGTTGAGGCGTCTGTCGTCTCTTCGGACATTTCGGCTCCGATCGTCGGTCGTTCCGTAGTCGTGGTTGGCACCTGCCCGGCTCCGACCGTCTTCAAACGTCGACCGCTCGAGGCGCAATGCGGACGGAGGCTGCGGAACTTGGCCCGCCGGTTGTCTGGGCTGACCGGTGCTTCGCGCCCTCCCGAATCGTCACGCTCGGGCGCGGGCGCGGCCCCGGCAGCCGTCCCGTAGCCGTCGTCCTCGGTCTGCTCGTCCTGTCCGGCGTCGGCGACCGGGCTGGCCGCCGGCCGTCGTCGCTCCTCTGGGTCAGTCGTCCCGAGAACTACGAACGATGACGAGACAAACGCCGTTTCAGTGGCAGGTAAGCGGGTGCTGATTGAGTCCGCTCGAGTCCGGTCGTCCAACCCCGCTGGGTGTAGGCCGGCTTCACCGGCATTCACGAATCTACGAGAGGACACCATGTTGAACCGCATCTCGTGTCGGCCTAGGACAGGACGACGCATGGGAAGACTGACAACGTTTGTGACGGTCCTGATGTCCGCAATGGCTTTCGGCGGTACGGCAGTGGCCTCCGCGTCGTACATCAGCTCAAACTCCGGCTCGGCAAACGTTCGCACCTGCGGGAGCACCAACTGTGGGATCGTCGCCCGGCTCGGTAACGGGGCGGGAGTGAACATGACTGCCTGGTGCGACTCGCAGTGGGTGTACCCGCCGGCTTCCAACTACGCCTCGCCCCGTTGGTTCAAGATCAACTGGCCCGTCGTCGGGTGGGTGCACTCGTCGCTCGTCGCAAGCCAACAGAGCGTCGGCTGGAACTGCTACGCCTAGCTCCGCCTGTGTCTCACCGCCGCTGGACACACTTCGTCCAGCGGCGGCCGGCCTGCCGGGCACTACCATGGTTCGAGGACGCGCCGTCCTTCGGCGAGCGCGACCCGGCTGACTTCTACCATGTAGTGGGCGAAGTCCTCGCTTGCCAGCTGCTGCGGTCCGTCGCTGCGCGCGAACTCAGGGTTCTCGTCGACCTCGACGATGAGCCCGTCGGCCCCAACCGCCGCCGCCGCCTTCGACAGCGATGTGACGAGATCGCGCCGTCCGGGCGCATGGCTTGGGTCGACGATCACTGGGAGTCCCGAACGCTCCTGGAGAATCGGCACCGCTGCGAGATCCAATGTGAACCGGTAAGCCGTCTCGAACGTCCGGATGCCGCGCTCGCAGAGCACCACCCGCTCGTTGCCGGCGCCGCGGACGTAGTCAGCGGCGCCGATCGTCTCGTCGATCGTCGCGGCCAGCCCGCGCTTGAGCAGCACCGGCCGGTCAGTCTGACCGAGGGCCTTCAGCAGGCCGGTGTTGTGCATGTTGCGCGCGCCGACCTGGATCATGTCGGCGACCGCAAGGACCGCCTCGAGATCGCGGACGTCGAGGAGTTCGGTGACAATCGGCAGGCCGGTCTCGAGCTTTGCCTCCGCCAGCATCGCGAGGCCGCGCGCGCCGAGGCCCTGGAAGGAACCCGGATCGCTGCGGGGCTTGTAGCAGCCGCCCCGGAAGATCGGCGCGCCCGCCCGCCTGACGCTCATCGCGACGCGGTTCGTTTGTCCTGTGGTAATCACCGAGCACGGGCCGGCGATGATCGCGAAGGTCGAAGGACCGATCGCGTGTCCTGCGACCGCGACCGTCGCACGCGACGCCTGCGCGCAGGGTGTCGTCCGGGCTTCGGCGGGAGAGGGTTCGATGCTTCGGGCGGCCATAGTTAGAGCAGCTCTCCTTTGGAGGCGCCGCCGCCGCCGGCGCCGACCGCGGGGCAGGGGCTCGGCGTCGGGCCGAAGAGGGCGTCGACGCTCTTGTGCCGGGCACCGGCCGGTGGACTGACGTCCCGATCGACCAGCACGTCGACGACGTAGCAGCCCCTCCACGCGATCGCCGACGAGATCGCGCTCGCAAGTTCGCTCGGTCGTGACACCTGCCGTCCACCAACCAGCGGGGAGCCCTGACGGGTGTAGTCCCACTGCGGACGGTGGGTCGTCGCCTCCGCCTGCTTGGCGCCCAGATGCCGCGCGCCGAAATACGGGAGGCCCAGTCGCGAGTCGTTGAGAACAATCACGATCAGTCGGAGCCCGTGCTTGATGGCTGTCCGGAGCGGGTTCATCATGTCCAGGCTGCCATCGCCCGTCACGACGATCGCCACCTGGCGGGTCGCCGCCGCGAAACCTACGGCGCCGGCCAGCGCGTGACCCATCGAGCCGTAATGTGACGAGAAACGCGTGTAGGGCGAGGCATCGAATTCGCGGAGCGCGCGGATCACGTAGAACATCGCCGAGCTTGACTCGGCGAACAGCCCGACGGTCCCAGGGGACTGTGCGGTCGCTTGAGCCGCCGCTGTCGCGGCGGCGTTTGGATCGACTGTGGATGTCATTGCTCTCCTCTCATGACGCGACACTTCGCGTCGGCCTGTGAGTCAGGGACGAACGGCTCCAACGCGTCGATGAACTCTCCGATCCCCGATGCCACCATCAGAACGCGGTGGCCTAGGGTCGTCAGCGCGTTGCCGGCGGTGATGTCCGGATCGACCTCGACGTGGACCACCGGACACGCCGGTGGCAGCAGTTCGGCGCCCCCACCCGACGCGGTTCCAAGCCTCGAGCCGAGGATCACTACGCAGCGGACCTCCGCCTCACGCAGCCGTTGCGGGATGTCGCCCTTCGCTGCGTTACCGATCACACCGAGCGATCCGGGGACGATCCCAGCCGCTGCCGGCGTCGCGAAGTGCACGGCACCCCAGCGCGCGATGAGCCGGCTCAACCTCTCTCTGTGGGCGATGGCGCCCGAGCCGAGCAGGAATGCCGGCGGCCCCCCGGGCCCGGTGAGTAGTCCGGCGACTCGCTCCATCGCAGCGACGCTGGGGCCCGGCAGCGCGCTCTCCACGAGGCTCAGGTCGGGCAGCCCCGGGGCCGGCTGCCCGAGCAGGTCGGTCGGGACAGACAGCGCGACGACGGCGCCCTGCGCCCGTGCGAATAGGTGCCGCAGCCGGAGGGCGATCCGGGGCATCTCGGCGAGGCTCTCCATTGGAATGACCTCGTCGTAGAGGGAGCGCCCTGCCAGGTGCAGGGGCTCGCGGTAAGACGACTCCTGGATGTCAGTGGCGCCGACCAGACTGGACGGCGTCCGGGGCACCAGCACCAGTACTTTCGCGCCTTGGGACCTGGCGCCGGGAATCGCCCACAGAACGCCGACCGTTCCGGGCCCGGCGCCGCAGATCACAACCTGGACGCGGCCGGTCGCCAGCGATGCCTCGATCGCGGCGAATCCGGCCATCGCCTCGATCGACACGTCCACTTCACGAACGCGCGGGTTGGCAGCCGCGGCTTCGACCCAACCCACGCTTGCCGCGCTGATGAGGAAGAACGCGCAGGTCGCGTGTTGGTCGTCAAGCCGACCATGCCATCGTGGGGGAGCTGGACACAGGTCTGCCAGCGCCACCGCCAGCTCGATCTGCCGCCACGCGAGCGAGGTCCCGCCGGCAGGGTGGCCGGTCCCCGGGTCGAACGCCGCCGAGGAGGTGGAGGGCGCGGTCATGACGCGAGCCCGGCATGGGTCTCGCGAGCCCGAGCCGGCGTCTCCAGTCCGGCGATCGGCCGGATATCCGGCCGCGGATCGAGATCGCGGGCGACTGCGGCCAGGGTCCGGTAGAAGCCGGTCGCCACGATCACGCCGAACGCCTCGCTGCCGAGGGTGAAGTACGTCAGTCTCGCGAGCCGGTCGTCGGCGAGCAGTTCGTCGACTGCCCGCAGCACGGCGGTGTCCCGACCAGCGAGGGCCGCAGGTCCGCAGGCGACGGCGGCGATCTCGCTTCGAGACAGGACGCTGTCGAGTGCGAGGTGCGTGTGCCCCGTCCAGACGTACACACTGTCGAGCACGGCGCTAACCCGCAGAGCGACCAGCTCGCGTGGTCGATCGGCAAGATCCTCGAGCAGAGCGTCGCCCAGGCCACAAAGCGCGTCGCCAACGACGGGGTGAGCCGCCAACACGCGGAAGAGGGCTCCCGGGTTTGTACCCTTCCACTTTGCCCGGTCGTGGCCGGCGCGACGCTCTAACTGACTCGGGACAGGCGGCGGCGCATCGGCCCGCCCACGGCCCGGCGGGTAAGATGAGATGTGAGGTTTGGGTGCGGTGCGAGAGTTGGTCATGACCACGATCCTCCAGGGATCGCGGTCCCGCGCCTACGGCCTCAAAGGGAGGTGAGCCCTCCCCATCGGGAGGGCCAACATCCCCTAAGGTAGGCGGCCCTCAGTCGAAGTCGATGACGATCAATTTCCGGCCCCGGGTACAGCGCTGCTGGCCGCCGGCGACCCGGTGGGCAGGATTTGCGACACAGCGGAAGCCGGCGTGCCTGGCGCCGGTGATCGGAGGGTCGAAGGAGCGCGCAACAGACATCGCCTCGCTGCAGCTGACCCCCCGGCGCTCGACGATGATCGCAGCGCCGAAATGGCCACCGGTCGGGCCGCAGCTCCGCGGGACGCTTGCCGCGCTCGCGGTTGCGCCTAACGCCAGAACCGCGGCGGCCGCCCCCACGCCGTAGCGGGTGGCCGTGTACCACAGGGCGCGGCTCATCCTCCGACCTGCGCCCGCTGGGCCGGGTCCGGTGAGCGTCGGAAGCCGCTCACCTCGACCTCCCAGCCGCGGCGGGCTTGGCTCCGGACCCGCGGGCGCTCGCAGGCGCTCCCTTGATCGCCGCCGCGAGACAGCGTCGGCGCCTCGTCGGTGCCACCTTGTGGCACCCGCTCGTCGGTGCGGGTGTGGCGAGGCCCGAGACGACGGTCGGGGCTCGTGATCCGCCGGTGTGCCCAGCCGGCCTCATCGCGGCCACGGGGCTGCTGTGGAGGCCACTCGGGGCACCTAAGCCGCCGGTCAGGGCGCCTGGCGGCGAGGCGATCGTCGGAGCGCTCGCCGTGTTGGGGACGACGCCTACCGCGAAGGCCGGCCCGGGGGTCGGTGCGGTTCCCGTGCTCGCAGGGTTGTCAGTGCCGAGCCCGCCGCGGGAGGCCGCAGCCGGGTGATTGCCGGACACCGTCGTCGCGTCGCCCGTGTATGGACCGGGTCCGGAGTCTCCGGTGGTCACGATCGCGCCACCCGCCGTGTTGCCGATCGCCTCCACGCCGTTCGTGTTGTTCTTCACCAGCATCGACCCGCCGATCTGGTTGGGCGAGCAGCCGTCACCAGAATCGCCGACCATGACCAGGTCACCGGCGTCCTTGATGTCGAGCGTCCCGCCGACCGAGCTCCCGCAGACACGGATCACGCCGGCCCCGCGAGCGGCTTTGAGCGCTCCGCCGATCGATGCCCCCTCGACATCGAGGGCTCCGCCTGGCTTCACCATGACTGAGCCGTCGACGCGCGCGCCCTCACCAAGGCAGGTCGACGAGGTGACGGTCAAGGCTCCTGGGTGGATCCCGTTGACCTTGACTGTGCAGGTCACGGTGTAGGGCGGCAGGTCGCCAGAGCTTGGCAGGAAGTCGTGGTCGCCGGCGTACGCCGCGGTCACGACGTGGGATCCGGCGGCCAATGATGTGGTCCTGGTCGACGCCGACCCGCTGGTCAGCGAAATTGATCCAGCCGCGTGGCCGTCGACCGTGAAAGCCGTCGTCCCGGTCGGGGCCGGTGCGCCCTGGGACGCGGCCGCGGAGCGCGCGGTGAATGTCACCAGTTGACCGAACGTGGAGGACCCCGGCGGCACGGCCGTAACCCGAGTGACGGTCGTCGCCCGGGTGATCGCGAACGCCTTGACGTCGCTGCTCGCGACGTATAGCGCATCGGGTCCGAATGACGCCACGATGCTGTAGGTGCCGACGGGTTGAGTAGGCGTCAGGGCGCACGCGGCGGTCCCGGACGCGTCGGTCACGGCGCTGCAGACGTCGCTCGCTCCGAGCTTGAAGCTGATCGTCCGGCCGGCGACCGGCGCTCCCCCATCGGATTCGATCAGCGTCGCGGCGGCCGTGAACGGGGCGTAGTACTCCGCCGATGCCGGCCCCCCGTAGCTCGTCCTCGTCGCGGCCTGATGGATTGTGAAGGCGTGGCCGTCGCTGCTTGCTTGATACGTCCCGTCGCCGCCGAACGACGCGGTGACGGTGTAGTCGCCGGGAGTCTGCCGAAGCGCGAGCGAGCAGGAGGCGTCACCGGCGGAATCGGTGGACGCCGAGCATGTCTGTGCTCCCAAGGTGAAGCCAATCGACCGCCCGGCCAGTCCGCCTGAGGTCAAGTCGTCGACTAGGCGCGCGCTCAGCGTCACCTGATGGTTATAGTCGCCGTCACTGGCGCCGGTGTAGGTCATCGAGGTCGGGCCGGACGACGGAGCTGGCGGTGGATTGGTACCTCCTCCTCCGCTGCCGCCGGGCTTGTCGAGCCAGTCCGTCGCTCCCGACACCGACCAGCTTCTCACGGAGTACGTACCCCAGCCGTTCGCCATCGCGTTCTGCTCGATGATCGTGATCGACCCGTTGCCCGCCCCGTCGACCGAGCTCGAAGTCACGACCCCGGTGTGATCCGCCGACCTGAACTCGATCACGTCACCCGGTTGCGGCGCATGACCTGATCCGTTGGCGATTTTCACGAGGCCGCCCCCGTCGGCTGAGGTGTAGTTGTCGACGATGTCGAACCCGTTTGCGGAATATGGATGAACCCCGTAGGCCTGGTACAACCACCTCATCGACAGCTCGACGCACTCCCATTCGAACTCGCCCCAGGCGCCCGGGAAAAATCGCACGGTTCTGTCAGGCGCACCGTCCGTGATCGGCCGCGGACCGCACGCGATGAGGCCATTCCACGTGGCTCCAAGGTGGTGGGCGCCAGCGTACCCGCCCGCGTCACAGTCGCCGTTCCACCAAGAGGGTGTCCCCACGGTCGGGGCGTCGGCGAGTGCGACACTCGACGCCATGCCCGCGATGACGCAGCTCGCGATGGCCGCGAGCACGAGGAGCAGGCATGTCCGGGCGGCGCGGTTCACGTCGACCGCCATCCGACTGTCTCCGCGACCGCTGCCGTGACTCAGTGTGCCCATGAAGCCTCCCGATCGCTGGTCGAGGAATCGACCCACTCTGTTGATTTCTGCCGTATCGCCGCTGGAACGAACGCCATTCGATCCACCGGGTTAGCTGTTGCGCCCGGGTCGGGACTCTGGCCTTCGGCAAGTCGTCCGTCAATTGGCCGAAGTACCTAATTTGCATCGTCGGCCTCACTCGGCGAGAGGGGAATCAACCCGGCGCGGAGGGAGAAGATGACGAGTTGCGTCCGCGTCCGCGTGCCGGTCTTGCGCATCGCGTTCGAGAGATGCGCATGGACGGTGCGAGGTGAGACGCCCAGCCGACCGGCCATTTCCTGATTGTCGAGCCCTTCGACCAGGAGCCGCGCGACTTCGAGCTCGCGTGGCGTGAGGCCCTCGTGTTCGCTCGTCGCTCCGGGCACGTTGTCGTCACCTCTGCTCGTCCTGCTTCGGCTTGCTCGGGCCCATTACAGCGAGGCTCACTGAAACGTCGCTGAGGGCTGCGGCTTCAGCGGGACATCAGCGAGGAGTGCGAGAACCCCGCCTGTGCGGAGCCGGCCGACCTGGGAGGATTTCGACGAGCAGCCGACTGTGGACGTCGAGCTGCGGTCGCCGGCAGCGGAGCTTGCGACCATGCTTCGGCGCTTTCGCCACGATCTCGACAAGGCCGGTCGGGCGAGCGCCGAGAGCCGAGCGCACGGTCTCCGCGGACTCGCCGAACAGGCAGTTCTCGCGGTGGAGCTCGAGGTGCTCCTCAACGACCATGAGCCGGAGCTCGATGCCGACATGTCCGACGGTGCTCGTGGGGCCCTGAGACGCTTGAAGGACCGGATGCTTGCGCAGGTCACGGCAGCCGGACTGGAGATCGTCCGACTGCGGGGTGTTCACCTCCGCGATGTCGCTGGTCTCGCTGAGGTCGAGTGCTGGAGTTATGACGACGTCCACTCCGAACCAGTGGTCGTCGAGGAGCTTGAGGCCGCCGTCCGTCTCGACGGAACCATACTTCGACGAGGCCGCGTGGTGATCGGCGGCCAGCGCGCGGGGTGCGTCGACGGACATCGTGGCGAGCGGGAGCTCTTGCCCCGTCCGCCGTCGCTCGGAGAGGACGAGCAGGCGAGCGAGCGTCCGCCGCTACCGCGGATCACGTGCCCTATCGCGAACTGCGGAGCCGAGAATCACGCTGTCACGGAGGTTTGCATCGGCTGCCTGACGCCGTTGGCCGCCTTCAGTCGGCTCACGATGTATCCGGAGGTCCTTTTCAATCGAGGTCTGCGGGCTGCCCGGCTCGGCGACAGCGCGACGGCGCGGGAGTGCTTCGCCGCGGTGGTGCTCTGGCAGCCGCAGGACGTCAGGACGCGAAACGCTCATGCCCTCGCGTGCCTCGATGACAGTGACGTTCCGGCCGCCCGCGATGGGTGGGAGCAGGTGATCGCGCGGTCGCCGAATGATCCGTTGGCGCTCCGCGGTCTCGCCGCTCTGACCTTTGATCCGGCTGTGAGTCAGACGGGACCAGAACGATTCGTCTGAACGCGACTTGACGTTCGTGTGGTGCTCTGGTTGACTGCGACGGTCCGCGGCGGCTCGGGGATCCGCTCGGCGGGACGAGTGATGGGGGACCCTGACTATTCAATTCTGGGTTCGGTGACCGTGCGCCTTCCGCCGGCCTCCGAGCCGCTCGCGCTCAGCGACCAGCACAAGATGCTGGTCGGTCGCCTGCTCCTCGAGCCAGGTGAGCGGGTCACGACCGGCGCGCTCATAGAGGCCCTGTGGGATGGCATGCCCGGCGTCAACCCTCGTAACGCGGTGCAGGTCGCCGTGAGTGCTGTGCGCGGACTGCTGGGCGACACGGGCCGCATCCGCCGGGTGATCTTGACCGACGGCGATGGCTATCGGCTGGTAGTCCAGGATCTCCTGCGCATCGATGTCGAACGCTTCAGACGCCTGGCCAAGCGCGGACACGATCTTGTCGAACCCCGGCCGATCGCGGCGCGGGCGATGCTCGCCGAGGCCATGTCGGGCTGGCGCGGGCCGCTCTGCGGGGAGTTCGCTAATCGGGCGTGGGCGTTCGGTCACGCCCGCGAGCTTGAGAGCGTACGGAACCAGGTCGAGGTCGACCTCAACGAGGCGCGCCTCGCGCTCGGCGAGCACGTCGAACTCGAGAGCGTCCTGCGGCTGCAGATCGCGCAGAACCCGCACGACGAGCAGCGTCGCGGACAGCTCGTTCGCGCACTCGACCGCGCCGGCCGGTCCGCCGAGGCCCAAATTGCATACCGGGCGGCGTACCGCGAGCTCGGTGCCGTCGGACCGATTCTCCGAAGGATTGGTGAGGAAGTAGCGCGCGGGACGCGGCATCAGCGGGCGAGGGGATTTGGTATCGCCGCGAGCGCGGGCTTCTACGGCGACGGTGAAGATGCGGATCGCGCCCTGCTGTGCGTGCGGCTCACGACACATGGCGGAGCGCCCGGGGATGCGGGTCTCGGGATGATCAGCCTCCTCTGCGACGGCTTCGACGGCGAGGCGCATCCGATCAGCGACGAGCTAATGATCGCGACGTTCGCCGGAGTCGACGCGGCCCTGGCCGCTGCCCGCGCCGTTGTTGTGGACGGGTCGGCGCGAGCGAGGGTCGGTGTCCATCGCGGCGGCGTCGTCAGGCTGGCGGGCGGTCTCACCGGACCGGGTCCGACACGCTGCGACCAGCTGACCCGTGTTGCGCATCGTGGCCAAGTGCTCGTGACGGCTGCGGCGCAGGCGCAGGCCGGACCGGCGACCGAGCTACTCGATCTAGGCGAGCATCGCTTCTTTGATCTAGGACCCGCTGAGCGTGTCTTCCAGCTCGTCACCAAGCGGTCCGGCGATCCCTTTCCCCCGCCGCGGACGCTCAGCCGGCTGCCGAACAACCTTCCGGTGCAGACAACACGGTTCATCGGTCGCGAGCGCGAGCTCGCGACCTTGTCGCGGATGGTCGCCGGAGGGGACGTCGTCACTCTCACCGGGCCGGGCGGTTGCGGCAAGACGCGGCTCGCGTTGCAGCTGGCCGCCATCAACGTCCCGGCGTTCTCCGACGGCGCATGGTTCGTCGAACTTCACGAGGTCCGGGCGGACGCGCACGTTGACGCAGTTGCGGCCGTGATCGCTCATCAACTCGGTGTCCGGGCCCTCCCCGATGAGACCAAGCTCGACGGGCTCGTGCGCCACCTGTCCGATCGAATCGCGCTGGTCGTGATCGACAACTGCGAGCACGTGTGCAAGGCGTGCGCTAGGCTCGTAGCTCGCCTTCGTGCTGCTTGCCGCGGGGTCGCCGTGGTCGCCACTAGCCGTCGAGTCCTGCGGATCGACGGGGAACGAGTCCTCAACGTGGCGTCGATGGCGGTCGATGACACCTCGCGCGACGGCCTCCCCTCAGACGCGGTGCAGTTGCTCCTCGAGCGCGCCGGGCCGATCCCTGATGAGGCGACCCGCGGCGATACGCTCGACCTCGCGGCTGGCATCTGCCGGGCACTCGGCGGGCTGCCGCTGGCGATCGAACTCGCGGCCACGCACATTCCAACCCGCGGATTGGCGGGCGTCGCAGCCGAAGTCGCCGCGATGATGCGGGGGGAGCAGGGTTTGGCGCAGTATGCCAGCGAAGATCCCGACCGTCCTGACCGGCAGCGGACAATCGAGGCGGCGATCGACTGGAGCTACCGGCTGCTCACGGAGCCGGAGCGGCGCATGCTGCGCCGACTGGCCGTCTTCCACGGGACGTTTGGCGTGACCGAGGCGAACCTCGGCCCAGGCGATCCCGAAAGCCTCCAGAGTCTCGTCGACTGTTCGATGGTTGCGGTCGCACCGCCGCTGAATGGTTTGGCCCGGCTGCGTCTCGTCGAGCCGGTCCGGACGTTCGCGTCCAACCTGCTCTCGCGGGCTGACGAATCCGAAGCTGCGTGCGGCGCGCACGCCGCGATCTACCTCGCCCTCGCGATCGACGCGGCCCCACGGCTCTTCGGGCGTGACGAACAGGCCTGTCTGGCGCTCCTCGAAGCCGAGCACAGCAACCTTCGCGCGGCGCTTGCCTGGTACGTAGAGTGCCGAGATGCCCGGGCCGCGCTGCGTCTCGTGGGCGCGCTGTGGTGGCTTTGGTTCTCCCATGGACACCTCGAGGAGGGCTGTGCCTGGGTTGAGCGTGCGCTTGACATCGACAGCGAGCCGAGCCGCGAGCGGGTGCGAGCGCTGCGTGTGGGCTCGCACCTCTCCTGGTGGCGCGGCCGCCACGCCGACTGCGATGCGTACAACCTGGCGCTCGACGAGTGCGCCCGTACGATTGGCGACGACTGGGGCTTAGCCTGGGTGTCGATGGGTTTCGGGGCTACGCGGGTCTTTCGCAATCCGGAGCAGGCGCTGCCCCTCTTTGAGGAGAGCAAGCGCCGGTTTGACGTGCTCGGACGAAGGTGGGAGTCCGGCTACACGCTCCACCTGATTGGCGGTGCCCGCTGGTTCTCAGGCGACGAGCGGGCCGCCGGCATGGCATTCGAGGAGGCCGTCGAGATCTTTGACGAGCTTGGCCATCCGTCCGTTCTCGCATCCGTAGAGCGCTGTGCGGGGCTGATGGCAGCTCGTTGCGGCAACGCGGCGCGCGGTATCGCGTTGTGCACTGACGCGCTGCGGCTCAGTGACGCGATCAACGACCGGGCCGGTAGCGCGCAGGCGCTCAACTTCCTCGCGGCGATCAATCGCGATGAAAACCTCAAGGAGATCGCCGTGGCCCATCATGCCGAAGCGTTGCGACTGGCGCGCGAAGTGGGAGATCTCTGGGCCACCTGCT
Source organism: Solirubrobacteraceae bacterium (assembly GCA_034664295.1). Taxonomy (GTDB): domain Bacteria; phylum Actinomycetota; class Thermoleophilia; order Solirubrobacterales; family Solirubrobacteraceae; genus Palsa-513. The sequence goes on along the minus strand of JAXDHV010000094.1, from coordinate 8,140 downwards.
GGGCACTGGACGGTCTCGCCGGCGCCGCCCGTGCGGCCGGAGAGTCGGAGATAGCGGCCCGCATGCTCGGCAAGTCGGCAGGGCTTGCGGCCCGTTCGTGGTACGTGCCGTCGCCGCGCGAGCGCCAGCTTAGAGATACCGACGTAGCCAGCCTCCGTGTGGCGCTCAGCGCGGAGGACTTCGAGCGGGCGCTCGCCGAGGGTAATATGATGAGCGTCAGCGAGATTGTCGCTTGCGGCCTCGCGTTCGCCGCGCGCTACGATTAGTAGGCCCGGCGGCCTACGGGCGCGAGGCACGATCGGCTCCGATGTCTCCCATGTCGGGCTCCCGTCTTTGGCAGGGTTGCGGCACTGCTTGGCACGATGATTCCGATCAGTGGCGGTGGCGCTCCCTACTCACCGGTCCCAGAGGTTGCCCGGTTCGTCGTGGAACTTCGACGGCGATCCCACGGGGATTGTGATGGTCAGACAGTAGCGAGCTCGCCGGCGGGCACGGTCAGCGGGCGCTCAGGGTGGGTTGGGTTCTTGTCAACGAGGGAGTGTCGTTCGATCGCTGTGACGAGCTTCGCGAGGTCGCTGTAGCCAACGATCCGTCGGAACTGCTGCTCTGCCTGGAGCATCCCGGCGGCGCTCCAGCGCTTGCGCATGTCGCCGTCTTGCCAGCGCTTCACGTTGCGCTGGGTGTGGCGGACGATCTCGATCATTGACTCGATCGGGTTCGTCGAGCAGAGCGTCTTTGAGAGGTTCCCGGTGATCCCGAGCCGCATCAGCGTGAGCGTCTCCGAGAGGCCCTCACGCATCGAGGCGCCCGCGTCGGGCCAGGTCCGCTCAAGCTCACCGGCGAGCACTTCGAGTTGCTGCTCGGCCTTTACGGGATCTGTCAGCGCCCACGCCCCGCGGATCCTGGCGAGAACCTTGGGATGGTCGCGCTCGGGCAGCAGATCGCACACGTTGCGCTCCTTGTGGCGATGGCACCGATGCACCAGGGCGTGTTCGCCGAAGACGTCCTTGATCGCCCGTCGCAGCGCCTTGCCGCCATCCAGGACGAACAGGATCGCCTGCCCCGGGTCGAGGCCCCGCTCGACCAGATCGGCGAGCAGCGTGCGCGCCAGCGTCGCGTTCTCAGTCGAGCCTTCCCACAGCCGAGCGGGACCTTCACGCCCTCGGTTGTGATCCCGAGCGCGACGACGTGGACTCGGCCGGCGATCTCGAGCCTGTCGAGCATCATCACCGCGAGGCGCACGTCGTCCAGTCGGCGGGCCATCAGCTCCCCCAACGCAGTGCGCGTCTTCTCGATGAACACCTCCGAGATCGTGCTCTTCCTCGTCGACGTCGCCGTCTGGTCGACCTGCTCACCGACCGGCTCGCCGACCCGAGCGAACTTCCGCGTCGAGACGCCGGCCAGCATCCGTCCATCACCGCCCGTTGCAGCGGGTCGCGATCAGCGAAGTACTCGTAGGTCACGACCGGCAACTCCCGCTCCCCGTCAGCCGAGCGGACCCTGGGACGGCGAACCGGCACGCGCCGCCCGCCCAGCGTCATCGACCCATCCTCATGCCCGTGGCGCATCGCTGTGCGCTCCGGGTTCCACTTCCCCTTCGCTCCGACGACCTCGGACACCTCGGCCTCCATCAACTCATGCACGACACGCAGCCCAACGCCGACGCTCAACGCGAGCAGCCCCTCCCTCGCTGCCCCCACGAGTTCGCCCAGTGCTTCCCCAATCTCCGCAGGCAGCGGACTCTCCAGCGCCTGCTCGGTCGACACGACCTGCGGTCCGGATACCTTCTTCATAGCGGTTCCTCTCGTCCTCGCGGACTTGTTAGCGCCTGTCAAGCTCCCAAGCGGAGCGGACGAGGCGGGAGGGACCGCCCTTCAAAGTTCTACGAGCTTCCGGACAACCTCCGGTCCCAAGCCGCTGGACGAAGCGACGGGCTCGGAGTCGCAGCGCGCGCGTTGCTCTACGTGACGGAACCAGCTGAGCTTCGCCCATCGCGAAAACCGCGGCGCCGCCCGGTCGGCTGCCGTCTGCCGGCAGGCCCGAGATAAGCACGAAGTCGATGAACTCTTCCGCGAGCGTGCGCATGACGGCGCGTCCATGACCAACCCGTGGCCGAAGACGCCGAGCGTGGAGCCCGTGAACGATGTCCACGACACGCCAGTCCTCGGCGGGAGCCCGGCCTCGCGCCCCGCCGTGCAGTCGCTAACGAGTTCCCGTCGGTCTCCGACAGGCACGCGCGGATCCAGCCGGCGTCATTGACCATGTCGTGCAAATCGTTCCGAAATCGGCGCAACGGCGTACCAGCTCACGACAGGACACAAGTTGGAACTGTCGCCAGTTCGATCCACACTGAGCTGGACAGGCGGCTCGGCGTGCCCGCGTCGTAGACCGCGAGCGGAGAGTCACCTGTGACCTGCGACCAGTCTGCCCGGAAGGCGAATTGCGGAGCTCGATCGTGACCCCTCGCCACTCACCGTGGCTCGAGGTCGATCGGACTCGCGTCACCCCAACGTCCGGGCCCTGCTGTCGCGCGACTCCGATTCGCCCACCGGTCACGGCGGACGCCCACTGCGCAGTGGGCGCAGACGTTACGATCGCCGCAGGGGTTGGCGAGAACTAGCGTCTTACCGGTCCTAGCCAAGCGTGTGGGCGTCCAGTCATGTGGTGGTCTCGATCACCGGTGGGCTGACCCCGGAGGTACGCGTCTTGGGTTGTTGCGTGGTCACGCTTCGGGCCGCGGGCTTCGCCGGTATTGCTGGCGTCGTAGTTGTCGGCGCCCGGGCAGGCGGTGTGACCACTATCGGCCGGGCGCGTAGGCCGGGTAACCCAGCTGCCGCGTGTAGTCGGGGGATCTGCTGGGCTCCCGGCGTCTTCGGCACCGCGACGGTCTGCGGGTGGTGTGGGGCCTGACGGGTCGCCCGAGCCAAGGCCAAGCCTCCTGGAAAGGCGAGCGCGGCACCCGCGAGGGTCGTGAGCGCGGCTGCCCTCCGCGTCAGCACGGGTGGCTCCCGGTCGAAGTGAGGCAGGTGCCTTGCATCGCTGGGCTGCGTCCCCCGACAATGCGGTAGACCGTGTCGCGTCCGATGAAGCCAGGACTTGTCGCGCGCGCCTCGATGCGTGTGCCAGCAGGCAGCGTGACAGGAGCGCGCGAACCGCCGCGTGAGCGCGGTTCGAGCAGGTTCATCAAAGACACGCGCTGGTGGGCTCGGGCGACGACCAGTCGCCGACTCGAAGCGCCGCACCTCTTTCCGTGGCAGCGAACTTCGATCGCAGTTCTCGCGGAAACCGCCGCCGCGATGAAATCTGTGATCTGCGTTGCGTGGGGGAGCTTCACGTAGCTCAGGTGGAACTGCACGTTGAGGACGGGCAGGCGCGAGTCGACGCCGTCGCAGTTCTCGTCGATCCCGTTCCCGGGAATGTCGACCGCACCCGGATGAATCGTAGGGATGGCGTCGTTGCAGTCGTTACCCGCGGGCCGGGCGAGGTATCCGTCACCGTCGTGGTCGAACGCAAGGACGCCGTCACAGTTCTCGTCGACGTTGTTGTTGGGGATCTCCACGGCACCCGGATGGATTGCTGGGTCGTGATCGTTACAGTCGACGCCAGCCTGGAAGCCGTCCTTGTCGAGGTCATTGTCCGGTGAGAACTGAACTTGCACATTGAGCGGCCCGTGACGCGCGGCGATCGTCGAAAAGCCGGGGTCGTAGTAGCCGCCGACCTGGATGAAATAGTCCCTCGCTGTCACGGAGACGGGCGACCCCGCGGGCTGGAGCGGCGGGAGGCTGGAACCGCCGAAGGTGTTGGCGATGGCATCATCGTTGCAACCCAGCGGGATCGCCGAATTGTCGGCGTAGACGGCCAAAACGGTGTCGATGCCGGCCTGAGAGCCGGCAACGGAGAAAGATGCGGTGCCGACGGCCGGTGCGGTGTAGCGGAACCAGATCGTCTTTGCGTACAGGCTGGCTCCGCATGAAGCGACCTCCCCCGGCTCGAGGCTTGCGCCCGTGTTTGTGGCTGCAATGCTCGTGCCAGCCATTATTGGCGTGGCAGCCGCGCGGTTGTCGTTCGGTGGCGTCGGGCTGACGCGGATCGTGATGGCGCCGGTCGTCGCCGGGCCGCAGACCAGCGGAGGAGCGGGGGAAGTACATCCGCCCACCTGGACGAGGTAATCGTGTCCGGCGACCGTGTTGACAACGAGCTCCGACGCCACCCGGACCCCCGCAAGGTTGGGGCGTGCAGGATCTTCTGGCTGCAGGTCGTCGTTGCAGCCGAGCAAGAGGCCACCGCTCTGCTCATAGACGGCGATGACCGTGTCGAGCGAGGGCGGCGATTCGTCTGTGGACACGGTGACCGGGCCCCCGTTGCCGGAGAACTCCCACCAAAGCGTGTTTGTCATCATCACCCCCGTGGTGGGGTTGGCGCCGCTCGAGTTGCTGCACCGTTGGCCGCCCGGATCGTTGGCCGTGAACGACTCGGACGTCTCGACGGTGGCATCATTGTTTCCGATCGTGCTCGCGAAGCCGAGCTGCAAGGACACGGCGTTAGCCCGATCGTCGTTCACCGGACTGGCTGAGGCCGTTTTAGGTAACAGTGTCGTCGCTATGATGAAGAGTCCCAGTACTACCGCGGTCCGGGCCGCCTGGGTCAAAAGACTCACCGAACGTTCCGGAGCGCCGCGACTAGCCATCGCAGCGTGGGAATGGACCGAGGCAAGGACGAAACAATAACGGACACCGACCAGACGGCGCGCGACTGTCTGGCCGGCCGTCTTGTCATTGCCCTGACGGGAATAGGAGTGCGACGTTTTGCGGCTTGTTGGGTCATCGGTGATCAGGTCACCTTGTATCCGAGGCCGCGGAGCGCGATCAGCGCGACATGGAGCTCCGCTTCGGCGTGTCGGACCTGCGCTTCCGCTGTGGTGTACGCCGTCGGCTGCCCGGCGGCTGCGGCCTTGGCGAGGGCCGTGTAGCCGACAGTGGCTGAGCGCATCGAGGTGATGATGCGGGTGGTCGCCTGTGCAACGGTCGTCCCCGCGTGTATGCCCTGGACGGCATTGATCGCACGTTCATACGCTCGGCCGAGTCGCGCGGCCTCAGCGGCTTGGCCATCGGGGGTCCTCGCGGTCGCCAGGCTCCGGCGGTCGTGGAGGCGAGCGTCGTCGAGCGTAAGCAGAATGCTGGTCAGGGTCTGGGCGTACGCGGCAGTCGGACCCCGCGGGGCCCTCGTGCCAATGCCTGCCGCGGTCGATGTAGCGGTCGCCTGCGGACCGCGGCCGGTGCCGGAAAAATACCCGGCCGCGCCGGCAAGCAATGTCGTGAGGCATGCCACGGCGGTCGCCGCCCAACTCGGAAGCACCATTCGCGCGCCCGGCGTGGCGAGCGCTTCTCGGGATCGGCGGTCGGCGGCCGCAAGCTCGGCTCGGGAGACGGCGCTCGCGAATGCGCCGGCGCTCTGGTAGCGATCCTGCGGATCCTTGGCCATCGCACGGGCGACGACCGGATCGAGTTCGCTTGGGACGCTCGGCTCGACCGCGCTCGGCGAGGGTGGAACGGAGCTGAGGTGGCCGGAAATCGTCCCGGCTTCGTGCTCGGCGGGGAAAGGGACGGCTCCTGTCAGCAGTTGGTAGAGGACGCACGCGAGTGAGTAGACATCTGAGCGCGCGTCGGCCGGGGTGCCGTTAAGCTGCTCGGGGGCGATGTAGTCGAGCGTGCCGACCCAGCCGCCAGTCACGGTCGGCCGCCGAGGGCCGACATCGGTAATCCGCTTCGTCAGGCCAAAGTCAGTGAGGTAGACCAGCTCGGCCGGGGAGGTACCGGATACGAGGACGTTTGCGGGCTTGACGTCGCGGTGCACGAGTCCGTGGTCGTGGGCGGCATCGAGCGCCGACGCCACCTGTCCGACGATCCGCGCCGCTTGTGCGACATCGAGCCGATCGCGATGCTCAAGGAAGCGGCCGAGGTCGACGCCGTCGACGAACCGCATCACGATGAACAGCAGACCATCGGCCTCTCCGGCGTCATAAATCGGGATCACGTTTGGGTGCTCGATCTGCGCGGCGAGCGACGCCTCCTCCTCGAAGCGCGAGCGAAACTCCGTTTCTCCCGCCAGGGCGGGATGGATCACCTTCAGGGCGACAACCCGCTTTGGATGGTCCTGGCGGGCCTTGTAGACAAGGCCCATTCCGCCCCGGCCCGCCAGCGATACGACGCGATATTTGCCGGCGAACAGGTCACCGGGCTCCACGCTTGGAACGCCGTCTCGCACTGGTTCATGATAGAGGCCCCAGTGTGCCGAGGACCAAGCGTTGGTTCCGGACCATGCGACGCGGATCGCAGATGACAGGCGAGCCTGGGCGGCGGCGTTGAGATCTGTCCGCTCATGGCCGGACTCCGGCGCTGGCGCACGGGGGCAGGCCGCGATCTCGGCTGGTAAACCCGCTGGGCAGTCCACCCGACGGATCGCGGCGGGCGCCATCGCTACGTAGCCCGCCCACGGATGCTCAGGCTGTAGCCAGACACCTGAGGGCTTCTACCAGTGCGCACTGAAATTTGGCTGAAGAAGTCGAGCGACCCTGTACGGTTTTGGCCTCGATTGCGGACTCCGGCGCTTGAGCGGTATCTTGCTGCGGCCGGGCAGGCACCGACCGACCGGACAGTCGACCGAGACCAGATGAGAACCAGCTCGACGCTCGCACCCGAAGCCGGTGCCGGTTGCGGCTACCAGGTCGGGCTCAACTCAGTTGGGGATGGGACGAAGATGAGTACGGCTTGCGAGCAGCCGGTGCGCCCGGCCACCACACACGAGAGCAGGCTCTTGGCGGATGCTCGCCGGGCCGGTCCGTTCGTCGCGTGGCGGGACGCGGCGGAGACCCTTCGGGTGGAGGCCTTGAGGGCCGATCAGCCACTCATCGCCGGACGATCGAGCGCAAATGCCGTCGTCTTCGATCGTGGGCTTGTCTCCCGCGACCACGTCGAGGTGTTGCTCAGGGTTCGTGGGGAGCTCGGTGACGCGTCCGTTTACGTCTTGGACCTTCAGTCCAAGCTCGGCACGCTGCACAGGTCCGTGGTGCTCGAGCGGGGGGTGGAGAGGTCGCCGGGTCGGCCCGAGCCACTCCCGGTGCAGCCGTCCCGGCCCTTGCAGCTCGGACCCGGCGACCACGACATCGGGCTTGCTGGGGCTGTCTGGCTGTTGATCGGCGGCGTCCCGGTCGATCGTGGGATGACACGCGTGCCGGATCACGGGCTTCCAGCCCCGACAAAACGCGAGCACGACGTGCTTGTTGAGCTCTGCCGGCCAAAATTCCGGCGTGGCACCGGCGTAGCCACACCCAGCAACTCGGAGATCGGCGGCCGACTCCAGCCGCAGATCGGGGCAGCGCGTGTCAGTGATCTGCTCAGCGCGATGTACGCAAAGTACGGTTTGGTTGGCACAAAGGAGCAAAACCGCATCAGTCTCGCCGAGCTCGCGTTGCAGCACGGTCTCGTGAGACCCGACGACTACATTTAGGTCGCCGGGGTGTATACATCGTGCGTCTGGACCCTCGGATTTCGGTCGGTGGTCGCACAAAGATATTGACGGCCGGTGGCCTTGCCGGAGCGAGTGCCGTGCGAGTCGGCCGTCGGGAAGTGACGCGCCGCGCGGACACTGTGAACCAGCTGACGCGTGTCTTGACCGTGACCGCGGTGCGTGGAGAAGCGCTTGCGGGGACGGGCGGTGCGGATTGACTCGACGATGAGTGAGGTCGACGTGAAGTACCCGACCGACGCGGGCCTCGCCTCGTCTGAGTGCAGGCGCTCGCCCGGGGCGCCAGGAAGCTCGCGAAGCTCGTCAAGGAGAAGACGCGGTGCCTGCGCGTTCCCTCCAGGGCCGGGCGATCCTGGCCTACAACGCTGACACGCTTGCCATGCGGAGCGCGAGACACTGGATCGGCTCCCTCGACAAGAGCATCACTCCGGGATCGTCGCCGTCGCGACGACGCGGTCGTCTCACTACCATTACGCCACGGCAAGTAGTTACTAACCCTCGGCAGTAAATAGGGGTCCTGCTGCGTAGGTGACGTGTCGTTCGTGGAAGTACCTGGCGATGAGGCGGGGCTGACGCTGGCGGCTGCGGAGGTAGGCGCGGAGACTGGCCAGCATCT
>JAXDHV010000030.1:0-87612 GCA_034664295.1 Solirubrobacteraceae bacterium | reverse complement strand
GCGCCACGGTGAACAACGACGACCGACGACCGACGACGTTCGCGAACAGCGTTCGCGAACAGCGTTCGCAAGCGGCGCTCGCATGTTGCACTGGCCGAGTCCATCGCCTCGAGCCCCGCACTCAGCCGTGCGCGAGGCAATCACCAAGCAAAACCGAGACGTACCACTAGCGGGGCCGGTCTCGAGGGGCGACGGGAGCCGCGGACGCTCCGGTGTGCGGCGACCCGAGCGGTCTGGACGCGTGGACCGGTCTGCGGAGCGTAGGCCCCGACTCCGGGACCGACCAGTAGCTAGATAATCTATAGGATCAGTCTCTGGTGGTCAGCCCTTGACATTCGCCCTCGCATGGGTCGCCTTCCCGCTCGTGCTCGGCGCAGTAGGCCTCGGCTTCGGCACGCTCCTCGAGCAGCTCTCCGGAGCTCGCCTGACCTCGGGTGCTCTGCTCGTGCCGGTCGGGCTCGCCGGGGCGGTGGTCGTCGGCGCTCTGATGACTACGAACGGAGTGACCGCCCGATTCGCCGTTCCCGTCGTCGGCGTCACAGCTCTGGTCGGGCTCGTGCGTTCCCGCTCCCTGATCGGCCGGTGGCCTCGCCCCGGCCTGCCGGCGCTGGTCGCGCTCGGCCTGCTTCTGGCCTACGGGGCGCCCGTGCTGGCGACCGGGACGGCGACGTTCACCGGCTTCATCAAGCTCGACGACACGTCGACGTGGCTCGCGATGACGACGCAGCTCTTTGCCCACGGACGCTCGACCGCCGGCCTGGATCCCTCGGTCTACCGGTTCGTCCTCGACGCCAACCTCGGCAGCGGCGCCTACCCGGCGGGCGCCTTCATGCTGCTTGGGATCGGCCACGGCCTGACGGGCGTCGATCTCCCGTGGATCTTCCAACCAGACCTCGCCTGCGCGGGCGCCGCGCTCGGACTCTGCCTCTACGCGCTGACAGAGCCGCTGATCGGTGCCCGGTGGCTCAGGGGGTTGGTCGCGTTCGTCGCGGCGCAGCCGGCCCTCCTCTACGGCTATGGCCTGTGGGGCGGGATCAAGGAGATGACCGCGGCGTTCCTGGTCGCCCTCGTCGCCGCGCTCGGAGCGGGGGCGATCCGCGATCCGGCGGTCCGTCCGCGAGCGCTGCTCCCGCTGGCGGTCGCGACGGCCGCATTGATCGTGACCTACGGGCCGGGAACGGCGGTCTGGGTCGTGCCGGCATTCGGCGTGCTCGTGGCAAGGTGGCTCGTCGCGCTCGCCCGCCGCCGGGGGGCGCCCAAGACCGTCGGGGTCCGCGTCGGGGTCCTGGCCGTGGCCACGTTCGTCCTGTCCGCGCCGACCTGGATCATCCTCGCCCAGTCGCTGCGGGCCGATTCGGGCTTCATCGCCGCGGCACAGTCCAGCCAGGTCAGCCTCGGCAATCTCCGCCACCCGCTGAGCCTCTTCCAGCTCGCCGGGATCTGGCCGGTGGGCGACTTTCGCAGTGGGTTGGCAACGTCGGGGGAGACGATCCTGCTGATCGGGTGCGTGCTCCTCGCGGGGCTCGGGTCGCTGTTTGCCAGCGCGAGGTTTCGCCGTGTCGGCAACGTGGTGATCTACGTCGGCGTGGTGCTTGCCGGATCGGCGGTGATCGCCGCGGCCGGCGGCGTTCCCTGGGTCGTCGGCAAGTCCTTTGCGATCGCGTCGCCCGCCGTCCTGTTTGCCGGCGCGGCGGGCGGCGCGATGCTCTGGGGCCGCCGACGCCTCCCAGGAGCCATCGTCCTCCTGGTGATCGGGGGCGGCGTCGTGTGGTCGAACGCCCTCCAGTACAACGACGCGACCGTCGCTCCGGCCGCACCGCTCCACGAGCTCGCCCACATCGCAGGGCTCGTCGGAGGCCGGGGACCGACCTTCGTCAACGACTACGAAGTCTACGCGGACCGCTACTTCATGCACGACGCCGTCGAGCCGGCCGAGTACCGCCCGGTTGGTCTCGCGATTCGCAACGGCACGCTGCTCGACAAGCCCGCGTCGGCGGATCTCGACTCCTTCAGCCTGAACACGGTGGATCCGTTCCCCTGGATCGTGACCGTCCACTCGCCGGCCGAGAGCCGTCCGTCATCGCTCTACCACCTCGCCTGGGAGGGCCGTTACTACGAGCTTTGGCAGCGGGCGCTTGCCCCCCCGGTACACATCCTCGCCCACATCCCGTTCGGCGGATCGAACGCGGCCCCGTACTGTGGCGTCGGGGTCAACGGCGCCGACGGAAGTCACCTCCCGCTCGCACCGATCTGCTCGCCGGACCCCGTAGCCCCAGCTCCGTGCGGCCAGCTCCGGCTGATCGGCCGCTACGCGACCCGCCACCGCGCCCAGCTGATCGTCGCCGAGCGCCCCCCGAGCATCGTCGCGCTCGCCGACCGGGCCCAGACGTCCGGCCGGTGGCTGTTCAGTCCCGCGTCGCACCTGCTCGCCGCCGTGACGCCGGGATCCGCTACGTTCGATCTGACGGTCAAGACGCCGGGGCCATACGAGCTCTGGCTCGGCGGGGACTTCGGACGGGGCTTCGAGGTCTCGCTGGACGGACACGCGGTCGGCCGCGTGCGCAACCAGCTGGCGGCGATCAACGGATACGTCCCGCTCGTCGGCCGAGCGCTGGGGGCCGGCGTCCACAGGGTCGTCGTCGCATACCCGGGTGGGGATCTCGCGCCGGGCAGCGGCGATGAGCTCGGCAGCACGCTCTCGGTGGTCGCGCTCGAGCCACCGGACGCAGAACACGGACGCCTGGTCGCGGTCCCCCCGGCGCAGGTCTCGAGCCTGTGCGGGAAGTCGGTCGACTGGATCGAGATCGCCGCGCCGCAGGTGTAGGAGCCAGACGGATGCCGTTCCCGGAGCAGGTTCACGCCACCAGAGGAGGTCATCGGCAATGTCACGACGAGCCGCGGCGATTGGGCTGATCGCGGGTCTTACGCTCTCATCCTGTGGATCTGGGACTTCGGACCAGGCGGTCCCCGACCGCACCTACGACGTCAAGCTCGCGGCGATGCCGGGAGCGTTCTTCCCGATGGCGCCGCGCGGCTCGGCCGAGGCGACGATCCGGGTCGTCGGCGCTCGCCGCGAGATCTGCTGGACGTTCGGCCGGCCGAGCGGCTTTACCGACCCGACGAGGGCCGAGATCAGGCTCGGCGGCCCGGGCGAGTACGGCTCGCTCGAAGTCGCGCTGGGCTCCCGCTACAGCCCGACCGGCTGCTCCCGTCAGGTCGCGGCGCGAGTGCTCGGGGCGATCGTGGCGAGCCCGCAGGGCAGCTACGTGGAGATCGACAGCCGGCGATTCCCGTCGATCGGCGCGGTCCGTGCGCAGCTCTGACGGCCGTCCGACCAATAATACCAAGGAATTGCCAAGGTAAATCTCTTGTGTTGAAGTCGTCAGCCCAGTAGGCTCGCCGGAGTAGTCACGCGCGGACGAATCCGCGACAGATGCCAGAAAGGGTGAGAATGCGTAAACGCAAACTTAGGAAGGTGTCCACGGCGTTCGGCGTCGCTTTGGTCGCTACGGGCGCGCTGGCCGGCGAGGCGCAGGCCGTCACGATCAAGATCTTCGGTACGTCGGACCTGTTCGACTCGAATCTCTACCAATCGAAGATGCAGACGCTGTACAACGCGACGAGCCCGTTCTTCGTGGCAGGTGACACGCTGAGCTATACGTCGGTCGGCAGCGGCAAGGCGCTGACCTCGGCGCAGAACGGCTACGCCGACCTCGTGCTGGTCCATTCGGCGCCGCTCGAGAAGAACTTCGTGACGGGGGGTTACTCGTACGAGCCGCTCGGCCGGTCGCTCCTCTACAACGACTACGTGGTCGTCGGACCGCCATCGGATCCGGCGGGGGTCGCGGCGAACGCGGCTCACGACGGGGTGAAGGCGTACACCCGCATCGCCCAGCGGGGCGACTCGAACGGCGACGTGACGTTCGTCTCACGCGACGACGCCTCCGGCACGAACGTGCAGGAGGAGACGATGTGGGGCCAAACCGGCCTGACAAAGGTTCAGGCCGCGCAGAATCGCGGCAGCGTCCAGAACCTGTTCCAGCCGGCTGTGGCGGCCGGTAGCACGGCGTACCCGGCTTGGTATGTCCGCCAGAAGGCGGGCAGCGGGTTCCAGACGCAGGGCGCCAACCTGATCAGCACGTCGACGTGCGCCGCGGCATTCGCGCCGGACGGTGGCTGCTACACGATGACCGACCGCGGGACGCTCGCATACCAGCAGTCGCAGGGGCAGGCCACGGGTCTGACGATCCTCTCGCAGAACAACGCGATCGGGACGACTGGTGGTGTGACGGAGTTGATCAACCCATTCCACGCGTACATCGTGACCCCGATCAATCCGAAGCCGGGATCGGGCGGCGTGTATCCGAGCGGTCTGGTGCCGAATGTGACGGCGGCGACGCGGTTCGTGAACTTCCTCACGGGAGCGACCGGAGCGAGCGGTGCGACGGGGCACCAGACGTACACGCCGGAGTTCCAGAACGAGCTCAGCACGTATCTCTCGCCCGGGATCTTCCATCCGGACGCCTTCCCGCAACTGATCGCGCCGGTGCCGACGCCGAGTGGAAGCCCTCACACGGTCGCGGCCGGTTCGGCCCAGGCGGTCTCGGCGAAGGTGATCTACGCGCCGACCTCGCCGGCGGGCGGGTCGCCGATCACGAGCATCCCCTACAAGATCAACATGTCGACCGACGGTGGAACGACATGGACGACGGTCACGACCGGGGTGTTCGCAGGCAGCCTCAGCAGCGCGACGGGTGCGGTCAAGGCGACGGCGACGATGCCGGCGACCCACGGGACCACGGTGAAGCTCCAGCTGTCCACGCCGGTCTTCGACGACTCGGCGGACGGATTCGCTACGCGGTTCAGCCCGTACGAGAACAACGTGGACCTAGGGTCGTTCATCACCAGCTGAGCGATCTGGCGGAATCTGCCCGGGGCTCGGGCCCCGGGCAGACCATCCGGCGCGGGTGGACGGCTTCCGCCCGTCGACGCCGCGTCGCAAGTCACCACCGACGGTCCGAGCGGGGGGAGCAGCGCCGGCTCTGTGAAACAGGGTTCTCGTCGCCGGGCTGGTCCCGGCCGGAGCGCAGCACGAAGGAAGTAGCGAGGTTATGTCGGCAATTCCGATCGACTCCGTCATCGGCGCATTTCTATTTCTGGGAAAGAGGAGAGCAAGGGGAATGAACATCAGGTCTTCTAAGATCGCTCTGGGGGTCGCCGCGGCGGCTTGGGCGCTTGCCGGGCTACCGGTCGCGGCTCAGGCCGACGGCAGTCCCGGGGTCGCCTGTGGTGCGGGATCGAGCGGCGGGACGGGCGGCGTCGCGCTCGGCGCAGGCGTCGTCGGACCCGGCCTCGGCACCGCGGCATTCCCGGGTGCCCTCCCGGGGGCGACGGGCACCGGCCTTCCGACGACGGGGGGATACGGGGGCGGCGGGTGCAGCGGCGGTAGCGGCGGCGACGGCGGGACCGCCTCGGCGGGCACCGGAGGGTACGGAGGATCCTGCGGCGCGTCGACCGCGGGCGGCAGCGGTGAAGGCGGCAGCGGATTCACGTTCGGCGGTGCCGGCGGCCAGGGCGGCCAGGGCGGCAGCGGCGGGAGCGGCGGCGGCGTCACCTATGGCACTGGCGGGAACGCGGCGTCCGGTTGCGCGGGCTCGGCGGGTGGCACCGGCGGCGACGGCACGTTCGGCGGCGACGGCGGGCTCGGCGGCTACGGCGGCAACGGCGGCAACGGCGGCAACGTCACGGCCGGAACCGGCGGCAAGGGCGCCAGGGGTGGAGACGGCGCGACGGGCGGTGCGGGCGGCTTCGGAACGGTCACGGGCGGCACCGGCGGTGACGGCGGGAACGGCGGCAACGGCGGGCACGGCGGCAGCGCGGCGAGCGGCATCGGAGGGGCCGGCGGCGCAGGCGGCAACGGTGGTGGCGGCGGCCACGGCGGGAACGCGTCGGCATCGGGCGGCGGCAGCGCCGGCCTCGGTGGCGCGGGTGGTTCGGGTGGCGCCGGCGGCGCCGGCGGAACCGGGACGATCGGTGGCGGCGCGGGCGCCGCGGGCGGGAACGGCAGCGCCGGCGCGGCTGGCTCGCTGGTCTGACCGCACAGCGCGAAGCCAGGCGAGAAACAAGGCACTACCAATGCGGTCCCGCTCTGTTCGCTGAGAGCGGGACCGCTCCGGTTCGACGTCTCGGCGATCACCACGGGTCGTGTAGGGTCCGACCTTCGATGGAGATTTTGCCTATGCAAACCAGAGCTTGTCTCACGGCGGCGGTGCTGGCCACCGCGCTCGCGAGTTGCGGTTCCGGGGTGACTGCCCACCCGACGTCCACCACGGCCACGACCGCGCCGGCCGGAGGGAGCAGGGCGGGCGTGAGGAGTCCGTCGGGCCCGGTTCCGGCCGGCCCGAACGGCACGTTCGTCCTCGCCCTGAGGGCGACCTCGCGGACAGCTCCCCACGCTCCGGGGACCAGGTCATCGGTCAAGGCGAGATTGCGAGTGCTCGGGAGTCAGGGCAGGCTCTGCTGGACGTTCACCCGCGTGGTCGGCGTCACCCATCCGACGGGCGCTCGTATCACCATCGCCGCGCGGTCCCCGAGCGGGCCGGGCCTGTCGGTTGGCGCGACGCTCGTCGCGCTGGGCACCGGCTATTCGGCGGCGGGATGCACACCGGTCAGCCCCGGGATCGCATCCGAGATCACGAGTGTTCCGGTCGACTTCTTCCTCGTCATCGACAGCGACAACTTCCCGAACGACGAACTCCGCGCGCAGCTCTGATTTCGCGACGCTCGGCCCACCTTCGGTCCGCGCTGCGGGGAGCGGTCCCAGCAAGGTGGCGAGCGACCGCGGGGCCGCCAGTGCACAGGCAAATGCTAGGATCATCCAGGTGGTAGCGCGATTCGGCCGGTTCGGCGCGCGGCACGCGGCGTTCATGGCAAGACCCCATTCGTGCCCGATCTGCCTGGCCGTCGTCGGGCCAGGAGACGGTTCCTGTTGCGCGTGCGGCAGCTCGCTCCGTGGACGGTTCGGTCCGCTGACCGGGCCGCGGTCACCGTCGGCGATCGCGGCGATCGGCCTCGCGCTCGTCGCTGCGGCCGCGGGCTCGGCGTATGTTCTCCTCGCGCCGATGCCCGTGACGCCGGGTGGCTCGGGCTCGCGTCAATCGCCGCCGTCCCCGGCGATCGTCGCGGCCGGACTCGGGACGACGGTGACGCCGACCGCGCCGCTGGGAACCACGACGACCCCGAGCACTCTGCCGCGAACCGCGGCAACGTCGCCGCCGAAGATCCCGCCGCGGACTCCGACACGGTCGGGGTCGCCGCCGGTCGTCAGTCCCATGACGGCCGGCACGACGGCGCCGGCGGCCACCACGCCCGTCAGCCCGACGACGGCGCCGGCGGCCACCGGTACCCCCACGGCGACGACACAGACCGCGACGATCCCGCTCGGATCGGCGGCCGCGGTGACGTACAACCCCTACGGGGCGCCGGCCGCGAGCTTCGGCGCTGCAGGGAAGGCGATCACCGGAGACCCGCTGCGGTCGTGGACCTACCGGCTCGACCCGAGCTCGCGGGGCGCCACAAGGGTCGGCCTCGTGCTCGACTTGAATTCGCCGCAACGCGTGAGCTCGATCACGCTGAGCAGCGGCTCCCCCGGGATGGCGGTCGAGTTCTACGGGGCGCCGGGACCCCTGCCGGGCTTGATCACCGATCCGGCCTGGGTGCATCTGGCGAGCCGGGGCAGCGTCGATCCACGGGTCACGGTACGCCTCGGCTCGAGGGACAAGAGCTTCGCTCACATCCTGATCTGGATCACGCACGCGCCGCCCGGCGTGAATGCCGGCGCCCTGAGCATCTCCGACGTGTCGTTGACGGGCTGACTCGGGGTGAGACGGGGCAGCGGGGCCAGGCGGAGCATGTCCCGATTTTTCGGGAGCGGTTCCCGGCGGGAGCGGTCACCCGTCAGGTCGATCAGCGGCGGGGGGTCGGCCGGGTGGCGTTGCGGCGTGGCCGTGGCGCTCGTCGCCGGACTGGGGTGCGTCGAGCAGGCCGGCGCCGCCGTCCCGGCGGACTTCACGTGGAGTGGCGCGTCGTCGTTGCCCGGCTGGTCGACGGCCGCGAACTGGGCCGGGGGCGCAGCGCCGAGCGGCACGGTCGGGAACCTGGCATTCCCGGCGCTGGCCAGCCAGGGCTGCATGTCGAGCCCGGCGGCGGGCGCCTGCTATGAGAGCAGCAACGACTCGAGCGTGACCGCGAACTCGATCACCGTCGACGACGGGGCCGGATACGCGATCGCCGGCAATCCGATCCAGCTCGGCAGCGGGGGGATCACCGCCGCGCCGGCCGCCGCCGACCCGCCGCGGACGAACCGGCTGCCCACGCTGACGCTGACCGCTCCGCTCAATCTCCGCGCGCCCCAGAGCTGGTCGATCACCGGCGGTCCCAACGAACCGCAGCTGCTGGTCGCAGGAGCGGTCACCGACCCGGGCGCCGATCCGCTCACGATCAGTCTCGACCAGCCGGTGACCCTCGCCTTCGCGAACGCTGATCTCGGACCGGTGACCGTGGCCGGCGACGGGAATCCACAGGACGGAACCATCCAGGTCGGGTCCGTCGGGGCGGACGGGACGCTCTCGGGCGGTGCGTTGAACGCGGCCGGCGGCGCGCCGGTCAGCTTCACGAGGGGCGCCGGCCTGTTCGGCCTGAAGGGTACGACCGGACCCGTCTCGATGGCGGCGGGCATCGTCCAGGTGGGCGAGTCCGACCAGGCCGGGGCACTGGCCGTCGCCGGAGGCGTGTCGCTCGACGCCCAGAGCGAGCTGTTCGCGTATATCAACGGGCCGGGGACGACACCGGGGGCCGACTACTCCCAGCTCAGCGCTACCGCGACGATCGACCTCGCCGGCGCGAGACTGCTGCTCGGGGAGGGTGAGAACGCCGCCGGCGTCTGCCGCCAGCTCCACGTCGGGGACGTGGACAGGCTCGTGTCAGCCTCCTCGACGGTGACCGGGAGGTTCGCGAACGCCCCGGACGGCGCCACGCTCAGCGTGAGCTGCTTCGGCAGCACGGGCACGCAACCGACCGTGATGATCGCCTACCCGGGGGATGGGGTCACCGCAACGGTGCTCACCGCCGGAACCCCGCCGGCGCCGACGACGACGACGCTCACAGCGAGCCCGTCGGCCCTCGTCACAAATCAGCCGGTCGTTCTCACCGCGACCGTGACGCCCGGCTCGGCCAATCCGGACGGGACCGTCGAGTTCTTCGACCACGGCGGCTCGATCTCAGGGTGCGAGGCCGTGCCGGTCGCCGTCTCCGGGAGCTCGTTTGCCGCGACGTGTCCGGCATCGTTCGTCGCGGCGCTGCCGCCGAGCCTGTCGGCGACCTACCGACCGCAGGCCGGATCGAGCCTGGCGGGATCTGACAGTGCCACGCTGGCGCCGGCCGTGGCGCGAGCGCCGACGACGACAACGGTCGCGGCGTCACTGTCGACGGTCGGGCTGGGTCAGCCGGTTCTCTACACGGCGACGGTGACCCCCGGTCAACCCGATGGGGCGAATCCGAGCGGGTCGATCGTCTTCCTCGCCGACGGGCAGCCGCCCGGTCAGGGCGCGGCCGGCAGCCCGGGTTGTTCGGGCGCCCCGCTGTTCGGTGCGCAGACGACGGCGTCGGCGTCGTGCCGGGCGGTCTTCACCGACGGGATCGGCACGCGGTCGGCGGCGATCACCGCGACCTACGGTGGGGACGCGAACTTCGCGCCTTCGACATCGCCGCCGCTGGCGGTCAGCGTCGTCGGCCGTCCGGCCTCGCCGGCGAAGACCACACCCCCGGGTGGGGCCGGACGCGCGATCATCGGTCGGGCGCGGGCAACCGCGACGACGGCCGACGTGGTCGTGACCTGCAGGGGCGGGAAGGGCCAGCGGTGCACGGTTGCGCTGAAGCTGAGCACCAGGGAGCGAACCGTGGCCGGGAGGATCGTGTCGGCGACGGCGATGGCCACGGCGACGAAGGCCAGGGGGACGGAGCGGACGGTCACGGTCGGAGCCCGGACGATCACGCTGGCGGCAGGTCTCGGGGAGACGGTCCACGTGAAGCTCAACGCCGCGGGCCTGCGGGCACTCTCGCGTCTTCACAGGCTCCCGGTGACCCTGAGCGCGTCCCAGTGGACGAGCCGCGACGCCGGTCGGTCGATGGTGCGGCGGTTCACCTTCAACGCGCTCGCGAGGAGGGCATGACAGGCGGCGCCGGGCCGGCCGTCAATGGTGAGCCTACCTATGGAAACTATAGGATCAACTTGTGAACGCGGCAAACAGCCGGAGGCATGCCACCGTTTGCGCGGCTCGCGGTCGGTGCTCGCGGTGGCCGCTGGCAGCTTGCGTCGCCGGCGGGCTGGGCATGCTGGGAGTCGCGGGGGCCGATCCTCCCGCAGCGAGGGCCGCGCTCGGCATACAGATCACGATCAACGGAGCCCCGAGCACGTTCGTCAGCCCCGACCAGGTTTCGCAGAACGCCGACGTCGAACCGGGGCCGGGCGCGACGTTCTTTCTTGCGGGCTTGAGCCCGCGGCTGCTCGCCGAGCTGGCGGGGGTTGCTCCGGCCTACACGCTGCAGGGGATGACGATCTCGAACATCCCGCCCTGCAACCCATCGGTCGGGTGCTTCTATGGTCTGCCGGATCCCGATCCGATCACCGCGACGGAAGTGATTTCCGGTTTCCAGACTTCCTACGGCACCGGATCGGCGGTTTTTGTCCGCGATCCAGTCCTGACGGGTCCGTTCGCCGGAAGCGTCGGCGTCATGTACGAACAGCCGGGCGGGAAGTCGTACCCGACATACGATTCGATTTTGGAGGATGTCGCTGACGGCCCGACGCTGCCGCTGTTGGTCGATATCGCCAACTCGGGCATCGTCCTTGGCGTGCCTGCGCCGGCGTTCGACGTCTGCACTCCGGGGGTCGGCCAGAACGTGGGCTTCAGTCTGCCGTCCACCGGCGCGGTCCGCCTCGGCCAGGCGCAGGGGGCGCCCGCTGACTCGAATGGCCTCAGGTACTCGTGGGAGTTCGGCGACGGGACGAGCCCCACAGCGCTGTCGGCTTCGGATGCCGCCTCGCACGCGTTCGCCGCGACCGGCACCTTCGACGTCCGCCTTACCGCGGTCGACGCCGCGGGCAACGCCGGCGTGTCTCCGGTGGCGGCCCAGGTCTCCGTCGGGTCGACGCGGGGCGTGGCCGGGCCATGCGGACAGGTCCCAGGCGCCGGGGCGCCCAACGGCGGTCACGGCGGGTCACCCGGTTCGCCGTCGCCGGGAGGCGGGGCGCACCAGACCGGCGGCGGGGCCGGTCCCGCGAACACGCTCTCGAGCGGGGCGGCCCCCGGAAGCGTTCATGCGCCGACCTCGGCGGTCGCCCCGCGGACCACCGGCGCCGCGGCTCCGGCCCGACCGCGGCCGGCCGGCCCGACATCCGCCTCGGGGACCTCCGGATCCGCCTCCGGCTCCGGTGGCGGCGGGCGCGGCGGCAGCGGCGGGGGCCGGCACGGGGGCGGGGGAGCGGGAGCCAGCGGCTCTGGCGCCGGGGCTTCCGGCAAGCAGGGCGCCAGCGGCACACGTGCTCGAGGCGCGCGGGCCGGCGCCGGCGCCGGGGGTGGTCGGTCGAAGCCTCCGCAGAGCGTGCGGCCGGCGGGCGCGCCCGCCGCGCCCGGCCTGAGCGGCGTGCTGATCGAGTCCCTCGGATCGCCGCTTGGCGCCTTGTCGCGGTCGGCTTCGCTGAATACGTTGTCGCTGCTCCAGTCGGTTGCCCGCCGCTCGACGGGTGGCGCCGGCTCCGGCGGGCTTCCGGCGTGGCTGCTGGGGATCATGTCGCTGATGGCCCTGGTCGTTCTCGGGGTCGTGCGTGAGGCGGGCGTCGGACTTGCCGGCCGGCGGGGCGCCGTTCGGTCGGGCAGCGGTGGTATCCGCCCGGGGGTCGCGTGATCACTCCGCTCGCCTCGATCGAGGACGTCGTGTTTCACATCGCGAACGTCCTTCGGATCCCGGTGCTCGTCGCGGCGCTCCTCGCCCTGGCGCTGGTGGTGGTCGAGCTCGGCGCCCTCGCGGTCGAGCTCAGGCGCCGGGGCCGGCGCGACCACGCCCAGGTCAAGCAGGCAGCCAGGGAAGCCCGCGCCGCGCTGGCGGCCGGTGATCGTGCGCTCGCCGGGCGTCGCCTGGTGGCCGCGGCGTCGAGCGGCGCGATGCACGCCGTGTTCGCCGACGTTCTCGAACAGGTCGCCTCGCCGCCGGTCGACTCGAGAGAGCTGTCGAAGAGCATCGCCGACTTCGACATCGGGTCGCTCCAGCGCCTCGAGCGCACGCGGCTGCTCGTTCGCGCGGGGCCGGCGCTCGGTCTGATGGGGACCCTGATCCCACTGTCACCGGCGTTGGGGGGCCTGGCGAGCGGGAACATCAAGCAGCTGACCGACAACCTGCGCGTCGCGTTCAGCGTGACCGTGCTCGGCCTCCTCGTCGGGGTGATCGCCTTCGGGATCTCGCTGGTGCGCGACCGGATCTACGCCCAGGACCTCTCGGACGTCGAGTTCATCGCCGCCGAGCTCGAGGCCGGGGCGCTCGACGCCGCCGGCGTGCCGGTGGGAGCGTGATCGGGTGATCGAGGTCAAGCGCCGGGCCCAGCGGCACGCCGATCGCGCCGGCGACCCGCTCGACGGCCTGGTCAACATGTTCGACCTGGGGATCGTCCTCGCCGTGGCCTTCCTGATTGCCGGGTTCAGCCTCAGTCAGATCCTGACGGCACGGGCGGCGAAGTCCGCGAGCAGCGCCGCGTCGTCGTCGATCGTCGTCAACAAGGATCAGAAGATCGTGCCGGTCAAGCCGGGCCAGAGGCGCGTTCCCCTGGCGAACGGCGCGAGGAGCCTCGGGCAGGTCTACGAGGAGCCCAACGGCCAGATGGTCTACGTCGCCACCGGGCTCGGCGTCAAGCCTTGAGCTCCACCCTGCTGGGAAACCCTGACGCATTCTGGGGTGCGTTGCGCTCGGGGATCGACGTGATCGGGGGCGGGTCGGTCTACGCGAACGGGAACCAGATCGACTTTGGCTACACCGTCGAGCACACGCTCCGCCTGGCGCTGTACGCGACATCGATCGCCTCGGTGATCGGCCTGCCGCTGGGTTGCGTCCTCGGCTTGGGTCGTTTTCGGGGGCGCGGGGTGCTGCTTGCGATCGGCAACGCGCTGACACGGGCGCCGCCGGTCGTCGTCGGAATCCTGATCATGCTGTCGATCTCCGCGCAGACCGTGTTCGGGGGCTCGCCGGGCCCGGGCGGCGATGGAACGACCGATCCGAGACTCGTGTTCAGCGGGCCGCTCGTGGGGCTGATTCCGCCGAGCGTGTCGACGCCGTGGTTCCACGTGGCGATCTCGACCGCGGTCTTCGCACAGACCCTGCTGGCCCTCCCGATTGTGATCGCGCTCACTGCGACGGCGTTGCAGCGGGTCCCGGTGGCGCTGCTCGATCAGGCCGAGGCCTGCGGGGCATCGTCGTGGGCGCGTGGTCGCCTCGCCCTGCGGGAGGCGCGGGCGGCGGTGCTCGCCGCGATCATCGTCGCGATGGGGGTCACGATGACCGCGATCGGGGCGCTGTACGTGACCGGGGGGGACGTCGGCGACTGCACCGCCTCGGCGGCCGCAGCGGTCGGCTCCGGCTGCTACCGCTTCAACAGCCTGGCGCTCGCGGCGCTCGAGTACGGCACGAAGAGCCAGGCGAACGGGAGCTTCGACACCGGCCCGCTCGGGTTTGCCTACGCGATGCTGCTGATGGCGCTGTTCCTTGTCACGGCGATCGCGCTCACCTTCCTTCAGCAGTCGAGGTCGTCGTGGATCGCGGGCGGCCAGTCCTGATCGCCGAGCAGCTGCGAGTCGCGCGCGGCAAGCGCGTGCTGCTCGACGCGGTCGATCTCAGCCTGCATCGCGGCGAGGCGGTCGTCGTCCTCGGCCCGAACGGCGTCGGCAAGTCGACCCTCCTGCACGTGCTCGCCGGGCTCCTGCCGCGCGCTGGCGGCCGCGTGCGCGTCGACGGGCGGATCACCGCAGCCCTGCAGACGCCGGCGCTCGCGCACCGCTCGGTTCGGGCCAACCTCAACGCGGCGATGGGCTGGTGGGGCGTTCCGCGGGGCGAGCGGGCCGGGCGCGCGCGGGCGGCGCTGGCCTCGCTGCACGTGGAGCATCTCGCGGATCGCGCGGCGGACACGCTGTCGGGTGGCGAGGCGAGGCGCGTGCACTTCGCGCGGTCGCTGGCGCTGCGCAGCGACATCCTGCTGCTCGACGAGCCGTTCGCGGGACTCGACCCGCCGACGCGGGCGGAGCTCCTCGGTGAGGCGTCGGCCGCGTTCCGCGATCCGGATCGCGCGACGATGATCGTAGTCCACGATCGCGCCGAGGCGTGGGCGCTGGCCGACCGTCTGATCGTGCTCCTCGACGGTCGCATCGCATCGCAGGGTGCGCCTCAGGATGTGCTCGAGCGTCCGGAGAGCGCCGAGGTCGCCGCGTTCCTCGGCTTCACGGGTCACCTCCGCGAGCCGGATGGGGCGAGGCGCTTGGTCCGTCCAGCGCATGTGTCGATCGACGCGGCCGGCGGCCACGAGGGCGTCGTCGTGCGTCGGATCCCCGAGGAGGACCACGTGCTGTGCGTGATCGCCGTCGAGCACGGGGAGGTGGCGCTGCGTACCGCATACCCGGGTCCGGAGGTTGGGGCTCGCCTGCGCGTGCGAGTCGACGGCGGCGTCCGCTTCACCGACGATGGCCCGGCCCGTGCAGTTTCTGTTTGAGCAGGTCCGCGAGGCCTGGCGGCTGCTGGGCTACGACCCGCAGCTCCGCCCGTTGATCGGCCGGACGCTGCACCTCGCGCTCGAGGCCACGGCGATCGCGCTGGTGCTCGGCCTCCTGCCGGCGTACCTGATCGGAACACGGCGGACGCGAGGCTCGCGGTGGGCGCTCGTGCTCGCGAACGCCGGCCTCGGACTGCCGCCGGTCGCGGTCGGCATCTTCCTGATCCCGCTGCTTCCCGGCCACACGCCTTGGGGGGGTATCTGGTTCCAGACGATGAACGGGATGATCTACGCCCAGACGGTGCTCGCCCTGCCGATCATCGTCGCGCTCAGCGCCACGGCGATCCGCGGCCTTCCGGACGGGCTCCTCGACCAGGCCCGCGCCTGCGGCGCGTCGGGCTTTCGGCTGGGGATCCTGGCCTTTCGCGAGGCGCGGATCGGCGTTCTCACGGCGGTCATCTTCGCGCTCGGCTCGGCGATCGCCGAGGTCGGCGCGGTGACGGTCGTCGGTGGCAACACCATCGACCAGACGACGACGCTCTCCTCGGAGATCCTCAACGACTTCGCCGGGCATGGCTTCACCGGCCGACTCGCTCTCGGCGGCCTGACCGAGGGGCTCGAGCACGCGATGGTGGTGCTCGCAATGCTGCTGATCCTCGCGGCGATCCTGACGAGCGTCCAACAGTGGGGGAAGCTCCAGCAGCGCCGGCGGCGACGGTCCGGGCGTGCGGCGCCCAACACGGCCGTCGTCCGGCCCGGCACTCGGTGATCGCCCCCCGAGACCTGGGCGGTCAAGCTCCGGCGACGCGGCCCGAGCGGCCGGCGGGCGGCCTGGTCGATCGGCGGACGCTGTTGGGCTCGGCGCTGCGCGGCGCAGCGGCGGCCAGTCTCGCGCTGTGGGTTCCGGGCGGGCTTGGCGGGTGCTCCACCTACATCCGTCCGGCGCCGCGGATTCGCGGCTTCGTGATCGACGTCGGACCGCTCCCCCCGGGGCTCGCCGCCCTGATCGCCGAGCGCGCCGCGCGAATCGGCATCCCCCCGCAGACGAACGTGGGCGCGGACGCCGCGTCGCAGCGGGCCGCGGCCTTCACCGGACGGACCGAGCGCCAGGCTGGGAGCAACTTCGACCCCGTGTACGATCGCTCGCCGCGGACGGCCGATCTCGTCGTAGTCCAGGCGGACCCCAGCCTCGATCCGGTGGCCAGGGCCGTGATGGGGCAGGGCGTCCAGGTCATCACGTACCTCGCGCCGCTGCGCCACCAGACGGCGGAGATCACCCTCGACGCGGCGTCGCTCGGGGCACTGCTGGCGACCGACGCCGCGAGGTGGGAAGGAACGCGACTCCACAACCAGACAACCGTCCTGTTCGTCCGGCCGCCTCCCGGCGCTCCGGCGGCGAGCCCAGATTACGCCGGCCCGCCGGCGGTCTCGCCGTCGGTAGTGGAGGCGGCGATCCGCGCGACGTTCTCGCGGCTGGTTCCGAGCGCGATCGTCCGCACCGTCGCGAACCTGTCGGATCCGGTCGCCGCCGTGAAAGCAGATCCGACGGTCCGGATCATCCTGTGCGCCAACGACAACAACGCTCTAGGGGTCGCCCAGATCCTCCGTCGGCAGGTTCCCCGAGCCCGGCGTGACGAGCTCTACGTCGGCGGTCTCGGCTCTCCGAGCATCGGCCAGAGCGGAACTCCGGCGGGGCAGGGAGACGGCGTGGAGCCGTGGGTGCGCGAGCTGCGCCGATCCGATGTCCTGCGCGCACTCGCGACGGTCCGCCTGCGCGACCTCGCCGACGCACTCGTCAACCTGCCGGCGGCGCTCATCGGGGGCAAGCCGGCATACGACGTCCGCCTGTCGCCGGTGCTGCTCAGGCCACGGTCACCGGAGCTCGCGCAATACGCCCGGGACAGCTTGCGCTGAGCCGGGCGGCTAGAAATACCGAGATTGCGCCTAGGCGTCAGATGGGTTAGATTCTTGTCGGTGGTCCAGTTGACAACGCGTTTCGGAGCACGCTCGCTGTCGAGAATCGTCGTTGCGACGGGCCTCATGATCCTCTCGTCGAGCTTCGGAACGACCGCGGCGTGGGCCGGCGCCTTCGGCACGGCCCAGTCCGTCGCGGGCACGTCGTCCCTCATGGCGGTCGATTGTACGAACGCTCACGACTGCGTGGCGGTCGGCACGGACGCCGCCGCGACCGGCGGGGCGGTCGTCCCGGTCGTCGACGGCGTGCCGGGCACAGAGCAGGACGTCTCGGGCCCCTCCAACGCCAGCCTGTCGAGTATCGCGTGCGTGTTCGGCGCCAGCGACTGCGTCGCGACCGGCGTTCTGAGCGACCTCGTCCGAATCACCGGCGGCGCACCGGTATCGGACGGACCGATCGCTGGAATCAGGCTCGCCGCGGTTGCCTGTCCGCCGGCGAGCGGTGCCTGTGTCGGCGTTGGAGACACGGGGGGCGCAAGCCGGAGTGGAGAGTTCGTGCCGATCACCAGCGGCGCTGGTGGGACGCCGGTGAGCGTTCCCGGTACCGACTCGTTGAGCCTCGTCGCGTGCTCTGCGGTCGACGACTGCGTCGCGATCGGCGCCGACTCGAACGGTGCCCCACTCGAGGTGCAGATCACCAACGGCGCTGTCGCGGCTCCTCCCCAAAGCTTGGGGCTCGGTGCCGGCCAGCACGCCACTGGTCTGGCCTGCTCTGCCGTGGACAAGTGCTTCGCAGTGGGCTTCGATATCAACGCGGGGACCGGCCTCCTCGTGCCGATCACGGCGAGCGGTCCGGGAGCCGTCGTCGCCGTCGCGGGCCTCGCGCAGGCGAACGGGATCGCGTGCGCGCCCAGCGGCCCGGCTTGCGTCATCGTCGGCATCGACGCCGCGACCCAGGCGGATGCCGCCTTTGTCGCACTCGACCCGACAACAGGGGGGGTCGGCACCGCCGAGGTGGACGGGGATCCGGCGAGCGTCAACAGTGCGACCGGCTTCCTGGGGGTTGGTTGCTCGGGTCCGACGACCTGCTTCGGAGTCCTGGCGTCGTCAGTCTCCCTGAGCAACGAAGGCTTCGTCGTGCCGATCACGCTGAGCGCGCCGGCCATTGCGCCGACTGCGACGATCACGACGCCCGCGAACGGAGCCACGTACTCGATAGGTGATCCGTCGTCGCCCACGTTCGCCTTCGGGTGCTCGCCCGGACCTGGCAGCCGATCGACGATCACATCCTGTGCCGGCAAAGTGGCCGGCGCCGCCGTTCACAGTGGCGATCCGGTCGACACGTCGGCGGCCGGTGGCTTCACCCTGACTGTAACTGCGACCGACTCCGCTGGGTTGACCGCCACGGCGACGAGCACCTACACGATCACGGCGGCTGCGCAGACCATCTCGTTTCCTCAGGTGGGGCCGTTCGCGAACCGCCATGGTCCCGTCGACTTGACGGCTACCGCGACCTCGGGTCTTGCGGTGACCCTGACAGTCCTCGGCGGGCCCTGTTCGTTGACCGGCTCGACGCTCACGTTCTCAGGTCCGGGATCGTGCGACGTCGAGGCGACGCAACCCGGCAACGCCAGCTTCTCTGCGGCGACGCCGGTGGACCGCACGATAGTGCTGACGCCGCCGGTCGCGGCCTCCTGCACCGACGCGAGCGTGAGCGCGTTCGCAGGGATCTCCAAGACATTCTCTCTGGGCTGTGCCGACGATCCCTCGGACGCGGCCGATCCGCTCACGTTCTTCGTCTCGGGACCGGCCCACGGGACGTTGAGCACCTCGGCACCGGGGGTCGTCACCTACACAGCTGCCAGCGGCTTCACCGGAACGGACAGCTTCACGTTCAGGGCGGTCAACGACGCCGACACGTCGAACACCGCGACGATCACGTTGAAAGTCGCCGCGCCCGCCGGCGCGCCCACCGTCACGATCAATCGTCCGGCCGATGGAGACTCGCTACCGCTCGGCGGTCCCGCGACCTACGACTTCACCTGCACCGCCGGAACAGGCGGGACCTTGCTCCCCGGTCAAGGGGGCTGCGCGGGGATCCGCAACGGTGGCGAAAGCGTAAGCAGCGGCGATCTCATCAGCGATCTGCAGCACGGTACGGTTGGGCATGCCGGGAAGCAGACCCTGACGGTGACGGCCACCGACACCGACGGGCAGACGACAACAGTCACGCGGACCTACACCGTGGCGAACACGCAGACGATCACCTTCCCCCCGGTCGGGCCGTTCCCCCACGGCCACGCGCCAGTGAAGCTGACCGCATCAGCGTCCTCGGGGTTGCCGGTCACCTATGCCGTCGTCAGCGGTCCGTGCACAGTCGACAGCCCCCGGGCGATGTTGGCGTTCACCGACTCCGGGTCGTGCGTCGTCGCGGCCGACCAAGCTGGCAACGCGAGCGTCGCCGCAGCGCCGACCGTCAACAGCACGATCGTCATCAATCCACCCACGCCGCCCTCGTGCTCGGCGCAAAGCCTCAGCTTTCCCTTCGGCACAGCCGAGACGATCACGCTGGTCTGCTCGGACGCACCGGGTGACCCCGGAGACAAGTTCTCGTACTCCATCGTGGCGCAGGCGCCACACGGCCGGACGGCGGCTGTCGCGCCAGACGGCACCGTCACGTACACGCCGCCAGACGGCTACAACGGACCAGACTCATTCACCTTCGCAGCTACCAACGCCCAAGGGGCGTCGAGCCCCGCGACCGTCTCGATCGTGATCGCACCCGAGGCGCCGCCGGCGAGCACCAGCCCGCCGGGGGTCAGCGGCTCACCGGCACTCGGACAGACACTGAGTTGCACAAACGGGGTCTGGTCAGGCGGTACGCCACAGTCATACACGTATCAGTGGGAGCGCGACGCAAGCGCGATCCCCGGCGCGACGGGCACCGCCTACAACGTGGTGGCCGCCGATCCGAGCCACGCCCTCGCGTGTGCTGTCACGGCGACGAACTTCGGCGGGAACGCGACGGCGAGAAGCGCCGGGCTCGTCATCCCAGCGCCTCAGGCGACGCCGCCGCCGCCCGCGGTCACGCCGCCGACAAACGCGGCGCCGCCGGCGATCTCGGGCACGGCAAGCCTCGGGAATTCTTTCTCGTGCTCCCCGGGTGCCTGGTCGGGTACCCAGCCGCTCGGCTTCGCCTATCAATGGAAGCGTGACGGCACGGCGATCGCCGGAGCGACCGGAGCGACCTACGGCGTCGTCACGGGTGATGTCGGACACAGCCTGACATGTGCGGTCGCCGCGTCCAACGCGGCCGGCAGCGCCAGCGCACAGAGCCAGGCTGTGTCGATCCCGTTCCCATCCGACGTCTTCAAGTTCGCGGCACAGCCGAGGGCCTCGAAGTCGGGCGTGATCACCGTCGCGCTCCAAGCCCCAGGCGCGGGACAGTTCGTCGCCGTCGCGACGTTCCTCGCGTCCGGCGCGGCAAGCGTCGCGAAGACGGCGAAGTCGAGCGTCGTCACCTACGGAAAGAGCTCGACCGCAGCGAAGGGATCCGGCTCCTTCGCTCTCGCGATCCATCCGGCGAAGGCGGCGGTCAGCCTCCTGAAAAAGCGCCGCCGCCTGCGCGTGACCGTGTCGATCACCTTCACCCCGACCGGCGGGAAGCCGCTTACCCGGACGTCGAGCCTCACCGTCAAGCACGCCTAACCAGTCCGCGTCGCATGTCATCGTTCTCGCTGACCTTCGACAACGTCCTGCTCGTGCTCCACGTCGGGGCGGTGCTCGTCGCGTTCGGCGTGATGCTCGCCTATCCGGTGTTCATATCGGTCGGAAACAGCATCATGGAGCCGCGCGGACTCCCACTGTTCCACCGCGCGCAGGAGCAGATCATCAAACGGCTCGTCACCCCCGGTCTGGCGACCGTCGTCGTCACCGGTCTGGTCCTTGCCCTCGACCTCGGCGCCTTCCACGCCTTCTACGTGGAGTGGGGGATCCTCGCCGCGATCGCCCTCGGCGCGATCAGCGGGGCCTACCTCGCTCCCCGC
This sequence comes from Solirubrobacteraceae bacterium, assembly GCA_034664295.1. Classification (GTDB taxonomy): domain Bacteria; phylum Actinomycetota; class Thermoleophilia; order Solirubrobacterales; family Solirubrobacteraceae; genus Palsa-513. Next base: position 66,846 of record JAXDHV010000030.1, on the reverse strand, counting down.
GAACGCCGACTCGCCACGATGGCGGATCGTGACCTGCGCTCCGACGCGGGCGTGCTCGGCCGCGAATACGAGGCGCTCAGCGACCAGGTGGTCAAGGTGACCAGGCTGGCAGCCGCAATCGTGCTCGCGACGATCCTCGTGATGGTCGCCCATACCTGACGCTGCTGCCTAGGGAGGGTGGCGATCGTCGCGCTACCGCCGCCGTAGGTGAAGTTCCCCTTCGCGACGAAGGCGATCGCCAGGTCGCGCAGGCGGATCTCCTCGCCCTCTGGCCCCGGGGATGCGTCAGCTGCCGGCGTCAACCGGCGGAGGCGACGACGGCGGGTCAGGCATCCGGGTCGGTGGACAGGAGGTGGACCGCGACCTCGGTGTGCCGCCGAACGGCGCTCGCGAGGGGACCGTCCTTGGTGGCGAGCGGCTCGTCGAGGAGTTCGGCCAGGGCGACGAACAGAGCATCGCCGGCTGTCATGTTCTCCCGGAGCTCGAAGGCCCGCCGGCGGAGCGGGAGGGTCGGGAAGAGGTCGATGCCGAGGTCTCCGAGGTCTTCGATCGCATCCCGCGCCCGGGCCTCCCCGAGTCCGCTGCGAGCGACGTCACGTCGCAGGACGGCGAGAACCTCGAAGACCAGGAGGTCGGGTGCGGCCGCCGGACCACCCTGGTTGAGGAGGGTGCGTACCTGTCCTGCGACTCCGTCTCCGAGGAGGAAGTCGATCACAGCCGAGGTATCGAGGACGGTCACTCGCCGGATTCGCGGAGGCGGCGAACGGCGAGCTCGCTCGGCTCTTCGAGGACGGCACGCCCGCGGGCTGCGATCCGCGCGGCCAGCTCGTCGGGAGTCGGACGTGCGGCGTCTCGGGTGAGCACCGAACGGAGGTACTCCGACAGGGAGGTCCCGGATGCTGCCGCCCGAGCCTTCAGGGCGCGATGGACCGGCTCTGGCAGGTCACGGATCTGTACCAGGACACCCATACGCTGCTGCATGCTATCAGCCTTGGGCGCATGTCCACGGGCGGTTGCGGCGGCGTCGGGGAACGAGCGCGTGAGGTCAGCCGCGGAGCGAACCGGCCGGGTCGGCGATCCTCGAGCGGAAGATCCACTCGGGAGTCGCAGCCGGAGCGAAGGCCACCTGGACGAGGTGGGGCCGGTGGAAGTTGTGCGCGACGATCTCGGCCTCGAGCGGCGGGAGACCGGCAGCTCCGAGCACGAGCACGTGCTCGCCGACAGCAGCGAACCTCGTCGTCCTGCCTGGCAGATTCTCCCGAGCCACGTCCACCGGTGGAACGCTACCAGCCAGAACGACGATTACATATACAACGCCTATGTCCTCCGGGTCCAAACGGTTCGCCCACCGAACTGAGCTAGCGTGGGGGGGCGTGCGCGTGCTGGTGATCGACAACTACGACTCTTTCACGTACAACCTCGTCCAGTACCTCGGCGAGCTCGGGGCTGAGGTCGCGGTCGTGCGAAACGACCGTGCGACCGTCGACGAGCTGCTCGCCACCCGCCCCGACCGGGTCGTCGTCTCGCCGGGTCCGTGCACGCCCAACGAGGCCGGGATCACGCTCGAGGTCGTCCGCCGCTTTCCGGAGGCCGGGATCCCGACGCTGGGTGTCTGCCTCGGCCACCAGGCGCTTGCGCAGGCCTTCGGCGGTCAGGTGATCCGCCACCTGCCGGTCCACGGGAAGACCGCCGAGATCGAGCACGACGGCCGGACGATCTACGCCGGGCTGAAGGCCCCGCTCACGGTCGGGCGCTACCACTCGCTGATCGTCGACCCGGACGTCCCCGACTGCCTCGAGGTCTCGGCGACCGGCGCCGGCGTGGTGATGGGGATCCGCCACCGCGAGCTCCCCGCCGAGGGGGTCCAGTTCCACCCCGAGTCGGTCCTGACCGACGACGGGATGGCCCTGCTGGCGAACTTCCTCGTTCCCGCGTCCCCTGTCCCGTCCCCAGATCGCTGAAGTCAGCCGCCTGGGGCGTAGGTCCGTATGCCGGCGAGCCGCGCGGCGGCGCTCTGGCGCTCGTCGTAGCTGACGACCCCGTCGTGTGGAAAGACGGAGATTGCCGCGGCCACGTGAATGGCATCGAGCGACCGGAGGGCCGGCTCGGCCAATGCGCCGGCCGCCAGCAGGAGGCCGCGGTCGAGCGGCAGCAGCCCGATCGAGTCGAGCAGATCGTCGATCCGCCGCAAGAGGACGTCGCCCGGCAGTTTCGGGTTTCTCGCCACGGCGCGCCTGATCGCTCGTGGCAGCTCCGTGATCACGAGATCGCACGTCAGAAGATCGGCGTCCCTGACGAACCGCCGGAGAGCCCGAGACTCCGGCTCGTCGGCAATCAACTTGACGAGCGCAGAACTGTCGGCATAGAAGAGCGGCAGGTCAGCCCTCGCCGCGGATCTCGTCAAGTGCGCGGCTCAGCGCGTACGAATCCCCGTCCAGCTCCAGCGGGGGCGGGAGACCCCGGCGAGTCGGACGTGAGACGCGTCCGTCGGCGATCAGTCGATCCAGGGCCGCCCCAGTGCTCGGCGGGGGCCCCAGTTCGGCGACCGGACGATTGTGGTCGGTGACCACGAGTCGCTCACCCTGCGCGACCCGCTCTAGGAACTTGCTGAGATTCCGGCGCAGCTCCGCAACTCCGACGACAGCCGACATGTACATAATAGTAGCATCGCCGGGCGACACCCATCCCACCGCCGTCGCCTGCTAGCATTCTGCAACAGTGAAGACCCTGTACCTGCGGAACGTGCCTGATGACGTCAGCGATCGCCTGGGCCGGCTCGCGGCCCGTCAGGGGATGTCGGTGTCCTCCTTCGCTCTGAGGGAGCTGACCGAAGCCGCCCGCCGAGCCGACAACCCGGCTCTGCTGAGCGGCCTTCCTGACCTCGGCCTGTCAGCGTCCGACGTGATCTCCGCGCTTGACGACGGACGCGCCGCTCGTTGATCGTTCTCGACGCATCCGCGGCGATCTTCGCCCTCGCCAACGATGGTGAGGCCCGGCGGATCGTCGAAGCGGAGACCGTCGTCGTCCCGCATCTCGCGGATTCGGAAGTCGCCAACACGCTTCGAACGCAGGTTCTCCGCGGGAGGATTCAGCCCGGGGAGGCGGAGGCGGCACTCGGTCGATGGGCTCGTCTCGGGCTCCGTCGCTTTGGCGTGAGCGACCTCCTCGGAAGGATCTGGGAGCTCCGGGAGAATCTCACGGCCTATGACGCGACCTACGTGGCCCTGGCGGAGGCGCTGGCCTGCTCGCTCGTTACGGCCGACGCCCGGCTCGCCCGGGCCCCCGGGCTATTCTGCCCGCTCACGGTCGTCCGACGCTGAATCGCCCTGGTCGAGCCGGTAGCCTTTCCGGTGTGCGCGCACACTGCTCCCGAGCTTCCGCCGCCCGCGATCGAAGCTGTGCTCGAGCGCCGTCGCAGGACCGGCGCTGACCGTTTCGTCGAGGTGTGGGACGGTGTGCTGCACATGACTTCGGCGCCGGCCGACCGACACGCCCTGGTCGGGTGGCAACTGCCGCGACTGCTGGGGCCTGCGGCCGACCGGGCTGGGCTCCTGCTCAGCGGTCAGTTCAACATCGGTCGGTCCGAGGACTATCGCGTCCCGGACGGGGGCCTCCATCGCGCCGGAAGGTGGGGTACCTATGCGTCGAGCGCCGCGCTCGTCGTCGACCTCGGGCCGTCGGAGCTCGCCCAGCAGATCGACTGGCCTCCGGCCGAGACCCCTTAGAACCGGCGCCGGGCCGTCTCGACCGGATAGCGTGCCGGGTCGTGCAGACGCCGAGCCGACCGTATCTGCGCGGACTCCCCGCACCCAGCCGATGACCGACATACCCGACGCCACCGTCACCCGCGCGCTCGACCGGGTCGCCTCCGGCCGCGACCTGACCGCCGACGAGGCCGCCGGCGTGCTCGGTCAGATCATGGCCGGCGATGTCTCCCAGGCGCAGATCGCCGGTTTCCTGATCGGCCTGCGGACGAAGGGCGAGACGACGTCGGAGATCGTCGGCTTCGCCCGGACGATGCGATCCCTCGCGACAGCAGTCCACGCCGACGCCCCCGACCAGCTGCTAGACACAGCTGGGACCGGCGGCGGACGGACGTCGTTCAACGTGTCGACGACCGCCGCCCTGATCGCCGCGGGGGCCGGCTGCCGGGTCGCCAAGCACGGCAACCGGTCGGCGACCAGCCTTTCGGGGTCGGCCGACCTCCTCGAGGCCCTCGGCGCGCGGATCGACCTCGGCCCGGAGGCGGTCGCCCGCTGCATCGAGGAGGCCGGCTTCGGCTTCATGTTCGCGCCTGCCCATCACCAGGCCACCCGCTTTGTCGTCCCCGTCCGCAAGCAGCTCGGCGTCCGGACGATCTTCAACTTCCTCGGCCCCCTCACCAACCCGGCGGGAGCCGGCCGCCAGCTGATCGGCGTGTCGGATCCCGCCTTCACCGAGGTGATCGCCGGCGCTCTCGACGGCCTCGGAGCCGTCCGCGGGCTGATCGTCAGCTCCGACGACGGTCTCGACGAGCTCAGCGCGGCCGCGCCGACAAAGGTGACCGAGGTCGGCGGGGGAGCCGAGACCCGCCGCTACACGGTGACTCCGGCCGAGGTCGGCATCGAGACGATCGACGGCGACGGAGTCCCAGGGGGGACGCCGGCCGAAAATGCGCAGACCACGCGCATGATCCTGGCTGGACGGACGGGGCCCGCCCGGGAAATGGCGCTGATCAACAGCGGTGCGGCGATCTACGCCGCCGGCCGGGCCGAGACGATCGCCCACGGTGTCGAGCTCGCTCGCGCGGCGATCGACGACGGGGCGGCTGCCGCCGTGCTCGATCGGTTCGTCGCGCTGACCGTCGAGCTGTCCGGCGCGCTCGCGTGAGCACGGTCCTCGACGGGATCCTCGCGACCACGCGCGAGGACGTCGACCGCCGGCGGGTCGACCAGCCGCTCACCCCCCGTCACAGCCGCCGGCCGGCCGGCCTGTTTCGGGACGCGCTCGCGGCCCCGGGCCTGTCGATCATCGCCGAGCACAAGCGCCGCTCGCCGTCCGCCGGGCCGATCGGGCACGGGGTGGAGGTGGCCGAGATCGCCCGCGCGTACGAGCAGGGTGGCGCGGCGGCGATCTCGGTGCTGACCGAGGAGCACAACTTCGCCGGGTCGCTCGACGACCTCCGGGCCGCCCGCGCGGCCGTCGGCATCCCGATCCTCCGCAAGGACTTCGTCGTCGACTCATACCAGCTGCTCGAGGCAGTCGACGCCGGGGCGGACGCCGTCCTGTTGATCGTGGCCGCGCTCGGTCGCAGCCGGCTTGCCGAACTGCACGCGGAGGCCGTGGGGTTCGGGCTGGGCGTCCTGGTGGAGGTCCACGACGCCGACGAGCTCGATGTCGCCCTGACCGTCACACCGGAGGTGATCGGCGTCAACAACCGCGACCTGCGGGACTTCTCGGTCGACCTCGAACGGACCCTGACGCTCGCGCCGCGCGTCCCCGACGGGGTCCTCGTGATCTCGGAATCCGGGCTCGACTCGCCCGAGAGCCTCCAGCGGCTCCGGGATGCCGGGATCGACGGGGCGCTGATCGGTGAGGCGCTGATGCGCTCAGCCGATCCGGAGGCCGCGCTCCGGCAGTTGCTCCGTCGACGCACGTAGGTCGCAATAGCTAATGCTTACCGTACTCGCGCGGCTCGCGTCCGAGCGATCGCTGACAGTTGCCTAACCCTGACTGGACGGGCGTCCTCCAGGCAGGCGGACAGACACTCGCCAGCGGGAGGCACATGAACGCACACGTCCACGCCCTGCTCGAGCTGACCCTGCTCTGAGACCGTTGGGGTTCCACGCCTCGCGACGCCGGCCGAGGCCTGGAGGCAGCACGCGAGACGTGCAACACAGCACTGGGAATGTGCTAGTTTGCGCCATGTCACCGCGCGCAATGGAAGGTGAGTTCCATCGAAGAGCTTAATACCAGAGAAGCCGTGGAAAAGGCGCTGAGGGACGCGTGTGAGCTCGAGCACCAGCTGATGCTCCAGTACCTCTACACGGGCTTCTCGCTCAAGCGCGGGCCCGACGAGGCTTGCTCGCCGGCTCAGTACGAGGTCGTGCGCCGGTGGTCCTCGACCCTGTTCATGGTCGCACGTCAGGAGATGGAGCACCTCTCGCTGGCGAACGGGATGCTCACGGCGATCGGGAAGAAGCCGCACTTCGCGCGCACCAACATCGTCGAGCGGTACCTGCTCTCGCCGTACTTCTCGAGCGAGACCCTCTCGGACGCGGCGACGCTCGGGAAGGACGCGCTCGTGCCCGTGGATCTTCCGTATTCCTGGGACCCGTTCAACGTCAAGACCATGAAGCGCTTCGTCTGCGGCGAGAGCCCGCCGCTGGCTGACTTCTCCGGCCCAGGCGACGCACCCGCCTACTGCTTCACGACCAAGAAGGGGCCGGATGGAGCCGCCGACGCCGGCGCGAACGCGCTGGTCGACGCCGATGCGGACGCACTGGTCGTCTTCGACAGAGAGACGTTCGAGGCGGCCGGTGTCACGCTCGACACGCCGTGGCTCGCGCCGGTCGCCGGGGCCCTCCAAAATCCCCGGCCGGGGGCCGCCGCGGGCAAGGTGAAGGAGCTCTACGGGGCGATCCGGGAGGCGTTCCTGAGTGCGCCCAATCTGTTCAAGTCCTCGCCGCCGGAAGTCCAGATCCCGGTCGAGTACAACGTCTTCGTCTTCCCGGTGATCGACCAGCGGGCCGCGATCGGAGCGATCGACGTGATCCTCGAGCAGGGCGAGGGGACGGGCAACCCGTGGAACGCCGACAGCCATTTCCACCGCTTCCACACGATCTGCGAAGAGGTCAAGAGGATGGAGAAGGAGACTGCTGGTCAGTTCGTGCCGGCCTATCCGCTCGTCAGCGAGCCGCACGTCGATCAGATCGCGCCCGACTTCACTGCGACGCGGGCGGTCTTCGAGGCGGCCAACGACGCCTACGCGACGCTGCTACTGATCCTTGACGCGCTCTATCAGGTCGGCACGCCGCCGGGCCAGGACACCTACCCATACCTCTCGAGCGCCCTGCGGGAGAACGCGTTCGCGCCGGCGATGACGATGATCATCCGCGCGCTCAACGAGGTCCTCGTCCTGCTCCCGATCGACGCGGAGGGCAAGAATCGCATCGGCTGCGACTTCCTGATCGGCGAGGACGACCTCGCCCGGCTGCGCGACGACCGCCGGAGCCCGGACTTCGCATATCTCCACGGACGCTGGGAGCGGACCACGCGCAAGATCGGCGAGGCCGCGGCAGCTGTCGGTGCGTCCGGACTCGGCGGACTGGCGGACGCGGCCCGAGACCTCGAGTACGTGCACCAGAGCGCGATCCGCGCCGGGGCGAACCTCAGCACGACCTATCAGTTTGGCCCCTACCCGAAGTACATCAAGATCTGATGGCCGGGACGACGCAGCCCAGCGCGTCCGCCGGCCAGCCGCCGTCGGCCTCGGTCGGGGTCTACCTGACCCTCGAGTTCGACGGCTACTTCATGTGCCGTCTGGCAACCGACCCAGATCCGAGCAACGAGGAGCGCGGGCGGAGCGGCTACACGATGGCCCTGACCGACGAGCGCCCGCTCGACCAGATCATCCGGATGCAGACCGACGACTACGTCCGGAAGCACCTCCGCGCCCCGGCCGGCGGGAAGAAGTCGGATCTCACACGCGAGGTCGGCGTCAGCGTCAGGTCCGTGAACCTCGGCGGGAAGGTCTGGCCTGCCGGGGAGCATCTGATCGGCGCGAAAGTCGACCTCAAGGGCCCTGACAAAGTCACGCCGGGAGCGATCTTCGAGAGCCGCAACAACATCGTCGGGTCCGACGACTCCCTGGCGTTCGTGATCACGCCGTTCGACCTCGTCATCGAGAAGACCGGCGAGCGACCCGTGACGCTGCGCGCGATCGACCATCTCAACCCCGCCGACCCGGACAGGCAGACCTGGGAGATCGAGAACCCGGCGCTCTACACTCGGCGCTTCCCGACCAAGTTCGATCCCGCCTCGCTCGAGGTGATGCAGGCGATCTCCGTGTTCGACGGCTACGAGTACTTCCGTGTTCGCCGGGAGTTCCTCACGAAGCGGATCGCCGAGCTGACCCAACTCCTCGAAGGACCCGACGGTGCCAGCCTGATGCTGCCCCTCGAGCAGGCGAAGTCGCGTCTGTACCAGCTCGAGTTCTGGGGCGACCGTGTGATCAACAAGCTCGGCTTCCGACTCGAGTGGGAATTCGAGGTCAACGGGCCGCAGACCGCCGACGGCGATCTCGGTGGTCGGGCCGATGTCGACCAGCCGTGGCATGTGCGGATGTGGTGCGGCGGCTGGGACGGCGACCTGCTGCTCGGCTACCTGCGCGGTTCGCTGAGCATCCCGTTCGAAGAGAACCCGCCGGTCGAAACCGCCGGCTGAGCAGGATCGAGACCCCGCCAGCCGGAGCCTACCGCCGCCCGTGCAGGCGAATCTTCCCGTGGCCGGTGCGTCGCCCGAGCCTGATCTAGGTCGGTGGCCTCCGCTTGGCCTGGTGACCCCTCGCCGCCGCGGAGGTCCTGCGTCTCGACGGCCGAGCCCAGCGCCGCCCGGATCGCTTCGATCGCAGCCTGCGTATTTTCGTCCGGTGCGTCGGACACGGTCCGTTCCAACATGGGCATGTTCGTTCGCTCCTCGGCAGGCAATAGTGACTTTACGACCACAGATACGGCGGCCGCTTTGGCTTGGATCAGGAAGTCGGACGAAAAAACCAAGGAATCGCCTAGGTGTACTGGCTCCGTCGGTCGGTCCGACTCGTGCTGGCCGGGACGCCAGCTCACCGACCGCGACGCGTGCCGTCGGTTCCTTAGAAAACTCAGGCCGCCCCTTTAGATCCGGTTCAGGGCGTCCGCTCAGAATCCGTGCGCGATGAAGGCCACGTTCCGCTCGTTTGCAGCTGCTCTCCTCGGCGGGGCGATCGTCGCCGTTGCCCTCCTCGGCTTCGGCGTCGGCGACCGCTCGAGCACGACGACCGTCCTCCAGCAGGCCCCCCTCACCTCCGGCGGCACCGGCTCGTCAACGACGGGCGGCGACGCCAAGGGCGCGAACACCGGCCTGACGCCGGCCCAGATCTACAAGGCAGCCGCCCCCGGCGTCGTCTTCATCCGCTCGACGATCGTCTCCCAGACCCAGTCGCCGTTCGACGTCTTCCCCTCGACCCAGCAGGGCCTGGCCACGGGGACCGGCTTCGTCCTCGACCGCAACGGCACGATCCTGACCAACGCCCACGTCGTCCAGGGTGCCTCGAAGGTGACCGTCCAGTTCGAGTCCCAGAAGATCGTCGACGCCAAGGTCGTCGGCAAGGACCTCAGCTCCGACCTCGCCGTCCTCAAGGTCCCGCCGGCCGGCCTGACGCTCACACCCCTCACGCTCGGCGATTCCAGCCACCTCCAGGTCGGTGACCCCGCGGTCGCGATCGGCAACCCCTTCGGTCTCGCCCGGACCCTCACGACCGGTGTGATCTCCGCCCTCCAGCGCCCCCTGACCGCGCCCAACGGCTTCACGATCGACAACGTCATCCAGACCGACGCCCCCCTCAATCCCGGGAACTCCGGCGGTCCCCTGATCGACGCCTTCGGCCATGTGATCGGTGTCAACTCGCAGATCGCGACCGCCGACGGCGGGTCCGGCAGCGTCGGGATCGGCTTTGCCGTCCCGATCAACACCGCCAAGCAGGTGATCCCCCAGCTCGAGCGCTCCGGCGACGTCGCCCGCGCGTACCTCGGCCTCTCGACGATCACGATCGACTCGTCCCTCGCCCCCCTCAACCTCCCCGTCACCTCCGGCGCCCTCGTCCAGAGGGTGACGCCCGGGTCGCCGGCCGCCGCCGCCGGTCTCCGGGCCGGGACGATCACCGCCCAGGTAGCCGGCGGCCAGGTCGAGCTCGGTGGTGACATCGTCGTCTCGGTCGACGGCAAGAAGATCTCCTCCGGCGACGACCTGACGACCCTGATCAGCGCCCACAAGGTCGGTGACACCGTCAGGCTCGGCGTTCTCCGCGCCGGCAGGCGGACGACAGTCCCTGTCAAGCTCGGCAACCGCCCGAACACGGTCGTCGCCTCCGGCGGCTGAGTCCCTCGGGTCTGCTCGTCTGATCGCGCTCGACCCGCGGCCGGCCGCTACGGTGTGAGAGTGCAATCCACGAAGGTCAAGATCTGCGGCGTCGCCCGCCTCGACGACGCCGTCCTCGCCGCCGAGCTCGGCGCCTGGGCCGTCGGAATGGTCTTCTACGCGCCCTCGCCCCGCTCCTGCCCGCCCGAGGAGGCCGAGGCGATCGCCGCCACCCTCAAGCGCCGGGTCCAGCTCGCCGGCGTCTTCGTCAACGCCTCGCTCGGCGAGATCGCCCGGCTCGCCGACCAGCTCGCCCTCACCCTGATCCAGCTCCACGGGGACGAGGGTCCGTCCTTCTGCGGCGAGGTCGCCCGCCGGACCGGCGCCCGTGTGATCAAGGCCAGCCCGATCGCCGGCCCCGGCGCCCTCCAGGACCTCGAGCGCTTCCACACCGACTTCCACCTCCTCGACGGCCACACCCCCGGACTCCGCGGGGGAGGCGGTGCGACCTTCGAGTGGGAGCTGCTGGCCGGCCGGCGCTCGAAGATCCCCGCGATCCTCAGTGGCGGCCTGACGCCCGAGAACGTCCGCTCGGCGATCGACCTCGCCAAGCCCTATGCGGTCGATGTCGCCAGCGGCGTCGAGTCATCGCCCGGCGTCAAGGACGACGCCAAGCTCCGCGCCTTCTTCGCCGCCGTCGCGCCGCCCCAGCCGCCCGACCCGCTCGACGCGCTCGACCCGCTCGACCCGCCCGAGGACCACGAGGTCGCGTCCGCGCCCGAGCGCACACCCGCCGAGCGTGGTCACAACGATCCGGATCCGACCCCCGCCGAGGCGCTCGCGTGACCGACACCCTCGCGGCCACGCTCGCCCACCGCTACGGGCCCTACGGCGGCCAGTACGTCCCCGAGACGCTGATGCCCGCGCTCGTCGAGCTCGAGGCCGCCTGGCTCGACGCGCGGGCCGACCCCGAGTTCCGCGCCGGGCTGGCGCTCCTCCTGCGGGATTTCGCCGGTCGCCCGACCCCCCTGTACGAGGCCCGCCGGCTCAGCGAGCGCGCCGGCCGGCCGATCTTCCTCAAGCGCGAGGACCTCAACCACACCGGCTCGCACAAGCTCAACAACGCTCTCGGTCAGGCCCTCCTCGCCAAGCGGATGGGCAAGCCCCGGATCATCGCCGAGACCGGCGCCGGCCAGCATGGCGTCGCCTCGGCCACCGCCTGCGCCCTGCTCGGCCTCGAGTGCATCGTCTACATGGGTGAGGAGGACATCCGCCGCCAGCGGCCCAACGTCCAGCGGATGGAGCTCCTCGGCGCCCGCGTCCAGCCGGTCGTCGCCGGCGCCCGCACCCTCAAGGAGGCCGTCTCCGCCGCGATCCGCGACTGGGTCGAGAACGTCGGGAGCACCCACTACATCATCGGCTCGGCCGTCGGCCCCGCTCCCTACCCGGCGATCGTTCGCGACCTCCAGCGGACGATCGGCGACGAAGCCCGCGCCCAGCTGCTCGAACGCGTCGGTCGGCTGCCCGACCGGGTGATCGCCTGTGTCGGCGGCGGATCCAACTCGATCGGCATGTTCGCCGCCTTCATCGACGATCCCCAGGTCGAGCTGGTCGGCGTCGAGGCGGCCGGCGACGGGGTCGACACGTTGCGCCACGGTGCGCCCCTGACGGTCGGCGGACGCGCCGGAATCCTCCACGGCTCCCTGTCGGCCGTCCTCCAGGACGACGACGGCCAGATCCTCGAGGCCCACTCGATCTCCGCCGGGCTCGACTACCCCGGGTCCGGGCCCGAGCACGCTCACCTTCGCGACACCGGCCGCGCCCGGTACGTCGCCGTCACCGACACCGACGCGCTCGCCGCCTTCCGCGAGGTCACCCGCCTCGAGGGCATCATCCCAGCCCTCGAATCCGCCCACGCCCTCAAGTGGGCGCTCGCCACCCCCGGCGGCGACCTCGACCTCGTGTGTCTCTCCGGCCGCGGCGACAAGGACCTCGCCGAGGTTCTCGGTCAAGCGTGACCACCGTCGCACCAGTGGTCAACACCGGCCACGAGCGGATCGCCGCCGCCTTCGCCGGGTCGGGCAAGCGCGCCGCCCTGATGCCCTACCTGATGGGCGGCTTCCCCGATCTCGAGACCTCCCGGCGGATCGGCGACGCCTGCGTCGAGGCCGGGGCCGACATCCTCGAGCTCGGCGTTCCCTTCTCCGACCCGCTCGCCGACGGCCCGGTGATCCACGCCGCCGGGACCCGGGCACTCGCGTCCGGGGCGACCCTCGACGGCGTGCTCGCGCTCGGCGCCCACCTCTCCGAGGCGATTCCCGTGGTTCTCATGTGCTACGCCAACCCCGTCCTCGCGCGCGGGTTCGATCGGTTCGCCGCTGGCCTGGCCGACGCCGGGATCAGCGGCCTGATCGTCCCCGACATCCCCTTCGAGGAGTCTGAGGATGTCCTCGCGGCCTGCGACGCCGCCGGCGTCGCCCTCGTCCCGCTGATCGCCCCGACGACGACCGACGCCCGGCTCGAGGCGATCGGAGCCCGCGCCCGCGGCTTTCTCTACGCCGTCTCCCTGACCGGGACGACCGGCGAGCGGACCGCACTGTCTGAGACCTTCGGACCCCGGATCGCCCGCGCCCGCGCCGCCACGACGGTCCCGATCGCGCTCGGATTCGGGATCGGCACGCCCGACCAGGCGCTCCAGGCGGCCGAGGCCGGCGCCGACGGCGTGATCATCGGCAGCCGGCTCGTCCGTGCCGCCGCGGACGCCGGTGACGCGGGCGACCCGGCCGCCGCGGTCGGTGAGCTGGTGGCGTCGTTCGCGCGGGCACTGGCCCGGTAAGCTACGCCCGCGAGATGGGCATGGTTCTGGCGACAACTTTCGGGATGGTCATGTGGATCGTCCTCTGGGCCCTCCTCGGGAAGGGCTTCGACGCCTTCCTCGTGACGATGACGATCCTCCTGGTCGGAGCGTCCTTCCGGATCCTCGCCCGATACCTGCCCCGCGGCGTACGCCGCCAATAGACTCACCGGCTGAGCCGCTCGGCGTCGGGCGGGTCACCAGCGAGGGCTCTGGGCGGTCCTGGTCAGGGCCCGCCGGGCCGCGACGACAGCACGGGAGCTCGGGCTTGCGCCAATTCCGATCGGTAGGTCGTATCGCCGCCGCCGTCCTCGGCGGCCTTGGTCTCGCCGGCTGCGGCGGCACGGCAAAGGGCTCGAGCCCGACCGCCCAGAGCCAGACCCTCACGGTCTACTCGGGCCTCCCCCTCCAGGGCCCCGACCAGGCGCGTCAGGCGAGCATCGTCAACGGCGAGAAGCTTGCGCTATACCAGGCCGGCGGCCACGTCGGGAAGTTCCACATCAGCTTCGCCTCGCTCGACGACTCCGACCCGAAGACCGGCGCCTGGACGCCCGAGCAGACGTTGATCGCCGCACGGACGGCCTCCCAGGACACCTCGACGATCGCCTACATCGGCGACTGGGACTCCGGCGCCTCGGCGATCTCCCTGCCCCTGCTCAACGAGACCGGCGTCCTCCAGGTCAGCCCGGCCAGCACCTACGTGGGCCTGACCGAGGACGGGCCGACCGACGGTCGGGGCGAGCCCGATCGCTACTACCCGGCCGGGGGTCCCCGGACGTTCGCCCACCTCGCGCCGACCGACGTCGTCGAAGCCAGGGCGATGGTCCAGTACATGAAGGCGCTCGGCGTCCACCGGGTCTACCTGCTCGGCGACTACGACGTCTTCGACGCGGACATCGCCGCGATCATCGCCCGCGAGGCCCCGGCCGCCGGGATCGCGGTCGCCGGCCAGTCCCAGATCGACATGGCCGCACTCGGGACACAGCCGGTCGACTACGCGAAGGCCGCCCAGCTGGCGACCGCCGGAGGGGATGCCGTCCTCTTCGGGGGCGTCCCCGGGCCGGCCGCGGAGGCGCTCTGGCAGGCCCTTCACGCCGCGGCCCCCCGCGTCAAGCTGTTCGCCGCGAGCTCGCTCGCCACACCCGGGTTCGTCGCCGTCGCCGGCCCGGCCGCGCCCCAGACCTACGTGACCAGCCCGGTCCTCGAGCTCAACCGCTACCCGCCGGCCGCCCAGCAGGTCCTCCGCCAGTACCAGGCCGCCTTCCACACGCCCGGCACGGCGTACTCGCTCTACGGGTACGAGGCGATGTCCGCGATCCTCGCAGCGATCCGGCTGGCCGGTCCGCTCGGGAGCGACCGGGCCACCGTCGTGCGGGAGTTCTTCTCCCTGCGGGACCGCGACTCCGTGCTCGGCCGGTACTCGATCACCCCGACCGGAGAGACGACGCTCTCGAACATGGCCGGCTATACCGTCGGGCTCGATGGGCGGCTCCGGTTCGCTCGGGACCTCACCGGGGGGTAGGGGGCCGGGGCCGGGGCCGGGAGGGCGGGGGTTATTGGGAGGGAACGGGACGGGAGGGGAGAGGGCGGACGGCAGCGGACGTGAGGGGTCTCGCGAGAAAGTAGTTGCCGGACTCCGGCAAGTACATCTTCAAGAGAGTCGTCATGTCGTGCGGACATCCGCGGGCGGATGAAGTGGCGCCATGAGCATCTTCTCCAGCGCCAGGCACCTGGCGCCGAGCCGGGCGCCGCCCAGGCAGCGACCAATCCGCCGCCGGGAACGCCGACCGGGGCGGACCCGCAAAGAAGCCCGAACGGCCATTTCCCGCCGGAGACCGCAGTCGTCCGCCACGCTCGCCCCGGGACGACCCCCCGCTCGGGCTCAGTACCCGAGCGTGTCGTGGCTGATGTGCTTGCACCCGAACAGCTTCCACCGGTGGCGGTCGGTCCGGCTGAGATAGACCGTCACCGAAGCCGAGTTGCAATGGATCGCCCCGTGGCCGAAGTGGGCGTGGACGATGTCGACGCCGCCGCCGGTGTCGATGTAGTTGAGGCCGTGGCTCGTGTAGATGAAGTCGTTGCCGACGCCGCCGTAGAGGTGGTCGACCTGCCTGACCGGCTGGTGGTCGGGCTTGTAGTCGCCCCAGATCACGTCACCTGCCGGACCGGCGTGGATCACGTCGTTGCCGCCGGCCCCGAGCAGCTCGTTGTGGCCGATCGTCGCCGGAATTAGGGCGGCTCCGGTCACGCCGACCGTACAGGCCGAGTCGGGCAGCGGAATCTGGAGCAGGGATGTCAGGGCGGATTCGGCGGCCTGGAGCGCCGTGCAGGTCAGGCCGTGGTTGTTGAGTCCGTCGGCCGACCGGACGGGGATCCCGTCGGGAACGCAGTAGGAGTGGAAGACCCCCACCGGGCAGGCCGCGCTGTAGTCGGTCCCGTCGAACGGGTCGCTTCCCGGTCGGCCGTCGAGCGGGCGGGACTGGTCGAACTTGTTCATCAGGAGCATCCCGGTGATCTCCGGCCAGCCGGCGTGGCTCGTGTTCGCCGAAGCGGCGGCCGGCCCGACGATGGCGAACGCGCTCGACGCGGCAGCGATCGTGGCCGCGAGGGCGAGTACGCCGGGGAGTCTTCTCATGCTCGCCCGATCGGCCGAAACCGCCGGCGGCTTTAGGGCGCGCCGCAGACCCGGGGGTTCAGGCGTCGAGTACGTCGGCGAGGGCGGGGTCGAGGCGGGCGAAGAGGAACTCGTAGCCGAGCTCGGCCGCCCTCCGGGGAACCGCCCGCTGGCCGCCGGTGACGATCTCCGACATCTCGCCGAACAGGGCCCGGACCGCCAGCTTGGGCACCGGGGCGACCGCCGGACGGTGGAGGGCGCGTCCGAGGGCCTTCGAGAAGTCGCGGTTCGTCACGGGGGTGGGACCGGTCGCGTTGATCGGGCCGGTATATGCGGAGGCGTCGATCGCGGCGAGGTAGAGGCCGACGATGTCGTCGAGGTGAATCCACGGCATGTACTGGTCGCCGCCGGCGACGGGGCCGCCGAGACCGAGGCGGAAGGGCGGCAGCATCTTCGCGAGGGCTCCACCGGTCCGGCTGAGGACGACGCCGGTCCGCAGCGAGCAGACCCGCATCCCCAGGCTGGTGGCCTCCGCGGCGGCGGCTTCCCAGTCGACGCAGACGCCGGCCAGCCAGTCGGTCCCGGGGGCGGACTCCTCGTCGAGGACCTCGTCACCGCGGTCTCCGTAGTAGCCGACGGCCGACGCGCTGACGAGGATGCCGGGCCGGGGGTCGGCCGCCCGGAGGCCTTCGATGAGCGCCTGGGTCCCGATCACCCGGCTCTGGCGGATCGATTGCTTGGCCGACTCGGTCCACCGCTGGGCGACGTTCTCGCCGGCGAGGTGGACGACCGCGTCGCGGCCGGAGAGCGCCTCGGCGGGAGCCGGCTCGCTGAGCGGGTCCCAGGTGACGCCGCGCTGGGGGTCCCTGCTGAGAATCGTGACTTCATCACCGCGGGCCCGGAGGGCTTCGACGAGCGGCCGGCCGATCAGCCCGCTCGCGCCTGTGATGGTCACCCGCACGTGTCGATCCTAGTGTGCGATCGACTCGGGCCTTGGGACCGACGGCGTCCGTAGAGTTGAGGCCGATGCGGGAGATCTTCTTGATCGACGGAAACAGCCTCGTCTATCGGGCGTTCTTCGCGCTGCCGGAGTCGATCGCGACATCGACCGGGGAGCCGACGAACGCGATCTTCGGGTTCGCGTCGATGCTGGTCAAGCTGGTCACCGACCACGGCGTGAAGCCGACGATCGTCGTCTGGGACGCTGGGATGTCGGGCCGGACGGAGGTCTACCCGGAGTACAAGGCGCAGCGGCAGTCGCGCCCGAGCCTGCTCAAGGCGCAGTGGCCGGCGTTCGAGCCGCTGGTCGACGCCTTCGGCTACCGGAACGTCAGGGTCGAGGGCTACGAGGCCGATGACGTGATCGCGTCGCTCGCGGAGCAGAGCCGGGAGGCGGGGATCCCGACGACGATCGTCACCGGCGACCGGGATGCCTTCCAGTTGGTCGACGAGGCGGGCATCGTCAAGGTGATGGCGACATCGCGGGGGATCACCGAGACGGTCCTCTACGACCACCAGGCGGTGGTCGACCGGTACGGGCTCGTCCCGGCGCTGATCCCGGATTTCTACGGTCTGAAGGGCGACACCTCCGACAACATCCCGGGGGTGCCGGGGATCGGCGAGAAGACGGCGAGCGAGCTTCTGGCTCGCTTCGGGACACTCGAGTCGGTGCTGGAGCATGTGGATGAGATCAACGGGCCGAAGCGACGGGAGAACCTCGTCAAGCACGCCGACGACGCGCGGGTCTCGAAGGAGCTGGCGACGATGAACCGGGCGATCGAGCTGCCGTTCACGGTTGCCGAGGTGGTCGCGGCCGAGCCGGACCGGTCGACGCTGCGGGAGTTCTTTCGCCGCTACGAGCTCCGGGATCCGCTGCGCCGGCTGGAGGAGGCGCTGGGGAGCGCGGAGGCGGCGGCGCCACCACCGACGGCGGACGAGCAGCTGTCGGCCAGGGTGAGGAATGTCGATCTTGGCCAGCTCGCACGGCTTGCGGGCGGGGGCGGGGAGCTGGCGGTCGCCCTGCGGGCACCGGAGGTTCCCGAGGGAGCCCTGTTCGGGTCGTCGGCGCTGTCGCGCTTCGGGGTCGCGGTCGGAGACGAGGTGATGGTCGGCGAGTGCGAGGACGGGGTCGGGCTGGTCGCGGCGCTCGGCGACCGGCCGGTGCTCGCGCACGACGCGAAGGCGCTGGGTGCGGTGCCGCCGGGGCTGGTCCACGACACGATGCTCGGGGCGTATCTGCTCGAGCCGGCCCGCCGCGGGTATCCGTTGGCCGAGCTGTGCGAGGAGCGGGGGCTGGCGAGCACGGTCGAGGACGCGGCCGGGGGAGAGGCGCTGCTGGTCCGGGCGCTGGCCGAGCGCCAGCGGAAGGAGCTCGCCGACCGGGGGCTCGTCCCCCTGCTGCGGGACGTCGAGCTCCCGCTGGTGGGGGTGCTGCGGAAGATGGAGGTCGAGGGCGTCCGCCTGAACATCCCGCGGCTGGCGGCGATCACCGGTCGCGTCCGCGAGGAGGTCTCGTTCCTCGAGCGGCGGATCTTCGAGGTCTGCGGGGAGGAGTTCACGATCGGGTCGCCCCAACAGCTGGGGGAGATCCTCTTCGTGAAGCTCGGCCTCTCGCGCAAGCGGCGGGGGAAGACCGGCTTCTCGACCGACGCGCGTGTGCTCGCGTCGATCCGCCACGAGCACGAGATCATCGTCCTGATCGAGCGGTGGCGTGAGCTCTCGACGCTGGTCAAGACCTACCTCGAGCCGCTGCCGGAGCTGGTCGACGGCGAGTCCCGGCTGCACACGACGTTCCTTCAGGCCGTGGCCACGACCGGACGTCTGTCGTCGACCAATCCCAACCTCCAGAACGTCCCGATCCGGACGCCGCTCGGGCGGGAGATCCGCGGCTGCTTCGAGGCGGCGGCGGGCCGTCTGCTGGTCTCGGCCGACTACTCGCAGGTCGAGCTCCGCGTGCTCGCCCAGCTCGCCGGCGAGCCGGTCCTCCACGAGATCTTCCATCGGGGGGAGGACGTCCACACGGCGACGGCGTGCCAGCTCTACGGGGTGGCTCCGGAGGAGCTGGATGCGGGGATGCGCTCGAAGGCGAAGATGGTCAACTACGGGATCGTCTACGGGCTGACCGACTTCGGTCTGGCCGACCGGCTGAACATCCCGCGGACGGAGGCGGCCGCGATCATTTCGACCTATCTCGAGCGGTTCCCGAAGGTCCGGGAGTTCATCGAGACGACGATCGCCGAGGCGACCGACCGGGGCCACGTGACGACGCTGCTCGGCCGGCGGCGGCAGATCCCCGAGCTGAAGGCGCGCAACTATCAGCAGCGGACGCTCGGCGAGCGGCTGGCGGTCAATACCGTCATCCAGGGGAGCGCGGCCGACATCATCAAGGTCGCGATGGTCAACACCGACCGGGCGCTCGAAGGTCTCGAGACGAAGCTGATCCTCCAGATCCACGACGAGCTGCTCTTCGAGGGACCGCCGGAGGAGACCGATCGGGTCAGTGAGATCGTCGTCCGGGAGATGACCGGCGCGTGGGAGCTCGACCCGCCCCTGGTCGTCGACATCGGGGTCGGCGAGAACTGGCTGGCCGCGAAGTAGCCGCCCGTCGGTCCGTCGCTCCGTCGGTCCGTCGGTCGGTCGGTCGGTCGATCGATTGGTGGGCGATCTACCGGTTGGCGAGGGCGAACGACGGGTGGGCGATCGAGAGGTAGTGCTCGAAGGCCCAGTCGATCAGCTTCTGGCGGCCCATCTGGCCGACCACTCGGTTGAGCAGGGGGCGGCCGTTGAGGCGTCCGACCGCGTGCTGGGCGTTCAGCATCCACGAGTACTGCCATGAGTGGTCGGCGCTGAACG
The DNA here is from genome assembly GCA_034664295.1 of Solirubrobacteraceae bacterium. Taxonomy (GTDB): domain Bacteria; phylum Actinomycetota; class Thermoleophilia; order Solirubrobacterales; family Solirubrobacteraceae; genus Palsa-513. The sequence goes on along the minus strand of JAXDHV010000030.1, from coordinate 47,434 downwards.
CGGCGTACCGCTCGAGGGCCTGCTCGCGGGAGATCCTGCCCTCGGTCACGAGGCGGAGCTCCCGGCCGAGGGCGATCCCGAAGTAGAGCGCCGTGCGGATGCCCTCGGCGGTCAGCGGGAGGCAGTGGCCGGCCGAGTCGCCGACGAAGAAGACGCCGTCCTCGGTCGCCGGGCGGAGCTTGTGGGGGATCCAGTTGCCCTGGTAGCGGACGGCGTCGACCTTGAGGTCCTCGGCGAGGACGAGCGTCCCGTCCTTGACGTGGTCGCGCGGCTCGAAGGACCCGACGCCGACCCGGACCTCGTCGCCGGCCGGGAAGCTCCAGGCGTAGCCGGCCCGGATGTAGCGGCGGTCGATCCAGATCTCGAGGTCGTCGGACAGGTTGTGGGGATGGACCTCGAGTCCCCGGGAGAGACGGGCCTTCGGCGGCTGGACGCCCGACTTGGGTGCGAGGACCCGCCGCCAGCCGAGGCCGTCGACGACGAGCGGCGCACGGAGCTCGCCACGGTCGGTCTCGACCCGGTGGACCCGGTGGCCCGGCGGCGAGACGATCGACTCGACCTTGGCCGTCTCGAACTCGGTCGACGGCGACTGGTCGCGCAGCAGCTGGCAGAGCTGGCGGTAGTCGAAGGTCGAGAAGGTCCACGGCAGCCGGTAGCGGAAGGTGTCCTGCTCGGTGTGGATCACCAGCTCGTCGAACGTCTGGCGGATCGACGGGGCGAGGTCGAGGTTCTCGAGCCACTCGGTCGGGGCCGCGCAGGCCGATGTCTGGCGCTCGCCGATCTCGTAGCGATCGATCATCAGGACCCGGGCTCCGGACCCCTCGAGCTCGCGGGCGACCGCCAGCCCGGCGAAGCTGGCCCCGCAGATCAGGACGTCGCATTCTCGGGCCAGACGGGTCCTCTCAGCACCACGCTTTGTAGCTCTGACGGGCACTGCGATGATCATACGGCCGCCCGGGCGACGCCCCGTCGGCTGAGTCGGTCGACCCAGACTGAGCCGGGTGGCGCCGCTGCGCTAACCTAGCGCCCAGTGCAGACATTGATCGACAACCCCTTGGCGAAGATCGTCGAGGGCTCTGACGGCCTGCTTCTCGAGATCGACGGGCAGATCGTCCCGAACTACGACGCGACGATGCGGCCCTTCGAGGAGGGCGAGGTCGTCACGGGTCATGTCGTGCGCATCGATCAGGACGAGGTCCTCGTCGATATCGGCTACAAGTCCGAAGGCGTCATCCCGGCCAACGAGCTGTCGATCCGCAAGGCGGTCGACCCGCACGACGAGGTCGAGCTCGGCGAGGAAGTCGACGCTCTCGTCCTCACCAAGGAGGACCAGGACGGCCGCCTGATCATGTCGAAGAAGCGTGCCCGCTTCGAGAAGGCCTGGCGCCGGATCGAGGCCGCCGCCGAATCCGGCCAGCCGGTCGAGGGGACCGTCATCGAGGTCGTCAAGGGCGGCCTGATCATCGACCTCGGGGTCCGCGGCTTCCTGCCGGCCTCGCTCGTCGACATCCGCCGGGTTCCGAACCTCGACGAGTACATGGGCACGAAGATCGAGTGCAAGGTCATCGAGCTCAACCGCTCGCGCAACAACGTCGTCCTCTCCCGCCGGGCGGTCCTCGAGGAGGAGCGCAAGGAGGTCCGCCAGCAGATCCTCGACCGCCTGCAGCCGGGCCTGGTCGTCGAGGGCCAGATCTCCAACATCGTCGACTTCGGCGCGTTCGTCGACCTCGACGGGATCGACGGCCTGATCCACATCTCCGAGCTTTCCTGGTCGCACGTCAACCACCCGAGCGAGCTCCTCTCGATCGGCGACACCGTCCAGGTCAAGGTGCTCGACATCGACCGCGACCGTCAGCGGATCTCACTCGGTCTCAAGCAGACCCAGGAAGACCCGTGGCAGCGGATCGTCGACACCTACAACGTCGGCGACGAGCTCGCCGGCAAGGTCACCAAGGTCGTGACGTTCGGCGCGTTCGTCGAGATCCTCGACGGGGTCGAGGGCCTCGTCCACATCTCCGAGCTCGCCACCCACCACGTCGAGAACCCGCGCGAGATCGTCGCGCCGGGCGACGACGTCCGCGTCAAGATCCTCGAGATCGACTCCGAGCGCCGGCGCCTGTCGCTTTCGGTCAAGCGCGTCGAGAACCAGATCCTGCCGATCCGCAAGCTCGACGAGGACGGCGCGCCGGTCGGCGATTCGGAGGCCGCCGACGCCTCGACCGAGGACGCCGGAGATCCGTCCGCCGCCGCTGAGGCCGGCACCGCGAGCACCGAGGCAGCCGCACCGGATTCACCCGCCGAGGCAGCCGCCTCGGATCCGTCCCAGGCCGAGGCAGGCAGCTCGGATCGATCCCCGTCCCAGGCCGAGTCAGGCGGCTCGGGCGAGGAACCCGTCGGCGGGACACCTCCCGCCGAGGGATCAGTCAACGGCGTCGCCCACGCGGATGCTCCGGTCGTCGAGGCGCCGCGGCCGCCCGCCGAAACCGAAGCCGCAGCCGCAGCCGCCGAGCCTGACGACACCGACTCGCCTGGCGTAGCCGAGCAGCCGGGAGACGCCGAGGTCGGCGTCGCCGGCGTGGCCGGGGTCGCCGAGCAGCCCACAGCCAGCGCCCCGGCGGACGCCACCTCCTAGGCGCCAGCGGCACCCCCCGCCCGTGTTCGTCGGTCTGACCGGCGGGCTCGGAGCAGGCAAGTCAACCGTCCTGGGCCTGTTCGAAGCACTCGGGGCCCCGACCCTCTCGACCGACGCGGTGGTCCACGAGCTCTACGAGACGCCCGGTGTCCGCGAGGCCCTGCGGACTCGGTGGGGCGAGGCGTTTCCGGCGGACCGCGAGGTCGACCGGGCAGCCGTCGCCCGCCGGGTGTTCGAGGACCCGGCCGAGCGGGCGTGGCTCGAAGGGCTGCTCTGGCCGCTGGTCGCCGACCGGGTGATCGCCTTCCGCCAAGCCGTTCTCGCTCGCCGGCCGCCGCCGCCGGCCGGGGTGGTCGAGACGCCGCTGCTGTTCGAGGCGGGCATGGACCGTGCGTATGATGCGACGATCGCAGTGATCGCCGACGACGACCTTCGCAGGCAGCGTGCCGCCCCCCGTGGCCAGGAGTCTCTGGCCGAGCGCGAGCTCCGCCAGCTCACCCAGGACGAGAAGGCTCGGCGGTCGACGTACGTGATCCGGAACTCCGGGTCCCTCGCGGACCTCGAGCGTCAGGTGGCCGACGTGTTCGCGGTGCTCGGCCGATGAGCACGGCCGTCCGCGGCCGGTCGCGAGGGGTCGCGCCCCGGCGGCGGCGACGCTTCGGCATGCTCGGCATCCTGCTGGCCGCGGGGGTCGGCCTGCTACTGGCCCTGCCCCTGCTGCGGGGCGAGATCCAGAAGCTCACGCTGCCGCTCGAGCACGCCGACATCATCCGCCAGCAGGCCCAGAGGAAGCATGTCGATCCCGCGCTGATCGCCGCGGTGATTTACGCCGAGACCAAGTTCAACGCCCGGCGCTCGCCGGCCGGCGCCGAGGGCCTGATGCAGATCCTCCCGGCCACGGCCCTGTTCCTGGCCCACCGGTCGGGCGCCACGACCTTCACGACGGCCGATCTCGCGACGCCGCAGGTGAACATCGCATACGGGACGTACTACCTCCGCTTCCTGCTCGACCACTATGGGGGCAACGAGACGCTCGCGCTGGCCGCGTACAACGGCGGCCAGGCGAACGTCGACCGGTGGCTGAGCGAGGCCCACGCGGCTGGAAGGCGGTTCACGATCGCGGCGATCGCCTTTCCGGAGACGCGGGCGTATGTCGCCAAGGTGGAGCGAGCCAAAGCCGCGTACCGCACGGATTATCCGACCCAGTTGAGACTCTAGCCCGCCGACGGTTTGCAGCCATGTGCGGCCCGCGGGTGGGATCGCCTCTGCAAAAATGTGTTATCTCTTAGGCGATCACAAATGTGTGATCTTGCTGGGTTCCTCGGCGATGTCTTCTCGACCGGTGGAGAAAACTTGAGCGTCGCAAGATTATCAATCTGACGTCTTCCCCGTATTATGTGGACAGTGGAGGGCTTGATCGAACTGTTCTGGAGCGGCGACCCGCGTGGCCGAAGCGGCCGGCTCTCGGTCGGGATCGGTCCGTGCTTGAAAGAACCGACAGTCGCGGGAAGCCGACGATGGTCGCGACTCGCTGACGCTCCGACGATGCCCGATCCGGTCGGCGCTGCGCCACCGATTTAGGAGGTAGAATTGTCAGGGGAGACCGAATCGCGGATGAATTGTTAGGGGAGGCCGAGTCGCGGACGACGCTGCCCGACGACGTGATGGCGACGCTGGCCGAGCTCGACGAGAAGCTGGTGGCGCTCGAGCGCGGCGTGGCGGCCGAGAGCTCGAGCCACCCCTCCATGCGTAGCGAGACGGGCGATCCGCTGGCCATCGGCAATCCGGGCGCCGAGTGGTCAGACCAAGTTGGGGCCGCGCGGATGGGAGGAGAAGACCAGGATGCCAAGGTCGAAGTTCTTCAAGGAGCCCGCGGTGAGACCGTCAGCGGAGGGCGCGTGCTATCCCGTCGTCCGGACGCCGGCCGCGCGGATGCGTCGTCGATCAGCGAATCTGTCGCACGACCCACCCAGGAGGAGATGCGCATGGCCGTTGGTCGGCGGTCTGAGCCAGAGGCGAGGCGCGAAGGGTCGCTTCAGGGGGGCCGTCTGGTCACCGAGGTGACCGCCGAGGATCTGGCCGACTGGCGCGAGCGCCTGCGGAGGCTGATCGCCGAGCTGACCTCGCTGCGTGACGCAATGGACGGGGCGGCAGCGTGTACGCCGTTCGCCAGCGGATCCGCGATCAGCGTCCCTGGGCCGTTCTCCGATGCCGTCGTCGATGGCTCTGCGGAGCCGGCCGGGCCAAGCCGGGTTAGCACGGCAGACCTAGGTATGCACCCGGACCAGCCGTCGGACGCCTACCGTGGGCCGGTTTCACCGCGGGGAACGGGCTGGCCTATTCCGCTGCCGCACGATCGACTGTTCGGCGGCCGGGTTCTCGTCGACGCCGGACCGTTCGTCGATATCGACGCGGTGACCGTCTTCCGTCACGCGCTGGAGATGGTCTCCGGGGCCCGCTCGGCGGACGTCATCGCACTGGAACTCGATCGAGCGCACGTCCAGCTGGAGCTCACCGACCCAGTGGCCCTCGGCCGCGAGATCCGTGCGGTCTTCCCGTTCAATTTCGCAATCTTCTCGGCAGGGGATGGCCGCCTCTCGATCGATCTCGACCTCTCGGCTCCACAGCGCGCATCCGCGGATCGATGACCGCCCGAACGGTCGGACCAGGTTCGGGGCGCCCGCCGTCGCGGGACCGCACAGAAGTGGCCAGCTTGGTGGGGATCGTGCTCCTGACGCTACTCGGGTTTTCGGCCTTCTTCGTCGGCTTCCTGCTCGCGCCGCTGGCCGTCCTCGGCTTCTTCGCGCTGCTCTTCTACTCGCGAAACCGCACTCGCGCCGCGCGCGGCTCGAACGAGAGCACCGAATCCGAAGCGAGCGAAGCAGAGGCTCGTAGCCGGCTGATTCGCGAGTCGCGCGAGCGGCATGCGGCCCTTACACGCGACGAGCGTCGTGAGCGGACCTACGAGGACGTTCCGCCGCCGCGGAGCGCAGGCCCTGCCCCGAAGACTGTGTCGGGAGACATGGAATGACAAGTACAGTTCACGCCGGCGCTGACGTGAGACCGACACGCGGCGCACCGACTAAGCGACAGTCGAGTGGTCAGACATCGTGAACCGCACGATCACTCCCCTGAGCCGTGAATTCTACCGTCGACTGGCGGAGAGCACCGGTCTCGAGTATGTGGTTCTCGACCCGGAATTGAGTGACGATCCCGAGTTCGCCGCGGTCAGCCCGCTGGCCGTTCACCTGTTCGACGTCGAGGCGTGTCGCTACCACCGGATGATCCCGGTCTCCTATGCGGGGAAGACACTGACAGTTGCCGTCGCCCAGCCGTCCGACCAGGTCGCACGACAGGTCGCCGTCGATCTCGCTGGAGGCGCGCGGGCGATCCCCGGGAGCACCCACGTCCAGTTCGTGGTCGCCTCCGAGGGGGACGTCGAGATGGCGATCGACGAGATCTTCGGGGGCGGCGAGGCTGGCCAGTCCGAAGAGATCTCGGTGCTCGCGAAGGTCGACTGGCCGGGACAGCATTTTCCGGCGCGACTCGGCGGCCTGCTGGTCGAGCGCAAGTTGGTCACGGCGGCCGCGGCCGAGGCCGCGTTGGAGGATCAGCTGCGAAGCGGCTGTCGCCTCGGCGAGCTGCTGCTCGCCGCCGGTGCGGTCGCGGAGGACGACCTGATCGGTGTGCTGGCCGAGCAGTTCGGCATCGGGGTGATCGACCTCACCGGGTACGAGCCGGACCCGGCGGCGCTCGCGATCATTCCCGAGCCCGTCATGCGAGCCCGCGACTGCGTACCGTTCGCGCTTGATTCCGCGCGGCTCTACGTCGCCGTGTCAGATCGGCTGGACGAGTCGGCCGTGGAGGAGCTCGAGCAGTACACGGCGCTCGACATGGTCGTATTTCTCGCGAGCCCGAAGCAGCTCGGAGAGCTGATGCGGATCACCTACCGCGAGAAGTACATCGCGATGGCCACGGGTGACCTGGCCACCAGGTTTCCCGAGGAGGCTGCCAACCGGGTGATCTCGGACTCCCAGAAGGCCTTCTTGTCGCTGACCGCCGTGCTCCTCGTCGGCGCTCTGATCATCGCCCCACTGGTCACGCTGATCGTGCTGGTGAGCCTGGCTGACGTCTTCTACTTCGTGACGTCCGCCTACAAGTTCAAGCTCACCTACGACTCGCTCGGGTACGGGCACGAGATCGAAATCAGCGACGAAATGGTGGCCGCCCTCGACGAGCGTGACCTGCCGGTCTTCACGATTCTCATCCCGCTCTACCACGAGGCGGCCGTCCTCGGCGCGCTGGTCGAGGGAATCGGCAGCCTGGACTATCCGCAGGCGAAGCTCGACGTCCGCCTGCTCTGCGAGGAAGACGACGCCGAGACGCTCGACGCGGTCAACGCGATGGAACTGCCCGGACAGTTCACGGTTGTCGTGGTCCCCGACGCCCAGCCGAAGACCAAGCCGAAGGCGTGCAACTACGGTCTGATCCAGTCCCGCGGCGAATACCTCGTGATCTTCGACGCGGAGGATCGCCCGGAGCCCGATCAGCTGAAGAAGGTCGTCATCGCCTACGGGAACGCTGGCCCCGAGGTCGTCTGCATCCAGGCAAAGCTGAACTACTTCAACGCCGAGCAGAACCTCCTGACGCGGTGGTTCTGCACCGAGTACTCGATGTGGTTCGACCTGCTCCTGCCCGGCCTCGACCACGCGAACGCCCCGATCCCGCTGGGTGGGACCTCGTGCCACTTCAAGACCGCGGCGCTCCACGTGCTGGGCGCCTGGGACCCGTACAACGTCACCGAGGACGCGGATCTCGGGATCCGCCTGTTCAAGTTCGGCATGCGCACCGCGATGATCGACTCCACGACGTTCGAGGAGGCCAACTCCGAGCTCAACAACTGGATTCGCCAGCGGTCACGGTGGATCAAGGGCTACCTCCAGACCTGGCTCGTCCATATGCGTCATCCCGTGAGGCTGTTCCGCCAGCTCGGACTGCGCAACTTCGCTTCGTTCCAGCTGCTCGTCGGCGGGACGTTCATCTTCCTGCTGAACCCGATCTTCTGGTCCTTGACGACGCTGTTCTTTCTCACGCAGGCCGGGTGGATCCGAGAGCTGTTCCCGAGCTTCGTGTTCTACGCCGCTGCCTTCCAGCTCTTCCTGGCGAACTTCCTCTTCATGTACTTCAACGTCGCCGGGTGTGTTCAGCGCGGATATTTCGGTCTCGCGAAGTACGCGCTCTTCACGCCGGTCTACTGGGGGATGATGTCGGTCGCCGCCTGGAAGGGCTTTCTCCAGCTGTTCTACAACCCGTTCTACTGGGAGAAGACGGTCCACGGGCTCGATCAGAAGGAAGGCGGCTAGGCATGGCCACGGCTCCGCCGCCCGCCCCGCACGCGCAGGTCGACCGCCCGGATCCAAGGCTTCCGGCCACGCACCTCGACCCGGTGATCGCCGCTCCCGCGATCAGGCTTCCCGGACGGCTCCTCGGCCTCGGGATGTTCGCCGTCGCGGCGATCATCTACGCGGTCGTGGGATACCACGTGACGATCGATCAGCACGTCGTCGCCTTCGACGCGCTCGACCGCCTGACTCGCGCCTACCAGGTCTGGTACGACGATCCGCCGAAGCTCGCGGCGATCGGCTTCAGCTTCCCGCCGATCACGACGCTCGTCCTCCTGCCCCTGGCATTGATCAAGCCGCTTGCCAGCGGGCTCGTCGCCTTGCCACTCACTTCAGCCGTGTTTGCCGGAATGACCGCTGTGCTCGTAGACCGCACGCTCGCTCGCTGCGAGATGCCCGCGTTCCTGCGGATTCCGATCGTACTGCTCTACGCGGCGAACCCGATGACCGTCTTCTACGCGGGCAACGGGATGAGCGAGGCTGTCTACCTGGCGCTGCTGGCGCTCAGCCTCTACTGTGCTGTCTCCTGGTATGAGACGACCCAGCCGCGGTACCTCTTCGCCGGGGGCTTCGGCTTCGCTCTCCTCCTGCTGACCCGGTACGGCTTCATCCTCTGGGCCGTCCTGTTGGTGCTCCTGATCGGCGTCGCCCTGCTCGGCCGCCGGGCCCACCGGGTCGAGGTGGAGGGCTCGATCGTCGCCTTTGCCGCACCCGCCGTCTATGCCCTCGTCCTCTGGTGCCTGTTCAACGCCCTGATCGTCGGTGATCCGATCGGCTGGCTGGCGACGAACTCAAGCCAGGGCGTGAACGCCGCGGGCATCGCCAACGCCGGGAATCTAAGCTTCCTTCACATCCTCGGCCGCCTGATCTCCGTGACGGTCGGCGTGTTTCCACTCGGCCTCGTCGCCGTGCCGGCGGCCTTGGTCGTGTTCTTCACACGACGCGACGCGATGGGTCTGTGGTTGGCGAGCCTCGTGATCCTCGGCGTGGCGATCATGGGCATCCACGCCGTGACCGCCCACCGGGAAGGCCTGCTGACGCTGCGCGACGCGATGCCGATGGCCCTGACCTCGATCGTCGCCGCTGCCTGGGTCTTTCGCAGCGCCGGCGGGCTGCGCATGGCCGTCTGGGGTGTCACGCTCGTCTTCCTGCTTCTCGGCCTCGTCACCGCCTGGCGCGCGATGGAGTCCTACCCCTTCCAGTCGCTCGAGCAGGCAGCCGTGCGGGCAGTCGGAGACGGCGCCGATCAGGAGGGGACGAATTCGATCGGTGGCTTCAAGGTCGGCATTCGGTCGGAGGCGCAGATGGCCGACTTCGTCAAGCGAAACATCCACGGGCGGCACGCGATCTTCGTCGACAACGCCCAGAGCTTCGGCGTGATCCTGCTGAGCGGCCGTCCGCGGATCTTCTTCGACCGGGTGATCAAAGGCGACGGCGTCTGGCGGTCGGTGCTCGGCAACCCGTACGGGACCGTCCAGTACATGCTCGTCGCCTTCAACCCGCGCGGCGGCGATCTGATCCGCGTCCGCTATCCCGGACTCGCCACGGGGTCCCAGAAGGGGTTCACCACGGTCTTCAGGACCGCGCGATACATCCTCGTCAGGGTGCCCCCGCATGATCCGGCGCCGGCGGTCGCCGCTGCGGCCAGCCAAAGCGCGAAGTCGCAGATCCCGGTGATTCCGCCGGCCTCTCCGTCGTCGAGTGCACCGAAGATCTCGGGCCAGCCATGAGCCAGCCTCCGCCCGGCCGGCGACCGCCGCCGCGGAGCCAGTCTCGTGGATCGACGCCGCTGCCGCACGGCTCGCCCTCGCCGGCCGGGGAGGGCCGCGTGTTCGTCGCGAGCGAGCTGACCGACTCGGTGGCCGCGCGGGTCCAGGAGATTCTGGCCTCGGCGCATGACACGGCCGAGACCGTTCGCGAGCAGGCTGCGGCGGCGACGCGAGAGATGATTGCGCAGGCCCAGCAGACGGTGGACGGCGACACCGAGCGGATCAGGCGCGATGTCGAGGCGCGGGCGGCCCAATACCTTGCCGAGTGTCACCGCCGGGTCGACGCGTTCGCGGACGCGCGAGTGCGCCGCCTGCGCGAGCTGTCGGACTCGCTGATCGAGCAGACCGACGCGCTTCATGGGCGCTTCGATCAGGTGGTCAGGCTCAAACGCCAACTCGACGACCTGATCGAGGTGCTCGGGGATGCCACCGAGCAGGTTGCTCGGGAACTCAAACGGCCTCCGATCACTCTCCCGACGCTCGGCCAGTTTCACGGCGAGACCGACGGGCAGCCCGGCGAACGGGGTCCTCTACCGGTCCCGGTCCACTCGAGCAGCCGGATCCCGGCACGCGCGCCCCCCGACGACTCGTCTCCGCAGAGCCACGATCCGGTGGTGGTAAGCGACGGGCCTGATCCCACGGGTGAGACCCGCGGCCCGCAGCCGGCGGTACCCGCGACCCGCGCTGGGGGGGAATCCCCGGCGGGCAGACCGCCGGACGCCGAAGGCGGATCGGCAGCCCCGAAGAAAACTCGATCCCCCGCCCGTCGACGTGGCCGCTCGGCGAGCGGGGCGAGCTCCGGCGAGGCCGGGGACCACCCCCCGGGGACGGAGACGCCGTGAGGCACCTGCGACTCACGATCGCGGCGCCCGCGCTCGCCGCGGCGCTCCTGTTCGCGGGGTGCGGCTCCGGCGAGAAGGCGAAGCCGCGCACCGTCGCAAGGGGAAGCTCGCCGGCCGCGGCGAGCTCGGCCAGATCCAACCAGCCGTCATCTCCTGCGGCAAGGCCGGCGGCAACCCAGGCGGAGCTGGCGACGCTGCGCCCGTTTGCGGCATCGAGTCCGTGGAACACCCTCGTCACGGACAACCCGGTCGATCCGAACTCGGCTCGCTACCTGCGGCTTGTGGTCCAGCGGATCGGCACGGTCGAGACGGGAAACCGCCAGGTCACCCAGCAGGTGACCAGCCACCACAGCGCCTTCTACATCAACACCCAGCACTGGGCTCCGCCGATCGTCGATGTCAGCGGCGGTCGCCCGACGCAGTTCGTCTGCCGCCAGCTTCCGGCCAATTGCGGCGACCTGGTGCCGACGCTCGACGCGCCGGCGGACGTCAGCCCGCTGCCTCAGTACGACGGGTGGTTCACGGTGACCGATCGCGCCCACGGGGTGGCCTACGACTTCTGGCGCGCGCGTCGCTCCCGAGTCGGGACGACGATCTCCTACCAGTTCGCCCGACGCTGGGATCTCAACGGCCCGGGATTCCTCAAGCCGACGATCGTCAGCGCCAGAGGGTCCGGTCTGCCACTGTTCGCGGGGGTGATCCTTCCGCAGGAGATCCGCGCCGGCTCGATTCCCCACGCGCTGGCGATCGCGCTGCCGGGACCGGCGCAGCGTAACTACGTCCAACCGGCTTCACGCACCGACGGCGTCGGCGTGTCGACCTCGCTGCCGGAAGGCGCGCGGATCCGCCTGCGTCCTGGATTCAGGATCGGAAAGGTGCCGACGGGAGCGGACGGGCGCGCGGCGCAGGTCATCGTGACGGCACTGGAGCGCTACGGCGCGATCGTCGTGGACCGTGCCTCGGTCCCGACCCTCTTCGCGCAACAGAACGCCAACTGGACGGTCCCGGCAGATCGCACGAGGTCGACGACCGTTTCGGCGTCGGATGCTGTGGCCAACGGCACCGTCCAGGCGGACTCGAGCTCGCCCACCGGCCTGAGCATCGTCGGCGCGACGGGGACGACGGGTGTGGTGCCACCGGTGACCACCAAGATCGCCCACCCGACGCCGCTGCTCCAGGGCAACGAGCTGCAGGGGCTGACGATGGCCGATTTCGACGTCGTGCTGCTTCCGGGCGAGCTCCAGGACCCGCCGCCGAGCGAGTTCCGCGTCAACGATCTGGCGACGCCGTGATCTCCCGGCGGCGCGCCCGACACGCGGCCGTTCCGCTGGCCGCCTGCCTCGGCGCGAGCGTCCTTGGCAGCTGCGGAGTCGACACCGCGAAGGTGGGTGCTCCAGACGCCGGCGGATCGCTGACGCCGGCGGCCAGCCGGCCGGCGCTGCCCGACCGCCCACCCGCCGAGGTCGATATCGACGGCGGTCGCGAGGCACTCTTGACGCAGGCGATCGTCAAGCAGTTCTCCTCGCACTACGCGACCCGCGTGCAGCTCTCGCTCAGCGGAGCCGAAGAGCAGGGCTTCAAGGATCTCTGTGCCGGGCGGATCGACATCGCTGACGCGACCAGGGCCATCTCGGCGGCGGAGACCGCGGCGTGCAAGGCGAACGGGCTGAGCGTCTCCGCGCCGATCACGATCGGCTCGGACGCCCTGGTGATAGCGACGAAGAACGAGTCCGACGTCGGCGGAGACTGCATCTCGGTCGGCCAGGTCCGCGACATCTTCCGCAGCGGATCGCCCGTCATCAATTGGGACCAGCTGAGCTTCGACAATCTGGCGATCCGGGCGACCGGCCGCTCCCCCCGCACAGATATCTTCGACTTCTTCGCATACCAGGTGCTGGGCATCACCAGCGGAGCGACGCGCGCCGAGATCCGCAATGACTACCTCGCCCAATCCAGTGACGATCGCGTGCGGGCCGCGGTGACCCAGAATGCCGCGTTGGCGTCGGCCCTCGATCACCAGCGCGTGGCAGCGGCGTTGCGAACCCGGCAGATCGCGGCCGAGAAGCGGGCCTTTGTCAGCCGGGCGGCGATCGCCGCCGACAAGCGGGTCCTCGCCCAGATCGCGGCGGTCAACCGCGAGAACGCCCGCCGCAGGGTGCACGTCGACGCGGCGAAGCTGATCGCCGCCAACCGCCGCAAGGACGAGCAGGCGAAGAGCGCAGCGACGGCGAGCGCCTCCCGGCAGTTCGACCTGCTGCTCGCAAGCGGGACGCCGATCGGGACCGATCCGGCGCTCACCCGCACCGAGCGCCCCGGCGTCGTCGGGTTCTTCCGCTTCACCTACTACGAGCAGTTCGAAGACCAGCTCCGACCGCTCGAGATCGATCCGACCGGGACCCCGAAGACGTCAACGAACGGCGCCGCGGTGGCGAGCACCGGCGCGTCGAGCAAGCAGCAGCCGGACTGCGTGTTCCCGTCGCGCACGACGATCACCAACGCGAGTTATCCGTTGACGCGCCGGATCGTCCTCTATACGACGACGGCGTCGATCAAACGGCCGGAGGTCGAGACCTTCCTCCAGTACTACCTGCGCAACACCCAGACTGCGGCGAGAGATCACGCGCTCGTCCCGATCACCGACCAGCAGCGCGACGCGGCGATCACGGCCGTCACGGGCAGGCAGCCGACCCGTCCGGCACGCACGACGCCGTCGACCGGGGCGACCGGCGTTTCGACGGGGCCGGCCGGTCAGGCCGGTTCCGGCGGGTCGACGGGCCAATCCGCCGTGAGCCCGGGAGTCGTGCCCGGCGTTGCTCCTCAGGGGGCCGGATGATGCCGACCAGCGGGCAGCGCGCCGCGTGCGGAGTTCCACTCAATGAGCGTGCGTTCGGCGAGCTTGCCGCGCGGCGAGTACGCGTCGGTCGCCTCGTGGGCGTCTGTCGGCCAGTCCCACCAATAGATCCCGTGGACGACGGGCACGCGCGACCAGACCCTGAGCGCCGCGACGTAGGCATCCTGCTGGGCGCGTTCGCTCGGCTGGGCCAGCCGTCCGCCGGCGGCACATGGCGGCGTGAGCTGGTAGGGGGCTGTCGCCGTGCAGGCGGCGGCGACGTAGCCGAGCTCGGTGAAGACGACCGGCAGGTGCTCAGCTCGGGCGAGCCCGGTGACCTCGGCCACCCAGTCGCGCGGTCCGCCCGCGACCGCCGAGGTGCGCCACGCGGAAACGAGGTCGGCGATCTTCGGCAGAATCCGGTGAGTCGGCGTGATCAGCGGAAAGTAGGCGTCGATCCCGATGTAGGAGAGCGCCCGCCAGAAGCCGACGAGGCGGAGTTGATCCCAGTTCGCCGCGTACGTCAGGCGCCCGGTGTAGCCGGCTCGTCGAACGGACCTGATCAGGCCCCGCCAGATCGCCGTGTCGCGTGGACCGCTGACCATCGAGCCGAGTTCGACGCCGACGACGAGGCCGGCGATGTGCAGCTGTCGGGCGAGCGTCGCGTAGTGGAGGAGCATCGCCCGGTAGCTCGCGAACCAGGCCGGGCGATCGACAGGCGCGATCAGCCCGCGATACGTGCCGTCGAGCACGTCGATCTGGGGCTTCAGGAGGACCCGCAGGCCGAGCGCCTGCGCGGTCGCGACGGCGTGGGTCACCGCCGAGTCGGTCGCCGTCCGAGCCGTGTCGGCGGCGACCGCCGACGCGGTCGGCGTGTCCATGTACCAGGTCGGTACGATCTCGACGCTCGTGCTCCGGTCGGTCCTCGCGGCCTGCAGGGCGTTGTCGGATCCGGGGGCCAGGTAGTCGGCGGCGGCGTCGCCGGTCAGGTTGACGCCGGCTTGCCAGTTCGAGCGCAGGGCGGGACGATTCGGCCCGACGCGGCGGGCCGGCGCGCCCGGTGCGGCGCGACCGCTACGACGCGCGGGCTGCTTCGCCTTGGCGGTGCTGACGTTCGTGCGCCGTTGGGTCACTCCGGAAGCCGGCGTCGTCCGTCGGGCCGGACCTTGGCCGGAGGCCGCGGCCTGCCCCCCGCACCCGGTTGCGGCCGACGCGATCAGGGCGACACCGAGGATTGCTGCGAACCACGAGGCCGCTGGGGTTCCGGCGGGAGAGCTTCGCCGTGCCACTCAGGGAAGGCTAGAGCAAGGCCGAGTCGGCCCGAGGCCGGAGCGTCGAGCCGATGAGACGGGTGCTGCCCGGTCTGGGTCTACTCCTCCTGCTGGGCACGGTCGCCGCGACGGTGGGCTGGAGCGCCGTCCCGGCGCCCGCGGGGGCGTCGGCCTGCTCGAAGCTTCCGGTGACGATCTCCCTGCCCAGCAACTTCGCGGCCGCGTATCCGTCGAAGGTCCCGCTCCACGTGGCCACGCGTGGTGGGGCGATCACGAACGTCCGGGCGCAGATATACACATTCAGCGGGGATCAGATCGCCGCCGGCCAACGGGCGAGGCTGACGGGGTCGGCCACTATCAGCCTGAAGCTGGCTTTCGGCGCGCTCCAGGTCGGCTCCTACACAGTGGTGGTCACCGGCACGTTGGCGGCGCGCCCGGGATGCGGGCTCGAGAAGATGGCGAAGGTCGAGATCTTCAAGCCCTGCCTGACGACGCTGCCGCTCACGTTCGTCGACCCGCCCGGCGGAGCGGCAGCCGACTACGCCGGCTATCTGTCGGTTCCGCTGAAGAGCGACGGACCCCTGATTCGGGAGCTCGAGGGAGCCGTCTATGCCGCGGATGGGACACTGTTCGGTGACGGGACACTAACCGCCCTTTACGGCCAGGCCACCCTGAGTCTGAAGCTCCACAGCCCGCTCGTCACCGGGGTCTACACAGTGGTCGTCGCCGGGCTGATTCCACAGCCGCAGGCGTGCGGCCCGAAGACGGTACAGGTCGTGCTGGTGTTCAGTTGACCACCCGGGGGGCCAGGCTGGCCGGTGGGTTGGTCGTCGTGGCCGCGGTCTGCGGAGCGGCGACCAGCGTGCTCGCCAAAGCGCCCGCGCCGCGCGCGCAGGCGCACGGCGCGACCGTCGGAATACGCGGCGCGGTCGGGCCGCGCGGGCCACGCGGTGCCGCGGGCATACGCGGCCCCGCCGGTCCGGCGGGGCCGCCGGCCGATGACATCACGCGACAGGCCGTCACCGTCAACTGGCAGAACGGTCAGTTTCAGGGGCGCGACCAGGCGACGTTCGACGCACCTGGGATCGGGGCGGGCGACGTGGTCTGCAGCCCGGACACGCAGTGGCTCCGCTTCGTCCCGTCGGACGCGAACGCCGACACCGCGATGACCTGGCTCGAGTCCGAGCCGGGCAAGCGGGTCGGGGTGAATACGGCGCTGCGCACGCAGTACACGGGACCTGACTTCTACGCCGGCTTCAACGACTATCTCGGTCAGCAGTCGGGGTCCGGGTCGCTCCAGGGGATCATCAGCTCGCGCCTCGACCGGACCGTCGCCGGCGGCCCGGGCCCGCCTCCGACCAGCTTCCGCGTGAGCTGGTATTGGAAGTTCGACGACGGGTCACCGCGGTGCTACGTCGCAGCCGTGTTCGTCTCGCCCGGGAGCCAGTCGTGACCCGGCCGGGATGGCTCGGCTCTCGCGGTCTCTGCCTGCCGGTGCTCGCGGCAGCCGGGCTCGGCTGCCTGGCGGGTCTGGCGATCGGCGCCCCTGGTCCCGATCGCGTCGGCGTGGTGCGGGCGGCCGGGACGCAGACGCTGGCCTATCCACTGCCGAAGCCGTCCGGGGCTACCGGCTCCTCTGTGGTGACGAGCATGCCGGGCCCCACGACGATTACGGCGACCGGGCTGATTCCGAAACCGCCGACGGCGCGAAAGCCGCCGAAGTCCAAGGTGACCAGCAGGACGCCATCGGCGCACGGGAAGGCCTACCCGCTCCCCAAGCCAAAGCGGACCGGCGGCGCGAGCTCGAAGTCGAGCGCAAAGGGCAGCGGCTCCGGCTTCAGCCTGGGGGAGGGCCCTCGAGGCCCGGCGGGCCCGGTCGGAGCGGACGGCCCGGCAGGACCGGCTGGGCCCAAGGGCCCGGCGGGTCCGCTCAGCAACGTGGTCCGCTCGCTGACGATCAACTGGCGCTACGGGGCCTCAGGTGTCGATCCGACGGCGACCACGACGCTTCCCGGTCTCGGGACGGCCAGGCTGACCTGTACGCCGTCGGCCCAGACACTGACGATCACCCCGGCGACCGCGGGCTCGCGGACGGTTTTCGCCGCCGACACGGCCCAGGGAGCGGGGACGCTCGGAGCGACGTCGTTCGTGCGGGCGACCAGTCAGTCCCCGGGTGCGCCGATCACGGTGGCGGTGCCAAACAACGGGATGATCTTCGGGACGCTCAGCATCGAGCCGGTGAGCGGAACCGGGGGGGCCGGCCCGGACCCGGCGACGATGACGCTGTCGTCGACCTGGAAGCTGAACGATCCCAACCCCGTCAACAACTTCTGCTTCGTCGCCGCCCAGTTCGTCGGAAGGTCGTAGCGGACGTCCGGGGCAGCCGGGACTACGACGGCTCGGTGGCATCGCGCTCTTTTCCGGCGGGCTACCAGGAGACGTCGTCGAGGTAGAGGACGCCGGTGTAGCCGGGGCCGTCGTTGATCTGCAGGCCGACCGCCTTCAGCGGCATGGCGACGCCCGGGGGAGGGATCCAGGTGACGACATTCCAGCCGTGGGCGAGGCTCGTGGCCGGGGCGAAGGTCTGCTGCCAGCCGGAGTTCGAGACGTATGGCACTGCCTGAACGCCGGACGGCGCGCCGGACGGCAGGTATACGTGGTACGTGATCATGCGGCCCGGGCCAGCACCGGCGCTCGCGAGCGTGCGGGCGGCGGGATACGAGACGCCGCCGTGGAGGCTCATCCCGAGCGAGTGCCCGCCAGCCCAGGCTTGGGTACTCGCGTTGGACAGGGACAGGCTGCCTGTCTGCCAGGCGACGTCCCACCCATCGGTGCCGCCGTCCTCGAAGCCGAAGCGGAGGGTTCCGGCCACGGCGCCGAACGAGCCAGCGACGCTCGCCGTCACGGCGTTAGTCGGGTCGGGAACGATGCTGCTCGGGCCGACGGAGTAGCGCCCGTTGTTCAGGTTATAGGCCGAATTCGAGGCGTCCTGCTGCTTGTCCCAGAGCATGTAGCCGGCGATCCCGTTGTCGAACGCGCCGACGAGCTTGGCATCGAAGAATCCGGCGCGCAGCTCGAGCGACGTGCTGCTGATCGTGCCGGTTGACTGGCCGGACTCGCCGACGTCGGCGACGATTCCGGATTCCCCGACGAACAGCGGCTTGTTCAGCGACCGGCACTGGACGATCCGCTGGGCGAGTCTGTTGTAGCCGTCATCGGGGATCGCGTGGACGGCGTCGCCGTAGTCGTGGTACTCGCAGACGTCCACTGCCCCGGCGTGGACGTACTGGTAGTCGCCTCCGGCGAGACCACACTGACCCGAGCCGATCGTGCCGAGCGAGACGAGGTGATTCGGGTCGGCGTGCTTGATCGTCGCTGTCACGTCGTCGGCGAACAGCCGCAGTGCGCCGGCTCCAGCCGCCTCGTCGGCCGGGCTGCAGCCGCTCGACGTGTTGCTCTCGAGCTCGTTGCCGATCTGCCAGAAGGCGACCGTCGGATTCGCCGCATAGTGGCCGGCGACCGTCGTCGCGAAGGTCTTGAACGACAGGGGATAGCCATATCCCGGTGACTTGTAGCCCGACTGGAAGAAACCGAGATTCTTGTTGATGGAGGCCGGCTCGCAGTCCTGCCATTCGTTTACGAGCACCGGGATCACCTTGAGGCCGTGTGCCGCAGCCGCGTTGAGGACGCGGTCGAACGCCGACCAGCTCGGGCTGACCGTGTGGCCCTGGGCGTCGCGGTCGTAGTAGCTCTGGAAGAACCACGTCCTGACCACGCTGGCCCCCGAGGTCTTGGCATCCTGGAGGACCGCGTCGAGCGTGCGTTGGTCGACCGTCCTACCGCAGTAGAAGCCGCCACCGGGCTGGGACGTCAGCTGGTAGTCGTTGAACCCGACGAACCGCCACGCCTGCCCGGCGAGGGTGAGGGTGTTGCTCGACCGGTGGACGAAGGCAGCGGACGAGACACCCGACGATGCGGCGGCTGCGAAGGTGCCGTTGATCGCGGCCGGGGCGGCCAGCGTCAGGAGGAAGCAGGCGGCGGTCGTGGCGACGGCGAGTCCAGTCTTGAGGTGCCGGATCGCGATGTGCGAATCGTCCACTGGTGCGCTCCTCCGGTGTCGAGTGTGTGTCACGGCGTCATCGGCGCGGCCCGAACACGAGGCGATGGATCGTTCGTCGATACTCGACGCCTCATCGATCGTCGATTGGACCTGCTGAAATGGGTCTGATGACTACGGCCGAGACCACCGAGCCCGAGTTTGCGCCTGGGACAGCCGCGTCCGGCGGGATCGGGTCCGACGAGAACATCGGACCCGACGTGCGCGTCCTGGAGCTCGATGTCGGCGGAATGACCTGCGCGTCGTGCGTCTCCCGCGTGCAGCGGGCGCTCGGTCGCGAGAAGGGGGTGCGCGAAGCGGTCGTCAACCTCGTGACCGGCCGGGCGACCGTCGAGGTGGCCGGCGACGCCGTAGCACCGGAGCGGCTCGTCGAGATCGTCGAGCGGCTCGGCTATCGGGCGCAGACCGTGGATCTCGCGTCGCTCTCGCCGGCCGCCGCGGTCGCCGAGCTCGAGGCGTCCGAGGCGCGCGAGCGGGCCGGATGGCTCCGGCGGATCGCGGTCGCCGTTCCCTTGAGTCTGGCGATCGCCGCCGTGACCTACGGCGACCCGCACGGATCGACCGGGCGGTGGATCGCCGGGATCCTCTGCGTCCCGGTCCAGTTCTGGTGCGGTTGGCCGTTCCTCCGCGGCGCCTGGGCCGCCGGACGGTCCCGGACGACGAACATGGACACGCTGATCGCGATCGGCACCCTGACGGCGTTCGTCTACTCGACGGTCGAGTTGATCACCGTCAGCGAGACGCACGACCCGGCTGGCGGCGCCGGAGCGTTCAGCGGCCACCTCCACTACGACATGGCCGCCGCGATCATCGCCTTCTTGCTGATCGGCCGCTGGGCCGAGTCGACCGCCCGCGGGCGGGCCGGCCGGGCGGTCCGGGAGCTGACGAGGCTCGGGGCAGTGCAGGCCCGCATCGTCGACCCCGCCGATCCCGACGGCCCCGGACGGCTGGTCGCGGTCGAGGCCGTCCGCAGGGGTGACCGGTTCGCCGTCAGGCCGGGCGACAAGGTGCCCGTCGACGGGACCGTCGTCTGGGGCTCGTCGGCCGTCGACGAGTCGATGCTGACCGGCGAGTCGCTCCCCGTCCAGAAGGCAGCCGGCGCGACGCTCACCGGGGCGACGGTCAATCTCGACGGCGTGCTCCACGCGACGGCCACGGCCGTCGGCCGCGAGACGGCGCTCGCGAAGCTCGTCGAGCTCGTCGAGCGTGCCCAGGTATCCAAGCCCGAGATCCAGCGTCTGGCCGACCGGGTCGCACGCGTCTTCGTCCTGGCGGTCCTCGTCCTCGCCGGGCTGACCGTCGCCGGCTGGGCCCTCGCAGGACAGGCCGACCGGGGTCTGCTCGCGTCGATCGCCGTCGTCATCGTCGCCTGCCCGTGCGCCCTCGGGCTCGCGACGCCGGTCGCGATCCTCGTCGGCAGCGGTCGGGGTGCGAGCCTCGGCCTGCTGATCAAGGGCGCGGAGATCCTCGAGCGCAGCCAGCGGGTCGACACGATCGTGCTCGACAAGACCGGCACGATCACGACGGGTGAGCTCTCGGTGGCCGACGTCTGGGCGGCGGCGGACGAGACCCGCGACGGAATCCTCGCCCTCGCGGCAGCCGTCGAGGCGGGCTCCGAGCATCCGGTCGCCCGGGCGGTCGTCCGCCGGGCCTCCGCCGAGCGACTCGCGATCCCGCGGGCGGTCGACTTCCGCGCGCTGCCGGGCCTCGGCGTGCGAGCCGAGGTCGGCGCATCGAAGGTCTGGGTCGGCCGGCCGGCCCAGCTCGTCAGCGGCTCGGCCCAGCGACCGGCGGTGCTCGACGAGTGGGAGGCAGCAGGCCGGACCGCGGTCGTCGTCGGACGCGACGGGAACGTCGTCGGCGCGCTGGCTCTCTCGGACACCGTGAAGGCCGAGTCGGCGGCCGCGATCCGCGAGCTACAGAGCATCGGCGTTGATGTTCTGATGTTGACCGGAGACAACTCGCGGGCCGCGGCGACGATCGCCGAGCAGGTCGGCGTCACGCAGGTCCTCGCGGACGTCACCCCGGCCGAGAAGGTGGCCGAGATCGTCCGCCTACAGGAAGCCGGCCGGCTGGTCGCGATGGTCGGCGACGGCGTCAACGACGCCGCGGCGCTCGCCCAGGCCGACCTCGGCATCGCGATGGGGACCGGTGTCGGGGCGGCGATCGAGGCCGCCGACATCAGCATCGTCTCCGGCGACCTCCGCGGCGTCGCGCGAGCCCTCCGGCTGGCGCGGGCGACCTACTCGATCATCCTCCAGAACCTCGGTTGGGCCTTCGGCTACAACCTGATCGCCCTCCCGCTCGCGATCACCGGCCTGCTCAGCCCGACGCTGGCCGGCCTGTCGATGGGCCTCTCGAGCGTCTGCGTGATCGCCAACAGCCTCCGCCTGCGTCGCTTCGGCCGTCCCAGACGGGCGACACCGGCCCGAATTCGGACCGTCGGTGACGGCCTCGATGGCACCGTGGCCAAAGGCCGCGACCGCTCCGAGGCCAGGCGCCGGCAGATCGCCGGCGTCGCCGCCGCGGCGCTCGCCCCGGCCGTGATCCTCGGCGGTCTCGTGCTCGCCAGGCCGAACACGTTCGTCGGCCCGCCGACCGCCCACCGCACGCTGGCCGAGCCCAACGGCGAGCGCCTGATGATCTCGGCCGAGCATCTGATGCCGGGGACGATCGAGCTCCACACCTACCTCCGCGGCGGCGCCCGCCCGCAGCCGTCCTTCGGGCCGATGTCGATGCGGGCGACCTCGGATGCGACGGGCACGTCCGCGACGGTTCGCGTCCGCCGCGTCGGTCCCCAGCACGCGATCGGTCGGGTCGACCTGGCGACGACGGGCCTCTGGACGATCACGCTGTGGGGCTCCGACGCCGCGAACCATCCGTTGACCGGGACCTTCACGCTCCGCGTGAGCTAGCCCGTGGGCCGCCCGCGACGACCCTTCGACGGGTTACATCGAGAGCTGCATGGCGGCGAACATGTATGCCATGCCAAGCGTCATGCCGCCGACCGAGATGCGGAGATCGCGGTCGCAGACGAGTGGCTGGGCGCCGCTCGCCGCGAGTGCCCCGCTCGAATCGACCGTGAACCTCCGGCCGACGGCGAGGTCGTCGGCCCGGCGCATCAGGTTCGTCGCCCAGAGGACCGTCTGCGCGGCGAAGTAGGCGACCAGCAGCCAGGTGACCGGCGAGACGAAGCCGCCCGGCGACCACATGTAGACCATCGCCGCGAGGTCGCTGGCGATCACGACCCACAACAGGTTGACCACCTGCCGGCTGAGAGCCTGGGCGAGGATCCAGGCGAGCGCGATCCCCGTCGCGTTGGCGAACACCAGCTGCCAGAACCCGCTCGGGATGTCGAAGTGGTCGATCGACGCCGGCGCGAACATGAAGATCATCCCGAGCGCCATCAGGACGTGCCCCGAGTGCCACGCCCGTCGCTGACCCTGGCTGTCGAGCACGTGACGCGCGTGGATCACGAGGATCCCGACGAAGAAGAGCGCCCCGACGATCGCCAGCCACTCCGGCAGGATGTCGGTACCTCCGTGGGCCGCGCCCGACGAGATCATCGACGACCCCCCGGACATCACCATCGAGCTGTGAGCCCCGCCGGCATCGATCGACGCGTGGCCGGCGGCCATGTTCATGCTGCTGCCCATCTCCGCGATCGACTCTACCAACCCGATCCGCCCGGCCGACGGGGACGCCGTGGCCGGATGCGCCCGACGACGGGGTCGGACCGGCGATGAGCTCCCCGCGTCTCGAGATCGGCCGCGGCGAGCGCCGCCACCCCTCGCCCGCCAGCTTGATCACCGGCCGGGGCCTACAGGTCGCGCTGGGAGTGTTCTGGCTGATCGCCGGCCTCCTCCAGCTCCAGTCCTACATGTACACCCACGCCTTCGTCGCCCAGGTGCTCGAGCCAGGCGCCGCCGGCCAGCCTTCGGTGATCGGCGACCCGATCGTGACGTTCGCCCGCTTCTACGGCCGGGACCTCCCGCTCTGGAACACGCTGGCCGCCGAGCTCCAATGCGCGATCGGGCTCGGCCTGATCGTCACCCGTCGGGCCGTCCGGCCGGCGCTGGCCGTCTCGTTCGTCTGGGCAATCATCGTCTGGTGGCTCGGCGAGGGCTTCGGCCGGCTCACCGCGAGCCCCGAGTCCTCGCCGCTGATGGGAGCCCCCGGCGCGGTGATCCTCTACGCCCTCGTCGGAGCCGCGCTCTGGCCGGTCCTCGAATCGACCGACCGTCGCAGGTCACCGGAGCAGCGCGAACCGATCCACGATCGTGTCGCCGGCTACGCCTGGGCGGGTCTCTGGCTCGTCTCGGCGATCCTCTGGTGCCTCGACGTCAACCGGTCGAAGAACGCGATCGCAGACCAGCTCGCCGGGATGGCCGCCGCCTCGCCTCGCTGGCTCGCCGGCTGGCAGAACGCCGCCGCGGGTGCGGCCCACGGCCACGGGGAGCTCCCGGCGCTCGGGCTCGCCGCGGTCTCGCTGCTCGTGGGACTCGGCGTCTTCTCGCGCGCCCTGCGCCTACCGGCTGTCGTGCTCGGCGTCGGGCTCTCGGTCGCCTATTGGATACTCGGCCAGAGTCTCGGCGGTCCGTTCTGGGCGGGGGATGCGACCGACGTCAACACGGCGCCGCTCTTCGTGCTGCTCGGTCTCGTCCTCGTCCCCGCGAGCCTTCGCCGGCCGGTCGCCGGGGCTCGTGCCCGGGCGAAGGCCGTGGTCGTCGACTCCGACACGGGTGATCCGCGCCCGCTGGGTGACGAGGACGCAGACGATCACGATCGCCGCGACGGCGAGGGCGCCCGGACCGACATGCTCGTCGAGTAGGACAGCCGACCACGCGATCGTCAGCAGCGGCTGGGCGAGCTGGAGCTGACTCGCCCGGGCGACGCCGGCCAGGCCGAGTCCGCGATACCACGCGGCGAAGCCGGCGAACATCGAAACGCCCGAGACGTAGCCAAGTCCGAAGATCGCAACGGCCGACGGATCCGGCGGCCGATGGCCGATCACGGCGACGAGGGTGATCGGCAGTGAGACGGGCAGCGCGAGCATCACACCCCATGCGATCACCTGCCACCCGGGCATCTCGCGCGACAGGCGCCCGCCCTCCGCGTAGCCGACGGCGCCGACGGCGAGCGCACCGAGAAGCAGCAGGTCCGCCGCCGACAGGCGGCCCCCGCCGAGCGAGATCGCGTAACCGACGATCGTCGCGCTCGCCGTCGCACTCGCCGTCCAGAAGACCCAGCCCGGACGCTCGCCCGAGCGGAGCACCGCGGCGACCGCCGTCGCAGCCGGCAGCAGCCCGACGACGATCGCCGCGTGAGAGGACGTCGTGTGGTGGAGGGCCAGCGCCGACAGCAGGCCGAAGCCGATCCCGCAGCCGCCGGCGACGGCGATCAGGCCGACCCAGGTTCCCCGCCGGGGTAGCGGCGCCCGCGCCAGCAGCAGGCAGGCGCCGCCGATCGCGGCGGCCACGACCGACCGACCCGCGCCGACGACGTACGGGTCGAAGCCGCGGAGGGCGAGCGATGTCGCGGGGAACGTCAGCGAGAAGGCGAGCACCCCGAGCGCCGCGAGCCCGAGTCCGGCTCGCCCGGCTCGCCGGCGCTCGCGCGGCGACCGGTGGGCCTCCGGCGGCCGGGCGCACGCCCGCAGAAGCGCTACCTCCCGCCCGTCAGTAGCGGTACTCTCAGATCCCATGCCCCAGAGTACCAGTACTGATCTGCTCCGCTCGGCCCTCCGCGACAGCGCCAGGGCGATGCGCTCCGGCGAGCGTCTCCCGTCGACCCGCGAGCTCAGCGCCCGCCACCGGGTCAGCCCGGTGACCGTCTCCCGGGCGCTGGCCGGCCTCCGCGCCGAGGGGGTTCTGGTGACCCGCCCCGGCAGCGGGACCTACGTCGCCGACCGGCGCGCCGCGACCCCCGCCGGTGAGCTCGACACCTCGTGGCAGACCGTCGCCCTCGGCGACCGGACGATCGACGCCGCCAGCGTCGCATTCCTGCTGGCACCGCACGACCCCGCGGCGATCTCGCTGGCCGGCGGCTACCCACACCCATCGCTGCTGCCGACCCGTCCGCTCGCCGCCGCACTCGCCCGAGCCGTCCGCCGCTCGGACGCCGCCGAGCGTCCACCGCTGCAGGGCATCGGCGGACTGCGCGAGTGGTTCGCCGCGTCGGTCGGCGCCGCGCTCACCGGCGATGACGTCCTCGTCACGAGCGGCGGCCAGGCCGCCCTGTCGGCGGCCTTCCGGGGGATCGTCCCGGCCGGCGGCTCCCTGCTCGTCGAGTCGCCGACCTACATCGGCGCGCTCGCCGCCGCCCGCGCCGCCCGCGTCTCGACGGTTCCGGTGCCGACCGACCACGGCGGGATCCGCACGGACCTGCTCGCCGACGCCTTCGCCGCGTCCGGCGCCCGCGCGGTCTACTGCCAGCCGACCTACCAGAACCCCACCGGGTCGGTGCTGGCCGGCGAGCGCCGGCGCGAGGTCCTCGCGATCGCGCGGGCGGCCGGAGCCTTCGTGATCGAGGACGACTACGCCCGCTGGCTGCATCACGAGCGCCCGGCCCCGCCACCCCTGATCGTCGACGACGACGACGGCCGGGTCGTCCACATCGCCTCGATCACCAAGGTCACCTCACCCAACCTCCGGATCGGCGCGCTGATCGCTCGCGGACCGGTGGCCGAACGCCTGCGCTCGTTGCGGATCGTCGACGACTTCTTCGTTCCGCGACCGCTCCAGGAAGCCGCTATCGAACTGCTCGGCTCCCCCTCCTGGGCCCGCCACCTCGCTGCCCTCTCCCGGGCCCTGATCGACCGCCGCACCGTCCTCCTCGCCGCGCTCGGCGACCACCTTCCGCAGGCCCGTCTCGTCGGTGTTCCGGCCGGTGGGCTGAACGTCTGGGTCGTCCTCCCGGACGCCGTCGACGATCTCGCCCTCGCTCAAGCCGCCCGCGCCGCCGGCGTCCTGATCAGCCCCGGGCGTCCCTATCACGCGACCGAACCGCCCCGGCCGCACGCCCGGCTGTCGTTCGCCGCGGCCGCCGACACCGAGGCCATCGAGGAGGGGATCCGGCGCCTCGCCGAGGCGTTCGCCGCTGTCGAGGCCTCCCCGTAACATGGACCTTGTGTCCACCGATACCGGCGCCACAGCGGTCATCGAACTGGACGTCACCGGGATGTCCTGCGGCTCGTGTGCCGCCCGCCTCCAGGGCGCCCTCGGGTCCGAGCCGGGCGTCGCCGACGCCCTCGTCAACCTCGCGACCGGCCGGGCTCGGGTCGACGCCGCCGACGGGAGCATCCAGGCCGAGCGTCTGATCGAGATCGTCGAGCGCCTCGGCTACGGCGCCCGAACGGTCACCGCCGAGCGCTCGTCGATCGATGCGGCCGCCGACTACGAGGCGACCGAGAAGGCCGAGCTGGCCATCTGGCTGCGGCGGGTCGTCGTCGCCGTGCCGCTGACGACTGTGATCGTCGGCCTGACCTACTGGGCCCAGGACAGCGTGACCGCCCGCTGGTTGGCCTTCCTGCTCTGCGTTCCCGTCCAGTTCTGGTGCGGCCTGCCCTTCCTCCGTGGCGGGCTCGCCCGGGCGAGGGCGCGCGGGGCGAACATGGACACGCTGATCGCCCTCGGCACGCTGACCGCCTTCGTCTACTCGACGGTCGAGCTGATCCGCGGGTCGGGGCTCGGCGCCGGCGACCGCGGCTCGTTCACCGGCGGTGTCCAGTACGACATGGCGGCGTTGATCATCACCTTTCTGCTCCTCGGTCGCCTCGAGGAGGCCAACGCGCGGGGCCGCGCCGGGCAGGCGCTCCGCGAGCTCGCCAGACTCGGCGCCCAGGAGGTCCGTCTGCTCGACGCGCGGGACCCCGCCGCGCCGGAGCGTCTCGTCCCGGTCGAGGACGTCGCCCGCGGCGATCTCTTCCTCGTGCGCCCCGGCGACAAGATCCCAGTCGACGGCGTGGTGGTCTCGGGATCCTCGGCCGTCGACGAGTCGATGCTGACCGGCGAGTCGCTGCCCGTCGACAAGCGGATCGGATCTCCTGTGACCGGCGCCACGCTCAACATCGACGGCGCCCTTCGGGCCCGGGCGACCGCTGTCGGCTCGGAGACGGCGCTCGCCCAGATCGTCGCTCTCGTCGAGCGGGCCCAGGCGTCCAAGCCGCAGATCCAGCGGCTCGCCGATCGGGCGGCCGGCGTCTTCGTTCCCGTCGTGCTCGCGATCGCCGCCCTCAGCCTGATCGGCTGGTCGGTCGCCGGCCATCCGGCCCGCGGTCTGCTCGCCGCCGTCGCCGTGCTGATCGTCGCCTGCCCGTGCGCCCTCGGGCTCGCCGCCCCGATGGCGATGCTCGTCGGCACCGGCCGCGGCGCGACGCTCGGCCTGCTCATCAAGGGCGCGGAGATCCTCGAGCGCAGCAACGAGGTCGACACGATCGTGCTCGACAAGACGGGGACGATCACGACCGGCGAGCTTTCGATCTTCGCGGTCTGGGCCGCCGACGGCGAGGACCGCTACGGGGTGGTGGCGCTGGCCGCCGCCGCCGAGGCCGATTCCGAGCACCCGGTCGCCGTCGCGATCGTCGCGGCCTCCCGCGAGCTCGAGCTCGACGTCCCGCAGGCCACGGGGTTCCAATCGGTTCCGGGCGCCGGTGTCCGGGCCAGCGTCGGCCGCGACGAGGTCTGGGTCGGGCGCCCCGACCAGCTCGCCGAGCTCGCCGTGGGCGGCCGATCGGCCGGCGGGCCTGCGGGCGGGTCGGAGAAGGGCCGGCAGGTGGGTGGGCAGGTCGGTGGGCAGGTGGGTGGGCAGATGGGCGGTCAGACGGGGGGGCGCCCAGCGGTGCTCGACGAGTGGGAGGCGGCCGGATGGACGGCGGTCGTCGTCGCGCGTGGGGGAGCGGTCGTCGGGGCGATCGGGCTCGGCGACAGCGTCAAGCCGGAGGCCGCGGACGCGATTCGGGGGCTGCGGCGGATGGGGATCGACGTCGCCCTGCTCAGCGGCGACAACCGACGGGCGGCGAAGGCCGTCGCAGCCGAGGTCGGCATCGCTCGCGTGGTGGCCGGGGTGACCCCGTGCGGCAAGGTCGACGAGATCATCCGCCTCCAGGAGGCCGGCCGGCGGGTGGCGATGGTCGGGGACGGGGTCAACGACGCCGCGGCGCTGGCCCAGGCTGACCTCGGGATCGCGATGGGTACCGGGGTCGGGGCGGCCCTCGAGGCCGCCGACATCGTCGTCCTCTCGGGGAACCTGACCGGCGTCGCCCGGGGGATAGGCCTTGCCCGCGAGACGTACACCGTCATTCTCCAGAACCTCGGCTGGGCGCTCGGCTACAACCTGGTCGCCCTCCCGCTCGCGATCAGCGGCCTGCTCAGCCCGACGATCGCCGGCGCGGCGATGGGCGTGTCGAGTGCCAGCGTCGTCGGCAACAGCCTCCGCCTGCGGGGGCTCGCCAAGGGCGGTAAGGCGATGCCGGTGCGATCCCGCCGCCGGCGCCACGCGACGATCGCGGTGGCGACGGTCGTTCCGGCGATCGTCCTCGGCTTCCTCGTGCTGGCTGCTCCCGAGCAGTTCGCAGGGAAGTCGTCGTCAACGACGGCGGCAGCCAAGCAGGTGATCGTGACCCGGCCGGGTGGGGGTTGACCGAGTCTGTTTGTGGAGGAGAGGGGGGTGCTCAGGCCGGCGGGCCGGCGGGGCGGCCGGGAGGGCGAGGCTCGGGGCGGCCGGCGGCCGTGGAGGGCGGCCGAAGAGGGCGAGGCGTGGGACGGCGGATGGCAGGGGCGAGGAGCACCCTCGAGGGCGGATTGCAGGGGGGAGCGGTGCGAACCCTCTCTACGAAATGTAGTTGCCGGACTCCGGCAAGTACTTTCGAATTAGACACACACACACAACCTCGTTCACCTCGTCTGTCGCGGCCCCGCCCCCTCAGCAGGGACCGACCACCCGCAATCCCCTCCGGAACGTGCCCCAGCGTCGACTCGAAATCCGGCCTCAGGCGCTGACCGCCGCGTAGCCGGCTTCCTCGATCGCCGCGCGGACGGCCGTGTCGTCGAGGTTCGACCCGCGAACTCGGACCAGCTTGGTCTCGAGGTCGACGCCGACCGCCCGGACTCCGGGGACCTTGACGACCTCGTTGGTCACGCTCGCCTTGCAGTGGTCGCAGGACATCTCGGCGACGACAAAGGTCAGCTCGTCGGCGTCGGCGGCGTGGCCCGACTGGTCGGCGGGCGTCTGGCTGATGGGAGTCTGGCTCATCGGGGGATCCTCGTCTCGGCGTCAGGTTCGTGTGAAACGCGCGCCCCCCAGCCCTGCCTGTTGCCGGCTGGCGGGGCGGCGCCTAGGTATGACATTAGCGGGCGACCGGCGCCTCGTTGAGCTTGGCGTCGCCGAGTGCTCGGTGGAGGTCGCGGAGCTCGTCGCGGAGGCGGGCGGCGTACTCGAAGCGGAGATCCGCCGCCGCCTCGAGCATCTCCTGTTCGAGGTCGACGATCATCCGCTCGAGCTCGTGGTGGGCGAGCTTGTCGGTGTTTCGGGCTGACCGTCGACGGCGCTTCGGAGTCTTCGACTCGGCCGTGAGGAAGTCTGAGATGTCGGAGATCCCCTTGACGATCGTCGCCGCGGTGATCCCGTGCTCGATGTTGTGGGCCAGCTGGATCTCCCGCCGGCGGTCGGTCTCCTCGAGGGCGGCCTTCATCGCCTTGGTCTCGCGATCGGCATACATCAGGACCTTCCCCTCGATGTTCCGGGCCGCCCGGCCGATCGTCTGGATCAGCGAGGTCTCCCCCCGGAGGAAGCCCTCCTTGTCGGCGTCGAGGATCGCCACGAGCGAGACCTCGGGAAGGTCGAGCCCCTCGCGGAGGAGGTTGACCCCGACGAGGATGTCGTAGGTCCCGAGGCGGAGGTCGCGGATGATCTGGATCCGCTCGAGCGTGTCGATCTCCGAGTGGAGGTAGCGGGCCTTGAAGCCGAGCTCGAGCAGGTAGGTCGAGAGGTCCTCGGACATCTTCTTCGTCAGTGTCGTGACCAGGACCCGCTCGTTGCGCTCGACCCGGATCCGGACCTCGCCCATCAGGTCATCGATCTGGTGGTGGGTCGGCCGGACCTCGACGGCCGGGTCGACGATCCCGGTCGGCCGGACGATCTGCTCGACGACGTTCCCCGACCTGCTCTGCTCGTAGGCGCCGGGAGTCGCCGAGACGAAGAGGATCTGCGGGGTGATCGAGAGGAACTCCTCGAACCGCTGCGGCCGGTTGTCGAGGGCGCTCGGCAGGCGGAAGCCGTAGTCGATCAGGGTCTGCTTGCGCGAACGGTCGCCCTCGTACATTCCGCCGATCTGGGGCACGGTCTGGTGGGACTCGTCGATAAAGCAGAGGAAGTCGTCGGGGAAGTAGTCGAGCAGGCAGTACGGCCGGTCGCCCGGCGCCCGCCCGTCGAGGATCCGCGAGTAGTTCTCGATCCCCGAGCAGAAGCCGACCTCCCGCATCATCTCCATGTCGTACTGGGTCCGCTGACGGAGACGGTGGGCCTCGAGCAGCTTGCCCTCGGCCTCGAGCTCGGCACACCGGTCGTTGAGCTCCCGGCCGATCGCCTCGACCCCCCGTTCCATCGTCCCCTCGGCCACGTTGTAGTGCGTTGCCGGCCAGATCGCGACGTGCTCGAGGCCGCCGGCGATCAACTCGCCGGTGAGGGGGTCGAACTCGGCGAGCGACTCGACCTCGTCGCCGAATAGCGTCGCCCGGTAGGCCGTCTCCGCATACGCCGGGAAGACCTCGAGCGTGTCCCCCCGGACGCGGAAGTTCCCCCGGGCGAGGACCGTGTCGTTGCGGGTGTACTGGATCGAGACGAGCTTCCGCAGGAGCTTGTCCCGGTCGATCTCCTCACCCCGGCGCAGGAGCTGCATGTTCATCTCGTAGACCGCCGGCGAGCCGAGCCCGTAGATGCAGGAGACCGACGCGATCACGACGACATCCCGACGGGCGAAGACCGCCGCGGTCGCCGAGTGGCGAAGTCGGTCGATCTCCGAGTTGATCGACGAGTCCTTCTCGATGTAGAGATCCCTGCTCGGGACGTAGGCCTCCGGCTGGTAGTAGTCGTAGTAGGAGACGAAGTACTCGACCGCGTTGTCGGGGAAGTACGTCCGGAACTCGTTGCACAGCTGGGCGGCCAGCGTCTTGTTGTGGGCGATGATCAGGGCCGGGCGCTGGACGGCCTCGATCACCCCGGCCATCGTCATCGTCTTGCCGGTTCCGGTCGCCCCGAGCAGGGTCGTGAAGCGGTCTCCGTTCTCGAGCGACGCGGCGATCTGCTCGATCGCCTTCGGCTGATCGGCCGCCGGAGTAAAGATCGGATCGAGCTTGAACGGCGGCATTCGTCCCTCCACACGATAGCCACCCGGTCGGCGCCCTTCGACGCCTGCGACCGCAGACGCCGGCCGCGCCCCGGCGCCCGCCCGACCGGTCGACCGGGGGCTGGATCCCCTGAAGGTCCGACGCCGGTCGAACATCCGTCGGTCCCGGCCGTAGTCGTTCAAGTGCCGGCGGGGGCTGACGATGAGATGAGCACCTGCTGTTGCTCGCGACGAATACCGGAGCCGACGCGACGGGCCCCCGGCCAGCGCGACAGGTTGACCCGCTTGTCGTCCGTCCGCCCCCCAAGGAGACCACAGATCATGAGCATGTCCATCAGCCGTCGTGTCCGCAGCGTCGCCGCCTCCGTCGCCCTCTCCGCCGCCGCACTCGGCTCGGTCGCCGCCTCTCAGGCGCAGGCGAGCCCAGTCAGCATGGCAGCGTGCGGCGACTCCGCGCTCAGCCATCCGTTCCTCCCGTGGGCCGATCCGAGCTCATATGAGCTGGCTCCCGGCGGCGACTTCGAGAGCTCGTTGGCCGGCTGGTCACTCAGCCGGACGGCCGCCGTCGTCTCGGGGAGCGAGCCCGCCGGCGTGACCGGGTCGGTCGGCTCGTCATCGCTGGCGCTCGGCTCGGGGGCCTCGGCACAGTCGCCGACCACCTGCGTCGATGCCGCCTACCCGACCTTCCGCTTCTTCGCCCGGACCGACACTCCCGGCTCGATGATCGCCGTCTCCGCCGTCTACCCGAGCGTGATCGGCCCGCTGACCGTGCCGGTCGGCGTGGTCGCGCTGAGTCCCAGCTGGACACCGACGGCCCCGATGTTGACCGGCTCGGCGATCGGCGGGCTCCTGAGCAACGGCATAGCACCGTTGTCGCTCCGCTTCACGGAGCTGAGCGGGACGTCGCAGATCGACGACGTGTTCGTCGACCCGCACACCATGCACTGAGCGATCGCCGGCCCGCGACCGGATCAGGGGAGGGGAGGGAGGCGGACGAGGCGAGGAGACTGGGCCGGGCCGCGGGACCCGGCGTTATCATGGGATCCGGTTGGATCTGATTCCAAATGGACATCGACGCATACGAGAGTGCCGAGGCCGAGGCGCTGCTGCGGGCGGCCCAGACTCGGCGCAGGCGCCGGGTACCGTTGGGTCACGAGATCCTGACCCACGGCCTCGCGGTCGGGGGCTTCCTCGCCGGAGCGGTCGGCTTGGCCGTCGCGGCCCCGTGGGAGCGGTCGCTCTCGGTCCCGACGCTCGTGATGCTGACGGCGATCTACGTCGTCGCCGCGAGCGTCCGGTTCCCGGTCGGCAGTGTCTGGACGAACCCGACCCAGCTGGCCTTCGTGCCGATGCTCTTCCTCCTGCCGACCCCGCTCGTCCCGGCGGTCGTCGGGGCCGCGCTCGTCCTGACCCGGACTCCGGACCTCCTCCGCGGGCGGATCACCCTGCCGCGGCTGGTCGCCGTCCTCGGTGACTGCTGGTATTCGCTCGGACCGGCCGTCGTTCTCGTCGCCGCCGGGTCTCAAGGCTTCGCCTGGTCGCGCTGGCCGCTCTACGTCGCGGCGTTCGGCGCACAGGTCGCCGTCGACGCGGCCCTGATCCTCTCACGACTCTGGGTCGCCGAGCGGATCTCGCCCCGGGACCAGCTGCCGACGATGGTCTGGACGTTCGGAGTCGACTCCGCCCTCTCGACGGTCGGTGTCCTGATCGCAGCGTCGGCCGTCCCCCGGCCGGGCCTGGCGCTCCTCGCCCTGCCGATGATCGGCCTGCTCGGCCTGTTCGCCCGCGAGCGCCACGAGCGGCTTGACCAGGTCCTGACGTTGAGCTCCGCCTACCGTGGGACAGCCCTCCTCCTGGCTGACGTGGTCGAGGCCGACGACTTCTACACCGGGGAGCACAGCCGGGGAGTACTCGAGCTCTCGCTCGCCGTGTCCGACGCCCTCGGGCTCGACGCCACCCAACGACGGGTCGTCGAGTTCGCGGCGCTGCTCCACGACGTCGGCAAGATCCGCGTGCCGAAGACGATCATCACCAAGAGGGGCCCGCTCGACGAGGACGAGTGGCTGCTGATCCGCCGCCACACGATCGACGGTGAGGCGATGCTCTGCCAGGTCGGCGGCGCCCTCGTCGAGGTCGGTCGGATCGTCCGGGCCTCCCACGAGCGCTTCGACGGCGATGGCTATCCGGACGGCCTGTCGGGCGAGACGATCCCCCTCGAGGCACGGATCGTCTCCGCGTGCGACTCCTACAGCGCGATGACGACCGACCGGTCCTACCGCCAGGGCCGCTCGGCGGGAGAGGCGCTGGCGGAGCTCGAGCGGTGCGCCGGCAGCCAGTTCGATCCGACAGTGGTCGCGACCCTGTGTCAGCTGATCCGCGTCGAGCTCAGGGCACCAGTCCGGGCCGGTGCGGCGTCGTCAGCCTGACCAGGCCGAAGCGCCCGCCTGCCTGACCAGCCGGAAAGTCGACCGGGCCGTGCACCACCCTCAGCCGGCTTGTCTGCCGAATTCGAAGCTGGACCGCAGCCAGGCGCGGATCGCGTCCGAGACGGCCGGAAGGTCCGCCTTCAGGCCATGGTCACCGGCCACCTCGACGACCGTCCGCTTCGGCCCTGGCGGCGGCATCCCGAAGGGGTCGCGTCCGCCCTGGACGATCAGGACGGGGACGTCCACGCCGTCGAGCTCGGGGAGGCGGCTCGGCGCCTGGGCACCCGACGCCCGGGCGGCGGGCTGAAGGGGGAACGCGAGGCAGAGGACGCCGGCGGCCCCTGTCGCGTCGGCTGTCCGGCAGGCGACCCGCGCCCCGGAGGATCTCCCGCCGCCGATGACCCGAAGACCGCTCAGGTCGTTCGCCCGCAGATGGCCGAGGATCGCCGTCCAGGCGGCGTCCAGCCGATGGGCCGGGGGAGGGCTCCGGCGACCGGCTACGCGGTAGGGCTGCTCCACGAGACCGACGCTGATCCCGAGCCCGAGCGCGACGTCTCTCGCGGCGAGGAGATCCCGGGCGGCGACCCCGCCGCCCGCTCCGTGACCGAGGATCAGGCCGGCCAGCGGACGGTCGGCGCGATGCAGGTGGACCCTCGCCGGACCGGCGGGCGTCTCGACGTCGAGGGTCGCGGTGTCATTCGTCGGCCTGGGCATCCGGTCGAGGCTATCCGTCGGACGGTGGGTCAGCGGCCCGCTGGAGCTCCCTTCGCATCCGGGAGGCCGGCCCGAACCGGGTGGTTGCGACACCGACGTCCACGAACCCGGTCCGCTCGTAGAAGCCATGCGCCCGGGGATTGGCGACCACCTCGAGCCGTCGGGCGCCGGCGCGGCCGGACCGATCGACGACATCCTCGACCAGCGCCCGCCCGATCCCCCGGCCCCAGGCGTCCGGCTCGACGAACAGCCCGTCGAGCTCGCAGACCCCGCCCCCGACGTCGAGCGCCGCCGAGAAGCCGAGTCGCGTGCCGCAGTCGTCGACCGCCACCCGGACGAGCCCGTCGGTCACCGCAGCCGGATCGAGCACGATCGCGTCGGGGTGGGCGAGCAGCTGGTCGCGATAGTCCTCCCAGGCGAGCGACGCCCGCCGCTGTAGGTCCTCGAGTGCTCCGACCTCGTCGGGAACGGCGTCGCGGATCCACACCACCCGGCGGATCCTAGGGACCAGGGACCGCTCGGTCGCGCGCGGCCAATCGAAGCCTCGAGTCAATGCCAGGCTCCTCTTGTGTGACGAAGCTCACACAGCGAATGGGCCATCTGGCCGATGGACGGCGGCCGCGGCAGACGTAGCCTCGCACTCACGAAAGGCCACCTCCCAAAGGAGCTCGAAATGAACATCCAGTCGAACACCCAGCCGTCCTATCGCAAGGCCGTCCGCCGGCTCGCAGCAGCCGGTCTCGCCACCCTCGCGGCGCTGAGCGTCGCCGTCCCGGCGCAGGCGTCGCTGTCCACCGGACTGAAGAACGGGGGCTGTCTGAGCGGCATCATGGTCGGGCACATCTCCCACCCCGACGGGAGCTACACGCCGATCTGCCAGACGCTCGACTAGCCCTCGGTACCCGTTCGACTAGCCCTCGGCGCGCGCTCGACCATCCCCGGCATCGGCTCGGGCGCCCGGTCGACCGGCTCGGCGCCCGCTCGAGCATCCCCGGCACCGGCTCGGGCGCCCGCTGACCGGCTCGGCACCCGCTCGACCATCCTCCACCCGGTCGAGCCCGCACACTCGCCCGGCCTCGCCCCCGGGAGACGACGATTCGCTGTGGCGAACACACGTTCGCCACAGTAGAATCCATATCGTGCCGCCGACCAACCAGATCGTCGTCTCGGGTGCCCGGGAGCACAACCTCAAGAACGTCTCGCTGGTCCTGCCCCGGGACGCCCTCACCGTCATCACCGGCCTCTCGGGGTCGGGCAAGTCGAGCCTTGCGTTCGACACGATCTACGCGGAGGGCCAGCGGCGGTACGTCGAGTCGCTGTCGGCCTACGCCCGGCAGTTCCTCGGGCAGATGGACAAGCCGGATGTCGATTCGATCGAGGGCCTGTCGCCGGCGATCTCGATCGACCAGAAGACGACGTCGAAGAACCCCCGATCGACGGTCGGGACGGTCACCGAGATCTACGACTACCTCCGGCTCCTCTGGTCGCGGATCGGCAAGCCCCACTGCTACAAGTGCGGGGCGCCGATCGCCGGGCAGTCGGTCGAGCAGATCGCCGACCAGGTCCTCGAGCTCGAGGACGGGACCCGCTTCATGGTGCTGGCGCCGGTCGTCCGCGGGCGCAAGGGCGAGTACGGCAAGCTCTTCGAGGAGCTCCGGGCCGACGGGTTCACCCGGGTGCAGGTCGACGGGGACCTGCGGCTGCTGGAGGATCCGATCGTCCTCGACAAGCGCTACAAGCACGACATCTCGGTGGTCGTCGACCGTCTGGTGATGCGACCGGACGTCCGCAAGCGGCTGGTCGACTCGGTCGAGACGGCGATCGCCCTGGCCGAGGGGATCCTCGTCGTCGAGTTGGTCTCGCCGAAGCACGATCGAGCGTCGACCGACCCGGCGGCCCCGCCGCCGCCGCCGACCCGCCTGACCTTCTCGGAGAAGTTCGCCTGCCTGAAGTGCGGGACGTCGATGCCGGAGCTCGAGCCGCGGATCTTCTCGTTCAACTCGCCGCACGGCGCGTGCGAGCGGTGCACGGGCCTCGGGACCCAGCGGGAGATCGACCCCGAGCTCGTCGTCCCGGACCCCGGCCTGTCGATCACCGACGGGGCGCTTGCCCCGTGGGCGGCGAGCGCGTCGAACTACTACGAGCAGATGACGCTGGCGATCGCCGACCAGTACGGCGTCGACCTCGAGGTGCCGTGGGAGAAGCTCAGCCCCGAGCACCGGAGCCTCTTCCTCAACGGGACGGGCGGGGTCCCGGTCCAGGTCACCTACAAGAACCGGTACGGCCGGCGGCGGACGTACGCGGCCCGCTTCGAGGGGATCCTGCCGAACCTCGAGCGCCGGTATACGGAGACCGACTCGGAGTGGACGCGCGAGCGGATCGAGGAGTTCATGAGCGTCCGGCCGTGCCCGGCGTGCGGCGGCGCCCGGCTGCGGCCGGAGTCGCGGTCGGTGCTGGTCGCCGGCACCCCGATCCACGAGTTCACGGCCCTCTCGGCCCGGCGGGCGCTCAAGTGGCTGGAGGAGGTCGAGCTGTCTGGCACCGACCGGCACATCGCCCGGCTGATCCTCCGCGAGATCGACGAGCGGCTGCGGTTCCTCGAGAACGTCGGGATCGGCTACCTCTCGATGGACCGGGCGGCGGCCACCCTGTCCGGGGGGGAGGCCCAGCGGATCCGCCTGGCGACGCAGATCGGGTCGTCCCTGGTCGGCGTCCTCTACATCCTCGACGAGCCGTCGATCGGCCTCCACCAGCGCGACAACGCCAAGCTGATCGCGACGCTCGAGCGGCTGCGGGACCTCGGGAACACGGTCCTCGTGGTCGAGCACGACGAGCAGACGATGCGGGCGGCCGACCATCTGGTCGACATCGGTCCGGGAGCCGGCGAGCACGGCGGGCGGATCGTCGCGGAGGGGACGGCGGCCGAGGTCGAACTGGTCGCCGAGTCGCTGACCGGTCAGTTCCTGGCGGGTACCCGGAGGATCGACGTCCCGGCGCAGCGCCGGCGACCGACCGGATATGTCGACATCGTCGGGGCTGCCGCCCACAACCTCCGGGGGATCGACGTCCGGATCCCGCTGGGAACGCTGACCTGCGTGACGGGCGTCTCGGGATCGGGGAAGTCGAGCCTGGTCAACGAGGTCCTCTACAAGGCGATCGCCAACCGCCTCCACCGGGCGCGGCAGCGGCCGGGAATCCACCGTGAGGTCCAGGGGCTCGACCAGCTGGACAAGATCATCGCGGTCGACCAGTCGCCGATCGGCCGGACGCCGCGATCGAACCCGGCTACGTACACCGGCCTGTTCGACGTGATCCGCGACCTCTTCTCGAAGACGGTCGAAGCCCGGTCACGTGGTTACAAGCCCGGGCGGTTCTCGTTCAACGTGAAGGGCGGCCGGTGCGAGGTCTGCAAGGGGGACGGGCAGATCCGGATCGAGATGCACTTCCTCCCGGACGTCTACGTCCCGTGTGAGCAGTGTCACGGGCGGCGCTACAACCGTGAGACGCTGGAGGTTCGCTTCAAGGGCAAGACGATCGCCGACGTCCTGGAGATGCCGGTCGAGGAGGCGGTCGTCTTCTTCCAGCACATCCCGAAGGTCCACCGGCGGCTGGAGACGCTGAAGGACGTCGGCCTCGGGTACATTCGCCTCGGCCAGCCGGCAACGACCCTCTCGGGGGGTGAGGCACAGCGCGTGAAGCTGGCGACCGAGCTGTCGAAGATCGCGACCGGCCGGACGCTCTACATCCTCGACGAGCCGACGACGGGTCTCCACTTCGCGGACGTCCAACGCCTCCTGGAGGTCCTCCAGCGGCTGGTCGACACGGGTAACACGGTCGTCGTGATCGAGCACAACCTCGACATCATCAAGTCGGCCGACCGGCTGATCGACATGGGTCCGGAGGGCGGCGACGAAGGGGGGATGGTGATCGCATCGGGCACACCCGAGGAGGTCGCGGCGAGCGCCGGGTCATACACCGGCATGTTCCTCGCAGACCTGCTGGAACCGGCCGCCCCGGTCCGGGTCCGGCGCTCACGCAGGCGGGTCGCGGCAGTCAGCTGAGCTTGGGTTTCCTGGTCGCGCCGCGGGTCGGTGGCAGCGCGCCGAGGGGGCTGACGCGGAGCATCCGGCGGCGTCGACCACCCGCCGGGCGGCGCAACCTTGGCGTCGGTCGTGCGTTGTAGCAATCATGACAATCCTCCGCCGCGCCCTCCCCCTGATGGTCGCCGCCGCGGGCGTTACGTTCCAGTTGGCCGCCGGAAGCGCCGCGGCCGTGGCCGCGACGGCGCCGGCGTCGGCGCCGGGGCGCGTCGTCTTCTCGGTCGACGGAGGCGTCGTCAGCAACGATGTCGACGGCGGCGGTGCACGAGCGGGAGTCGTCCTCCCCGGGGGCGGTGCGGTGGTCGTCGGAAACGGCGGGGGCTTTCACACATACGCGGCGCAGGTCAAGCCCGACGGCTCGCTTGACACGTCGTTCGGGGTTGGCGGCGTCGCGACACTTCCGAGCATGCTGGTCGACCAGGTCGTCCGCCAGCCGGACGGCAGCCTGGTCGTCGCCGGGTCGGGCACCTCGCTGAGCAGGACGCAGTTCCCCCCGATCGTGCTGGTTCGCCTGCACCCGAACGGGACGATCGACTCGGCCTTCGGCGCGAACGGGCTTGCGAGGCTGACGATCCAGAGCAGTTGCGGCAACTGCGCGGCGGTCTCGGCGCTGCCGAGCGGCGGCCTCGTCGTGAGCGGGAACACCGGGAACCTCCCGGCCGACCCGATCAAGAATCCCCAGACGCCGGCCGACACACAGTGGGTGGTCGCCCGGCTGACACCGAGCGGGGCACTCGATCCGAGCTTCGGGCGGGCGGGGATCGTCACGCTGCTGCCGAGCGCATCGGCCGGGACTGCGGTGGCGACGCTCGCCAACGGTGACACGGTAGCCCTCGGACGGGTGGTCATCGGCGGCCAGACCGTGTCAGTGCTGACACGCCTGCTGGCCTCGGGCGCGGCCGATCCGTCGTTTAACGCGGGCACCCTGCTGGCGGTCCCGGGCGGCGCGGCCTCGGGGATGATCGCCAACGCGGACGGCAGCGTGCTTGTCGATGTGACGAGCGCCGTCGTCCGCTACACGGCGGCCGGCCTGCCGGATCCGTCCTTCGGCACCGGCGGCGTGGCTCCGATCTCGGGCTTCCCGACCTCGACCCTGCCGTTCCCGCTGCCGCAGACCCAGGTCCTGCAGACGCAGATCCTGCCGGGGCCCGGCGACGGCGCGGTGCTCTTCAACGTCGGCAATTCGGGCGTCGTGCTCGCCGAGCGCCTCACTCCGAGCGGAGCGATCGACCCGAAATTCGGCGGACCGACCGCCAAGCGGCTGACGCTCGGCTTCGGCGGGGGCGGGTCCGGCTTCATCTCGAGCGTCCGCCCGCGGCCGCTCCCACCGCTCGTCCAGGACAGCGCCGACGTTCGCGGGACGCTCGTCGAGCGGACGGACGGATCGTTCCTGGCGGTCGACGGCGTGTCGGTCACGACGCCGACCGGCGAGGGCGCCGGCAGGTCGATCTTCGACTTCGCGATCGCCGGGCTGACGCCGACGCTCGGCGTCGACGCCTCCTTTGGAGGCGCGGCGACCCGCCTGTCGGTGACGCTCAACTTGATCAGGCAGCGGGCGAGCACGGCGCACACGCGCCACGGGATCCGCGTCGAGCTGACGGTCTCGCAGCCCGGCCTGGCGCGGGTCGTGATCAAGGCCCACGGGCGGGTCGTCGCCCAGAACGTGCTCCCGGTCTTCGCGGCGGGAGTGTCGTTCCTCCCGGTCGAGCTGACGAGCTACGGCAACCAACTGCTCCGCACCCACCGCGGGGTCGGGCTGACGGCGGTCGTGACGGCGCGCGACCTCTTGACGAACACGGCGACCGCGACCGCGGTCGGCCTGCTCCGCTGACGCGGGCTGACCCAGATCGGATCGGAGACAGACGATGAGAACGACGACCCGCGCCTTACTGCTGGCGGCCGCCGCGGTCGGCGGGCCGCTGACGATGGTGGGCGTGAGCGGCGCCGCGACCCCGGGCGTGGCCACCGCGCCCGGGCGGGTCGTGATCGCGCTCAACGGCGGCCTGATCGACGAGACCGACAGCTCCGGCGGCTCGGGCGGTCCGGCGGTCGCGCTGCCCGACGGAGGCATCGTCGCCGTCGGAACCGGGCCGGCCGGCGTGGCACGGGTGATCGAGTTGACCGCCGGCGGAGCGCCCGACCCGTCGTTCGGAGCCGGCGGCGTCGTCACGATCATGCCGGCCTTTCCGGCCTTCGGCGTCGAGGAGATCGTCCGCGAGCCCGACGGGAAGCTCGTTCTGCTGGGAACGGGCGGCGCGGTCGGCGGGTTCCAGCTTCCACGGCTCGTGGCCTACCGCCTCAACGTCGACGGCACGCCGGACCCGAGCTTCGGCTTTGGGGGGGTCGACCCGCTGCCGATCGAAGGCAACGGCCTGCTCGCGGTGACCCCTGGCGGGGGTTTCGTCGTCGGCGGCGAGACGGGCCAGGAGTCCCCGGCGATCACGACGAACCCGCTCGCCACGCCGGAGACTCAGTGGGTGGTCGCGGAGCTGACGTCGAACGGCGCGCTCGATCCCGGCTTTGGGACGGGTGGCATCGCCACGGTGGCCGGGAACGGCGCCTTCGAAATGGGTGTGGCGGTCCTCCCCAACGGGGACGTCGTCACCGAGGGAGACGCTCCCGTCGGGCCCGGCCGCTCAGTGACCGAGCTGACCCGCCTGCTGCCGACGGGTGCGCCCGACCCGGCTTTCAACGGCGGCACGCCGCAGACGCTCCCCGCGGTCGGAGACGGCGGCCTGCTCGCCTACCCCGACGGGACGGCGGTCGTCGGTGTGCCCCACGCGATCATCCGCTACACAGCGGCCGGCCTCCCCGACCAGAGCTTCGGCAGTGGTGGCGTCGTCCAGACCGGCCCGCCCAACACCGACCCGCCGAGCGGGATCCTGCCGGCGGCCGGCGACGGCGCGCTGCTCGTCGTCGAGGGCGGCGACGAGTACGCCCTGGGGCATGACCGCGCCGAGCGGATCCTCGGCAACGGAACGTTCGATCCGACGCTCGGCGGCGCCGGCGGCCTGGCCTTCACGACACCGTTCGGCGGCGGCAGCTCCGGTCTGCTGACCACGCTCCATCCCCAGCCGCTCGGACCGCTCGACCAGAACGACTTCTCCGGATCGGTCATCCAGCGGCCCGACGGGTCCTTCGTGGTGGTCGGCGGCGTCGCCGTCTCACAGCCGACCGGCGAAGGCACGGGCCGCTCGATCGACGAGTTCGCCGCGATTGGGTTGACGCCGACCTTCGGTCTCGACACCGCATTCGGCGGACCGGCCACGGCGCTCCGGGCCGCGGTCGTGGTCCTCTACCAGCGGGCTGCGACCGCGCGCAGGCGCCACGGGATCCGCGTCACGCTGAACGTCTCGGCGCCCGGCCTGGCGCGCGTCGTGATCAAGGCCGCCGGCCGGGTCGTCGCCCAGAGCCTCCTGCCGGTCCTCGCCCCCGGGCGGACGATCCTCCCCGTCGAGCTGACCAGCTTCGGCGACGGTTGGCTGAAGAGTCACCCGCGGGGCAACCTGACCGTGAGCCTGAAGGCCCGCGACCTGCTGACCAACACGGCGACCGCGACCACCGGTCCGGTCAGGCTTCGCTGACTTCGGCCCGCGGCCGCCGGTCAGACGACGAGGCCGTGGCGGATCGTGTTCTCGCTGGCGACCCGCGGCTCGACGAACTGGAGCAGGTAGTCGGGTCCGCCGGCCTTCGTCCCGTTCCCCGAGAGGTGGTTCCCACCGAACGGCTGGCGGCCGACCACCGCGCCCGTGATGTGACGGTTGACGTAGAGGTTGCCGACCGGGAGCTCTGAGATCGCCCGGCGGACGTGGCCGGGGTGGCGGGAGAAGAAGCCGGCCGTCAGGCCGAACGGGCTGGCACGGACGGTGGCGAAGGCCTCGTCGAGCGTGTCGTAGGTCTCCAACGTCAGCACCGGGCCGAAGATCTCCTCGCCGATCAGCGGGGAGTCGGGCGGCAGGTCGCAGACCAGCGCCGGCCCGACGAAGTGTCCGTCCGCCGGGAGGCCGCCGCGCCCAGCGGTCAGGATTCGCCCGGTCCGCCGGGCGAGCGCGATGTACCCGTCGACCCGTTCGCGGGCGGCCGCCTCGATCAGCGGCGGGACCTCGGTCGCGAAGTCCTCGGCCTGCCCGACGACCAGCAGGTCGATCGCCCCCGCCAACCTGCTGCCGAGCTCACCGGCCAGAGAAATCGGAACGAGCAGCCGCGCGGCGGCCGAGCATTTCTGTCCGGCGTAGGAGAACGCCGAGGCGAGCACGGCCGGGATCACCTCGTCGAGGTCGGCATCCGAGTCGAGGATCACGCAGTTCTTGCCGCCGAGCTCGGCCACCACCCGCTTGAGCTGGTGCTGGCCCGGCCGGAGCGTCGCCGCCTCGCGGATGATCTCGAGCCCGACCGCCTGGGATCCGGTGAAGGCGATCGTCTCGACGTCGCCGCAGACGAGCGCCCGGCCGACGTCGCCGTCGCCGAGCAGGAGCCCGAGCGCCCCGCCGGGGACGCCGGCCTCGTGGAGGATCGAGACGAGCGCCGCCCCGCAGGCCGGTGACTGCTCGGCCGGCTTGAGGATCACCGCGTTGCCCGTCGCGAGGGCCGCCGCCGTCATCCCGGTCGGGATCGCCAGGGGGAAGTTCCACGGGGCGATCACCGCGGCGACGCCGCGCGCCGCGTAGGCGAGCGAGTTGCGCTCACCCGGTGGCGAGATCAGCTCCCGCCCGCCGGCGAGCTCGACCCCCCCACGGGCGTAGTACTCGAGGAAGTCGATCGCCTCGGCCACCTCGGCGTCGGCGTCGGCCCACGGCTTGGCGCACTCGCGGACGATCAGGGCGGCCAGGCCAGGCCGCCGGCGGCGCATCTCGGCGGCCGCGGCGACGAGGATCCCGGCGCGCTCGACGGCCGGGCGCCGCGCCCATCCGCCGGCCGCCCTTCGCGCGGCCGCGAGCGCTCGGGTAATGTCGGCTGGGCTCGCCGGGGCGTGCTCGGCGACGGTGCGGCTGGGCCGGCCGGGATCGGTCGACCGGACGACCTCCGCCCCGTCGATCGGCTGGCCGTCGATCAGCGAGTGGACCGTCGCGGGACCGCGGGCGTCGAGCTCGGTCAGGGCCTCCCGGTAGGCCGTCCGGACCTTCGCCCGGCGGAGCTCGGCCAGCGGCTCGTTGGCGAACGGCTCGAGGACGGCGGATGGGTCGGTGGGAGGCGGGCTCACGGGGCGCGGAGCAGCTCCTCGAGCGCCTCACCGGCGGCCGCCTGGTGGAGGAAGCTGTCGTTGCTCGTGTTCTCGAGCAGCCGGCGGACGAGGTAGGCCATCCCGGCGACGAGATCGCCGACCGGGCAGTAGACGCGGACCCGCAGACCGCTCGCGGCGAGCGCGTGCGCGAGGTCGTCGCCGAGGCCGCGGAGGACCTGGAACTCGAGCGCCGACACGGCGCCGGCCCGCCGGGCGAGGGCGATCGCGTGGGCGACCGACCGGAGGTTGTGGGACGCGATCAACGGGCGGACCGTCTGTCGGTGCTCGAGCAGGCGCGCGGTCAGCTCCTCGAAGTTCCGGTCGGTCTCGGCCTTCTCGGAGAAGACCGGCGCCGTCCACCCGTGCTGGGCGGCCTGCGCGGTCTCGGCGTCCCAGTAGGCGCCCTTGACCAGGCGAACCGACAGGGGAACGGCCCGGCCCATCGCGGCCGCCCGATCGAGGACGTCGTCGAGGATCCGGCCGCTCTCGCGGAGGTAGGCCTGGACGACGACGCCGGCCGACGGACCCTCGCGGAACTCGTCCTCGGCGAGCGTCGAGAGGGCCAGCTCGATCCCGGCGGCGTGAGTGTCATATGACTCCGCGTCGATCTGCACGTGGGCGCCCTGGTGGGCGGCGAGCCGCAGCAGACCGCGGAGCCTCGGCTTGGCGGCGAGGCCGCGTTCGGGCGCGCAGGCCCGCAGGAGGGGTGTCAGGGCCGACAATTTGATCGAGAGGTCGGCTCGGGGCACCGGCGGGCCGGCGGAGCCGGAGCCGGAGTCGGAGTCGGAGTTGGAGCCGGTGGCCTCGAGGCGGGCGTTCGCGGGCCAGCGGCGCGTCTCTTCGGCGAGCGCCCGGAGGGCGCCGGCGCAGCGCTCGGCGTACCGGTCGCCCTCGGCCTCGGTGACCGTCGCCTCGCCGAGCAGGTCGAGCGTGGTCGCCTTG
This sequence comes from Solirubrobacteraceae bacterium, assembly GCA_034664295.1. Taxonomy (GTDB): domain Bacteria; phylum Actinomycetota; class Thermoleophilia; order Solirubrobacterales; family Solirubrobacteraceae; genus Palsa-513. The sequence continues at coordinate 2,825 of JAXDHV010000030.1, read as the reverse complement.
CCGGCCAGCCACATCCCCTCGAGCTCGCCGGCCGCGGCCTTGGGATCGCTGCCGACGATGAAGCGGGATGCCATGTGCCGGACGACGCCGGCCGCGACCCGGCCGAGCACGGCGTCGGGGAGGTGCACGGCGCCCCGGACGAGGAGGCCGCCGTCGTCGACGTCGCTCAGCAGAGCCCGGAGATGGTCGGCGAGATCGTGGTCGTCGCGGCAGGCCGGCGCGACGTCGACCATCCGCAGGAGGGCCGCCTGGAGCCCCCGGTGGCGGCTCGTCCACTCGAGTGCGCCCTCCTCGGCCCGCTGGAGGGGAGGCCGGCCGTGGGGCCGGGCGTCGTCGAGCGCCCGGCCGATCGCTGCGATCTCCGCCTCGAGGCGATCATCTCGCCGATCTGACGCCATCGTTCGAGGCTACCCCGGGCGTCCGGGTCAGTACCAGCCGCGCCTCACGCGCGATCTCGAGGTCCTCGCGCGCCGCGATCACAAGCGTTCTGACCGGCGCGCCAGGGCTTGAGATGTCGGCGTCGCCCGACGCCTCGAGGTTCCGCTCGGCGTCGATCCCCAGGCCGAGGAAGTCGAGCCCGACGACGGCTCCGGCGCGGACTGGCGGGATGTGCTCGCCGACACCGCCCGTGAACACCAGCGCGTCGAGCCCGCCGAGCGCGGTCGTCATCGCGCCGATCTCGGCCCGCAGTCGGTGGAGGTAGACGCCGAGGGCCAAGCCGGCCGCCGGGTCGCCGTCGTCCTCGGCGGCACGCGCGACGACGACCCGCATGTCGGGGGTGCCGGCCAAGCCGACGAGGCCCGATTCGTGCTCGAGCGCATCGGCCAGCTCGGGCTCCGAGAGCTCGGTGTGCTCGAGCAGCCAGAGCACGAGCCCCGGATCGACGCTGCCCGACCGCGTTGCCATCACCAAGCCTTCGAGCGGGGTGAAGCCCATCGTCGTGTCGATTGACCGCCCGCTGTCGATCGCGCAGAGCGACGCACCGGCGCCGAGGTGACAGCTGACGACGCGTAGCCCCTCCCGCGGACGGTCCAGGAGGGCGGCTGCCCGGCGGGCGACCCAGGCGTGTGAGAGTCCGTGGAACCCGTACCGGCGCAGCTCCCATCGCTCCCGCCACGCGGCGGGCAGCGCATAGGTCGCGGCGGCGTCCGGGAGCGTCGCGTGGAACGCCGTGTCGAAGCAGGCCACGGCCGGGACGTCGGGCAGCGCGGCCGAGACCGCGTCGAGTGCGGCCAGCGACTTCGGCTGGTGCAGCGGAGCGAGGTCGACCAGCTCGCGGAGCGCCGACTCGACCTCCGCGTCGATCCGGACGGCACTGCGGTAGCGCCGGCCGCCGTGCACGATCCGGTGGCCGACGACATCGGCGTCGGCGAACCCGCCGTCGAGCGCCGCCGCCAGCGCCGTGGGCTCGACGACTGCCCGGGGGGCTGGAAGCTCGCACGACCGGAGCGTCCGGTCGTCACCGTCCAGCAGCGTCAGCTTGAGGCTGCTCGAGCCGGCGTTGACGGCGAGCACGCGCACCGCGCGCCGCCTACTCGGCGGCGGCGGCCGGTGGGGGCGGCACGGCCGGCCAGGTCCAGTCGCGGACGTCCGGCGGGTCGTCGCCGATCTCGCGCGTGTAGGCCCGATGGCGGAGCCGCTCGTCGACCATCTGCTGGCGCAGATGCGCCGCCCGGGTCGCGAGCCCCGGGACGCGGTCGATCACGTCCATCACCAGATGGAAGCGGTCGAGGTCGTTGAGCATCAGCATGTCGAACGGCGTCGTCGTCGTCCCCTGCTCCTTGTAGCCCCGCACGTGGAGGTTGGCGTGGTTGGACCGGCGATAGGTCAGGCGGTGGATCAACCACGGGTAGCCGTGGTAGGCGAAGATGATCGGCCGATCGGTCGTGAAGAGGGCGTCGAAGTCCCGCTCTGACATCCCGTGCGGGTGCTCGCCCTCGGACTCGAGGCGCATCAGGTCGACGACGTTGACGACCCTCACGCGGAGATCTGGGAGATGCTCCCGGAGGAGGGCCGCGGCGGCCACGGTCTCGAGCGTCGGGACGTCACCGGCGCAGCCGAGCACGACATCCGGCTCGATTCCGTCGTCGTTGGACGCCCACTCGAAGATCCCGATTCCCCGGGTGCAGTGGGCGATCGCCTCACCGATCGTCAGGAACTGGGGTGCCGGCTGCTTGCCGGCGACGATCACGTTGACGTAGCCGCGACTGCGCAGGCAGTGGTCGGCGACCGAGAGCAGGCAGTTGGCATCCGGCGGGAGGTAGACGCGGACGACCTCGGCCCGCTTGTTCACGACGTGATCGACGAAGCCGGGATCCTGGTGTGAGAACCCGTTGTGATCCTGGCGCCAGACGTGGGAGCTCAGCAGGTAGTTCAACGAGGCGACCGGCCGCCGCCAGGGGATCTCCCGCGTGACCTTGAGCCACTTGGCGTGCTGGTTGAACATCGAGTCGACGATGTGGATGAATGCCTCGTAGCAGTTGAAGAGACCGTGCCTGCCCGTCAGGAGGTACCCCTCGAGCCAGCCCTGGCAGAGATGCTCCGACAGGACTTCCATCACGCGCCCATCGGGAGCGAGCCCCATGTCCGTCGGTTTCGTCTCCGCATCCCACGCGCGATCCGTGACGGCGAAGACGTCGTCGAGCCTGTTCGACGCGGTCTCGTCCGGGCCGAGCAGACGGAAGTTCTCGGCATTGCGGGTGATGACGTCGCGCAGGAATCCGCCGAGCACTCTGGTTGCCTCGCTGAACGTCGTCGCCGGCTTGTCGACAGCAACGGCGTAGTCGCGGAAATCCGGAAGATCGAGGTCGCGCAGGAGCACGCCG
>JAXDHV010000075.1:0-4492 GCA_034664295.1 Solirubrobacteraceae bacterium | reverse complement strand
GAGATCCTTGCGGTTCACCCACCAATTGAAGTTGAGAAGCAGCTTGTGGAGGACTCGCTCGAGGAAGTCGAAGTCCCGCGAGCCGTCGATCTCGAAGATCCGCAGGGCCGCCCAGGCGTGCACGGGTGGGTTGACGTCGTCGAAGGACCACTCATACGCCGGCACCTGTCCGTTGGGATGCGTGTACCACTCGCGGCAGATGAGCACGAGCTGGCTCTTGGCGAAGGCCGGATCGACATGCGCGAGCGTGACGCAGTGGAAGGCCAGGTCCCACGCCGCGTACCACGGGTACTCCCACTTGTCCGGCATCGAGATGACGTCGAAGTTGTTGAGGTGGCGCCAGCGCGAGTTGCGGCCGGTGCGCCGGCTCTCCGGGGGCGGCGGCCCGGCGGGATCGCCGTCGAGCCACTGCTCGACGTCGTAGTTGTAGAACTGCTTGGACCAGAGCATGCCGGCGAACGCCTGACGCATGATCGACTCGAGCTCGGGGGTCGCCTTGGGCGGCGCCAGGGCGGCGTAGAACTCGTCGCACTCCCGCTGGCGGTCGGTCATCGTCGCGTGCCAGCCGGACTCCAGATCACGGGCCGCCGGAGCGAGGCGGAGCCGCAGCTCGACCGTCTGCCCGGCCGCCACGTTGAGATGGTGGTGAAAGGCGGCCTTCGTGCCGACCTGCGCCGGGTTCACCGACGGCTGTCCGGCGACCACGTGATCGTTGATCGCGTCCTTCGGGTAGGCGGCGCCACCGGCGCCCCACAACCGGCGGGCGTTCGACTCGTTCTCGCAGAACAGCATATCGGCGCCGGGCGCCGACGTCAGCGCCATCTGCCCCAGATCGGCATGCTCGGCGACGATCGCCCCGTGCGCCGCGCGGAGGGCCGGCTTCTGCGGATCGCGCCCCCAGGACCACGTGTTGCGAAACCACAACGTGGGCAGGACGTCGATCTCGGCGTCTTCGGGCCCGGCGTTGCGCACCGCCACGCGGACGCAGACGTCGTCGACGTCGGCCTTGGCGTAGTCGACGGTGATCTGCCAGTAGTCGCCGGCGTCGAAGACGCCGGTATCGGCGAGCTCGTACTCCGGGTCGTGGCGCCCACGCCGGTGATTCTCGGCGACGAGGTCGCCGTAGGGGTAGGCGCGTTGCGGGTAGTGATATCTCCACCGCATCCACGAATGCGTTGGTGCCGAGTCGAGGTACCACCAGTACTCCTTGGCGTCCTCGCCGTGGTTGCCCTCGTTGCCGGTCAGGCCGAAGATCCGCTCCTTGAGGATCGGATCGCGTCCGTTCCAGAGCGCCAGGGCCAGGCAGAGCCGCTGCTGGGCATCGCAGATGCCGGCGAGGCCGTCCTCGCTCCAGCGGTACGCCCGCGAGCGCGCCTGGTCGTGGGAGAAGTCCTCCCAGGCGGTCCCGCCCGGGCTGTAGTCCTCGCGCACCGTGCCCCAGGCTCGCTCCGAGACGTATGGCCCCCACAGCCGCCAGCGGTCGTCGGCCAGTCGCGCGCCCTCGGCGTCGGACGCCATCGTCGGTCAGCCGCCGAGCGTGGCGATCGGGATCGCCGGCTGGCCGGCGACGGGGTCGCCGTAGCGGTTGAGGAAGACCGCCACCTGCGGGTCGTCGCACTCGAAGTAGCCCTCGACGTGATAGCCGATCGTGGCGAAGTCCAGGCGTCCGTCGCCGTCGAAGTCGGCCACCGCGATGCGGGCGGCCGACGGCTCGGACACGCGCGTCTTCTCGAATTGCGACGAGCCGGGCTCGGTCGCCTTGTAGAGAAAGACGCCCTGCGTGGGCATCGGGCCGCGGAGGGCGATCAGGAACTCGTCGTCGCCGTCGCCGTCGAAGTCCGCGCAGACCACGTGGTGTGCCGGCCCTTCACCGGCCTCGTTCGGCTCCCCGTAGGTGTCGATCACGGTGCGCTGCCAGGTGCGCTGCGTGAGGTCGCCATCGCCGGTGGGCAGGTAGATCGCCAGTGTGGCTCCGTGGAAAGGCTCGACGGACGCGATGTAGGCGTACGGATCGGCGCCGATCCGACCGATGGCGAAGTTGGCGCTTCCCTTGTAGCCGGTCGCCTGCTCCATGCCCAACTCGCCGTCACCGAGCCGGTGAATCCGCCAAGCTCCGGTCTCGTCGATGCCGAACCAGCTGAGCCCCTCCTCGCTGGCGAAGAGGACCGCGTCGGTCTCGCCGGTCGAGGGCGACCCGTAGCGGCCGACGGCGACGGCGTGGATCACGCGAAAGCTCGAGTCGTCGGCCACCTCGGCCCCCCACGACTCGGCCCCGAGGACGTCGTCGGGTCGGTCGTAGAGCATCACTCGGATCGGCTCGTGCAGCGCGGCCCGGCCGTCCTTCGGCCCTACGACCGGCGCCGCCACGACCTGAGTGCGGTTTGCCGCGGTGAAGTGTCCGAGCCGCAGGCGGTGCGTCGAGCCGAGCTGCCCGATGTAGCGGGCCTCCCACGGCTCGTCCCCCTCGTAGACGCCGGGGTTGCGCAGCCAGGAGATGCTTCCGTCGGCTGGCGTGGCCTCGAACATCGTCCGGGCATAGTCGTGGCAGATCACGAAGTCGCACCGACCGTCGCCGGCGATGTCACCCTGATCCATCGACACCGGTCGCTTGAACCTGTGGATCAGCCGCTGCCTCCACCCCGGGTTCTGATACCAGCGCACCTCCCCCGAGCCGAGGCCGGAGGTCACAAGGTCAGGGACCCCGTCACCGTCGATGTCGACGGCCTGGATCCAGTAGCCGTCGGTGATCTGGTCGTCCACCATCTGCGGCTCGAATCTCGGGGTCGCCGCCGTCACAGGGAGGCGATCTCGCGAAGGTACGCGCGCGCCTTGAGGGCGTAGGTCAGCGGGTGCGCCTTGGCCGCGTCCTGCTCGGCCTCGACCACGAGCCACCCCTCGTAGCCGGCTTCGGCGAGCGTCCGCAGGATCGGCTCGAAGTCGATCGCCCCGTCGCCCGGGACGGTGAAGATGCCCGCCCGAACGGCGTCGAGGAAGGCCAGGTCGCGGGCGTCGCAGTCCTCCATCACCGCGTGGCGGATGTCCTTGAGATGGACGTGCTTGATCCGGTCGGCGTGATCGCGGGCGAGGGCAAGCGGGTCGTCGCCCGACCAGTAGAGGTGACCTGTGTCCAGCAGCAGATGCACGTGAGCCGCATCGGTGTCAGCCATCAGGCGGTCGACCTCCGCCCGCGTCTGCACGCCCGTGCCCATGTGATGGTGATAGCAGAGGCGCATCCCCTCAGCCGTGGCCATCGCGCCCAACTGGTTGAGACCCTCCGTCATCCGCGCCCACTGGTCGTCGTCGAAGATCGGCTTGTTCGGCTTCAGCGCGACCGGCTGCTGATGCACGGCGTGGCCGAGCTCCGCCAGGCCGATGTCCGTGCCACCCATGGTGTGTATGAACTCCATCTGCTGGCGGAACCCCTCCACCGTCTGCTCCCGCATCCCGTTGACCGTGAAGTAGGTGCTGTGCCACGGCTCGGACACACGCAGGCCGCGGAGGTCGAGCGCCGCCTTCAACACCGCGGGGTCGCGGGGATACTTGTGACCCACGGAACAGCCTTCGAAGCCCGCAAGCGCCATCTCGCTGAGGCACTGCTCAAAGCCGATGTCGTCCCCCAGGGTGGGCAGATCGTCATTCGTCCATCCGGTCGGGGTGATGCCCAGGAATATGCGCTCGGGGGGAAACACCGTCTACCTGTGCGTGAACGCCGCAGAGGCTGGTCGGCGAGCCTCGGTCGCCGACCAGCACACCCGGCGCACGCTGACGAGGTCCGGAGCGAACGGGCCGGAGTCGGCGATGGGGGCGCCGTCGACGACGCGGTCACGTTCCATGATTTAAACCTTCCCTAGATTCGCCCGCCGTCCTGACGGTTGGGCGTAACGGCCGCGAACGATACAGCGCGCCCTCGGGGACCGCAACCGGGAGCAGCGGAATGCTCACTTTTCCGTTGTGCGTGACTCTCAACGCTTGCCCCCGCCGCGCCGGCCATGTTACTCGCGCGCGTCCCGGCCGCACGCGGGGCCCGGCCAGCCGTTCGGACAGACTCGGGGCCGATCGGAGCGCGCCGGACGGCCAGGATCGGCGCCGGCGGGACGGTCCCCCGAGGCCCGCGTGGCTCCTTGTGCCCCGAGCACGGCTCTGCCATCATGCGGCGGCGGCGCCTCGCCCGGCGGGCGCCGATACCGTCGCGCACCAGGCATGGATGCATCCTTGTGCTCATCATCTAGCTCCGCGGTCGACGCCCGACGTCGGTCGCCCCGCGTGCGCGCCGCGTCCCGCGCCGGCCTGAGCCGGGGCCCGAGCGCGGCCACCGTGGCCTCGCACGGAGCGCGCCGGGAGCCCAGCCGGGATCCGGCGTACGCAGGCGGGCCGGCGCCATGGCGGCGCGACGCGCCCGGCGTCGGAGAGCGCTCGGCCTAGCCGCGATGGAGACCTTCCTCCTCGTACACGTCCCGACCCTGGTCCTCGGCCTCGGGATCGTCGCGGTGAC
>JAXDHV010000061.1:0-2602 GCA_034664295.1 Solirubrobacteraceae bacterium | reverse complement strand
GACCCGGAGCGCCGCGCGTCATCTTCACCGACCCCCACGTGGCCGCCGTCGGCCTGACGCTGGCCGGCGCGCTCGAGGCGGGCATCGAGGCCCGGGCGGTCGACCACCCCACGGCGGCCAGCGCCGGCGCCAGCTTCTACGGGCGCAACGCCGTGGGCACGGCGCGGATCGTCGTCGACGAGGCCGAGCGCGTGCTCGTCGGGGCGACCTTCACGGGGCCGGGGGTCGCCGAGTTCCTCCACGCGGCCACGATCGCCGTCGTCGGCCGCGTGCCCCTCGACCGCCTCTGGCACGCCGTGCCGCCCTTTCCCACCCGCAGCGAGGTCTGGCTCAAGCTGCTCGAGAAGTACGGGCTCTAGGGCAGCACCAATGCTGCCCTAGCCGGTCGGGGAGGCCACCGACTCGCCGGCCGCGGCCGCGGCCGCCGCGTGGCGGCGCATCAGCTCGGCCTGGGCGTCGTGCGCCTGCTCGCCGTCGGGTTCGCGCCGCTCCCAGGTGCCGTCGGCGTGTAGCACCCAGGCGTTGCGGGTGTCGGCGAAGTAGAGCTCGACGGTGTCGAGCACGTCGGCCCGGATGTCGGGATCCTCGAGCGGCACGGCCAGCTCGACGCGGGTGTCGAGGTTGCGCGGCATGAGGTCGGCCGAGGCGATGTAGACGGTGTACTCGCCGTCGCGCTCGAAGGCGTAGACGCGGGAGTGCTCGAGGAAGCGCCCGACCACCGAGACGACCGTGATGTTCTCCGAGACGCCCTCCAGACCGGGCCGCAGGCAGCAGATCCCGCGGACGTTGAGGTCGACGCGGACCCCGGCCTCGGAGGCGCGGTAGAGGGCGGCGATGCACCGCTTGTCGACCAGCGCATTCATCTTCATCACGATCCGCGCCGGCTGGTCCGGCGAGTGGGCCTCGGTCGTGCGCTCGATCTGGTCGAGGATGGCGTCGCGAAGATGGCTCGGGGCCACCAGCACCTTGCGGTAGCTCGACGGGCGTCCGAAGCCGGTCAGGTAGTTGAAGAGCTCGGCCACGTCGCGTCCGATCTCCGGATCGGTGGTGAACAGGCCGTAGTCGGTGTAGAGGCGAGCGGTCGTCGAGTGGTAGTTGCCGGTGCCGATGTGGACGTAGTTGCGCACGCCATCGCCTTCGCGCCGCACGACGAGGACGCATTTGGCGTGGGTCTTGAGCGCCGGGTGGCCGTACACGACGTGGACGCCGGCCTGCTCGAGCGCCTTCGCCCACTCGATGTTGGTCCGCTCGTCGAAGCGCGCCTGGAGCTCGACCAGGCACACCGCCTGCTTGCCCCGCTCGGCGGCCCGGATCAGGGCCGGGACGAGCGGCGAGTCGTCGCTCGTGCGGTAGACGGTCTGCTTGATGGCCAGGACGCTGGGATCGGCGACCGCCTGCTCGACGAAGCGCTCGACCGAGTTGGTGAACGAGTCGTAGGGGTGGTGGACGAGGATGTCGCCGTCCCGCATCGCGCTCATCACGTCGGCCCGGCCCTCGTCGTCGGCCCGGAAGCGCGGGTGGATCACCGGCGCCCACGGCGTCTCGCGCAGCTCGGCGTGGCCCGGAAGCCTGACGATCTCCCAGAGGCCGGTGAGGTCGAGTGGGCCGTCGATCGGGTAGACGTCGCCGGCCTCGACGCCGAGGGCGGCCGTCAGCTCGGCGAGCAGCGCCGGTGACATCTCCGCCCCGACCTCGACGCGGACGATCTCCCCGAAGCGCCGACGGCGGAGCTCGTCCTCGACCGCCCGGAGCAGGTCCTCGGCCTCGTCGGAGACGCTGAGGTCGGCGTCGCGGGAGACGCGGAAGACGTCGTAGTCGACGATCTCCATGCCTTGGAAGAGCGAGTCGAGGTTGTGGGCGATGACGTCCTCGAGCAGCACGAACGTGTTGGACTGGCCGATGGCCACGAAGCGGGGGAGGATCTCGATCGGGACCTTGACGCGGGCGAAGGTCGTGTGCCCGCTCGCCGGGTCGCGGACCATCACCCCGAGGGAGAGCGACAGGTTGGAGATGTAGGGGAAGGGCTGGCCGGGGCCGACGGCCAGCGGTGTCAGGGCCGGGAAGATGACCCGGCGGAAGCGCTCGCCGAGCACCACGCGCTCGTCGTCGCTTATGTCGGCCACCCGGGTCACGTGGATCCCGTGCTCGGCGAGCGCCGGCAGCAGGTCGCGCTTGAGGCAGGCGGTCTGCCGCTCGGACAGCTCGAGCGTCCGCCGCCGGATCCCGTCGAGGGTCTCCCGGGCGGTGAAGCCGTTGATGGCGGGCGTCTCGACCCCGGCTTCGAGCTGGTCCTTGAGGCCGGCGACGCGCACCATGAAGAACTCGTCGAGGTTCGAGGAGTAGATCGCCGCGAACTTGACCCGCTCGAGCAGCGGCAGCGAACGGTCCTCGGCCAGCTCGAGCACCCGCTCGTTGAACTCCAGCCACGAGAGCTCGCGGTTGAAGTAGAGGCTCGGGTCCTCGAGCCGGCCCGACCGGGTCGCGGCCGCCGGGGTGGTGGCCTCCGTCATCGTCATGATTCAATCACGCCGCGTCGTCTAGGCTCCGGGCGCGATGCCCCGAGAACTCTGGCTGCTGCGCCACGGCGAAGCCGAACCCGCCG
>JAXDHV010000046.1:0-41987 GCA_034664295.1 Solirubrobacteraceae bacterium | reverse complement strand
CCCCGACCCCGGCCCCCGCAGCCCCCCCGACCCCGCCCCCCTCGCCCCCCTCGCCCCCCTCGCCTTCGCCCCCCTCGACCGGGATGATCAACCGCCCCCCGTCGGCCAGCTGATCCTCCAGCGCGGGCGGCACCCCCGCCCGGCTGGCCGCGGCGACGTTGATCGCGTCGTAGGGCGCCGCCGCCAAGTGCCCGGCCCACCCGTCCCCGACGATCAGCTCGACGTTCGAGATCCCCGCCGCCCGGAGGTTCTCGGCAGCCTGCTCCGACAGCGACCGGTGACGCTCGATCGACCAGACCCGACCCGCCAGCCGGCTCAAGACCGCCGCGTGGTACCCGGACCCGGTCCCGACGTCGAGGACCCGGTCGGCGGGGCCCAGCCGCAACAGCTCGCACATGCTCGCGACGACGAGCGGCTGGGAGATCGTCTGCCCCTCGTCGAGCGGCAACGGCTGGTCGAGCCAGGCGAACTCGCGGAGCTCGAGCGGGACGAACAGCGGCCGGGGAACCGCCCCCATCGCCTCGAGCACACGCGGGTCACCGATCTCGGCCGCCAGCCCCCGCAACAGTCTCTCGCGCGCGTCGAGGACCGGTGACATCCCGGGGTCAGCTCGATCCGATCCCCAGGACGGTCTGGACCCGCGTCCTCGAGCAGCGGTCGATCCCGGGGATGTCGGGCCGGGCCCTGTAGAGGCGGAACTGGCCGACGTAGGCGATCGGCGGACCGGCGGCGTCGTAGGGCCGGAAGGTGTCGACGTCGGCGAGGATGTAGTCGGCCTTGCGCGACGTCGTGACATGGGGATAGCTCGTCCCGAGCAGCGGCCGCTGGGAGCAGACGGGCTCGTCGTGGAGGAAGTAGGAGACCCAGATCTCGAGCGAGGGGTTCATGTCGAGCCGGACGGACTTGTTCGGGCCGATCAGGTGGGGGATCCGGGAGACGAGCCGGACGTTCGGGGAGAGCTGGTTGCCGGTCGCGGCGAGCTCGATGTCGGCTCCGTGGAACGCCGTCAGGCCGAAGGCGACGAGCACTGCCCAGCCGATCACGGGGACCCGGCTGAAACCCACGGCCGCGGCGAGCACGGCGAGCGGGCCGATGAAGGCGAGCAGCTTGAAGTCGAAGTACTGGCCGGAGACGCGGGCGTGGAAGTAGACCGAACCGATCGCAGCGAGCGCGAGCAGGGCGATCACGCCGAATGCGACGCCGCTCGGCACCCGCCACAACGCCAGGCCGACGCCGATCGCCATCAGGGGGATCGCGACGACGAGGAAGCCGTAGGTGCCGACCGAGAGGAACTGGTTGGGCGGGAAGAAGGCGCCAAGGTCGCCGGCCCAGGGATAGAGCGAGACGTTGGGGTTGACGATCACGGCGAACCCGGTCGAGAGCTTCTCGAGGACGCCGAGGACGGGGACGGCGAGCAACACGAGGAGGACGGGTACGGCGACCCGGCCGCGGCCGCCGGTGCGGGCCAGCAGGCGGGTGCGGAGCTTGGGGATGTCCTCGCCGCGGCGGCGGCGCTCGCGACGGGAGTGCCAGTTGAAGACGAGCAGCCCGAACAGGGGGATCGGGAGCTCGAGCGGGTAGGCGAAGGCGCCGATCGCGAGGAACAGGACGAGCAGGGCGATCGTCGCGCGGTTGCCGGGCTTGCCGCGGTCGGCGACGGCTCGCCAGGCGAGGACCAGCGCGGGGGCCATCGTGACGAAGCCCCAGGTCTGGTTGAAGTAGGGGTGGACGACGGTGTGGACGACCATCCGGTCGAGCCCGACGAGGGCCATCCCGGCGAGGGCGCCGAGCAGGTTGGATCCGAGGAGCTCGCGGGCGGCGAGGAAGAAGCCGAGCATCGCGAGGCCGAGGAGGACGACCTGGAGCGGGGAGAGGACCTCCCACGTGGGGAGGCCGGCGAGGCTGGAGACGCCGCCGAGGGCGTAGTAGATCGGGGTCTTCGAGCGCCAGACGAGGGGTACCTTGTTGACGGGGTCGCCGGCCGAGACCGAGAGGGGATGGTGGTTCTGGAGGAACTGGGCGGTCCCGGCGGCGAGGTGGGCGTCAGAGCCGTCTCCGATCACGGTCGGGTAGCCGGCGCGGAGGAGGGGGGTCAGGACGAGGAAGGCGACGATCCCGGCGACCAGCAGCGGCCAGAGGGTCCAACCGATCGGCCGGGGGCGATCGGGCCAGCCGCGCCGGCGGACGGCGAAGACGCCGAGCACCAGGCCGAGGGCGATCACGAGCCCGAGGGAGACCCCGAAGGGGACGAAGGCGTAGCCGAGGAGGGTCAGCTCGAGGGCGGCGAGGCAGGCGCCGACGGGGGCGACCCAGAGGAGCTCGTGACGGCGGAGCGAGTCGGGGAGGGCGAGGCGGACGACGCCGAATCCGGCAACGGCGAACAGGCCGAGCGAGGCGGCGGCGACCTTGAAGGCGGGGACGGCGGCCCCCCGGACCATGTGGAGGTTGATCTTCTCGTAGAGCTTGATCCGGTTGGCGAGGTAGACGACCCCGACGAACGCGAGGAGGCTGAGGGCGCTCGTCAGGCGTGAGTCGCGCGTTTTGCGCGGGCCTGGAGGAGGACCCGGGTCACGAACACCGGGTTCCCCAGGAGGTAGCGGCGCCACATCCGCTGGGGTTCGATCACGAGTCGGAAGATCCATTCGAGTCCATTGTCGGCCAACCATGCCGGCGCCCGCGGAACGCGCCCCGATACGTAGTCGAACAGAGCGCCCACCGTCCAGCAGACCGACACGTCGAGGCGGTCGGCGTTGCGCTGGACCCATTCCTCCTGCTTGGGGGTGCCCATGCCGACCAGCACGATGTCCGGCCGCCGGGCGTTGATGTCCTCGATGACCCGCTCGTCGTGGGGAGAGCCGGTCTCGAAGTACCCGTGATGCGATCCGCTGACCTCGAGACGAGGATACTGGCGGCGCAGGCGCCGCGCGGCTTCGGCGGCGATGCCGGGGTCGCAGCCGAGCAGGTAGATCGAATGGCCGCCGGCCTCGCAGAGCGAGGCGAGCCCCCAGATCCAGTCGGCGCCGGTCATCCGGTGGGGAGTCTCGACCTCGAGGGCCTTGGCGGCGAGACGGACGCCGTAGCCGTCGCAGTAGACGAGGTCGGCGCGCTCGAGCGCGAGGCGGAGGCTGAGGCTCTCGCGGGAGCGGTTGAGGACGTGGGCGTTGACGTACATCACGCGGCGGGGGCGGCCGCCGTGTCCGACCCAGCCGGTTACGCGCCCGAGCATCTCGCCGGGCTGGGCGAGGGCGATCGGGATGTCGAAGATGATCGCGTGATCCTCGTCCGGTTCGGCCGAGGGCTCGTCAGGCAGCGTGACTTTTCCGTTGGTGCTCATTGGACCCCGCGCGGATCGATCCTGATGCTCGCAATCGACATCGTATGCCCTGGGCTGATGCCACTAGCCTTCCCGGCCGATGCCGAGGGTGATGATCGACGCGACCGACGCGAGGGCGGCGAAGCCACGCGGGTGGGCCCGGTATCTGATCGAGCTGCTGGGAGCGTTCAGGGCGGGGGCGGCGCCGGACCTCGAGATCGTGGAGGGTGCCGGGTGGGGACGGGTTCCGGAGGTGGTCTGGGAGCAGATCGGGTTGCCGCTGAGCAGTGGTGGGGCGGCCGTGATCCATGCGCCGAATTGCTTTCTGCCGGTGATGCGGCCATGTCCCGGGGTGGTCACGATCCACGACCTGGCGTTCGAGACGCACCCGGGCGACTTCGGGGCTAGGACGCGGCGCAAGTACCAGTGGATCGTGCCGGTGGCGGCACGCTCGGCCGAGCGGGTGATCTGCGTGTCGCGGTTCACCGCGCAGGACGTCGTCGAGCGCTACGGGGTCGGGGAGGAGCGGATCCGGGTGATCGGGGAGGCGGCGTCGCTGGCGGTGGGGGACGCGCCGCCGCCGGCGGGACCGTACCTCCTGGGTGTGGGCGACCTCCGCGTCAAGAAGGACTTCATCACGCTGGTGGAGGCGTGGCGGATGCTGCGCGAGCGGGGGCTCGAGCACAGGCTGATCCTGGCGGGCGGCGACGGGGGGGAGGCGGGTCGGCTGGCCGACGCGGCGGGGGACCACCCGCTCGAGCTGACGGGCTACGTGAGCGACGAGGAGCTCGACGGGCTGATGCGGGGGGCGGCCCTGCTGGTGCATCCGAGCCGGCACGAGGGGTTCGGGCTGGTCCTGCTGGAGGCGATGGCGCGGGGGACGCCGGTCCTCGCAGCGTACGCGTCGGCCCTGCCGGAGACGGCCGGGTCGGCTGCGGCGTACTTCGAGCCCGGGGCGGTCGGGGCGCTGGCCGTTTTGATCGAGGAGCTGCTGGGCGACGACGAGCGGCGGGCGGGATTGATCGCGCGAGGCTACGAGCGTGTGGGGGCGTGGTCGTGGCGCCAGACGGCCGAGGCGACCGCGGATGTCTACCGGGAGCTCGCCTGATGCGAACGGGCGTGCTCCGAAAAATATGAAGACGACGATCGTGATGCTGAGCGTTGACGAGGGCGATCTGCTGGAGGTGTCGCTGCCGGCGGCGATCGGGCAGGCGGATGCGGAGGTGCTGGTGGTCGACAACGCGTCGAGCGACTCGACCGAGAGCGTGGTGGAGGCCAACGGGGCTGGGTACATGCGGCTGCGCGAGCGGGTGTCCTACGCGGCGGCGATCAACGCGGGGATCGCCGGGAGCGACGGGGCGGGGGTGCTGCTGTTGAACGCAGACTGCGTGATCGGTGAGGACTTCGTCGAGCTGCTGAGCGACCGGCTGCGGGATCCGGGCGTGGGGTCGGTGGCGCCGAAGCTGATCCGGGCGAAGTCGATCGACGCGGGCGACCGGCTGGGGGTGCTCGACGCGGCGGGGATGACGATCGACCGGCGGCGGAAGAACCGCTTGGTCGGCCACAACGAGCCGGCCGAGTCCTACGGGGTCCGGGGGGAGGTCTTCGGGGCCGACGGGGCGGCGGTCCTCTACCGGAGGGAGACGCTGGAGGCGTGCGCGATCGGCGGGGAGGTCCTCGACGAGGACTTCGAGCTGTGGGCGGCGGACGTCGACCTGGCGTGGCGGGCGCAGCTGCTGGGGTGGCGCTCGTGCTACGAGCCGGCGGCGGTCGGGTGGCACGTGCGGTACTACAGCCCGTCGACCCGGTCGCAGCTGGACCCGGCCCACCGGCGGCTGCAGTTTCGCAACCGGCTGTTGATGATCGCCAAGAACGAGACGGCGGCGAGCCTCAGGCGGGACTTCCACCGGATCGCCTTCTACGAGCTCCTGGCGTTCGGGCATGTCGTGCTGCGGGAGCGCGACCTGTTCGGCGGGTACGCCGACGCGGTGCGCCTGCTGCCGGCGGCGCGTCGCCGGCGGGCGGTGATCGCCGCGCGGCGGGCGGCGGGCCGGCGGGTGCCGTTCGGGATCGAGCCGCCTCGTTGACGAGGGCTCGGCCACGGCGGTCTTCTTGACGCTGAGGCGGTATGAGTCGGTCGGCCGGGTCAGCCCGCCGCAACCGCGATCGGGTCCTGTGTCCGACCCGCCGGGTCACCCGCGCGACGGCGGACGTCTCACGGGGCGGTGGAGTACTGGATCGACGAGGCGACGTTGCGCCAGGCGATCACGCTCCGGCCGGTGGTCTGATCGATCGCGACGACCGGGTCGACCTCGCCGTCGTCGGCGGCGGAGACCTGGAGCGGGGTGGCGAAGGAGCCGTTGTGGGTCGGCCGCTCGGATGCCAGGAGGCCGTGCGCCGACTCGGTCGTGCTCGCTCCCGCCGGATCGGACCCGTAGACGCCGGCCTCGAGGACGATCGTCGAGCGGCCCGAGGGGGCGAGCGCCAGTCCGCCGAGGACGGCGTCGGCCCCCGGCAGGGGGAGCGTCTGGGGGGCCGTCCCGCAGCTCGTGCTGAGACTGCTCGCCTGGACGACGAAGCGGGCGTCGGCGAACGCGGTCCAGGCCAGCGTGAGGCGTCCGGCGGCGTCCTGTCCGAGGCTGAGGCCGGGTCCGCCGACGTAGCGCCCCTCGCCAGTGACCGGGATCGACGCCAGGAGGCGCGAGCGGCCGGTGAAGTGGCCGACGTTCGAGGAGCAGGCGACCCGGGCGGTGAAGCCGGTCGCGGCGTTCCCCTCGTCGATCACCTGCCACGACCAGGCGACGTCCAGGCGGCCGCCGCCGGCGCTGGCGATCGAGACGTGCGACTGCTTGCCGGTTCCGACCCGCTGGGCGGCGGAGAGCTGGTTGTCTGAGAAGAGCCGGCGGACGTAGATCGCGCGGTTGCGCTCGTAGGCGACGGCAAGCGTGTTGCCCGGCAGGGTCGTCAGGGCGCCGCCGGCGAGCTCGGTGCTCGGTCGTGTGATCGCCCGCGGGGCCGACCACCGGCCGGCTCGGTAGCGGATCACCGCGAGGGCGGCCGGGCCCTGGCAGCTCTTCGTACACATGCGGACGAGGGCGGCGTTCGTCGTGGTCGCGACGACGAACGTCTGCACGAGGCTCAGCGACGAGGCGCTCAGCGGCGTGCCGGGTGCTCCCGCGGCCGACGTCAGCGTCTCGTCCGTCCCGATCGTCCCGAACGTCCGGATCCCGCTCGACCCGGCGGGGATCATCTGCTCGACGGTGCGGCCGCCGACGATCACCGCGAGGGGTCCGAGGACGCCGTCGGGCGAGAACTCCCCTGTGAAGCCGACCGGCGCCGTGAACACCGGCTTGGTCCCGGGGGCTGCCGCGAAGCTGAGGCCCGTATCGCCGGCGAAGGCGATCCCGCCGGCCGGGAGGGCGAGCAGCTGCTGCTGGGAGCAGCATGTCCCGCCGACCGTCTGCGGCGGGCTCCACGGGGCGTCCGCGCCGGCCGGCTGGGCGAGACCGAGGGCAGTCGCGAGGAACACGCCTGCCGCGACCAGGCGAAGATCGAAGCGGCGTGCGGGTCTCATCTGGCACTGCCTCCCGGCGGGTCGGGTCAGACGTTCGAGCATAGCCCGACCGCCGGACCCTGTGGATGGGACATGATGTCGCCCGGATGCCGAGACCTCGAGCGCCCGTCGGGCCAATCGTCTGGGTCCTGAGCGTCCAGTACTTCGTCGTCCAGGTGGTCGTCGCGTCGGCGTTCAAGACGGGCTACGCGTGGGGCGCGAACACGATCTCAGACCTCGGCAACACGCGGTGCGGGAGGTACGCCGGGCGGCCGGTGTGCTCGCCGTTGCACGTCCTGATGAACGCGTCGTTCGTCGTCCTGGGGATCACGATGTGCGCGGGCGCGATCCTCGTCGGCAGGGAGCTGGCCGGCGGCGGGAGCCGGGAGCGGGGGGACCCGGGGGAGGCAGGGAGCCGGGTGGGGAGGCTGGGCTTCGGGTGCCTGGGGGTGGCCGGCCTCGGGACGATCGTGGTCGGCGTGTTCGCAGAGAACACGGTCGCCGGGCTCCATCAGGCGGGGGCGAGCCTGCCGTTCGTGCTCGGCAATCTCGGCGTCCTGCTGGTCGGGGCGTCGGTCGGCCGTCGGGCGCCCGGCGTGCGGGCGGCGAGCGTCGTTGCGGGGACGGTCGGGCTGGTCGGGCTGGGGCTGTTCCTCTCGCACACGTACGTGGGGCTCGGGAAGGGCGGGATGGAGCGGGTGACCGCGTATCCGCAGGACGTCTGGCTGATCGGGATCGGGGTGTACCTCCTCACCGGCGGCGGATCGCGTCTCCTCACCCGCGGCGGGTCGCGTCCCCTCAACTCGCGGCGGATCGCATTCCCTCACCCGCGGCGGGTCGCGTCTCGTCGGCTTCGGCAGGTAGGGAAGCGCGTGCGGAAACCGAGAGCCGGCCGGGCATTGTGAAGGAGGGGAAGCGGCCTGTCGGCGTGGGCGCGGGCGCCGCCGGATCGGATGGGTGGCGATTGTGGTCGGCGCCGGTCGTCAGCTGGATCGTCTACGACTTCGCGGCGACGATCTTCTCGTACGCGGTGGTGACGAGGTACTTCAACGACTGGATCATCACCCAGCGCCACCACCCCGACTACGTGATCGGGCTGATGGTGGCGGGGGTCTCGGTGGTCCTGCTCGTGGGCCTGCCGCTGTTCGGGGCGCTGGCCGACCAGATCGGTCGGCGCAAGCCGTTCGTGATCGCCTTCACGGTCCTCAGCGTGTCGATGACGGTCGTGTTGGGTGTCGTCCACGCGGGTCTGTCGATCACACTCGGGATCGCCGGGCTGGCGATCTTCGGATACCAGGCGGCGTCGGCCCAGTACGACCCGCTGCTGGCGAGGATCGCGCCGCCGAGCGAGCAGCCGAAGGTCTCTGGCCTGGGGGTGGCGGTCGGGTACATCGGCGTTGCGCTGGCGAGCCTGGTGTTCGCGGTGGTGGTCACCAGGGACGACCAGTCGGCGTTCATCCCGACGGCGATCATGTTCCTCGTCTTCGCGCTGCCGTGCTTCGTCTGGGTCAGGGAGCGCGAGCCGCGCCGGCGCGTGGACGCTCGGGCGGCGATCGCGGCGGCGGCCGGCGACCTTCGCAGGGGCTTCGGGCGGGTCCGAACGGAGTCCTACGGCCGGTTCCTGATCGCTCGGTTCTTCTACATCGACGCGATCGGGACGTTGACGGTGTTCATGACTGTCTACGCGAAGCGGACCGGCCATTTCGACGAGCGGCAGGTCACCCTGGTCCTCGACCTGTCGATCGTCTTCTCGGTGATCGGCGCCCTTGTCGCGGCCCGCCTGACCCGGGTGTGGGGCCCGAAGCGGGTCCTCAACTCGACGATCCTCCTCGTGACGGCGACCCTCGTCGTGACGGGGGCGACGGGAATTCCGTGGCTGCTGTGGCTGCTCGGCCCGCTGGTGGGCGTGAGCTTCGGGTCGATCCACACGGCCGACCGGGTCTACATGATCCGGGCGGTCCCGGAGGCCCAGCGGGGGGAGGTCTTCGGCCTGTTCTGGCTGGTCGGCCGCGTCTCGAGCGGGATCGGGCCGCTGGTCCTGTGGAGCGGGACGATCTTCGTCCTCGACCACTTCGGAGTCCTCCGGCCGGCCGAGGGCGACCGGGTCGCGCTGATCGTCCTGGCGGCGGCGGCCGCGGTCGGCTACCTGCTGATCCGGCCGCTCCCCGAGCACTTCGCCGAGGACGACCCGGACTTGCGAATGGCGCCCGCAGGGGACGGCTCGGGGGGTCAGGCGCCGGTCGTCGCGATGAGGTGCTGCAGAGTGGCGAACGCCGGCTTGGGCGAGTAGTCGTCGTGGAGGATGCCGTAGCCGTTCTCGAGTTCACCCGAGCTGGTGTTGGCGTCGCGCAGATCGAAGAGGTAGAGATCGGTCACGCCGTAGGTCGCCTTGATCGAGTTGACCGTCGAGACGATCGCGGCGACGACGGCGCTCTGGGTGGCTTCGGTGCGCATCAGGCTGGTCGGGTAGCCGGTCTCTCCGATCACGATCGCGGCGCCGCCGACGCCGGCGGCCGGCATGTCGGTCTGGCGCAGGGCCTTGAGGGTCGAGCTGATCGCCGCGGCGATCTGCGTGCTCGTCGGAGCGACGATCGATGACGGCGGTGACCAGGTTCCCGGATACGTGTTGACGGCGACGAATCCGACGGCCCCGGTGAAGGCGGTGCCGCCGGCTTGGCGCAGCTGCCTCCACATCGGGTCGGTCGTCGTCGGCGCGCTGCCGGATGCCCAGTTGAAGCCGACGAGGACGTCGGGCCTACGATCGGCGACGAGCTCGCGGCGGGCGGCCGGAACGCCGGTCGCGATTGCGGCGATCACGCCGGGGAAGGCTCCGTCGCCGGTGCCCGGCCAGAGGTTGTTGGGCTCGTTGGCGATCTGGATCGACACGGTCCCGGCGATCGCGGCGAGGCGCTTGGTCAGGGCGCGCACCCACGGCACGTACCCGGCGACCCGAGTCGGGTCGGTCGGCGTGTAGCGCAGGACGGCCGCGATCTTCAGTCCGTTTGCCGACCACCAGGTGGCCTCGCTGACCATGCCGTCGGCCGTTGCCGTGGACGTGTCGGTGTAGCTGGCGTACAGGTGGACGACGAACGGGTGGCCGGCGCGCAACTGCTGGACCGCGGCCATCGACGCGTCGGCGTTCTCGGGAACCGACGGCGCGATCGTGGTGCTCGCACCGACCGATCCCCACGGATAGATCCCAAACCGCAGGGCGCCGGAGCCGAGGACCCCGGCGGGTCCGGGGCGCGGCGCGAAGCCGGCGGCACGACGCGTCACCGTGACCCGACGACCTGTCGGCCGGCCGGCTGCGTTGTGGTCGTGACGAGCGTGGTGGCGTCCTGAGAGGACCACGGGCTGACGACCTTCCTGGGCGACGGCGCGGGCTGGTGCGGCGAGCACCGCCGGCGCGTCAAAGGAGGCGATCCCCGACACGGCGACGACGAGGACGAGGACGAGGAGCGTCGGGAAGACCGGCTCAGGCCTGCAGGCCGTCCCAACCCCACCGGGGCATCGCCGCCGCCGCAGGGACGACGACGTCCGTGTCGCCGTAGGACAGGACGACGTCCACGGCCCAGCGCATGTAGGCGATCATCGCCGCGCGAAACGCCGGGTCGGTGGGAAGCTCGGCGTCGTCGAGAGCGCAGCCGAAGCAGTCGACGAAGCGCCGGCCGAGATCGGTCATGTCGCCGTGGGCGGCGTGTATCCGCAGGACGTGGGACTCGTCTGCGCAGGTTCGCGAGTAGTCGGGCGGTCCGCCGAGGACCTCCGCCCAGTAGGCCGCGAGCCGCTCGACGTGCCGGGGGTTCTGGTCGGGATGGGAGAACGGGTGGTTGAGCTCGGGGTCCTCGAGGCAGCGTGCGTGGTGGGCGGCGGCGAGCGCGAGAAAGGCGGGCTGGCCGCCGGCGAACTCGAACAAGGTCGGACGCATCCGGGAAGCGTCGCAGATCTCGAGCGGTCGACAGGGCAAGTTTTGCGAGGTCGGGGAGGGCCGCGAGGTCGGGGAGGGCCAAACGCCGCGACGGACCGCCGCGTGGCCGGGGACGCTTCGACGCCGCGGACCGACCGCCGGAGGTCTGGGATGGGCCCGATCTCGCGACGGACGTCCCCAAGTCCGACCGGCTGACCGCGTATCGGAGATTGTGCTATAAGTCACATGCACACTCCGGAGGCAGGCAGCGGATCTACCCGGAGCCGGTGGTGGGCGTTCTTGGGCGCCATACCTACCGAGGGGATCTGGGATGGGAAGCGAGTTGCTTGACGGTCGCGGCGACCGGGGTGGTCGCGTGACCGGGCAGCGGGCGGCTCGAGGTCCGCGCCGGGCCTGGGAGCTGATCGCGCTCGTCGCGGTGCTCGGCGGCGTCTTCGTCGGGGTCGGGGCGACGGCGCCGTCGTCGGCCCGCGCTGGCGGAACTGGGTCGGATCTCGGACCCAATGGGCAGCATCGCCGGCCCTTCTACATCTACGCGCACAACCCCAACGAGGTCGACAACGCAGCGGACGACGTGGGTGCTGCGCTCGGGGCCGGAGCCAACGCCCTCGAACCCGATGTGATGACTTTCGGCGGTACGACCAAGTTCGACGGCACGCTCGTCAACTCCACCGCGGGGGCGTCGGGGATGTTCATATATCACGACAATACGACGTCCCCAGCTCGCATGCCACAGACGCTCGAGCGGTGGCTCGGGGTCGACAGCGCGACGAACTGCGGTGACACGACGGGAGACTGGCGGCTGTCGGTTGCCGCGAGGATCGTCTGTGACGGCGCGAACGTCGCGGCGATCGCCTTTGACGTGAAGAGCAACACGGCGGCTTCGCAGAGCAGCGCGAACGGCCCGCTCGACGCAGGCGTGCGAATGCACGCCGCCGTGGACAAGTTCCGCCAGACGCTGACCGGCCTCGGGGTGGCGAGCGCGCGCCAGCCGTGGATCATCTACAGCGTCGGCGGCGCCGATGACGCGAACCACCTGTTCCAGACCGCCTTCACCAGCCTGCTCACCTCACACGAGGGGATCATGGTCGACGGAGGCAGCGATGCTCCGGACAGCACCACCAGGTTCCTGCTGAGCAAGTTCGACGCCGCCCACGTCGGGTCCGCTCAAATCGGCTACGGAGCCGGCAGCATCCTCTTCGACAGCGGATTCGCGCAGTTCGTGCTGCCGAACATCGAGCAGGCCTCGGCGCAGAATCTGGGCTTCGATCAGGCCGGCATCGGGCGGTCGATCGCGATCCCGTACGCCTTCACGGTGAACACCGCGTCTGACATGAACAGGATCATCGACGGCGGCGCCGACGGCGAGATCCCCGACGCCGGGCTCGATGTGCCTTCCAAGGCGGTCACCGTCGCCCACATCATGACCCTGTCGCAGATCGTCCAGAGCCGTACAGACGTCTTCCTCGCGACGGCCGCAGACAACCCGTTCGACAACCAGAAGACGGAGGGTTACGCGCTGCGGATCCACACGACCAACGAGCTGACCGCGGGGACCGACGCCAATCTGACATTCAAGTTGACTGGCTGCCGGGGGTCGTCGTCGGTGACGATCAGCACGGCGATCGCGCGCGAGTTCGAGCAGGACGATGTCAACCGGGTCACGATCCCGAGCGAGGACCTCGGCGCACTGCGGTCGCTCACGATTCGCAACGACGGCGCGGGCACGGCGCCGGGTTGGAACTTCGACAACGTCCAGCTCGCGAGCAGCCGGTACGGGATCGTGGCGGGTAACGTCCCGCTCAGCGGAAGTGATCCTGGGGTTGACGGCGGCAAGAGCACGACGATCCCGCTGGCCGGCCGGGGGAGTACGAACTGCGATGCGACCATCACCGGCACCGGTGAGTACGGTGGTGGCGGCGACAGCTTTGCGTATACCGGGAATCCGCCGGTCGGTGTCACGCTGACCGGGACGGCGACCTGCACGACGGTCGACGGCGGTAAGGCGCTCGATGGGCTGCTTCCGGGAAGCTACCCGATAGACGCCGGGAGCTGCTCGGGCGTGACCGGGTCCTCGACCCACGACTCGTTCACCCCCAACTACCAGGGCGGGAGCTTCAAGGTGATTCCGCGGCCGCTCACGGTCAGCGCCGATACCCAGTTCAGGGCTTACGGGGACGCCAATCCGACGACCTACGCTCCGTCCTACGCGGGCCCCCCGCCGGTGGGGGTCAGTCCGGCGTTCGTCGACGGGGACACCCCGGCGTCTCTGAGCGGGACGCTGAGCTTCGACACGTCGGCGACCACGGCCAGTCCGCCGGGCGGCTATCCCGTGCGGCTGTCGGGGCTGAGCTCAGACAAGTACGACATCAGCTTCAATGACGCCGTCCTCCAGATCGGCGCGGCACCGCTGACGGTCACCGCGCCGAGCGCGAGCAGGGTCTACGGCACGGATAACCCGACCTTCATTGCGACGATCTCGGGGTTCAAGAACGGCGAGACCCTCGCCACGTCGGGTGTGACCGGCGCGGCGTCATGCACCAGCACCGCGTCGCTTGCGAGCACGGTGCTCGGAAGCCCGTATCCGATCACCTGTGCGGTGGGAACCCTGTCGGGCGGCAGCCGGTACAGCTTCGGCTTTGGCTCGCAGCCGTTCGTCGCGGGAGAGCTCGGGATCACGAAGAACACGACGAGCACCACGCTGACGTCCTCGCCGAACCCTTCGGTCTTCGGTCAGCCGGTGACCTTTACGGCCACGGTGGCCAACGATCCGGGAGCCGAGTTGGCGACGGGGCCGGTCACGTTCGCCGAAGGGACCACGGTGCTGGGCACTGCCACGCTCGAAGACGACGGCCACGGCAACGCCGTCGCCAGCCTGACGACAGGGGCACTGACGGCGGGCAGCCACGGCATCACGGCCGGCTACGGCGGAGACCCGAATTTCTCGGCGAGTTCACGCCTCTCCACGCAGGTCGTCGATCAGGCGACGACGGCGACCACTCTGCGCTCGACACCGAACCCGTCGGTGTTCGGGCAGCCGGTCACGTTCACCGCGACGGTATCCCCGGCCGATGGGGGCGGGACGGTCGCATTCGCTGACGGCGGGGCGACGATCGCCGGATGCGATGGCCGGCCGGTGTCGAGCTCGGCGCCCTACCAGGCGACCTGCACGACCGCAGGCCTGACCGCGGGTGGACACCCGGTCAGCGCGACGTTCTCGGGTGACGAGAGCTACCTGGGGAGCACGTCGACCGCGGTGGGCCAGCAGGTCGATCGGGCGCCCGGCGCGACCGCCCTGAGCTCGACGGCGAACCCGTCGGTGTTCGGGCAGCCGGTCACGTTCACCGCGACGGTATCCCCGGCCGAGGGGGGCGGGACGGTCGCATTCGCTGACGGCGGGGTGACGATCGCCGGGTGTGATGCCCGGCCGGTGCCGAGCTCCGCGCGGTACCGGGCGACGTGCACGACGGCTGGCCTGAGCGCGGGTGGGCACCCTGTCGTCGCGACGTTCTCGGGGACCGCCAACTACCTGGGGAGCGCGTCAACCGCGCTGGCCCAGCAGGTCGACCGTGCGGCGACGACGACCACCGTGACCTCGGGCGGATCCCAGACGCTGGGGCAGCCTGTCACGTTCACCGCGAGGGTCGCGGCGCTCGCGCCGGGGGCGGGTACGCCGGCGGGTACGATCATCTTCACCGTCGACGGAGTCCAGGTCGGCTCGACAGGGTTGTCGGGCGGGTCGGCGTCGATCACGACCGCGAGCCTGGGCGGAGGGTCGCACACGGTCACCGCGGCCTACGGTGGGGCCGGCAACTTCGCACCGAGCAATGGGACGCTGCGCCAGGTCGTGGCGTGCGCGACGACGATCACCGGCAGTCACCTCGGCGCGTTGATCGTCACGGGCACCGCTTGCCTCAGCAACGCGCAGGTCACAGGGGCGATCAGCGTCCGGGCCGGCGGATCGCTCGACGTCGAGCATTCGACGATCAGCGGGCCGATCCTCGCGTCGAGCTCCCCGGGAATGATCCGTGTCTGCGCCAGCCGGACGATCGGCGCGCTCGACGTGATGAACGCCGGCCGTCTGGTCATCATCGGCGATCCGGTGATCGGATGCCTACCCAACACGATCGTCGGTGTGCTGATCGTGAAGAACAACACGCACGGAGTCGAGGTCATCGACAACACCGTGGTCGGGACGAGCGACACCGGCGGCAACTCGGGGCCGGGCCCCTACCCCGGGCAGAGCACCACGATCACCGGTAATCACCACTGACCCCGGCTGGTCGGCCGGTGTGGCGCCCGGGGGATCTCCGCGCGAGAGGTCCCGGTAGTGTGCGCGGATGTTCGCGCACGTCTTCGCCGGGATACCCGTGGCCAGCTACACCCTCTCGCAGGCGTGGTACGCCCAGTTCGTCGGTCGACCGCCCGATCTCCTTCCAAGCGAGGACGAGGCTGCCTGGCAGATGAGCCAGGCCGGCTGGCTCTGCCTCGTTGCCGACGTCGAGCGGGCCGGTTCGGCCGCGCACACGCTGATCGTCGATGACCTCGACGCCTTCCTGGCCGGACTCAGCGACCGGGGAATCGCCGCCGGCCCGGTCGAGACGATGGGCGGCAACGTCCGCTTCACGCTCGTGACCGACCCCGACGGCAACCGACTGACCGTCGGACAACCGGCGGTCGACTCGGCCTAGCCCAGGGAGCCGTGTAGTACACGGATGCTCTTTCCCGGGTGGGTGCCCGTTCGCCTGGAGAAGGCGATGCAGGCAAGTACCGGCCCGGCGCGGTCGCCACCTTCCGGCCGCTCAGCTGGCCAGCTCGGCCCGATCGGAACCGCCGGGACGTCGCCCAGCCGGCGAATCCGTAGTTTCGAGCATAGATATGACGGGTATCCCGGTACCGAACCGGGACTTGCCTCGTCATTCTGATCAAGGTCACCCTGACCTCGCCGCCGGGCTCTGCCGGGAACGGATTGGGCGGCGCCCGCAGACGGAGCTGTTTCGCAATCGCAACCGGCCCCGTCGTTATCGGGCGGCGGCTTGACCACCGCATAGGAGAACGCCATGAACCGTCTCGCCCTACTACACAGCACCAGCCTGCGCGCGCTGGCCGTCGCCGGCGTTACAGCGGCCGCCGCCACGGCCATGCCGGCTGCGGCACAGGCCGCCGTCGCCTGCAACGAGACCGCTCTCGTCGCCGCGATCAATGCCGCGAACGCGGCGGGCGGCGGCAACGTCGTCCTCACGCCACTGTGCACCTACAACCTGACCACGAGCCACGCGACCGGGGCGAACGGTCCGGACGGGCTACCGGTCATCACCACTGTCGTCACGCTCACGGGCAACCAGAACACCATCACCCGCTCGACTGGTCTGCTCACACCGTCGTTCCGCATCGCCGAGGTCGCCAGGACCGGCAATCTGACCCTCAAGTCGGTCACCTTCAACAACGGCAACGTGCTGGGCTCCGGCGGTGGCATCCTGAACTTCGGAGCGGTCACCCTGACCGGCAGTGCCCTGACCAACAACGCCGCCCTGCTCGGCACCGGTGGCGGCCTTGCCAACGCCGACGTCCCCGCGCCCGCGCTCGGCGCCAATGCCACGTTCACGAGCAGCACGATCTCCGGCAACACCGCCACGGGCATGGGCGCCGGCCTCTACAACGGCCTGAGGGGAACCCTGACGACGACGAGCAGCTTCGTCAGGGCCAACGCGAGCTCGCTCGCCCAAGGCGGCGGAATCGCCGCGATCAACTCGACGGCGACAACCCTGACCAGCACGCCGGTCAGCGCCAACAGCGCGACCCTGGGTGCCGGCGGCGTCTACCGATCGGGCGGCATCATGACGATCACGTTCTCGCCGATCTCCGGCAACACGCCCAACAACTGTGTCGGGAGTGTCCCTTCAGTCCCAGGCTGCGTCGGCTGAGCACCTCGTCGCCGCCTCGTTCGGGCCGGCCGCCAAAGGCGCGGCCGGCCCACTCCACGATTCGCCAGGGGTCTGACCGAACAGCTGGTCGCCTCCGCCGGCCGGCAGACGAGCGCGACCTTCAACCTGACGGTCCGACGATCGGTCATCCGACGTGGGCGGCCGT
The DNA here is from genome assembly GCA_034664295.1 of Solirubrobacteraceae bacterium. Taxonomy (GTDB): domain Bacteria; phylum Actinomycetota; class Thermoleophilia; order Solirubrobacterales; family Solirubrobacteraceae; genus Palsa-513. Next base: position 25,103 of record JAXDHV010000046.1, on the reverse strand, counting down.
CCGGCGAGGTCGATCAGTCGGTCGAGCCGGCTAGGGCGAGGTCGCGAAGTCGGTCGAGCCTGTGGTGTTGCGCCACGCGAGGACGCTTCGTCCGTTCGTCTGGTCGATCGCCACGACCGGCTCCGCCTCGTTGTCGTCGGCCGCCGAGACCTGGACCGGCCCGCTGAAGGGCGCCGTCGCCGCTGGCCGCTCCACCGCGAGGATCCCGTGGGCCGCTTCGCTCCTGTTCGCCGGCGCCGGGTCGGACCCGTAGATCCCCGCCGTCAGGGCGATCGTCGCCCGACCGGACGGCGCGACGGCCAGATCGCCGAGTACGGCGTCAGCCCCCGGGACGGCGACCGTCTGCCTGGCCGTCGCGCACGTCGTGGTGAGGTTGCTTGCCGTCACGACGAACCGGCCGTCCGCGAAGTCCGACCACGCCAGCGTGAGCTGCCCGTTGACGTCCTGCTCCAGGGCGATCCCCGGGCCGCTGACGTAGCGCCCGGTCCCCATCACCGGGATCGACGCCAGGACGTGCGAGCGTCCGCTGAAGTGTCCGAGGCCCGTCGAGCAGGCGACCTGCGCTGTGAAGCCGGACACCGCGTCGCCCTCGGAGACCCGCTGCCACGCCCACGCAATCGCCAGCCGGCGTCGGCCGGCCGCGGCGATCCGGATCGTCGACTGAACACCCGGCCCGACGCGCTGGGCCGGGAACAGCCGCCCGGTCGGCGAGAGCCTCCGGACGTAGATCGACTGGTTGCGCTCGTAGGCGACGGCGATCGTCCCGTCGGCGAGCGTCGCGATCGCCCCACCCCGTTCCGTCCCCGGCCGGTCGACCGCCCGCGGCACAGACCACCCGTTGCCCCGGTGGCGGACGACCACCAGATCGCGGTTCACGCAGGCCCCCGTGCATCTGTTCACGAGCACCGCGTCGTCGGTCGTACCGACGACCAGGCCACCCGTGATGCTCAGTGACCGGGAGCCCCTGAGCGTATGACCCGGCCGGCCGGAGGCCGCCGTCAGGGTCGAGCGGAGTCCGACTGTCCCGAACGCGGTGATTGCCTCCGGGCCGGCCCGGAGCAGCACGGATGCGGTGCGGCCTGCGCCGATCGGCGCCAGCGGCCCGAGCACGCCGTCGGTCGAGATCAGGCCGGTCAGGCCGACCGGCGCGACGATCGTCGGCTTGCCGGTCGGGTTCGGGATGAAGTTCAGGTTCGTGTTCGTCGCGAACGCGATGCCACCGCCCGGTAGGGCGAGCAGCTCGTGGGATGACGCGCCGAGCGAACTGGGAGGCGGCAGCGACGGCCCGGGAAGTTGTGCGGAGCCGAGCGCGATCGTCTGCGGCGCGCTCCACGGCTCCGCGGCGAGTGCCGGCGAACCGCTGACCAGGCCGGCGGCAACGACCGCTCCGGCAACGGCCCATCCGGCAACGGTCGATGCGGCAGAGGCCGGTCCGGCAACGGTCGATTCGACAGCGGCCGATCCGGCAACGGTCGATGCGGCAGAGGCCGGTCCGGCAACGGTCGATGCGGCAGCGGCCGATCCGGCAGCGGCCGATCGGGCAACGAGTGACCTGATTGCCAAGCTGCCGAGCCTGCCCACTGAGCCCACCTCGTTCTCGGAGTCCGACCGGACGCCGAGCATACGCTCAGCCGCGGACCCGCTCGTCCCCGCAGTAGACGTTGATTCGACCGGCACGCGCGAACCCGCACAGGGTCATCTCCCGGTCGGCCGCGACCCCGACCGCCAGCGATGTCGGCGCCCCCACGCCGACGAGGATCGGCGCCCCGGCGACCGCGGCCTTCTGGACCAGCTCGAACGACAGACGTCCCGTCACGCACACGACGTGTCCTTCCAGTGGGAGGAGGCCCCGCCCGAGCGCCCAGCCGACGACCTTGTCCATCGCGTTGTGGCGCCCGACATCCTCCCGGACGCAGACGAGGTTGCCCGACTCGTCGAAGAGGCCCGTCGCGTGGAGGCCGCCCGACCTCGCAAAGCCCGGCTGGACCAGTCGGCTCGGAAGGTCTGCGAGCACCGCGCGGGTGACCTGTGGTCCGGGCCCGAGTCGCGGCGCGTGGACCGCGACCTCCTCGAGCGCGCCCTTCCCGCAGACCCCGCACGACGACGTCGTGTAGAACCGTCGCGTCCCCGGCTCCCGGTCGAGCCGCCCGCGAACGTCGATCGTGTTCGCCGCCAGGTCGTCGGTCAGGCCGACCTCCCGCGGACCGGAGATCAGCCCCTCGCCGTAGAGGAAGCCGACCGCAAGCTCATCGTCGTGGCCCGGCGTCCGCATCGTGACCGCCAGCGGAACCCCGTCGACCCGTATCTCCAGCGGCTCCTCGACCGCCAAGACGTCCCGGATCCCGTCGTGGACGACCGGCTTCAGTCCGTCCATCAGTCCGGCCGGGCTGGTTGCACTGGCCCGGCTGGTTGGGATGACCCGGCTGGTTGGGCTGGCCCGGCTGGTTGGGCTGCCGCGGCTGGTTGCGCCGACGCGGCCGACCGACGCTCTCGGGCGACCGCACGCTCCTCCGCGTTCCGATGGGCCCGCTGCGGCCCGACCGTCGCCGCCGGGTCCGCCGCCGAGGCGACGCCCGCCTTGAAGATCGCCCACCGCTCGAGCCCTGATCCCCCGAGCAGGGCGAGCGCGCCGAGGACCGGCCGCCGCCGGCCACGCCTCGCCCGGGCCGCGAGGATCAGTCCCCCCGTCGCCATCAGGGTCTTCGCAGCTCGTCCGACCCCCGCCGCCGCCCCGCCCTCGTGGTACGGCGCGCCCAGCTCGCCCAGGCGGTGCTCCATCGTCGCAGTCGCCCCCAGCGCCAACACCGCTCCGGCGACCCCCATCCGCCGCGGGATCGCCGCGTCGACCGGCGCCGTCAGGAGCAGCGCAGCCCCCGAGGCGCTTGCGAGCGAGCTCCCCGCAAAGACGAACGGCAGCTCCCGCCTTGCCTCGTGCCACGCCGGGACGGCCGTGTTCGCCAGGAGGGCGGCCGTGTAGGTCGACAGACCCGGACCCAGCGCCGCCCCCGCGACCTGGCCGGCGCGCCCGAGCCGCGGGAGGATGCCAAGCAGCTCGCGTCCGGCACCCAACGCCACGGCCGGGCCGAAGCTCGCGAGGATCCACGAGCCGACGCTCATCGGCGACGTCGGCTTGAAGACCCGCAGCATGTTCAGGAATCGCTCCGGCCGCCCGAGATCCGAGATCAGCAGCACAGGGCTGATCGCCGCTCCGCCGAGCGCGGCCGCCGACGCCGCCCGGGCGAGTCCACGGTTGCCCTGGAGGCTCGCCACCAGGGCCAGCGGAGCCGAAGCGCCCGCCATCCCGCCGACGAAGAAGTACACCGGGATCTCCCACGTCCACGTCGGCTTGTTGAGGATCGGCTGGCCGTAGTACGACCGCGGGACCGCCCGCGGCACCGTCGGCCCCCCGTCGCGGCCTCCGCCCGACCGCGCTCGCGCCTGACCCGACCGAGGACGATCTCCCCGGCTGTCCTGCCCGCCGCCCGCCAACCCCAGATCACCGTCCATGGTCAACGGCTTCTGCCCGCGAAGGCCGCCCCGAGCACGCTGGCCAAGAGCGTCCCGGCCGCCAGCGCCGTCGTCTTCCAGATCCCCGGCAACTCGGCCGTCGTGTCCTTCGGATCCGGTGGCAGCCCGTAGACCTCGGGGTCGTCGAGCAGGAGGAAGAACGCCCCCGCCCCGCCGATCCCATCTGACGGATCGGCCAGGTAGAGTTGGGCCCCGGCCTCACCCTTCTCGACCAGGTCGCCCACCCGCTTCTGCGCGCGGTCGCGGAGATCCTCGAGCTCGCCGAACTGGATCGAGTGAGTCGGACACGCCTGGGCGCACGCCGGCGTCTGGTCCTCCTTCAGCCGGTCATAGCACAGTGTGCACTTCCACGCCCGGCCGTCCTCCTTGCGCTTGTCGATCACACCGAACGGACACGCCGGCACGCAGTAGCCGCATCCGTTGCAGATGTCCTCCTGCACGACGACGGTTCCGAACTCGGTCCGAAACAGCGAACCCGTCGGACAGACCTCGAGACACGCCGCGTGGGTGCAGTGCTTGCAGACATCCGATGACATCAGCCACCGCAGACCGCCCGCCCCGTCATCCCCGAGCTCGACCGGCTGACGCTCCTCGATGAAGGCCACATGCCGCCACGTGTCAGCCCCCAGCGTCCCCGTGTTGTCCATCGACATCCCCCTGTGGACGAGATCCGCCTCCGGGACGTCGTTCCACTCCTTGCAGGCGATCTCGCACGCCTTGCACCCGATGCACAACGACGTGTCGGTGAAGAAGCCCATCCGCGGCTGCTGATCTGCGGAGTCGTAGAGGTCGATCTCGAGCTCGAAGCCACTCATGTCGCATCACCCGCTGCCCGTCGGCGGTAGCTCTCAACCAGCTCAAGCACTCCCGGTCCCCGCGGACGCCGACCCGGCCGCACGTCACACGTCGCCGACTTGAACTCCGAGATGTGGACGTTCGAATCGAGCGCCAGCGCCAGCAGGTCGTTTGCGCAGTCGCCGGTCGCCAGACCCGACCAACCCCAGTGATACGGCAGGCCGACCTGATGCAGCTGCCGGCCGGCGACGTTCAGGGGGGTGACACGTTCGGTGACCATCACCCTTGCCTCGATCGCCGTCCGCTCCGTGACGATCGTCGCCCACCCGTTGTGCTCGAGCTCCCGCTCGTCGGCAAGCTCCGGTGAGACTTCGACGAACAGCTCGGGTGCCAGGCCGGCAAGGTGAGGGAGGGTCCGGGACATCGCGCCCGCCGTGTGATGCTCGGCGATTCGGTAGGTGCTCAGCACGTACGGGTAGACCTCGGACCCCGGCTCGTCGCCCGCGGGGTTGTAGAGGTTGTCGTCGCGGTGGAACTCCTCCATCGTCGGGCTCGACCTGTGGGCCGGGTGGACCGCGTTGACCACCGGCGACTCCTTCGGCTCGTAGTGGGTCGGCAGCGGCCCGTCGGTCAGGCCGGTCGGCGCGAACAGCCACCCCTTCCCGTCCGGCTGCATCACGAACGGCTCGTCACCCCGCAGCGCCTTCTCGGCCTTCGCCCCGTCCGGCGGCGTGTAGTCGGGGCTCTTGTCGGCGACGAAGTCCGGCACGTCGTGGCCCGTCCATTTCTCCTCGCCCGCGTCCCACCACACATACGCCTTGCGCTCAGACCACGGCCGCCCGGCCGGGTCCGCCGAGGCCCGGTTGTAGAGGATCCGTCGGTTCGCCGGCCACGCCCAGCCCCACTCCGCCGCGACCTGGTCCTGCTCCTGGCCGGGCTTGCGGCGATCGGCCTGGTTGACCTCGTCGGCGTAGACCCCCGAGTAGATCCAGCACCCGCAGGCCGTCGACCCGTCTCCCTTGAGCTTCGTGTACCCCGAGACCGCCTCCCCGTCCGGCCAGCCGAAGCCCGAGATCTCGCGGAGCACCTGCTCGGCGTCGGGATCCGCCGTCGGCCCGTGGACGTCGTAGTCCCACGTCAGCTGGAGGATCGCCTGGTCGCGGGCTTCGATCGAGTCGACCAGCTTCTCGCGGATCCGCCGGCCGAGATGGAACATGAACCACAGCTCTGACCGGCAGTCATCCGGCGGCTCGATCGCCTTCCGATGCCACTGGAGGAGGCGGTGGGTGTTCGTGAACGACCCGTCCTTCTCCGTGTGGGCCGCCGCCGGCAGGAAGAAGATCTCCGTGTCGATCTCCCGCGGATCGAGCTCTCCCGTGTCGACCTCCGGCCCGTCCTTCCAGAACGTCGCCGACTCGATCATCTGGAAATCGCGGATCACCAGCCACTTCAGCTCCGCCATCGCCAGCCGGTGGAGCTTCGAGTTCCCCGACCCGACCGCCGGGTTCTCGCCCATCACGAAGAAGCCCTCGACCTTCCCGTCGCGCATGTCCATGATCGTCGGATAGATCGAGTGGTCCCCGGTGATCCGCGGAAGATGGTTGAAGCAGAAGTCGTTCGACTTCGTCGCAGCGTCTCCCCACCACGCCTTCAAAAGGGAGACCATGTACTCCCGCGAGTGACCCCAGAAGCCCGCCGGCGGAGTGATCTTCTCGAGGTGCGAGTCAAGCGTCAGGTCGGGGCTCGCACTCGGCATCGGGAGATACCCCGGCAGGATGTTGTAGAGCGTCGGGATGTCGGTCGACCCCTGGATCGACGCGTGTCCACGCAGCGCCAGGATCCCCCCGCCCGGCCGCCCGATGTTCCCCAGCAGGAGCTGGAGGATCGACGCCGCCCGGATGTACTGGGCCCCCGTCGTGTGGTGGGTCCAACCGACCGAGTAGACGAACGCCGTCGTCCGCTCGGCCCCCGAGTTCGCGACCAGGGTCTCCGCCACCTCGCGAAAGACGTCCGGAGGAATGCCGCAGACCTCCTGGACGAGCTCCGGCGTGTACCGGGTGAAATGCCGCTTGAGGACCTGGAAGATGCACCGCGGATCCTCGAGCGTCTCGTCTGTGACCGGCGGCTCGCCCGACTCCAGGTCGGCTCCATGGGCCCCGTGGGACTGCTCGGCGCTGATCGGCTCGCCGGCCGCCGGCGGCGGCTCCATCCCGGCGTAGCGCCAGCTCGACTGGTCATAGGACCTGTCAGTCGCGTCGAAGCCCGAGAAGACCCCGTCGAGATCGTCGGCGTCGACCCAGTCATCCGAGAGGATGGTCGCCGCATTCGTGTAGCGGACGACGTACTCCCGGAAGTCGTGACCGCCCTCCAGGACGTAGTTGATCAGCGCCCCGAGCCAGACAATATCGGTCCCCGTCCGCAGCGGTACGTGCAGGCCGGCGACCGCGCTCGTCCGCGTGAACCGTGGATCCACGTGGATGATCTTCGCCCCCCGCTCGCGTGCCTCCATCACCCACTGGAAGCCGACCGGGTGGCACTCGGCCATGTTCGACCCCTCGATCAGGATGCAGTCAGCATTCTGGAGGTCCTGCAGGAAGTTGGTGGCGCCGCCGCGCCCGAACGAGGTTCCCAGACCGGGAACGGTGGACGAGTGTCATATGCGGGCCTGGTTCTCGATCGACACGGCTCCCAACGCCGAGAAGCACTTCTTGATCAGGTAGTTCTCCTCGTTGTCGAGCGTCGCCCCACCCAGGTGGGCGAACCCCCGCGTCCGGTTGAGGAGGGATCCGTCGTCCCCGGTGTCCTCCCACGTACGCCGCCGGGTATCGATCACCCGGTCGGCGATCATGTCCATCGCCACCTCGAGGTCGAGGTCCTCCCAGTCGGTCGACCCCGGCCGCCGGTAGCGGACCTTCGTCTCGCGGGTCGGCGTGCTCACCAGGGACAGCGACGACGAACCCCGGGGGCAGAGCCTCCCCCGCGAGATCGGCGAGTCCTTGTCACCTTCGATCTGGACGACCTTCTCGTCCTTGACGTAGATCGACTGGCCGCACCCGACCGCGCAGTACGGGCACACCGACTTGACCACACGGTCTGCCGTCGCCGTCCGCGGTTTGAGGTCCCGGGTCGTCTCCGACTGGACCGCCGGCCCCAGGCCGAGCCGATCGCCCTTCAGCTGGCGGAGCAGCGGGTGCATGGTTCCGACGCTACCTCGGCCCCGGGGTCATTGTGAGTTCGTCCGGTCGAGGCCCCGCCGGATCTCCCCGGCAAGAGAGTAGGCGTCTCCGGTCTTCAGCATGTGGGAGAAGTACAGCTGAGGGCTCTCGCCGGTCTCCTGGTTGTACAGACACCCGACGAACCAGCCTGCCCGGCGCATCACCCTCATCACCGACTGGACCTCTGACGAGATCATCGAGAAGTCCGGTCCGACGGCTGCCTGCCCCGGCGCGGTGAGCGGCGAGAACTGGACCTCGGTGTAGATGTTCGCCTCCGGTGAGACCTCGACCCCGCCGATCACGATCTTGTCGCTGCGCCCCACGGTCACCGTCACCGAGCCGGCGTCGCCGACCTGCGCGTCTCCCCGGAGGATCGACCCGAGACGCTTGTGGTCGAGCGGGCTCGTCGGATTGGACGGCATCTTCTGCGGGAGCGGCGTCGCCGTCGCCTTCAGCGCGTTATGGACCGCCCGCGCCAGGCTAAGCGGCCTGGCGAGGCCTCGAAAGTGGATGAACCAGACGTTCGGGGTGGTGTCGGTGTAGTGCTGGTGGAAGGCCTGGAAGACCAGGCCGTTGGCGATCAATGCGTCGATGAAGCCGTTTGTCTCGCTCGGGAGGACCGGGAGATCGCCGTTGAAGAACGCGAGGTTGTGTCCGAGCGGCTGGAAGGTCAGCGTCCCGTTGACCTCGAACGACGGGGTGAACGTCACCCCCAGGGGGCCTGCGACATTGCCGATGTCCGTGCGCTCGATCTCGATCCCGAGGACGCCGTGGGAGACGGTTCCCTCCGCTCCGACGATGTCCTGGATCTGGTGGGCCGGGAGCTTTCCCTTCTGGGTCAGGAGCCCATTTTTAGTGGTGGCGGCCGCAGTTGCGGCTATCGCCGGTCGCGGATCGGCCGCGACGAGGAGCGAGGTTGCGGCGAGCCCGCCCCCGAGGGCCAGGGCCCGGCGGCGGCTGATCTGGTCAGAGCTGGTCAGGTCGGGCACGAGCGGTCTCCGGGTTGGGGGTTGTCTGGTCGCGGGGGCCGGGGGGCCAGGGGGGCCCGGGGGCCGGAGGGGCCGGAGGGGCCGGGGGTCCGGGAGCCGGCGGGCGGGGGCGGGGCGTGGGTGAGCGGGCGGGGGTGGCGGCACGCTCGCGGAGGTTCCCTGCGGGGGACCGGGGAAAACGCAAAATGTACCTGCGCTCCTTGCGAGATCGGGTCCGTGGGATCTGGCAGGAGCCCCGGGGGGGAGAGGGGTGTGGTGGCGTGTTTTGAGAACTAGTTGCCGGACTCCGGCAACTAGTTTCTTGAGAGGACACACTCGCCCCGCTCGCCCCGCTCGCCCCGCTCGCCCCGCTCGCCCCCGCTCCCCCGCTCCCCCGCTCCCCTGCTCGCCGACCCGCCGGAACGCACCCGCGTCGGCAAGCCCCGGGGGAAAACCCCCATTTCCGGCTGCGCGCCGACACCGTGACCTCCCGGCGGCGGCGTCAGACCTGGAGCAGTCCGCCCGCCGTGCAGGGCCCCGCGGCGTGGGCGGTCCGGCGGTAGAGGGCCCGTGCCCCGGCGATCACGTCGGTCTTGTACCGAGGGTCGACTCCGCCATTTCCGACGAGGATGAGGCAGCGCCCGACAGTGAAGAGCACGTTGGCGGCCGACCCCCTCTTCCCCTCGGAAGCCGAGATCCCCTCGGAGCGGGGAATCCCGGCGACCGTGAAGCGGGACACACGGACGTGGCCCTGCTCGGCGATGTCCTCCGTCAGCTCGACCGCCTCCTCGTGCCTGGCGGCCGTCGCCGACCCCAGCTCGAGCACGAAGTCGAGGCCCGAGCCGCCGGTCGCGGTGGCCGTCTGTTGTTGGAGCGCGTCGCGGAATCCCTCCTGGACGACCCGGCGTGCATCCGCCGGGGTCGACTGGCTCGACTTCATCCAGTCGGTCACGGTCGGCTGGTCGACGGCGACCGAGAAGGGCGTGAAGCCGCCCTCTCCGTCCTTGAGCAGATACTGGACGAGCTTGGAGGTTCCGCCCGGCCGGAGGGCCGGCGGGGTGGCGGGAGTCGTCGCCTTCGCAGCCGGGTGCTTCTGGCTTCCGCCGCAGGCCGCGAGCGAGAGCCCGAGCCCGAGCCCGAGGAGTCCGGCGAGAGTCCTCCAAGTCAGAATTCTCGACGCCACGGCCCCAACATATCCCGGCCGCCGGGCGGGTCGATGGGTCTGACCGCCGCAGGACGGTGGGACCTAGAGACGACGCTCGCTCAGAAGAGATTGCCGATCGTGTGAATCGCCGCCCTGCCGAGCACGACCTCGAGGGCGATTCCGGCAATCCCGACGACGATCCCTATGACGACGATCAAAATGTCCTCGAGGAGGATGCCGAGCGAGACGAGGACGACGCCGAGTGAGGGGAGCGTGTCGAGTCCGGTGAACGGCGGCGCGAGAAAGGCCGCGGCCGACCCGCCGAGGACGAGCAGCCCGAAGCCGATGTTGCTGAGGCGACGGTCGAAGACGAACGCCATCCGAGGTCGGGAGATCCGCTCGAGCTTGCGGATCAACTTTAGGAGCGCGGTGATGAAGCGCTGCTGCTTGCTTCCGGCAAGCTCCATCCCTCGCCACCGCTGGGGAAGCCAGATCTGCTCGCGGCCGGCGATCAACTCGAGGGCGAGAAGGCCGGCGATGATCTCGAAGACGTGGGTCGCGCCGCCGGTCGGTAGGGGGAGCGCCGAGACGCCGAGCAGGAGCACGAACAGGATCGCGAAGCTCTTCTTCCCGAAGACCTCGATCAGGCCGCCGAGGGTCTTCACACTCTCGCCGGTCAGCCAGCCGTCGAGCTCGGCGCTGATCGTCGTGGGCTCGTCGACCGCTGGGGGGAGGTGACCGTCTGGACGGGGCGCCGGAGACTCCGTCGACGGCGGCGGCATCCGGTCACGATACTCCGCGACGAGGATCGTGATTCCGAAGCTGATCTATTCGATGGGAGTCTCACTCGACGGATTCATCGCCGGGCCCGGCGGCGCGCTCGATTGGGCCGCGCCGGACGAGGAGCTCCACCGATTCCACAACCAGCAGATGCAGGAGGTCGGGGCGCACCTCTGCGGGCGGCGGCTGTACGAGACGATGGTCTATTGGGAGACGGTCGACCAGGAGGATCCGTCGGCGGCCGACCACATCCTCGAGTTCGCCCGCATCTGGCAGGCGCTCCCGAAGGTCGTCTTCTCGAAGACCCTCGACTCGGTCGCGGGCAATGCCACGCTTGCGAGGGGTGGCGTCGCAGAAGTGGTTGACCGAGTCCGGCAGGTCGCCGGCGAGAAGGACATCGCCGTCGGCGGAGCCGGCCTGGCACGCAGCGCGCTCGAGCTGGGCCTGATCGACGAGTTCCGGCTCTTCGTCAGCCCGATCCTGCTCGGCGGCGGGACCCCGTTCTTCCCTGCTCTCGACGAACCGATCGACCTCGAGCTGGTCGAGACCAGGACGTTCGGGTCGCGAGTCGTGTACGTCCGCTACCGCCGCCGGGTCTGACCCGCGAACTACGAAAGGACGACGTCCGATGCTCGGCCGAAAGACCTACACGCAGGAGGAGCTCGACCACGCGACGGCCGCGGTCGACCTCCAGCTCGCAGCGCACAGGCGACTGACGGGCGCGGTCGCCGACGCGAAGGGTAGGGACGCCGACTCGGCTCTCGAGGACTTCGATTCGCTCTTCTTCAACAACATGACGCTCGTCCTCGACCGCCACTTCGTACACAGACTCCGAGCGGTCACTGGGAAGGACGGGAATCCGCTCAACGAGGTCGAGCTGATCTGCGAGTCGCTGCTCAACCACGACGGGATCTTCCGCGGCAACAAGGTGATCAAGTATGTCCCCGAGGAGTCGGTCGTCGGCCTCAGGCCGGGAGACCCGATCCGTCTGACGGCGGACGAGTTCGACCGACTCTCGGCGGCCTTCTTCGCCGATCTCGAGCGCAAGTTCGTCGCGTGACCTGGAGCTTGACGCAACTCCGAAAACGTCGAAAGTGACCCAGGACTCGACGCTCTCCATTCAGAGTTGGCCGGCCGTGGCTACCCGTTCCTCAGTCCGGGCGTCGAGCCGGGTCCGGGCGTCGGACGGGAGATGCCGCTGATCGATCGGGGGTCCAGTCGCCTTCGCTTCTACGAACCGCGTCCGGCCGGGTGAACCCCGACCGGGCGAACCCCGACCGGGTGACCCGCGACCCGCGTACGTGCCGGCGCCGTCGAGAAGTCCCAGCCGACTGGGTCAGCGCCGGACGGCGGCCGTGAGGGGTCGGGGACCGTGAGGGCGGCGTGGCTCCCGTGTGCCCGCCGACGGAGGATCGTCGGGTCCCGGCCAACCGCGGGTGGAGGTGCATCGCCGACGGAGTCTCAGCTTCCACCAGTCGCCGTCGGGCGTCCGGCTGAAATAGAGGCCGCGACCGCGGATGGTCAATTGAGCAAGGATCCGAGTACGTGAATACCAGTGGATGCGGAGGCCGACCGCGAGAATGATCAGTCCTCCGGCGAGCGGAGCGAGGATCACTGCCGCGAGCATGAGTCCATTATGCGCGGTCGCGGCGGGCCGCGGGACTATCCTCGTCGGCATGGGGGATGCCGATCGTCGTGGGGCGCGGGTGGACACAGAGGTGACCCAGAACGGCCGCCTCCGGGATCTCCCGTCGGTCGACCGGTTGGCCGTCTCGGTCGCGCGGGCGGAGCTCGCCGCCCGAAGGGAGGAGCTCGTCGGGGGAGCGACCGACGAGGTCGATCTCGTCGGGCGGGCGAGGGGTCGTCTTGGGCCGCAGTTGAGGCGGGTCCTCAACGCGACGGGGATCGTCGTCCACACGAACCTCGGCCGGGCGCCCCTCTCGGCAGCGGCGCGGTCGGCGGTCGATCGGGCGGCCGAGGGCTACTCGAATCTCGAGCTCGACCTTTCGGCTGGGGAGCGGGGATCCCGCCACGACCATGTCGGCCGACTGCTCTGCGAGCTGACGGGCGCGGAGGCGGGAATCGCAGTCAACAACTGCGCGGCCGGGGTCCTGCTCGCGGTGGCGGCGCTCGCCGCCGGCCGGGAGACGATCGTCTCCCGCGGCCAGCTGATCGAGATCGGCGGGGGGTTCCGGATTCCGGAGATCCTCGCCCAGGCCCAGACCCGCCTGGTCGAGGTGGGGACGACGAACCGGACTCGGCTGGCCGACTACACAGCGGCGATCGGTGATCAGACTGGCGCGATCCTGAGGGCCCACCCGTCGAACTTCCGCCAGCTCGGGTTCGTCGAGACGGTCGAGATCGAGCCGCTCTGTCGCCTGGGTGTCCCCGTGATCGACGATGTCGGGTCGGGCGTCCTTGCCGACGAGCTCGAGCTCCTGGCCGACGAGCCGTCCGTCCGGCGGTCGGTCCGGGCCGGGGCGGGGGTGGTCGCGTTCTCCGGGGACAAGCTCCTCGGCGGCCCCCAGGCGGGAATTCTCGTGGGCCGCCGGGCGGCGATCGACGCGTGCCGGCGGCACCCGCTGGCACGGGCTGTGCGGATCGACAAGCTGTCACTCGCCGCGCTCGAGGCGACCCTCGCCCTCTACCGGGACCCGGCGGCCGCAGTCTCGGAGATCCCGGTCCTCGCGATGCTCTGCGCCGACCCCGCCGACCTCCAGGCGAGGGCGCGGCGGTTGGCGGACGGGACAGGCGGACGGTTGATCGAAGGGACCGCCCGCGTCGGCGGGGGGGCACTGCCGCTGCTGGAGCTCTCAGGCCCGGTCGTCGCGCTCGAGCCGGGACCGGCCGGGGCGGACGCCCTGGCCCGGCGCCTGCGGGCCGGGAATCCGGCTGTCGTCGGTCGGATCCATGGGGGTGCGGTCGTCCTGGACGTACGGACGCTGACCGATCGGGAGGCCGAAGATGTCGCCGGAGCCGTCCGGCGGCTGGCGGGTCCGAGTGATGATTAGCCGGCCCGCCTGGGCGCAGGGCCCCCGAGGGGGAGGTTCCGGAACGGGTGGCGAGTTCGGAATGGAGCCAGCTCAACACGTCCGGGCAAGGCGGTACGGCGACCCTCTATGTCATGGGGCGGGCGACTCGCGTGCGGGTCCGGATCACCGGCGCCGGCGGCCGGCCGGAGACCGTCGGGATCTATCGCGCACCTCTACTGAGCTCGCCCGAGGGTCAGGACCGGCCGCGAACGCCGCAACGGATGTCGGCCGGGACTCGCCGGCTCGCGCATCCCGGACCCCTGCCGTTCTCGATTCCGTGGCGCGCCGTGACCTCGACGACCCGCCAGCGGTCGACGAGGTGACTCGCCCGCCGGAGGTAGAAGCGGCCCTCGATGCTTCCGCTGCCGCAGTTGCTCACGCCGAAGGCGGCGGCCCACCGGGAGTCGCGGGTCGAGACGTCGACGGCACCTGGCGAGGCGCAGTAGAAGTGCTTGGTGTACTGGTCAACCGCCCGCTCGATCCCCCGGAACTCGGCCTTTGTCGGCGGGCGGTGGGCCGCGGCGCTGGAGACGACGACCATGGCCGCGACGACCGTCGCGAAGCCGGCAAGGCCGCGGCGAGCCGGGTGGTCCGTCGACATGCGGCCCACGCTACCACCGGGCTACCGGCCGGGCGGGCGGGCGGGCGGAGCCGACTATCCTCGACGCCGGTGAGCGTCGGCGACCCACCCCTCACGCTGGGTACGGCCGGTCACATCGACCACGGCAAGACGGCGCTCGTCGCCGCGCTGACCGGAGTGGACACCGACAGGCTTCCGGAGGAGCAGGCCCGGGGGATGTCGATCGAGCTGGGCTACGCCCTCCTGACCCTGCCCGACGGCCGGCCGGTCTCGGTGGTCGACGTTCCGGGGCACGAGCGGTTCGTCCGGACGATGGTCGCCGGTGCCGGGGGAATCGACTTCTTTTTGATGGTGATCGCCGCCGACGACGGGGTGATGCCCCAGACCGAGGAGCACGCGGCCGTCCTCGCCGGCCTCGGAGTCGACCAGGGGGTGGTCGCGATCACGAAGATCGATCGGACGGATCCCAGCCGGGCCTCGGCGCAGGCAGCCAAGCTCCTCCCGGGCGTCGAGATCGTCCGGTGCTCGGCACGGTCGGGGGACGGAGTGGCGGCGGTTGCAGACGCCCTCAGCCGGGTTGCCGGCCGCCTGCCGGGTCGGGCGTCCGAGAAGCAGGCGACGGTTCTCCACGTCGACCGGGTGTTCACGATCAAGGGTGCCGGAACCGTCGTCACGGGGACGCTCTGGTCGGGGCGGATCACCCGCGGCGACGAGCTGGTCCTCCTGCCGGCCGGACGCGGGGTCCGGGTCCGGTCGGTGCAGGTCCACGACGAGGCGGTCGAGACGGCCGACGCCGGCCAGCGGGTGGCGGTCAACCTGAGCGGGATCGGCGTCCGCGAGCTCTCACGGGGGGATGCCCTGGTGTCCGGGGATTCGGCGGTCGAGCCGACGACGGTTCTCGACTGCGCGCTGAATCTCGGGCTGGGGGCTGACGACGGCGAGCGGGTGCAGGTCCACCACGGGACGCGGACGGCCGCCGGGCGGGTGATCAGTCTGACCGACGGCCTCTGGCAGGTCCGGCTCGAGCAGCCGGTACTGGCCGGCCGGGGCGACCGCCTGGTCATCCGGTCGGTCTCGCCACCGGACACCCTCGGCGGGGGCATCGTGCTCGATCCGGTCGCCCGCCGCCACGGGCGGAGCTCGCCGGCGGTCGAGCGACTGGAGCGCCTCCGCCGGGGGGAGGACGAGCCGGACCCGCCGGCGGCGGCGGACGACCCCGGTCATGAGGACCAGCCTGAGGCGTTGTCGGAGGCGGCGGTCGCGCTTGCCGAACGCCTGCGGGAAGCCGGCCATCATCTGGAGCCCGTGTCGGCGCTCGGTAGCGCGGCGGGGGAACTGGCCGCGTTGCGGTCGGCCGGGATCGCGGTCCGCGTCGGCCGGGACATGTACGCCCACCGATCGGCCGTCGAGGACGTCGGCCGGCGGGTGGTCGGCGTCATCGAGGCCGACGGTTCGATCACACTGGCCGGCCTTCGGGACGAGCTCAAGACCTCACGGAAGCTCGCCCAGGCCTGGCTCGAGCACCTCGACGCCGGCCGGCTGACGAAGCGGCTGCCCGACAACCGGCGGGTCCTCCGCCGCCACTTCGGTCGCGAGTGACCGGCAACCGGACATAGGATCGAGATCAAGATGAGCACACCTGTCGCCTTGACGTCGCTCGCCCACGGTGCCGGGTGCGGCTGCAAGCTCCCAGCGGCGGCTCTTCTGCCGCTGGTTCGCGACCTCCCGGGGATCGTCGACGACCGGGTCCTGGTCGGGTCGAACACGGCCGACGACGCGGCGGTCTTCCGAATCTCGGACGACGTCGCGCTGGTCTTGACGATTGATTTCTTCACTCCGATTGTCGACGACCCGTTCGATTTCGGTCGGATTGCGGCCGCCAATGCCCTATCCGACGTGTATGCGATGGGCGGGACACCGGTCGCGGCGATGAATGTCGTCGCGTTTCCGCTCGAGCGCCTTGGGGGCGACGTTCTCCGGGAGATCCTCCGGGGAGGGGCGGAGATCGCGAGCCGGGCGGGCGTGTCGATCGTCGGTGGTCACTCGATCGACGACCCCGAGCCGAAGTACGGCCTGGCGGTCACGGGTCTAGTTCACCCGGACGAGGTGATCTCGAATGCCGGCGGTCGGCCGGGGGACGTCCTCGTGCTGACAAAGCCGCTCGGAGTCGGGGCGGTGGTGACGGCGCGGAAGCGTGGTGTCATCGATGATGGGTTGCTCGGGCGGGCGGTCGAGGTGATGACGACGCTCAACGACGTCGGCGGGGCGGCGGCCAGGGCGGCGGGTGCGCGGGCGATGACAGATGTGACTGGATTCGGTCTGCTGGGACACCTCCACTCGCTGGGGTTGGCAAGCGGCGTGGCAGCGCGGATCAACGGTGGAATGGTTCCGGCGATCGAAGGTGTCATCGAACTGCTCGAGGGAGACTTCGGGGTGTCGGGCGGAAGTGCTGGAAACAGGACCTACGCCGAGGGATTCACCGAATTCGCCGGCGACGTCCCGGAAGCGCGGCGACGCCTTGTGTGTGATGCGACGACATCCGGTGGTCTGCTCGTCGCCGTGGCGGCCGACCGGGTTGACGGGATTCCCGGAGTTGTGGTGGGCGAACTAGTCGAAGGTGAACCCGGCCGGATCGTCGTGACGATGTAGCACCTGGAGCGGCCCGGGTCCGGTGACCCGCCCGGTCTTCAAAACCGGTGGGGCGCGTCTGATCGCGCTGGAAGGTTCGACTCCTTCGCCGCTCCGTTTCCCTGTAAATCGGCGCTTTTCTGGTCAAGGGGCTCGAGCCCGCTCGGGACCAAAAACCAAAGCGTGTCCCGAATATGTCCCGAGGATCGGGTATCATTGGGGACATGGCGACGTCTTCCCCGCCGATCAGGCCCTCCCAGCCGCCGAGCGGCCACGTCTTCCGAGTCGAGCGGACGCGGGGTCCGGCGTGGTACGCGAAGTACCGGCTGCCCGACGGACGCCAGGTTCAGAAGAAACTCGGCCCGGCCTGGACAGGCCGGGGGCGTCCGCCGGCCGGGTACTTCACCAAGCGCCAGGCCGAGGCGTGGCTGGATGACACGCTCGCCCAAGCCCGCCGGGGCGAACTGCAGGGGATGGTGGCCACGGGAGCGACGGTTGCCGACGCGGCAGCCGAGTGGCTGCGCTACGTCGAGCACGACCGGGCGTGCAAGGCGTCGACGCTGAGCGACTACCGGATCACCGCCGCCAGGATCACCCGCGACCTCGGGGACGCGCGCCTGGAGGACGTGACGCCGGAGATGCTCGAGCAATGGAAGCGGACGCTGACGACATCGAACCGGACAGTCGCCAAGTACCTGGTGATCCTCCACGGGATCTTCCGTCGGGCGATGAAGGTCTGGGGCCTCCCGCGGAACCCGGCGGCCGACGTCGAGCGGCCGCGCTACCGCATTTCCGACGACCTCGACGCGTTCTCACCGGAGGAGGTGCACGCGTTGGTCCGGGCTGCCGGCTCGAGCCAGGACGCGTGCCTGTACCTGACGGCCGCGTTCACCGGGCTGCGACTAGGCGAGCTCCTGGCGCTCCAGTGGCGGGATGTCGACTTCGCCGGCGATGCCCTACGAGTGCGTCGGAGCTACAACGTCAATGGCGGTCTCGGCACCCCCAAGAGCGGCAAGGTCCGCTCGGTGCCGCTCGTAGCTGAGGTTGCCGAGTCGCTTGCCGGGCTTCGGCGGCGCGAGCGGTTCACCGGGGACGAGGATCTCGTCTTCGCCGGTGAGGCCGGCGGGTTCATGGACTCCGGCGCCCTCCGAGATCGCTATAAGGCTGCGCTGCGCCGCGCCGCCCTGCGTCAGTTGCGCTTCCACGACCTGCGCCACACGTTCGGCACGCTCGCGGTCCGCCGGGCCGAAGTTCCGGCGGTTCAGGCGTGGATGGGTCACGCCGACATCCAGACGACGATGCGCTACGTCCACCACCGCGATCGCGGCGGCGAGGCCAAGCTTCTGGCCGAGGCGTTCCGGGTGCAGGATCCTTCCGGGGGTGGAACTTGCAGAGGGGGCCGGTGATCGGTGAGCACCGTCAATAGAGTCGTCTGCGGTGGATGCTCGGCTCGTTCCCGTGAACGCGGTGCTCGCGCTCGTCGCGCGGGACGGCGGCTGGTTCGAGAACCTCTCGCAGCAGGGATTCCGGTTGCACGCGCTCGAGTTGGACGTGCAGTCCACGCCCGGCGTCATTCGCGTCGACGTCCTGCTCTACCGGACCGATCCTGACGTGATCCTCCTGGTCGAGAACAAGAGCGGTCGGAACGTTGAGGAGCGCCAAGCGCGGGGCTACGCGGCGGCCGAACTAACCGGCGTCAGATCCCGCGGTGGCGTGCCAAACGAGCTGATGGGCCGGCCGGACGTGCTCGTCCGGCCGCTCTACGTCTGCCTGGAGGAGCATCGTGAAGACATCGTGCGATCCCTCGCTGCCCTTGAAGTCGAGACCTCGATCCTCTCTGTGGGGGCAGGTCGGGCGCAACTCGATGGTCCCGTACCGCCGGGGCTCACACCGTTCGAGAGTGTTGACGCTCGTCTCGGTCTCCCACCGGTCAGGATTCGGGTCGACGCCGAGTCGCCGATCGAGGAATTCATGGCCATTCTGGTCCAGTGTGTTGTGGCAGCCGATGTGCGCGGAGAGCAGCACGTGGATCTCGTCGATGTCGCGCGCGGGGCATTCCAGGGGCACTGGGTCCACTTAAGCGTGCAGGCGCAGCGTGAGCTGGTCGGACGATTCCAGAAGGCGGCGGGTCAGCTGTCCCGGGGCGAGCTCAGAGGCCTGATTCGCGTCGAGGGGAGCGCGACCGTAACCGCACGCGTGGCGATCGTCGACTCGCCGGCCTTGGCGGACCCGCGCGGCGCACCGCAGCGTTGGCAGTCGTTGATGCGCAAGGCCGCTCGAGACCTCGGCAGGGACGGGCCGAGCATCGTCGAACGTCAGGCCCAGATGTCGATCGACGACTTCGCAATCGATGTTGCGCCAGCTGAGGACTTTGAGGCCGACCTGCCCATCGGCGACGATCGGGATACTGCAGATGATGCTTGAGCGACAGGAATTCTTCGCGCTGATGAGTGAGGCCGCCGCCGCCCAGCCGCGGACAGAGTTCGTCGGCGGCCGAGTCCCGGCTGGCCGCGTGAAGACCCGGATCCTGGAGGCGCACGCGCCCGAGGCTTCGAGCGACGGAGTGCAGAGCTTGGTGCGGCGGATCGAGAAGCGGTCCGGGCTTAGCGCAGAGCTCGTCGGCGACGAACTCTGGTGGCTCGGCGGCGATCGGCTGGTCGGCTTTCTCGACACCCTCAACCCTCGCTTCTGGCAACTCCACTCAACTTCGCCTGCCAACGCCGTCAAGAGCACTGTCCGCTCGATCGTCGTGGGCGATCCGTTGCTGGACACCGCTTGGCTCCCGAGAGCCCTGCTTCAGGAGCTGGACGGCGTACATCTCTGGGTCAAGTCCGCTTTCGAGGCGGACGAGCTGCTGGGAGCCGACGTATCGGCCCGCCGGTGGCGGGCTCGCTTCGAGGGAGAAGCCCCCGAAGGTCTCCTCGAGCTCCTGCGCGGCAGTCCGTACGAGCGGGCAGCGACGATCACCGGGCTCGGCTCGCGGGTAAGCGAACCCGAGGTCGGTGAGGCGATGGTGGTAGCCGACTACACCGGAGCGTTCGTGATGGGCGAGGGCGACTTCTCGGTGGCGGCAAGCGCGGTGTGGACGCTGCTCTCCCGGTACGAGCAATGGGTCCAGTCACTGGAGGATCGTCACCGGCTCTCGTCGCGAGCCTTAGACGACAGCGGGATCGTCGTCGAGGGCGACGTCGCCACCATATGCTTCGGCCGCGAAGTCGAGGATCTCGATCGGCTGGTTCGTGGCCTGTTCACTGCAAAGGAACCGTTCCGCCTCTGGGGCGTCCCGGAACGGGCCGGGGACGGGTGGTTCGTCGACGCCGTCGACCTCCACGTCGGACATCCGCTACGCATCGACGTCCTCAGAGATCGGCTCCGGGTCCTGTTAGAGTCGGAGACCTGCGGGAACACATTGGCCCGGCTGCTGACGAACCTTCAGCAGCGGCTGGACGCGCGCGCAGTCCTCCTACCTGTCGGCGCCTGACTTGTCACCGCGTCCGTAATCTCGAGGCGGTCGGCTCCGCGCCACACCGGGTCCCGGCTGCGGTGTAGCTGGTTCACGGTGAGAGACACCGTCGGCACCTGCGCGCGGCCCGACCAACCAAACCCGCATTTCATTCCGTGCACGAACCACAATCATCAGTCATTGGCATCGTCAGCCGCGTCAGCGAGGGTGGGAGCCGGCTTGTCCGTCAACGGCGGTACGACGCCACGCGCTAGCATGAACTCGTGCTCCAGGGCGGTTAGCATCTGGAGTCGCCTCTTTAGGAATGCGGACCCATCCGCTTCTTGAAGCTCCCCGGCAGCCTCAAGGGGAATTGCGTGGCTCGCCCACACAACGGATCGTAGGTCAGGTGCCACCGCGAGCAGCCAGTTCCGCGCCTGCCCCCGGTCGCCGTGCCGTCCGCGCAGGATGCGATTCGCGGGACTCCGCGCGAGCTCCCGGTCGCGAGCCTTGCTCACAACGTAACCCAGCGCCTCGGGCCCGTCGAGTCGCACAAGCTCATCGACTCGAGCGATCACCTCACCGTCCCGGTCTCGCGGTTGAAGGCTAAACTGCACGAGAAGCAGAGCCCGGGTGCGCGCACTGCGCATGTCAAACGACCGAGGCAACGGTACTGCCGGGCTCGTGAGATCCACGGTGACGAGTTCTGGGTGATCACGCTCAGGCGCCATTCGATCCATGACGTCGCGCACGAGCGCGTTTACCCGTGACGGATTCGCACCTCCAAACCACGTAGCGAATGAAGTTACCCAGAACCAGCGGCGAAGAAGGGCGAGCTGTTGCGCCGAGGGATCAGGCTGAGCGTAGAAGAACGAAGACACCACAGTCATCTGCATCGCGTACGGGAGCAGTCGGTCCGTGGTCGCGCCGAGAGCTTTGAAGAAATGAACCGCCGCTTGAAGGGCGGAGTCGATCCGCGGAATGGCGTCCCGGAGTTTGTTCAGAAGGGCCTCTCGGCGGCCGTGGGCCAACCTTGTCCAATCGGTGCGATAGATGTCCTCCCCAATTGCCGCTAGCAACGACCGCAAAATGAGGGTACGATCAATATCGCCAAACCCTTGCGTCCGCAGCAGGCTCAGCGATTCGGAAATCGCATTTGCCAAGTTGAACGGCTGGGGACTGTCCTGGCGGTACAGGAGCGCAGAGACCATCTGGTCGGCGGTCATCGACTGACCGCGCGAGTTCAGACGCGCAAAGATCTCGACTGCCTCGCTCAACCCCGTTTGCTTCATCTGGGTAACAGGGATCTTGTAGTTCTGGAATGCTCTGGCCACCTCCTGTATCCGTGCGACGTAAAGACGCCCGTGTTCGGGTTCCTCCTCCAGGACCCGGCGACTCTCGCCAATAAAATCGAAAGTGTCGAGAATTTTCGACATCGGGAAGAAGTGTGGCTTTGGGCGCACTCCCGGCACGACGTGTTCAAAACTGCCGTCAGAGGCGTTGAAGTATATGTTCCACAACAACGCGTCTTCTTCCGATACGTCTCCCGATCGATAGTCCTCGCCGACGAGTGCCCCCGCAAGCGTAGAAAGCCGCTGATGGCCATCAAGGAGGTAAGACGTCGGCGGTCCCAGCTGCTGCTTTGGTGAAAATCGGATCGGCCCGACTGTGTCGAGGCTCACGATCGCTTCGTCCGTCTCCCAGGCGAGAAGACTCCCGATCGGGTACTGCTTATTGATGCTGTCAAGCAAATCGATCATCTGATGCGCTCGCCAGACAAAAGGCCGCTGGAACTGCGGGATGCGGATCCGGCCGTCTATTAGCTGTTGCACCAGATCGAAAACGAACACGATCTCGGGCCGTAGTTCTGGCGTCCTGACGGTTGATTCAGCCACTAGAGCTCCTCCCGTATCCAACGAGCCAGGGCGGTTGCCTCGATCGTGCACGCTCTGTCTTGCGTATCGTCAATCGTAAGTGTTGCTTGAGAACTCAGGACGTGTCTCGACAGCCCGGGGAGTTTCGGCGAATACGCGGTTGGAAACGTGAGGCCTTCGTAAAGCGCGGCTTCCTGATGCGAGAGAAAAAGCGGCTGTCCGTCTGCCATCTTCGGACCATGCTTAATGGGGTAGTGGTCCCGAGCGACGGGTGGAAGCGAGGTGAGGAATTCGACGGACGCCACCACGTCGGGACAAGCCGCGGCGTAGTCTCGGAGCACGCGGTCGGACAGATAGTTCTCAATGGACCGCTTCTGGAGGACGTGAAGCATAGCGCCGGCGGCTTCGCAGGCGTTCGTCAAGGTGTGTGTGTCGTGGTCGCTGTGCCCCGGCCAGCGCGAGTCGCTGTCAGCGAGCACAAGCAGCCGCAAGGGAACCCCAGCGTGCGTCGCCTGGTGTGCGCGATGGGCGACGAGTTTACACGCCTCGGCCTTCCCGCCGGCGTGCTCGAAACGGAGCGGCGGCCGCGGCTCGGTGAAGCGGCTGACGAGGGGCTCGTCCACCACCGCCAGAAGACGGAGCAGGAACCCGCCGTCGGTGATTTCATTCTCGACTAGCACGGGCAGAGGCGCAGTTAGGACGATTGAGGCGGGTCCTAACGCGAGCGTAGTGTCTGTCCCGAGGGTGGGACTCGGCGAGCCTGCGTCCTCGTCCTCGACGATGGCGATTGTGCGCCTGCTCTCCAGCGGATACAGGAGTGCGCGCGTAAACGACTTGAGCATGAACTCTCGGTGGACTGGATGATTGTCGAAGTAGTGGGCGAGGCGAGGGTCATCAGGATCAGGCTCCAGCCACTCGTGCCAACCATCGCCCACGGCCTGACCGATTCTGGAGAGAGTGTTGAGGGACTCTGGATCACGGAGGGAGGCACTGAGGCCGAGTCGGACGTTCACGGGTGGCTCGCAGTCGCGATCGCCCGGGCCTCGGCGAGATCCTCGGAGAAAACGCCCAGCGGCCAGTCACTAACAGAGCCATCGGGGTTGATAAGGATCTCTTGCACGGTTGTCGCGCCGGCGTCCTGCTGAAACCAAAGAAGGTTGACGCTGGCAGGATCGAGCAAACCGCGTGCTACATGGGTCCGCAGTCTGAGCACGAGGTTCTCGGAATGGGTCTCGACCAGGATCTGCGCGTTCTGGTTCGCGTGGCCCGCCTCGACGGCGAGGTCCGCCAACGCGGCGTGGGCTGCTGGGTGTAGGTTGAGCTCCGGTTCTTCCACGACGAGAAACTGCGTCCCGAGACGCAGAGCCATTGCCTGGAGGTGTGTGGCGACCGGAAGGACCTGCTGGATGCCTTGCCCCGCGCGAGCGAGGTTATGGGCGGCGCTCGACGGGTCGCGGGCCATGAGGCGGAATGCGGCCGCCTCGCGAGAGATCTCGATTCGCGTACCAAGGCTGCGGTGGTACCAGTTGGCGACGGCGTTGAGGAGCGCATCGGAATCGTTCAGGAGGTACGGGACGTCCACCCCGGTGGGATCCGCCTCCCCGTGGGGTGAACGGTTCTCATACACCATGTCGAGCGGACGCCGGAGAGACGTCAAGTGCACGAAGGCGTCGAGGAGCTTGCCACTCTCAGTCCGTATCGTGTCGACGACACGTTGGAGACGCGCGTCCGAGTACCGAGGTAGAACCCCGTCGAATTCGCGGACGGGACTGGCGTCGCCGTAGCGCACCTCGTCGCGCAGAAGATCGGGGACCCATGTAACTGGCGGGAGCAGGGGCGTGGCGACGAACTCGGCGACGAACGACTGCCTCCCGGCCCCGAGCGTCTGACGAAGCTGGAGCTTGACCGAGAAATCGAGTTCGGTGTCGGCCCCAGGTGGCTGCACCGTACAGCCAATGCCGAGGTCCGAGTGTGGGTTTCCCCCGTGCACGAGCTCGGCGATGCTCGAGCCATACTCGAGGCCACGGGTAGTCAAGGGCACCGGCTCGCGAAACTGGCGTGCTCGACGTGCAGCGGAAGCGAGCAGGAGGAGCGGTAGTCTGGCCGCGGCGGTCTTCCCCGAGCTGTTCTTTCCGAGGAGGATCGAGAGTCGGCGCAGCGGCACGACGATGTCACCGCGGTAGCACTTGTAGTCCCGCACTTTGAGGCTTGTGAGCACCAGGAGAGACTATGACAGGCGGCAGGTCGGCAGGATCAGAACCGGTCTCTGGGCGGGCTCGGCCCCGACGCGGGAGGACTCGGGCGCTCCTTAACTGGCGGCAGTCTCCAATTCGAGCGCAGCGTGCATGGGCGTCGGTTAGGAGGCGAGTGGTCAGCTCCTGCGCACTTCGCCGGGTCGCCGGGCCGGGCGGGGAACTACTGGTGCAGCGGACTGGGTCGGAGCCGACCGGAAGACGGTCGATCAAGATCCGAGCGCCGCCAGAGTGCCTGCCTTGACCTCGTCCTGACCTACTCGGTTACCATCGCCGCGTGAAGGTTGAGTGCTTCCGTCGATGGCTCTGACGGCCACTGGCGGACAACCGACTGAGCCAGCTGAGCGACTCGACCCGCGCCCGCCGAGCCGGGCCCCCGAGCCCGGCCAGCTCGCCCGCGTCCGCGGCCGCATCTGGGTCGTGGCCGACGCGGCACGAGACACCCAGGCCGCCCTTGACGGCCGCCCCGTCCAGCACCTCGTCTCGCTCGTCTCGGTCGAAGATGACGCCACCGGCGAGGAGCTCCAGGTCATCTGGGAGATCGAGCCCGGCACGAAGATCATTGAGCAGGCCGAGCTCCCGCCGATCGCCCGCGACCGGCTCGACGACCCGGCCGAGCTCGAGGCGTTCCTCGACGCGGTGCGCTGGGGCGCGGTCACGAGCGCCGACCAGCGCTCGCTCCAGGCGCCGTTCCGCAGTGGCATCACGATCGAGGACTACCAGCTCGAGCCGCTCGTCCGGGCGCTCCGCATGCCGCGCACTACGCTTCTGATCGCCGACGACGTGGGCCTCGGAAAGACGATCGAGGCGGGCCTTGTCGTGCAGGAGCTGCTGCTGCGCCACCGCGCCCGGACTGCGCTCGTCG
>JAXDHV010000001.1:0-101251 GCA_034664295.1 Solirubrobacteraceae bacterium | reverse complement strand
GTCGCGGTCTACAGCGGCGATGTGAACAATGCGAGCGTGACGTCTGCTTGTGGTGCGGCGAATGAGGCGGTGACGGTGACGAAGGCGCCGCCGACGATCGTGACTACAGCGTCTGCCCCGGTTGCTGCCGGTGGGACGATCAGCGACTCCGCGGTCTTGGCGGGTGGGTTCACGCCGACTGGGACGATCACGTTCACCGTCTTCGGACCGAGCAACTCGACCTGCGCCGGCGCGCCGCTGGGTACCTCGACGGTGACCGTGGCGGGCAACGGGACGTACCCGTCCGGGCCGTTTACCGTGACGTCCGCTGGGACGTACAACTTCGTCGCGGTCTACAGCGGCGATGCGAACAACGCAGCGGTGGCGTCTGCCTGTGGCGCGCTGGGCGAGTCCGTCACGGTGACGCCGGCAGCGCCGGCGATCGTGACGACGGCCTCTGCTCCTGTCGCGGCCGGCGGCACGATCAGTGACTCGGCGGTCCTCGCTGGAGGGTCCGCACCGACCGGGACGATCACGTTCACCGTGTTCGGGCCCAACAACCCGACCTGCACGGGCGCGCCTCTGGGCACCTCGACGGTGACCGTGACTGGGAACGGGACGTATCCGTCGGGTTCGTTCACCTCGGGCGGCGCGGGGACATACAACTTTGTCGCGGTCTACAGCGGGGATGCGAATAACGCCAGCGTGACGTCTGCTTGCGGTGCCGCGGGCGAGTCGGTCACGGTCGGGAAGGCTCCGCCGACGATCGTCACGACGGCCTCTGCTCCGGTGACGGCTGGTGGGACGATCAGTGACTCGGCTGTTCTGGCGGGTGGGTTCAGCCCGACGGGGACGATCACGTTCACGGTCTTCGGGCCGAACAACCCGACCTGCACGGGCGCGCCGCTGGGTACCTCGACGGTGACGGTGACCGGGAACGGGACGTATCCGTCCGGACCGTTCACGACTGCCGGCGCCGGTGTGTACAACTTTGTCGCGGTCTACAGCGGCGACGCCAACAACGCGGCCGTGGCGTCTGCTTGCGGGGCGGCCGGTGAGTCGGTCACCGTAACGAAGGCTCCGCCGGCGATCGTGACTACCGCGTCTGCCCCGGTTGCTGCTGGTGGGACGATCAGCGACTCGGCGGTCCTGACCGGCGGGTTCACGCCGACCGGGACCATCACGTTCACGGTGTTCGGACCGAACAACCCAACGTGCACCGGCACGCCGCTGGGCACGTCGACGGTGACGGTGACCGGTAACGGGACGTATCCGTCCGGCCCCTTCAGCTCCGCTGGAGCTGGCACGTATAACTTCGTCGCGGTCTACAGCGGCGACGCGAACAACGCGGGCGTGACGTCTGCTTGCGGGGCGGCCGGTGAGTCGGTCACCGTGACGAAGGCTCCGCCGACGATCACGACGACGGCGTCCGCTTCGGTTGCCGCTGGTGGGACGATCAGCGACTCGGCGGTTCTAGCGGGCGGGTCCGCGCCGACGGGGACGATCACGTTCACGGTGTTCGGCCCCAACAATCCGACTTGCACGGGCGCGCCGCTGGGTACTTCGACAGTGACGGTTGCCGGGAACGGAACGTATCCGTCGGGTCCGTTCACAGCCGCCGGCGCCGGGACCTACAACTTCGTCGCGGTCTACAGCGGGGATGCGAACAACGCGGGCGTGACGTCTGCTTGTGGTGCGGCGAATGAGTCGGTCACGGTGACGTCGGCTCCGCCGACGATCACGACGACGGCCTCTGCTCCGGTTGCCGCTGGTGGGACGATCAGCGACTCGGCGGTTCTGTCCGGTGGGTTCAGCCCGACGGGGACGATCACGTTCACGGTGTTCGGGCCCAACAACGCGACCTGCACGGGTACGCCGCTCGGCACCTCGACCGTCACCGTCACCGGGAACGGCACGTATCCGTCTGGCCCGTTCACGACGACCGGGGCCGGTACCTACAATTTCGTCGCGGTCTACAGCGGGGATGTCAACAACGCTGCCGTCACGTCCGCTTGCGGTGCGCCGGGCGAGTCGGTGACGACGGCGAAGGCTCCGCCGACGATCACGACGAGCGCTTCCGCCGCCGTCGGTGCTGGTGGGACGATCAGCGACTCGGCCACCCTCGCGGGCGGGTTCAGCCCGACCGGGACGATCACGTTCACCGTGTTCGGCCCGAACAACACGACCTGCACGGGCACGCCGCTCGGTACGTCGACGGCGACCGTGACAGGCAACGGGACCTACTTGTCGGGTCCGTTCACTGCGGCCGGCGCGGGTACGTACAACTTCGTCGCGGTCTACAGCGGGGATGCGAACAACGCGGGCGCGACGTCTGCTTGTGGCGCGGCGAATGAGTCGGTCACCGTGACGAAGGCTCCGCCGACGATCTTGACGACGGCTTCTGCTTCGGTGCCGGCCGGTGGGACGATCAGCGACTCGGCCGTTCTGGCGGGCGGGTTCAGCCCGACCGGGACGATCACGTTCACGGTGTTCGGCCCCAACGACGCGACGTGCACGGGGACGCCGTTGGGTACCTCGACGGCCACGGTGACCGGAAACGGCACCTACCCGTCCGGTCCATTCACCGCTGCTGGCGCTGGGACGTATAACTTCGTCGCGGTCTACGGCGGCGACGCGAACAACGCGGGCGCGACGTCTGCTTGTGGCGCGGCGAATGAGTCGGTGACAGTGAGGCCGGCGGCGCCGACGATCACGACGACGGCCTCGGCTTCGGTGCCGGCGGGCGGGACGATCAGCGACTCGGCCGTTCTGGTGGGCGGAGCTGCGCCGACTGGGACGATCACGTTCACGGTGTTCGGCCCCAATAACGCGACGTGCACAGGGACGCCGCTGGGAACCTCGATGGTGACGGTGACCGGCGCCGGAACATATGCGTCCGGACCTTTCACCAGCGCCGGGGCGGGTACCTACAACTTTGTCGCCTCCTACAGCGGCGACGCGAACAACGCGGCCGTGATCTCGGCGTGCGGCGCGGCGAACGAGTCGGTCACCGTGACCAAGACAGCGCCGGGGATCACGACGCGCGCTTCCGGGCCAGCCGCCGGCGCGATCAGCGATACGGCCACGCTGACGGGTGGGACGAGTCCCACGGGCACGATCACGTTCGCGGTGTTCGGCCCGAACAACCCGACCTGCACGGGTACGCCGATCGGTACGTCGACGGCGACCGTGGCCGGCGCCGGCGCCTACGCCTCCGGTCCCTTCAGACCGACGGCGCCTGGGACGTACAACTTCGTGGCGTCCTACAGCGGCGACGCGAGCAACGCGGCTGCAGCAACGGCATGCGGTGATGCCAACGAGTCGGTGACTCTGCCGCAGCCTGTGATTGCTGTGACGAAGGTCGCGAGTCCGTTGACCCAGATCGCGCCGGGTGGGACCTTCACGTTCACCGTCCGGGTCTCGAACCCGAGCGCGATCGATCCGATCACGATCACTTCGTTGACCGATGACGTCTACGGGAACATCGGCTTGCCGCGGGCGGGAAGCAACTGTGATTCGCTGATCGGCGTGACGCTCGCTCCCGGGGCCTCGAGTAATCCATGCAGCTTCACCGGACCGTTCATGGGAGCGGCCGGCGCTTCGCAGACGGATACGGTCACGGTCAACGGGATCGATTCGAATGGGTTCACGGCGATGGCGGTCGCGCACGCGACGGTTACCCTGGTGTCCGGGACGCCCCAGATCGCGGTCACGAAGGTCGCGAGCCCGTTGAGTCGAGTAGAGCCGGGCGGGACGTTCACCTTCACGGTGCAGGTCTCGAATCCGAGCACGGTGGTGCCGGTCACGATCACGGCTCTGACTGACGACGTGTACGGGAACATCGCGACGCTCGCGGGTAGCACGTGCGGCACGTTGATCAATACGACGCTGCAACCGGGCCAGAGCAGCCCGACGTGTTCGTTCAGCGGTCCGTTCTCGGGTAAGGCCGGGGCGTCGCAAACGGACACGGTGACGGTGACTGGCGTGAACAACGGGGTGACGGTGACGGCCACGGCGCATGCCACCGTCACGTTGACGCCGGCGAGTCCGCAGATCGCGGTCACGAAGGTCGCGAGTCCGTTGACGCTGGTCGCGCCGGGTGGGACGTTCAAGTTCACGGTGCAGGTCTCGAACCCGAGCACGCTCCAGCCGGTCACGATCACGACGTTGGTCGACAATGTCTACGGGAATCTCGCGACGCGGACGGGTAGCACGTGCGGAACGCTCATCGGGGTCGTGTTGGCGCCTGGCGCTACGAGTCCGGCGTGCACGTTCACGGGGTCGTTCACCGGGAAGGCCGGGGATTCCGAGACCGATACCGTGACCGTGACCGGAACGAGCAACGGGACCACCGTGACAGCGACCGCGCATGCGACGGTCAGCCTGACGCCTGCTCCGGTCATCAAGCCGGCGAGCGTGGTCAGCTCGTCGACGCTCCATCGGCCGGCGGGTTGCGTGGGGATCACGGCCAAGATCTTCGTCAGCGGGTCCAACATCAAATCGGTCAGCTACTCGCTCGACGGCAAGCATCTGATCACCGTCACGGCGAAGGACTCGAGCGGCCACTACAGCGTGACCGTCAAGACCGCGGGTCTGAGCTCCCGCCAACACAGGCTGGTTGCCGTGGTGACCTACCGGACCGGGAAGAAGCGGACTCTGCATGCGACGATCGTCCGGTGCCAGCCACCGAAACTTCCCCTCTTCACTGGCTGATCCGGCTTGAGCCGCAGGCAGGGGCGCAGTCGGCCGACCCGCCTCTGAGCAGGTCAGCAATGGAACGTGGTGGACTCTACGGCTCGTCGCCAAGCCGCATCGAAGCCCGATGCCGGGCGCTGGACCAGCCGAGCTAGCGGCGGATCAGTGGGGCCGGTCGATGGATTGTCTGTGAGGTCCCAGGTGGCCGATTCCCGGCCGTCGGGCCCGCCCGATCGCGATCGGCGCCGTCGCCGAGATGGGGCATTTCGCCGACTGTCAGCCCGTCCTCTGGTACGACGGGGAGTATCGGGCGATCTCGCGAGCGGCCGGTCCCGGGACGCCCGCTCCGGAACCCTGGCGGTCTCGGCCATTCGGCGTGACGCCTTCGCGGTTCGAACGGGTTCTCCGAGGGGAGGGAGGGTGTGGGCTTGCATCTGCGAGATAGTTGCTTGCGTCTGGCAAGTACCTTCGAAGGACACTCGCAACGCGGTCTCGACGACGCGGTCGCGCTTCGCCTGAAAATCGGGGTCGTCGGAGCGCTGCCAGGGAGCAGAGACCTCGCCGCCACATACACAATCTTGGTTGTCCCGGCTAACCCTGGGCCAAGCAGAGCCCTCCTCGCGCGGAGTGGTTCGGCTGTGTACGACTCACCGCTCGGGCCTCGTCGACGGCCAGACCTATGACCCAGCAATGCCCGTCGCATCCGTGCTCCGGCTAGGTCTGCGAGTCTACGACCGCCGAGGGAGACGCCCGGCGTCACCAGCTGCCCGGGAGATCGCAGTCGCAGAGCAAGAGACTGACGTTCACCCCCGCCTGGCACTATTCGCGGGATCGCGTCCGAGCCAGCGACGCGTACCGCGGGCCGACAGGGAAGGGTGGGCTGGGGTTCGTGTACGGGTGAAATCCAAACTGCCACCCAGTTGGGGGGAAGGGAGCCCCAACGGAACTCGTCTAATGAGGCTCGGCGGTCCGTCGCATCCTCGGGAGGCCGTTGTCCGCCTGGCCGGAACAACGTTATCGGGCGTCTCCCACCGTGGCCGCGGTTTCCGATGCAGGCGGGCCCTGAACCCGGGCTCACCGGGCCGTGTCCGACCGAGCTCGCCTTTGGCTGCCCTGGCCGCGGCCTTGCCCACCGTGATCGTCAAACAGCATTGACAGTCTCCGGAGGAGGGGAGGCCTGAACGAAAACGGCCCGGCGGCCTGCTGCACACGCGTAGCCTCGGAGACCAGGAGCTCACGCCACTACCGCCGGCCCGCATCCCCGCCCGGAGCGCTCCCTCGGGGAACTGCAGGATCCCTCGCATCCAGGGAAAAGTGTCCGATCCGCAGTCGAGCATGTTATCCTGGTACTCCTGCATGCTTTCCGCCCGGGCGCCGGGCGGCTAGACGAGTCCAAATGCTGACCGCGGCCTTCCACGGGCGCTGAGGGAGATCACACCAGATGAGGGAACGTCGCCAGGGTGTTGGCCGCGAGACTAGCTGGAGGAACGGGGTGGCGGGCGGGCTTGCAGCAGGCGCCACGCGCTCCGGCGCGACGACCGTGCTGCCCGGGCGGCGAGGTCGCACATCCGGTCGCCTGCGGGGTCTGGGTCTGGCGTTGGGCGTTGTCTTGGTGCCGTTGGTCGTTGGCGTGCCGGCGGCGTTTGCCGGAGTCGGTCTGGCTGTGACGCCGACCTTTCCGTCGACGGTGACGGTCGGCCAGACGGGGATTCCCGCGTCATTGCAGATCCTCAATGGGTCGACGCCGCCGGAGAACACCGGCAACGTGACGTTGAACACGATCAACCTGGTGCCTGCGTGTGGGACTGGGACGGCGGTCGGGCCGACCGGGGACTGCCCGGTGGCGAACGCGGATCCGGGTGTTCTGCAGATGAGTTCAACGGCTGCCGGCGAGGCTGGTACCGCGTGTGCTGGTAAGACCTTCACGATCACGGTGTCTGATCCCGCGACGGGCCAGGTGACGTTCACGCCGATCGGTGGGCCGGTCGTGTTGACGCCTCCCGGGACGATGAACTCTGTGTGTGTGATCGACTTCACCTTTGACGTGCTGAAGTCCCCGCCGAATCCTGCGTCGATGCCGGGGCCCAACAGTTCGCAGGTGATCGTGCTCGCGGACGTCAACGCGACATCGAACGTGACGGGTCTTCCGTCGAATCCTCAGAATGGCACGACGCCGGTCGTGATCAACAAGGCGTCGCCGTCGGGGACGACGACGGCCACGCCAGCGGCTCAGGTGGGCGGGACGATCTCCGACACGGCGCACCTGGTGGGAGCCGCGGCGCCTGCCCCGGCGCCGACTGGGACGCTGACGTTCTCGTTGTTCAAGAACGCGGGGTGCACGGGCGCACCGGTGTTCGTCTCGACGGTCGCGGTGTCGGGTGCCGGGGACTATCCGTCTGGTCCGTTCGCGCCGACTTCGCCTGGGACCTACAACTGGGTCGTGGCGTATAGCGGGGATGTGAACAACGCCCCGTTCACGTCGGGTTGTGGTGATGCGGGTGAGGTTTCGACGGTTGCGCAGGCTGCGCCGACGATCACGACTACGGCTTCTGCCCCGGTTGCTGCTGGTGGGACGATCAGCGACACAGGCGTGCTCGCGGGTGGGTCAAATCCGACGGGGACGATCACGTTCGCGGTGTTCGGGCCGAACAACGCGACTTGCACGGGTACGCCGCTGGGTACCTCGACCGTCACGGCGGTCGGTAACGGGACGTATCTCTCGGGTCCTTTCACGACGACGGGCGCTGGGCAGTACAACTTCGTCGTCTCCTACAGCGGGGATGCGAACAACGCGGCGGCCGTGTCTGCTTGTGGAGCGCCGGGCGAGTCGGTCACGGTGACGAAGGCCGCGCCGACGATCACGACCGTGGCTTCCGCGACGGTGCCGGCCGGCGGGACGATCAGCGACACCGGCGTGCTCGCTGGTGGCGTCAGCCCGACTGGGACGATCACGTTCACGGTGTTCGGGCCGAACAACGCGACTTGCACGGGTACGCGGCTCGGTACCTCGACCGTCACGGCGGTCGGTAACGCGACGTATCTCTCGGGTCCGTTCACGACGACCGGGCCGGGGACCTACAACTTTGTCGTGACCTACAGCGGCGATGCGAACAACGCGGCCGCGACGTCCGCTTGCGGTGCGCCGGGTGAGTCCGTCACGGTTACGAACGCGGTGCCGACGATCACCACGGTGGCTGCCGCTCCGGGTAACGGGACCGTCAGCGACACGGGGACGCTGGCCGGTGGGCTCAATCCGACGGGGACGATCACGTTCACCGTGTTCGGGCCCAACAACGCGACCTGCACCGGCGCGGCGATGGGCACCTCCACGGTCACGGTGACCGGCAACGGGACGTACGTCTCGGGTCCGTTCCCGACCGCGGGCGCGGGGACGTACAACTTCGTCGTGACCTACAGCGGCGATCTGAACAACGCGGCCGCAGTCTCGGCCTGCGGCGCACCGGGCGAGGCGGTCACGCTGCCGACGCCCGTGATCGCCGTTACGAAGGTCGCGAGCCCGTTGACCCAGATCGCGCCGGGCGGAACGTTCACGTTCACAGTCCAGGTGTCGAACCCGAGTGCGGTCGATCCGATCACGATCACCACGTTGACCGACGACGTCTACGGAAACATCGGCGTGGCTCGGGCGGGAAGCAACTGCAATCTGCTGATCGGGGTGACGTTGGCCCCGGGTGCCTCGAGCAACGCGTGCACCTTCACCGGGACGTTCATGGGCTCAGCTGGTGCTTCGCAGACTGATACGGTCACGGTCAACGGGATCGACTCGAATGGGCTGACGGCGATGGCAGTTGCGCATGCGACGGTCTCGCTGGTATCGGGTACGCCGCAGATCGCGGTGACGAAGGTCGCGAGCCCGCTGAGTCGACCCGAGCCGGGCGGGACGTTCACCTTCACGGTGCAGGTCTCGAATCCGAGCACGGTGGTGCCGGTCACGATCACGGCTCTGACTGACAACGTGTACGGGAACATCGCGACGCTCGCGGGTAGCACGTGCGGCACGTTGATCAATACGACGCTGCAACCGGGCCAGAGCAGCCCGACGTGCTCGTTCAGCGGTCCGTTCTCGGGTAAGGCCGGGGCGTCGCAAACGGATACCGTGACGGTCACCGGCGTGAACAACGGGGTGACCGTGACGGCCACGGCGCATGCCACCGTCACGCTGACACCGGCGAGTCCGCAGATCGCGGTCACGAAGGTCGCAAGTCCGTTGACGCTGGTCGCGCCTGGTGGGACCTTCAAGTTCACCGTGCAGGTCTCGAACCCGAGCACGCTTCAGCCGGTCACGATCACGACGTTGGTCGACAACGTCTACGGGAACCTCGCGACGCGGGCGGGGAGCACGTGCGCGACGTTGATCGGCGTGGTCTTGGCACCTGGCGCGACGAGTCCGGCGTGCACGTTCACAGGGTCGTTCACCGGGAAGGCCGGTGATACGGAGACCGACACGGTGACCGTGACCGGAACGAGCAACGGGACCACCGTGACGGCGACCGCGCATGCGACGGTCAGCCTGACGCCGACGCCGGTCGTCAAGCCCGCGAGCGTGGTCAGCTCGTCCACGCTGCATCGCCCCGCGGGCTGCGTGGCGACGGCGACCGTCAAGGTCTATGTCACCGGCTCGAACATCAAGTCGGTCAGCTACTCACTCGATGGGAAGCATCTTGCCAAGGCGACCGTGAAGGACTCGAGCGGGCGCTACGTCGTGAATGTCAAGACCGCGAGCCTGAGCTCCCGTCAGCACAAGCTGGTTGCGGTGGTGACCTACCGGAGCGGGAAGACGCGCAGCCTGCACGCGACGATCGCGCGCTGCCAGGCACCCAAGCTCCCGCTCTTCACCGGGTGAGCAGTTCAGTCGGCGGCAATGCCGGGAGGCCGAGCGGCCTCCCGGTGGCCGGTCAGTGACGCGACGCAGGACCCCGATCTGCCATGGTCTGGTCGTGCGGCGTGCGAGGCTGAGATGGATGACGGCAAGGCTCGGCGCCGCCCTCGCGGGGTTCCTGACGCTCGAGGCCCTGGTCGCCGCGCCGACCGGTGCGACGCCCACCAGCCCGGTGAGCGAGCCGGGGCCGACCGACACGATTGTGCTGGATGCCACGGGCACGACGGGACCCGGATCCCCGGCGGGCAACGGGTCGACGGGAGCCACCGGGACGACGGGAACCAGCGGGACCGGAACAAAGAAGCCGACCGGACCGTCCCGTTTGGTCGGGCCGCCGCCGTCGGCGTGGACGAGTCTGTCGAACGAGTCGACGACGACTCGCTGGGCCTACGTCTCCTGGGCCGCGCCGATTCGGTCGAGTCCGCTTCCCGCCGCCCCGATCGTCGGGTCGTTGCATCTTCTCACCGAGGAGCGCACCCCCGCCGTCTATGAGGTGCTCTCGCGATGGGTCGATCGGCAGAAGAAGGTGTGGCTGCGTGTTCGCGTTCCGCTCGTGCGCACCGCCAGCCTGCGGGGTTGGGTACCGGAGGGCTCGCTGGGCGGGCTGCACACCGACCACACGGCGCTCCAGATCAACACGAGGGCCCTGCGCGCGACGCTCTACAGCAGCGGGCAAGTTGTCTGGACCGCGCCGGTCGGGATCGGCAAGCCGGGCACGACGACCCCGCACGGCCACTTCTACATCCGTGAGGGTCTCAGGCTCGGCGCGGTCACCGGCCTCTATGGGGTCTATGCCTTCGGGACGAGCGCCTATTCGCCGACGCTCACCGACTGGCCGGGCGGCGGAGTGATCGGAATCCACGGGACCAACCAGCCCCAGCTCGTCCCCGGGCGGCCTTCGCACGGATGCGTCCGGGTGCGCAATCCCGACATGCTCCGCCTCAGCCGGTTGATGCCACTCGGCACGCCGGTGTGGATCTACTGACTCGGACCCGCACGAACACCGTCCGGCTCTACTGACGCGAATCGGAGACCGGGCGTCAGAGCCGATCCCGTACCCAGGCCGACGCCTCGGCGACGGTCTCGACGCTCGCAACCGGCGGACGGGATGGCCGGCGGACGATCACGACGGGTAGCCGTCGCTCGCGGGCGGCACCGAGCTTGGCCGCGGTCATCGGTCCGCCGCTGTCCTTGGTGATGAGGATGTCGATCGCGTGCCGATCGATCAGGTCGAGCTCGTCCGCCAATTTGAACGGTCCCCGGTCGAGCACGATCTGATGGCGTCCGGGTAGAGCCACCGCGGGCGGATCGACGCAGCGGATCAGAAACCAGCTGACCGGGTCATCCGCGAAGACCGAAAGACCCTGCCGTCCGGTTGTCAGGAGGACTCGGCGGGGTCCCCGCTCCCGTATCTGCGCCGCGGCGGCCGTGACGTCGGCGACCCAGGTCCAGCGGTCGAGCGGTCCTGCCGTCCAGCCCGGGCGCTCGAGGCGCAGGAGGGGGACTCCGATGCGAGCGGTTGCCTCGGCTGCCGACGAGGAGATCCTCTCGGCGAATGGGTGGGTCGCGTCGATCACGACACCGATCCCGTGGACACCCAGCCAGCTCGCCAGGCCGGCCGGGCCGCCGAACCCTCCGATCCTCAGCTCTCCCGCGGGCAGCCGCGGCCGGCGGACCCGGCCGGCCAGGGAGGAGGTCACCGGGATGCCGGAGATCGCCAGTTCGCCGGCCAGCTCTCGAGCCTCGACGGTCCCGCCGAGTATCAGGACCCGGAACGTGAGCCGATCCTCCGGAGCAGGTAGATGTCGAAGATCCACCCCCGGCGGGCCCTCGCGGCCTCGCGGGCGCGGACGATCCGCTCGGCGACATCGCCCAGGGGCCCGCTGATGAGGATCTCGTCCTCGGTCCCGAGGTACGCACCCCAGTAGATCTCGATACCGTCCGGCGCGATCTGAGTGAGGCTGTCGCCGGCGTCGAGCATCACCACGACATCGTCGACGCCGTCCGGGAGGCCGCTGGCGAGGAGGCGGGCGGGCATGATCAGGACGGCTGCTCCGACCCGGTTGAGGGGGATGCGATGGCGGGCGGTCAGGGCCTGGATCGAGCTGATCCCCGGGATCACCTCGTAGTCGACCTGGAGTCCGCCGCGGACGAGCGTCGTGATCACGGCGAGC
The DNA here is from genome assembly GCA_034664295.1 of Solirubrobacteraceae bacterium. Taxonomy (GTDB): domain Bacteria; phylum Actinomycetota; class Thermoleophilia; order Solirubrobacterales; family Solirubrobacteraceae; genus Palsa-513. Next base: position 89,503 of record JAXDHV010000001.1, on the reverse strand, counting down.
GTCGACTCGTACAGCGACGGATCGCCCCAGACGAGGAATGCGCCGGTCTCGCCCTCGGCAAGCCCGTCAGAGATCCTCGCCCTCCAGGTCGCCGCTCGCGCTCTGCGCCATCGGGTGACCGCGTCGCGGTAGTCGGGCGCCGTGCGCCACGGGCGGGGCGGGTCGGCCAGCCCGACCGTCCGGTAGGGCCCCGTCGTGCGGTGGCGGCGGACGATCTCCATCCGGTGGTCGGCCAGGTCGTCGATGCCGTCCTTGGTGACGAGGAAGAGGACGTCGAAGGCATCGAGGGCGCGGACGGCCGCGACCGTCACATGGTCGGGATTCCCGGTGCCGATCCCGATCAGCAGCAGGCGGCGGCGCATCAGATCGCTCAGGCCGGCCGGGAGTTCGGCGCGGGCACGGACTCCGCCGCGGCGCCGGCGGTCCGGTCGCGTCCCTTGGAGTAGAGGTGGCTCTCGCGGAAGTCCTCGGCCATCAATGCCGGACCGACGAGGATCGTCGCCGTGCGCTCGATCTCGGCGGCCCGGACGAGCCCGCCGATCGTTGCGAGGGTTCCGCGGAGGACGACCTCGTCGGGCCAGCTGGCCCGCGCGACGGCGGCGGCCGGACAGTCCGCACCGTAGTGCGAGACGATCTCGCCGACGATCTCCTCGATCGCCTGGATGCCGAGGTGGATGACGAGCGTCGTGTGATGCGCGGCCAGGCAAGACAGCTCCTCGCCGGCCGGGATCGCCGAAGCCCGCTTTCCGTATCGCGTGAGGATGATCGTCTGGGCAACCTCCGGGACGGTCAACTCGAGGCGAAGGGCGGCTGCGGCCGCGGCGAACGCCGGCACGCCGGGAGTCACATCCCAGGGAATCCCGAGGTCGTCGAGCCGGCGCATCTGCTCGGCAGCGGCGCTGAAGATCGAAAGGTCGCCGGAGTGGAGGCGGGCGACATGGTGTCCTGCCCGGTGGGCGGCCGAGCACTCGGCGAGGATCTCGTCGAGCGAGAGACCTTGGGTGTCGAGGAGCCGGGCGCCCTCCGGGGCGCTGGCGAGGATCTCGACCGGCACGAGCGAGCCGGCGTAGAGGCAGACCTCCGAGCGGGCGATCAGGCGCTGTGCCCGGAGCGTCAGCAGGTCGGGGGCTCCCGGGCCGGCTCCGATGAAATGGACGATGGCGTCGACCGGCATCATCGGCTTTTCGTCGTCGCCCATTGGACCACTGCCATTCGCGCCCGCCAGCCGGTGAAGGCGCCGATCGGCTCGGCCTCGGCGATCTCGATTCGGGTCAGCGACCCGCCGTGCGACCGCCGTCCGGCGGCGAGCCTGTGTTCGCCCTCGAGCGTCACGGTGCTCGCCAGCAGGCGTCCGCCCGGCTTGAGCGCATCCCAGCACGCCTCGAGCAGCCCCGGCGTGGTGATGCCCCCGCCGATGAAGATCGCATCCGGCCGACGGAGGTCGACGAGGGCGTCGGGTGCCCGCCCGCCGACGACGCGGAGCTCGGGCACTCCGAGCGCGAGGGCGTTGCGCGTGATCGCCGACGCCCGGTCGGCCCGCTGCTCGATCGCGATCGCCGCGGCCGAGGGCTCGGCCCGGAGCCATTCGATCCCGACGGATCCGCTCCCGGCTCCGATGTCCCAGAGCAGGTCGCCGGGAAGCGGCCCGAGCCCGGACACGGTGATCGCGCGGACGTGCCGCTTGGTGAGTTGGCCATCCGAGACGTAGGCGCCGTCGGGCCTTCCGGGTGTGCTCGAGTGGGCCGGTCCACCGGCGACCGTGATCGCCACGACGTGCAACGGATCGGCCCGGTGGCCGACGGCTCTGGCGGCTGTCGTGTCGACGCGGGCCTCCCGGGGACCACCGAGCTGCTCGAGGATCGAGAAGGCGCTCGCCCCGCAGCCGTGGTCGGCGACCACGCGGGCGAGCCGGGCGGCGCCTTCGGCGCCGGTCACGTAGACGACGATCCGCCGGCCGGGTTGTAGTGACCGGACGACGACCTCGAGCTCGCATGCGACCGCGCTGACGAGGCCGACGTCGACCTCGGACCAGCCCATGCGCGCGCAGGCGAGCGTGAAGGCCGAGCGGTGGGGGAGCACGCGGACCCGGTCGACGCCGGCCGCACCGACCAGGGTCGCGCCGATGCCGTGGAGCATCGGGTCCCCGCTGGCGAGGACGACCGCCCGTCCGTGGAGTCCGATCGCGAGCTCGTCGACGAGCGGTCCGATCGGCGAGGGCCACGCCAGACGCGGGCCCCCGACCTCCACCGGGAGGAGATCGAGCTGGCGGCCGGAGCCGACGATCAGCGGCGCTTCGGCGATCACCCGGCGGGCCTCGTCGGTGAGCCCCGGCCAGCCGTCGGCGCCGATCCCGACGACGGCGAGCATCAACGCAACCTCTCGGGTTCGTCGGTCCCGCCGCGACCGTGGAGCTCGACGGTGGCGCGACGCTCGCGGGGCTCGCGCCGCTCGAGCGCCACCGCGGTCCGCAGGACGGCCGCGACCCGGGCGTTGCGCCGGGGATCTCGCGCGGTGATCCGGATGTAGCGGCCGTCGAGGCCCGGAAACGACGCGGCCGGCCGGATGGCGATCCGTTGAGCCCGAAACGCTGCAACCACCGTCGGGCCCCGGTCGACGGCGACGAGCACGAAGTTCGCGGCCCCCGGCCAGACCCGGACGCCGGGAATCGCGGCGAGCCGCTCGTAGAGGTCCTCCCGCTCGCCGGCCGAGCGTTCGGCGATCGCAGCGATCTCCTCCGGGTGCTCGGCGGCCGCCCGGAGGGCCGCGAGTGCGACGACGTTGGCCGACCAGGCCGGCCGGACCGCGCGGAGTCGATCGGCGAGTCGCCTGGCGGCCACGGCGTAGCCGGCGCGGAGGCCGGGGACTCCCAGCGCCTTGGTCACCGACCGCACGACGATCACGTCGTCGAGGCGCACGCCTGTGACCGAGCCGGCCTGACCGGAGACGAGGTCCATGAAGGCCTCGTCGACGACGACCGTCCGGCCGGGCCGGCGGAGCCCGAGGATCGCGGTCGCCGGGTCGAGCGTCCCGCTCGGGGATGCCGGATTGCCGACGACGACCAGATCGGCGTCTTCCGGCACGCTCGCCGGGTCGAGCACGAAGTCTCGGTCCGGGTCGCGAAAGACGCGGACCACCGGAACGCGGTGTGCCCGGAGGGCAGCCTCGGTTTCGGTGAATCCCGGATGGATGCAGGCGGCCAGCCGGGGTCGGAGCGCCGGGCCCAACAGCCAGAGGGCCTCAGCCGCGCCGTTTGTCGGGACGATCTCGTCCGGCCGGCGACCGTGGAGGTCGGCGATCGCGGCGATCGCGTCGTCCTCTCGGGGGTAGTGGCCGGCGCCGTCGGCGAGCGCCGCCACGAGCGCAGCCCGCAGCCATCGGGGTGGCCCGCCGGCGACGACGTTGACGGCGTGGTCGGTGTGGCCGGGGACGAGCTCCCGGTCTCCGTGGTGGCGAAGCGACCCACCGTCGAGCGTCGCTCGATCGTCCGTTTCGACGAGCCCCGGGGGCCCGGAGAAGCTCGGGTCATCGTCCGGCCCCGGCGACCCGCAGCAGCGGGGTCCGCCGCCCGGCGTCGGGGACCCGGGGGAGGTGGGGTCGCCGCCGAGTGTGATCGCTCGTCCGGCGAGGACCATGTCGACGCGATCGGCGCCGGCCGCGAGGAGTTGGGTCGCCTCGCCGAGGAGATCGACCCAAGCCCGGGAGGCGGCGTCGGGCGGGAGGACGCCGGCGCCGGCCTGCTCGACGACGACGATCGCCGCGCCGGCAGAGGCCAGCGCCCGCGCTGCCAGGTCGATTCCCTCGAGCACGCGAGCGCCGGCCGCCGGGAGCCGGGAGGCGTCCTCGAAAGCGCCGGCCAGATGGAGGATGGACGCAATCCATGGGCCCAGGCCGTCGAGGAGGACGCACTCGCCGCCGGCATTCGAGCACGAGTCGGCGAGGGCGGCGCCCAGCGAAGAGAAGGGAGCATTTGCGACCCGGCGGGCCGGGCGTCCCGCCTCGACGGTGGTCCACCCGGCAGGTCGCCGCCGCCTGTGCCGGGCGATCCGCTCGGCGATCGAGAGGTCGTCGGGGTCGGCGGTCGCGACGTAGCGGACAGGCAGGCCGGTCTGCGCGGCGAGCGCCTCGGCGTGGGCGCTCTTGCCCGACCGCGTCCCGCCGACCACGAGCGTCAGGTTCACGGTCGGGCTCCGGCCGCCGCGTGGGCGAAGGCGTGTGCGAGCTGTGGGTGGGCCGCCCAGTGGACGTGGAGGTAGCTGGCCTGGACGCCGTTGACGACGACGCCGTCGAGGCGGTCGACCGATCGCGATCGGAGCCTCCAGGCATGCGGCGCCCCAGGTTCGAGGACGTCGATCCTGGAGTAGTGGAACTCGTGGCCGCGGACGGTCTCCCCGCGATCGAGCCACGGCGTCGTGGTCGTGGCGGCGGCCTCGCGGTAGCCGAGGGTCAGGCGGCGGGTCATCGACGCCCGGGTGGGGAGGACCCGGCACATCTCGTGGCCGTCGAGCTCGGCGCCGAGGTAGAGGAGCCCGCCGCACTCGGCGAGGACCGGCCGGCCGGAGGCCGCGAAGGAACGGACGTCGGCGCGAAGTCGGCAATTGGCGGCCAGCTCCGCGCCGAAGACCTCGGGAAATCCCCCGGCCAGCACGAGTCCGCCGGTCCCCGGGGGAAGCCCCTCGTCGCCGAGAGGATCGAACCCGACGAGCTCGACGCCGCTTGCCTCGAGGAGCTCGAGGTTCTCCTGGTAGTGGAAGGAGAACGCCGGTCCCCGGGCGATCGCGACGCGCGTCCCGGCGGCGACCAGTGGCTGCGGGGTCTCGGCTGACCAGGAGGAACCGCGGAGACCGGGAACGCGGCCGGCGATCTGGACGACGGCGGCGAGGTCCACGGAGCGGTCGATCGCCGCGGCGAGCCGGCCGAGCACCCGGCCGGCGTCTGGCTCGCGCTCGGCGACCGGGACGAGGCCGAGGTGACGCTCGGGCGTGACGAGCTGGTCGTCACGGCGGAGGGCGCCGAGCACGGGCACGCCTGTCTGGTCGAGCGCCTCCCGGAGGAGCTGTTCGTGGGCGTCGGAGCCGACCTTGTTGAAGATCACGCCGGCGAGGTCAAGATCGGGATCAAAGGTCTGGAACCCGTGGACGACCGCGGCGGCCGAGCGGGCCATCGCCGACGCGTCGACGACCAGCAGCACGGGTGCCCGGAGGAGCTTGGCGACGTGGGCCGTCGACGCCAGCTCGCCCCGACCGGAGGCACCGTCGAACAGGCCCATGACACCCTCGATCACCGCGATGTCCGCGCTGGCGGACCCGTGGCGGAAGAGCGGGGCGATCAGGTCCGGGCCGCTCAGGAAGGCGTCGAGGTTTCGCCCGGGCCGGCCGGAGGCCAGGGCGTGGTGGGTGGGATCGATGTAGTCGGGGCCCACCTTGAAGCCCTGGACGGTCGACCCATGCGCCCGGAGGGCGCCGATCAGCCCGCAGGCGACCGTCGTCTTCCCGGCACCGGAGCTCGTCCCGCCGATCACGATCCGCGGGATCACCACTCGATCCCCTGCTGGCCGCGGATCCCCCGCTCGATCTGGTGCTTGACGAGCCTGACCTCGGAGACGAGATCTGCCGCGTCGATCAGCTCCCGGGGGGCGTCGCGCCCGGTGATCACGACGTGCTGGAAGCCCGGCCGGCCGCCCAGGACGTCGATGACCTCGTCGACATCGACCCAGCCCCACTTCAGGGGGTAGGTGAACTCGTCGAGCAGGAGGAACTCGTAGCGCGCGTCGGCCACGAACCGCTTGACCTGTTCCCATCCGGCCCGCGCAAGGTCGGCCGATTCGACGAGATCCTTCGAGATCCAGGACCACCCGTCGCCGGTCTTCATCCAGTCGATCCCGCCGAGCGCCTCGGCCGCCCGCTGCTCGCCGACCTTCCACTTGCCGGACTTGACGAACTGCACGACCCCGCACCGGTAGCCGCGGTTCCACGACCGCAGGAGCATCCCGAACGCCGAGGTCGACTTTCCCTTGCCGTGGCCGGTGACGACGATCACGAGAGGCCGGTCCCGGGGCTTGCGCCGGCGTGGCTCGGCCGTCCCGAGATCGCCCGGGGCGTGGGGGACGTCGACGCCCGAGGCCGTGTTCCGGGCGAGGGCGCTCAGATCGCCAACCGGTGCCTCGGGCTCGCGGTCCTCCGCAGGAGTCACACCGCGCTCCTCCGAAGGACCCACCCCGCGCTCGTCCGAAGGACTCACACCACGCTCCTGCGAAGGACTCACGCCGCGCTCCTGTCCGCATCCGTCACGAGCCGGGTCAGGTCGGCGCCGGCCGCGGCGGCCAACCCGGCGGCGAGGCCGAGACGAACCCGGCCGTCCTCGAGATCGACGACGACTGTCCGGTCGGCGGCGGCGACCAGCCGCCGCAGGGCGCTCACCGCACGCCCGCCGGGATCGGCGGCCCGCCCGTCGGTCAGGAGGACCGCGACGCGGGCGAAGCCGGCCAGCCTTCCCGACCCGACCGATTCGATGAGCCGGGCGCCGTGGGCGATCCCGGCGGCGAGGGGAGTCCGCCCACCGGCGGGCAGCGTCCGCACGGCGGCGGCCGCCCGCTCGAGCGGAACGCCGGGCTCGACGAGGGTCCGGGCGCCGTCTCCGCCGAAGGCGACGATCCCGACCAGGTCGCGGCGGGCGTAGGCCCGCCGGAGGGCGACCTCGAGGGCGCCCTTGACCCGGCCGAGCCGCCTTTGGGCGGCCATCGACCCGCTGGTGTCGACGATCAGGCAGAGGACGGCGCCCCGCCGGCCGCCGAGGATCGCCGTCTGCGGGCGCCGGTCGCCGCGGATCCCGGCGAGCAGGCTCGGGAGGATCGCGATCGCCTCGCCGTCGAGGGCCGGGCGGGAATCCAGCACGGCGGTCCTGCCACCCGGCGCCCGCCCGCTCGTCCCGCGGCCGCGCCCGCCCCGCCCGACTCGCAGGAGCGCCTCTGGAAGACGGCTTGGAAGCGGCGGGGGAACGGCCGCCGGCGGACCCGGCCCGCAGGGTGGGGGGAGGGGCGGACCGGCGAGATCGGGATCGGGCAGCGATTGGGGACGGGGGGTTGGGAACGGTGGTCGCGCCTGCGGCGCGCCGGGATCGAGCGTCCGGTTCTGCGACTCGGTCGGCGCGCGGCGACCGTCGCCGGGGGCGGCGGGTGTGCCCCGACCGGCGGTGCTCGCGCCTGTCTGGGCGGGGCGGGCGTCCTCGCCGGCCGGTCCGTCGGATCCGGCGCCAGGGTCATCGGCGGTCTGGGTCAGGGCGTCCTCGATCGCCGGGTCGCCCGGCCCGGGGGCCGGGTCGAGGGGATCGCGGCGGAGTCGATGGCGGAGCGCGAGGTGGGCTGCTCGGTCGACGTGGCGTGGGGCGACCTCGTCGACCCGGTCGAGCGCGGCCAGGGCACAGGCGGCGTGAGCGCAGACGAGGTCTCCGCGGATGCCGTCGAGGTCGAGCTCCGCGCAGACCCGGCTGATCCGCAGGAGCTCCCGGTCGGGGATCCTCACGCCGGGGACGAGCGGGCGGGCGGCGGCGATCCGCTCGACGATCGCCCGCTCGGCGTCCTCCCAGGCGGCGGCGAAGGCCTCAGGCGCGGCGTCGAAGTCCATCCGCCGGCGGACGATCCGGGCTCTGGTGGCCGGATCCCGGGGACCTGAGACCTCGACTCCGAGGCCGAAGCGGTCGAGCAGCTGCGGGCGGAGCTCGCCCTCCTCGGGATTCATCGTCCCGACGAGGAGAAAGCGGGCCGGTGCGACGAGGCTGACCCCGTCGCGCTCGATCGTCACCTCGCCGGCGGCGGAAGCGTCGAGCAGGGCATCGACGAGATGGTCGGCGAGCAGGTTTACCTCGTCGACGTAGAGCAGGCCACCGTCGGCCCGGCCGAGCATCCCCTCCTCAACGCGGTGCTCTCCGGCGAGAGCCGCCCGGAGGTCGAGCGTTCCGACGAGCCGGTCGAGCGTCGCGCCGAGGGGGAGCTCGACGAGCGGAGACGAGCCGGATCCGGAGGCGTCGCCGAGGATCGGCGCGAGGGCGCGGACGGCGGTCGACTTGGCGGTGCCCCGCTCCCCGCGGATCAGGACGCCGCCGACGACCGGGTGGACGGCGCAGACGAGCAGCGCCTCGACAAGGTCGTCCTGGCCGACGATCGCCGACAGCGGATATGGCCGCCGCCGGCCGGTCACCCGGGAGTCGGGCGCCGGGGAGGGATGCTGGCCGCTCACGCGGTGGCCTCCTCGAGCTGGTCCTCGAGCGCGAGGTAGCGGGCCTTGATCGCGGCGAGCGTCTCGTCCTCGGGCGCCGACCAGAGACCGCGGTCGGCCGCGTCGAGCAGTTTCTCGGCGATCCCGCGTGCCGCCCAGGGGTTGGCGCGGTCCATGAAGGCGGCGATCTCTTCGTCGAGCAGGTACTTCGCGGCGAGGAGCTCGTACATCCAGTCGGAGACGACGTTGGTCATCGCGTCGTAGCCGAAGAGGTAGTCGACGGTCGCCGCGAGCTCTGCCGCGCCCTTGTAGCCGTGGCGGACCATCGACCCGATCCAGTGGGGGTTGGCGACCCGAGCCCGGAAGATCCGCCTGGTCTCCTCGGCGAGCGTCCGGACCTTCACCGTCCGGGGGTCGGCGCTGTCGCCGAGGTAGGCGGCCGGATCCCGTCCGCGGAGGACGCGGATCGTCGCGACCATGCCGCCGTGGTACTGGTAGTAGTCGTCTGAGTCGAGGTGATCGTGCTCCTGGGAGTCGACGTTCTTGACGGCGACCTCGATCTGCCCGAAGGCGGCCCGCATCGCGGGTCCGGCGGGTTGGCCGTGGAGTCCCCGGCCGTAGGCGAACCCGCCCCAGGCCTCGTAGACGGCCGCGAGATCCTCGTCGGCGCGCCAGTCGCGGGTCTCGAGCAGCTGGCTGAGGCCGGCTCCGTAGGTGCCGGGCTTCGAGCCGAAGATCCGTGTCGTCGAACGCCGCCAGGCGTCTGCCCGGTCGAGCTCCCCGGCGAGCCGGGCGGCGTCCCGGCGGGCGTGCTTGGCCACGAAGTTGAGCTCGTCGGGCTCGTCGAGGCCGGCGACGAGCGTGACGGCGTCGTCGAGCAGGCCGATCAGGTGGGGGAAGGCGTCGCGGAAGAAGCCGGAGATCCGCAGGGTGACGTCGATCCGCGGCCGGCCGAGCTCGTCGAGGCCGATCAACTCGATGCCGGTGACCCGGCGCGACGACGGGTCCCAGGTCGGGCGGACGCCGAGCAGGGCGAGGACCTCGGCTGCGTCGTCGCCCTGGGTGCGCATCGCGGCCGTCGCCCAGGCGACGAGACCGACCATCTCGGGGAGGCCGCCGGTGTCTGAGACGTAGCGCTCGAGGACGGCGTCGGCGAGCCTGACGCCGGTCGCGTAGGACAGCTGGGAGGGGAGGGCTCGCGGATCGACGGAGTAGAAGTTCCGGCCAGTCGGGAGGACGTCGAGCCGCCCGCGGGTCGGTGACCCGGACGGACCGGCGGGGACGTGACGGCCGCGCAGGGCGCCGAGCAGGTTGGCCATCTCGTCGGTGCTCCGGTGTAGGCGGGGGACGACCACGCCGGCGGCGAATCGCAGCGCGGCGACCACGCCGGCATCCTCGCGGCCGAGCAGGTCGCGGCAGGTCTCAGCCGCGCGTCCGGGGTCCCAATCGTGGTCGGCCAGCCGCGTGAGGAGGGCGTGCTGGGCCTCCTCGAGCCGGTCGATCAGGTCGCTCCCGCGGTGGGCGGTGCCGGGGAAGCGGGCGATCAGGTCGCGGCTGCGGGACGGCTCGACCCTGACGCCGGGGGCTGCGACGAGGGCCGGCTCGTCGAGTGAGAAGGCCGCTCCGACGGCTCGGCGCAGACCGGGAATCCGGCCGCTTCCGTGTCGGGCGATCGCGGCGACCAGACCGCGGAGGTGGCGGCCGTCGGGGACGACCCCGAGGACGTGGAGGCCGTCCTTGATCTGGACGTCCTTCACCTCGCAGAGGTAGCCGTCGAGGTGCTCGACGAGGGCGCCGGCGTCGGCCGGCTGACCTGCGACGCCGAGATCCTCCTGGAGGTTGGCCGCTTCGATCGCCTTCCAGACCTCCGCGGCGAGGCCGGGGAGCTTGGACGGGTCGAGCACCTCGAGGCGGGCGTACTCGTCCATCAGGCCCTCGAGCTCGGCGAGCTCGTCGTAGCTCTCGGCCCGCATCATCGGCGGGACGAGGTGATCGATCACGACGGCGTGGGCCCGTCGCTTGGCCTGGGCGCCCTCGCCGGGGTCGTTGACGACGAACGGGTAGACGAGCGGCATGGACCCGAGCGCGGCGTCGGGCGCACAAGAGGCGCTGAGGGCGAGCATCTTCCCCGGCAGCCACTCGAGCGTCCCGTGCTTGCCGAGGTGGACGATCGCATCGGCTCGCCAGTGGTGGTCGAGCCACCGGTAGACCGCGAGGTAGTGGTGGGCGGGAGGGAGCTCGGGGTCGTGGTAGATGCCGACCTGGTCCTCGCCGTAGCCGCGGGGCGGCTGGATCAGGACGACGACGTCGCCGAGCTCGAGGCCGGCGATCACCAGGTCTCCGCCGGCCGACGCCCGCTCACCTCGATCGAGGTACCGCTCGCCCGGTGGCGGTCCCCACCGCTCCGAGATGGAAGCAGTCAGATCCGCCGGGAGGGTCTCAAGCCAGCCGAGATAGTCGGCTGCCGGGATTCGGAGCGGTGCCGCGGCGAGCCGCTCGTCGGTCAGGAACTCGGGGTCGTGGCCGCCGGCGGCGATCAGCGCGTGGATCAGGGCGTCGCCGTCCGGCGGGATGTCCCGGACGTCGACGCCGTCGGCCTTGAGGGCGTGGAGCAGGCCGATCGCGCTCGCCGGGGTGTCCAGCCCGACGGCCATCCCGATCCGGGCGTGCTTGGTCGGGAACGCGGTCAGGACGATCGCGATCCGCCGGCGGACGGCCGGCTGGCGGAGGCGGGCGTGGCGGAGGACGAGCGCGGCCAGGCGGTCGCACCGCTCGGCATCCGGGACGTAGCGGGGGACGGCGACGCCGACCGGCGAGTCGTCGAGCAGGCGCTCCTTGAACGAGATCGGCCCGCCGATGATCCTCCCGTCGAATTCGGGGATCGCGACCTGGGTCGCCGCGTCGACCGGGAGGAGGCCCTCGTTGCCGGCGAGCCACCGCTCGCGCGACATCGTCACGCAGAGCGCCTGGATGACCGGTACGTCGAGGGCTTCGATTGCGCTTGCATCCCATCCCATCTGCTCATCCGACCCGCCGTCGTCGAACGGGACACCGGACGCGGCGTCGGCTCGATTGGACCCGCCGGTCGCGAGCATCGTCGTCACGAGAGCGTCGATCTGCCCGTCGAGCAGCTCGAGGGCGGCGACCGTCCGCTCGGCGCCGGCTCGTCGGAGGGTGTAGCTCCAGACCGGGAGGGGGCGGCCGCCGGCCCGGACGATCGCCGCGCAGAGGCCGTCGACGAAGTCGGTGTTCCCGGACAGGCGGTGGGACCGGTAGAACGCGATGCCGACGACCGGCCGGTCGCCCGCGTCGGGCGGGAGCGGAGCGGCGAGGGCTTGCGCCAGGGTCACGTCACCGCGGCCGGGGAGGTAGACGCCGAGCTCGGGCGCCGTCGTCGGCGGCTCGAAGCCGAAGCCCTCGAGCAGGAAGGTGTCGGCCAGGAAGCGGAGCATCTGCTCGACGTTGTCGACGTCGGCCGACTGGAGGTACTCGCCGACCGCGGCCACCGCGCCCGAGGGAACGGTCGAAAGGGCGGTCATCTCGGGATCGGGGGTCGATTCGCCGCCGAGGGCGATCAGCGCGGTGCCCGACTCGCGGCACCGGTCGGCCAGGCGGTCGACGCCGTCCTGCCAGCCGCGACGGCCGCCGAGCACACGGATCACCACGACACGGGCCCCGCCGAGGATCTCGTCGAGGAACGGCCCGACATCCCTGGTGCCCTGGGGGTTCGCGCAGCGGACCTCGGGGAAGTCGGCCGGGAGGCGGCGGACGGCGCTTGCCGTCGCGAGGATCTCGGTGTCAGCCGTCGTGACGAACCTCAGCATCGGATGCCCTCCAGGCGGAGCTCGGGCAGACGGTCGGGAACCCCGTGCACGATCAGGTCAGTCAGGGCGGAGGTATCGAGATGACGCTCGACGAGGTCGCCGAGCCGGTCGAGCTGGCGCTCCCTCACGCCGGCGAAGTCGACGTCCGGGGCCGGAGCGAAGTCGATTCCCCGGCGCCCGGCGACCCACCGGAGCAGGCCGCGGCGGGCGTCGTCGTGCTCGAGGAGGCCGTGCCACGAAGTCCCGAGCGCGGTCTTCGTCGCGCACCCCTCCGGCCGGCCGTCGGCGTCGACGATCAGCGGCGCGCCGCCGCCGGGAAGGGGCCGCCCGTGGCGGATCTCGTAGCCGCCGACGCGGCCGCCGAGGAGCTCGCTGAAGCCCGTGACGTTGCGCAGGATCTTCTCCCGGCCGAACTCGGTCGCCACCGGCAGGATGCCGAGCCCGGTGACGCGCCCGGCCTTCGATTCGACATCGTCGGCGATCGACTCGCCGAGCATCTGGTAGCCGCCGCAGATCCCGAGGATCGGGTCGCCGCCGGCGGCCCGGGCGATGAGCGCCGTGTCGAGACGGTCGTCCCGCAGCCGCCCGAGATCCTCGACCGTGGCCTTGGTCCCGGGGATCACGACGAGGTCGGCGCGAGCGATGTCGACAGGCGAGCGGGTGAAGCGGACCCGGACGCCCGGTTCGCGGGCGAGGGCGTCGAGATCGGTGAAGTTGCTCATCCACCGCAGGCGAACCACGGCGATGTCGAGCGTGCCCCGGCTCCCGTCGACGTCCGAGCGCGGCCTCGAGATGCCGAGCGAGTCCTCGGCGTCGATCTCGAGATCTCCGTCGTACGGGAGGACCCCGAGCACCGGTCGTCCGGTGATCGCCGTCAGCTGGTCGAGGCCGGGCGCGAGGATCCGGTGGTCGCCGCGGAACTTGTTGATCACGAAGCCGGCGATGTGGCCCTGGTCGGCCGGATCGAGGGCGACGAGCGTCCCGAGGAGCGACGCGAAGACCCCGCCCCGGTCGATGTCGCCGACCAGGATCACCGGGAGCCCGGCGGCCCGGGCGAGCCCCATGTTCGTGAGGTCGGACGACCGGAGGTTGATCTCCGCCGGGCTGCCGGCGCCCTCGCAGATCACGACGTCGTAGCGTTCCCGGAGGTCCTCGAGGGCGCCCGCCACGACCGGACGGAGCTCGCCGGTGAGGTCGCGGTAGGTCCGGGCGTCGACGTCGGCGTAGGGCCGGCCCATCACGATCACCTGGCTCTGGCGCTCGCCCGACGGCTTGATCAGGATCGGGTTCATCGCGACCTCCGGCTCGATTCCGGCAGCCCGCGCCTGCATCGCCTGGGCCCGTCCGATCTCGAAGCCGCCGCGGGCCACGACGGAGTTGAGCGACATGTTCTGGGCCTTGAACGGCGCCACCCTGATCCCCCGGCGGTGGAGCCACCGGCACAGTCCGGCCGTGACGAGCGACTTGCCGGCGTCGGAGTGGGTTCCGGCGACGAGGAGGGCCCCTTTCATGCGCCGGTTCCCAGCCCCCCGGCGCGGGCACTGACTCCGGCGGGGCGGGCAGCGGCGGCGGCGGCGAGGGATGCGGTGCAGGCGGCGGCGAGGGTTGCGAGGGGTGCGGCGCAGGCCGCGGCGAGGGTTGCGAGGAGTGCGGCGCAGGCGGCGGCGAGGGTTGCGAGGGGTGCGGCGCAGGCGGCGGCGAGCGCGCCGACGGCGAACGAGAGGCGGGTGGCCCGCCTGAGATCGACGGTCGTCGGAGCCGGGCCGTGGCCGATCGCCGGGCGGAGCTCGTCGACCCCGGCGTAGGAGAGCCTGCCGCCGAGACCGACGTTCAGGGCGCCGGCGAAAGCCGCCTCGACCCGTCCGGCGTTCGGACTCGGATGCTCGGCGCCGAAGCGCCGTACGGACTTCCACGTCGCGGCCGGCGACCCTCCGACGAGCGGAGCGCCGAGTGCCGTGAGGATTGCAGTGAGGCGGGACGCCGGCCAGTTGAGGAGGTCGTCGAGTCGGGCCGGCGCCCACCCGAAGTCCCGGTAGCGGTCGGTCCGGTGGCCGACCATCGCGTCGAGCGTGTTGGCGGCCCGATACGCGGCAACGCCGCCGGGGCCGGCGATCGCCCCCCAGAGGAGGGCGCCGACGACAGCGTCGCTCGTGTTCTCGGCGACCGACTCCAAGCCGGCCCGGCAGAGCTCGATCGCGTCGAGCGCGTGGGAGTCGCGGCCGCAGAGAGACGGGAGGATGGCCCTGGCGGCGTCGAGGTCACCCGCGTCGATCTGGTCTGCGAGGTCGGTGGCCACCCGGCGGAGCGAGCACCCGCCGAGGGATGCCCAGGTGACGAGGGCGAGGATCGAGAGGCGGCCGATGCCGTCTGGGTGGCCGGCGCCGGCGCGATGGCGGATGCCGAGCGGGTGTCTGATGCCGAGCGGATGCCTGATGCCGGCGGGGTGCCTGATGGCACCGGCGAGTGCGGCAGCCGCGGCCGGAAGGCCGACGAGTACGACCGTGAAGATCAGGCCGCGAGCTCGGGTCGGCTTGTAGAGCGCCGCCTCGACGCGGGCGGCGAGCGCGCCGAACCCGGCGACCGGGTGGAGGCGCCTGGGGTCGGCGAAGAGAACGTCGGCGAGGAAGCCGCCGACGAGTCCAATGCCCTGCGAGCGCCGTGGCGCCCTTCTCGTGCTGCGCACCGCGTGCATCTTTCCTCCACGGGATCGGGCGTCCCGGCTAGAAGGGCTCGCGGCGGACGAGTTCCTGACTCCCGGGTCTCGTCGACCCGGTCACAGTGGCGCGACCGTCCCGGATTCCCACCGGGTTCCTCGCACCGCCACGCTGATCCGGTCACCTTACTGTTCTCGGGCGTGCGCTCGTTTCGTCTCGCCGTCGCCTTCCTGACGATCGTGCCGGTCCGCCTGGCCGGCGAGCCGGCGCAGGTCGGTTCGGCGGCCCCGTGGTTTCCCCTCGTCGGGGCGGTTCTCGGCGCCGTGGCCGGCGGGGTCGTCTACGTCACCGAGCCGTCGCTCGGCCGGATCGTCGCAGCGATTCTCGGGGTCGGCCTGCTGGTAGTCCTGAGCGGCGGGCTTCACCAGGACGGACTGGCCGACTGTGCCGATGCTCTCGGCGGCACGGGAGATCGCGACCGGCGACTTGCGATCCTCCGCGATTCCTCGATCGGGACCTTCGGCGGACTCGCCCTGATCTTCTGGTCGCTGGTCGTCGTCGCGGGCGTGGGCGGACTCGACCGCGGAGATGTCGTCGCCGCAGTCATGGTCGCGGCGACCGTCGGTAGGTGGTCCGCGCTCGTCCATGCGATCTCCTCACCGGCGGCGCGCGAGGACGGACTGGGGGCCGGCTTCGTGGTCGGCGGCCGGGCAGTCGGGCTGGCTGGCGCGGGCGCCGCGGTCGTTGCGCTCGGTAGCCTTGGGCCGGCACGCGGGGCGGGCGCGCTCGCGGTGGCCGGTCTGGTCGGCCTCGGCGCCTCAGCGGCCTCGCGCCGGGCGCTGGGCGGGCGGACAGGCGACACGCTCGGCGCTTGCGTGGCGATCAGCGAAGCCGCGGTGATCGTGATGCTCCTGGCCAGCGCCTCATCCCCGGGCACGTGACGAGCGCCGGGTCGGCCCGAGTTCTACGGTGTCCGTCCGATCCCGTTCCGCGCCGCCCCCCGGACGGTCTCCGGCAGATCTACGGCGCCGGCTGCGACTGTGCCTGTTTGAGGGCGGTGACGTCGCTGGCGATCGAGTCGACACGGCTTGAAAGCTGGGCGAGCGATTGGGTGACGTTGCCGCCGGTCGCCGGCCTGCTGGCGAGGTTCCGGACCGAGCCCTCGAGGGCCGCGACCCGCCCGGCGAGCGCGGCCGACCCGCCTCCGGTGGAACCCGTGCTCAGGGTTCGGACCTGGCTGGCGAGTTGGTCGACGCGGGCACTGAGGCCGGCTGCGGCAACCGTGCCGGCGCCGCCTGCCCCGCCGGTCGTCGCGCTGGCGACGCCACCCGCGCGCAGCGCCTTGACGTCGTTGCTGAGTCGATCGACGCGGGCGTTGCTCGCATAGCCCCTGCCGGAGCCCGGGCCGTTGTCGTTGGCCTTGATGAGCGCGTAGAGCGCCACGGCGATCGCGGCGAGGGCGACCACGCCGAGAACCGCGAGCCACGTCCGCAGGCCTCCGATGACCTGCTCGAGGCGCACCAGGGTGGCCGACTCTACGACCGGCACGCCGACGGGTTCGCTGACGACGGCCGCCGGCCTCGGGCGCAACTGCTCGGTGGGACCTTCGGGCGGGACGGTGGCCATCGCTCGGACGATGTTCCCGAGGTCGCCGGGCGCCAACCCTCAAATTCGGCTTCGGGCCGCTGGCGGTTGACGGCGGTGGCGTAGTGTCAAGATGCGTCGATGGCCGGTCGTGGCGAAGTGATCAGCATCGTCGATGCCGACGACGAGCTCGCCGGCCTGCTCGACAGGGGGGCCCGCGAGCATGCCCGGCGCGACGCGCTGGCCCGGGTCCGGCGGCTCTCGCCCGGAGTGTGGGACGCCCGGGGTTCGGTCGAGCCGGAGATCCACCACCGGGGTTTTCTGGTGATCGACGGCCTGCTGTCCCGGGCGGTCGACGTCCTTGGCAGGCGGTGCGTCGAGCTGATCGGACCGGGAGACGTCCTGCGGCCGTGGAGCTGGGACGACGAGGGTTCCCACGTGCGGGCCGAGGTCGGCTGGGCGGTCCTCGAACCAACCCGGCTGGCGGTGCTCGACCACGGGTTGGTGACCCGGATGGTTCCGTGGCCTGAGCTCGGAGTCGAGCTGTTCGCCCGCGGGACCCGGCGCGCCCACCACCTGGCGGTGGCGCTGGCGATCGCCCACCATCCGCGGGTCGACGATCGGGTCCTGCTGACGTTGTGGCACGTGGCCGAGCGGTGGGGGCGGGTCGGCAAGGACGGCATCCTGGTCGACCTGCCGCTATCCCACCAGCGTCTGGCGGATCTGGTCGGCGCCCACAGGCCATCGGTCACGTCCGCGCTCGGCGATCTGGCCCGGTCGGGAGCAGTCAGCCGGCGGGGGTCGGGCGAGTGGCTGCTGCACGGGGCCCCGCCCGAGCAGTTGCGCGATCATCCGCTGGCCGCTTCGATGACCTGAGAGCGACCAGCAGAGCCCGGGCTGGTGGCCGGCTTCGGGCGGGGCAGGGCAGGGCGGGCCAGCCGTCACTTCGCCGACGCAAGCCAGCCCGCCGGTGGCGGGCTGGTCTGGCAGAAGCGCTCGGGAGATGCCTGGTCGGGGTCAGACGATCGGGCCGCGGCGAAATCCGCGGCGTCCGCCGACCGGAGCCGCGCCTCGTCCGCTGAGGAGAGCGACGATCGCGAGGATCGCGATGAGGAAGAGCAGCGGGTGAATGGCGATTCCGCCGAGTACGGCGACGATCAGCAGGATGACGGCGATGGCGAAGAGCACGTGAGCCTCCTTGGATGGTTGTGTTCAAGGACTACCCACGGCTTTCCGGTGGTACGCGCCCGACGGTACGCATGCCGACGTATGTACGAATACCGCGTCCCACGCGTTCGCATCGTCTCGAGCGACTCGTCCGTCTGGGCGCACCGACCGGGATCTCGGATGCTCGACACGTGTGAGACGATGCCTCACGTAATGCCACTTGCCGATTGGTTTGCCGAACGGAGCGCCAGGGGGATGCTCACGCGGATGGTCGGTGCCTGGCTGCTCGTCGGGCTTCCGGTCATCGCGGCCCGGATCTGGTGGTCGGTCGCCTCCGCCGTCGCCGTCTTTGTGGTGACCGTGACGCTCTACGTGGCGGGTGCGCATCGCTACATGCGCCGCCACCGCCCGCAACCCTGACGCTGGGGCAGCGCCGCGGCACGACCGTCAAATCCGAATTGTCTGGTCGCCGCCACGGATCACTGGCCGGGGGTCAGGCCGGTCGGTCTCGCCCGGCGACGCGGATGAGTCGCTGATCGAGGGTCAGCAGCTCGGCGTCGTCGGCGAGGGCCGTCGCGAGGGAGAGCGCGTCGGGAACGCGGAGTCCCCCCGATGCTCGCCGCGGAGCGCGGCCGCCCCCTTCCCGGACGTCCGGATCTCGACATCGTCACCGGCCGCCGGGCCCTGGCGGAGCACATCGACCGGATCGTGACCCGCTGCTGCTCGACGCCCTGCTCGTCGCTTTACGATAACTAGCGAGTCAGTAGAGGAACGCTCGGCGGCGCCGAGATAGTGCTCGTTGTCAAAGCAGCCAAACCCAGGCCGCTCCGGAGAGGCGACGATCGGAATCGAACCGATGTACACGGCTTTGCAGGCCGTTGCGTAACCACTCCGCCACGTCGCCGACGACCCGGCTAGCCTAGCGGCCAAGCCCCGACGCCCGTTGCTAGGCTTCGCGTCCCAGGGCGATTAGCTCAGCTGGGAGAGCGCCGCCTCGACAAGGCGGAGGTCACTGGTTCGAGCCCAGTATCGCCCATCACTCGGAAAGCCCTGTAAACGCGGGGTTTTTCGTTCCGGGTCTGGGCCGCCGAGACGTGATATGTACGTTCTCGACCCCCGTTCGACCCGTCAACGGCTTTCCGTCCGCAGCGGCTTGTAGCTTGAAGACATGCCTGAACGCTTTGACTGGCCCAACGCGGTCTTCGAGAAAGGGAACCTCACGCTCCCGCTAGTCAACGACGAGACGCCCGAGTGGTGCGGGGCGTTTGGTTACCGGCTCTCCGACGCGCTCGCTCATCTCACAAGCGTCAGCGCGACAGGCGTCAGCGTGGACCCCCGTACCAAGAAGATCGTGGTCACCAAAGTCGTCGGCAACGAAAAGTCCATCCCGGCGGCCGTCGATCAGGCCGGCGAGCAGGCGGACATCCACGAGGCGCAGCGGGCCGAGGAGCGAGCCCGGGCTTCGGCGGCTTTCGAGCACCAGAAGCGAACGCAAGTGGCGGAGGACCTGCGGAGAACACAGCAGATCCGCGAAGCCGCGAAGTCGTAGCAATGCGTCTTCGAGCACTCGGATCCTCGACGGGTTCCTCCGCTTCCTGAAGCTAGACTGACGCCTGACCGATGGCGACTTCTGCCACAAGCGCCTCCGCCCCGGCACCCGCCCACGGCTGCAAGGACTCCGGCCTGATCCCGACGCCCGGCAACCTCGCCCGGGTCGTCGCGGCAACGCTCTGCCTGATCAACAAGGAGCGCGCAGCCCACGGCCTCGCCTCGGTCCACACGAAGCCGAGCCTTCGCACCGCGGCGACCAACCTCTCCCACGAGATGGTCGCCCAGAACTTCTTCGATCACGTCAGCCCATCCGGCGTGGCCCCGGTCGGCCGCCTCCGTGCCGTCGGCTACATCCGCCCGGGGCACGGCTTCTCGATCGCCGAGAACATCGCCGCCGCCGCGGGTTCGCAGGCCGCCCCCAGCGCGATCGTCGCGCTCTGGATGGCCTCGCCCGACCATCGCGCCAACATCCTCAGCCCGGCCTACCGCGACACCGGGATCGGGGTCGTCGCCGCGATGCCGGCATCCGTCGGCCAGGGCCCCGGCGCCACCTACACCCAGGACTTTGGCTCGACCACGTAGCACCCGCCTGCACCTGCTCGCCTGGCTCGTCGTGGTCGCCGCCGGCCCGGTCGCCACCGCCGGCCTCGCAACCACTGCCGGAGCCTCGTCCACCGAGCGCGTCTACGTCGCGAACCGCGGGTGCGTCGGCCGCGCGTTCAAGCCGACGCGGATCACGATCGCCTGCGGCACCGGCCAGTTCTATGCCGACGCCCTCAGGTACACCGCCTACGGCCGGCGGTCGCAGGCCCACGCCACCGGGATCCTGGTCCTCGACGACTGCACCCCGAACTGCGCCGAGGGGACGTTCCGCCCGCACCCGGGCACGGTCACCCTCAAGAGCATCGAGCGCTGCGCCGGCCGCCTCTTCTACACCCGGGTCACCTGGTCCTACGCCGGACGCTCCCCTGTCCCGGCCCGCTCCGGCAGCGCGAGCATCGCGCCCTTCAAGCACTGCTCCCGGGTCTTGCGCTGAGCCCGGCCTGCTCCGCCTCACGCCGCCCGGCCAGCCGTCAGGCCTCCTCGATTCCGACCGATGCTTGACACCGCTGAGCCCGGTCGATTCGATCGTCGCCGAGCTGCGTGCGTGTGCTCCCGACGAGCTGCCCGGCGTCCGCGACTCGTTCGCCGCAATCGCTTCCGACCCGCAGGCAACCGACGCCTGGCGGAGGCTCGCCGAGGCGGCCGTCCTCGCGGTCGACCGGATGGCGGCCGGCGGGGATCCCGCGGACGCGCTCAGCGCCTTCGAGGCGGACCTGACGGCAGCCGGGATCGCCGCCCAGGCCGGCGCTGACGGACGCGACGGCAGCCGGTCGAAAGCTCGCCGCCGGCGCCGCTCGAACTGACGCAATCCCCTTGGCCTTCGTGCCCGCGCGCGCTAGACTCACGCTATCTACGGCTACGACATCGCCCAATTCTCGTGCCACTGCGGCGCCCAGTCGTTGAACCGGTGCGCCGACTGCGGAACGTTCCTCTGCAGCTACCACACCGTCCAGGCCGACGGCCAGACGATCTGCTCGAGTGGCTGCAAGGAGGCCGAGCGGCAACACCGACTCGGTCATGAGGAACTCTGCTACGGCCGCCTGACCGAGCAGATCCGCGCGGCGATCGAGAACTTCATCCCCCGCATGCACGCCGCCGGCAACCCCGGAGCCACGCGGCTCGGCGAGCCCCTCGTCCGCGAGCGCGCCCGCGTCTTCGGCAAGGGCACCGTCACGAAGACCTCTCCACGCGGACCGCTCGGCTGGCGCGTCTCCACCGTCGCCGCCGAGGCCGAAGGCGACTACCCGGAGATCGTCCACGCCAGCATCGGACTCGATGTCACCGGTCAGCTGGTCGACCTCACCCTGCATGAGGCCGACCCCCCGGCTTGGACCCTCGAGCAGGCGGCCAGAGCCCCCGGCCAGGTAGCCCGGGAGTTCGACGACTACGACTTCCGCTACATCGCCGAGCGTCAGATACCCGAGTCGCTCCACGACTTCCTGACCGGTCAGACCGGCTCCGGCCTCCCCGAGCACCTCACCCGGTGCTACTACTGCGGCCACCAGGGCTACCACACCCTCTCCTACATGGGCACGCTCTGGTCGCCGAACTGGCCTCGCACGTGCGAGGACTGCGTCGACTGCCTCGCCCACTTCTGAGCTCTCCGCCCAACGATGCCGCCGGCCTCGAGGCCCAGCATCTGCCGCTCGCCCTCCGCGTCAACGGCGAGGATCACACCCTCGTCGTCGACACCCGCCTCACCCTGCTCGACCTGCTCCGCGATCAACTCGGCCTGACCGGCGCCAAGAAGGGCTGCGACCACGGCCAGTGCGGTGCCTGCACCGTCCTCGTCGACGGCCGCCGGATCAACAGCTGCCTCGCGCTCGCCGTCGCCCATCAGGATGCCGCCGTCGTCACGATCGAAGGCCTGGCCGATGCCCACGAGCTCCATCCACTCCAGCAGGCCTTCGTCGACCGGGACGCGCTCCAATGTGGGTATTGCACACCCGGCCAGATCTGCTCCGCCGCGGGGATGCTCGCCGAGGAGGCCGACCACCCGAGCTTCGTCACCGCCAAGCTCGCCGACTCGCCCGGACCGCTCGACGACGACGAGATCCGCGAGCGGATGAGCGGCAACCTCTGCCGCTGCGGCGCCTACGTCAACATCGTCACGGCGATCGCCGACGTCGCCCGGTGAAGCCGTTTGCCTACGTCCGGCCGGCGACACCCGCCGACGCGGTTGCCGCACTCGCCGCTGCCGGCCCCGCCGCTCGCTACCTCGGCGGCGGCACCAACCTCGTCGACCTGATGAAGCTCGGTGTCGAGGCACCCGAGCTCCTGATAGACGTCAGTCGCCTCCTGCCCGACCGGGTCGACCAGACACCCGACGGCGGCCTCCTGATCGGCGCCGGCGTGTCGAACACCGACCTCGCCGCCGACCCGCTCGTGCGCACCCGTTACCCCCTGCTCTCCCGCGCCCTCCTCTCCGGCGCCTCCGGTCAGCTGCGCAACAAGGCGACCGTCGCCGGGAACCTCCTCCAGCGGACCCGCTGCTCCTACTTCCAGGACGTCTCCAAGCCCTGCAACAAACGCCGCCCCGGGTCCGGCTGTCCCGCCCGCGACGGACACCATCGAGAGCTCGCGATCCTCGGTCACTCGGCCTCCTGCCTGGCGACCAACCCGTCCGACATGGCCGTCGCCCTGACCGCGCTCGACGCCCGGATCCGCCTGCTCGGCGCCCGGGGCGAGCGCGTGATCCCGCTCTCCGAGCTCTACCGCCTCCCCGGCGATCGCCCCGACCTCGAGACCCGGCTCGAGCCCGGCGAGCTGATCACCGCGGTCGAGATCCCCCCGCTCGCCGCCGCGGCCGCCAGCTCGCAATACAGCAAGGCCCGCGACCGTGCCTCGTTCGCCTTCGCCCTCGTCTCGGTCGCCGTCGTGCTCGACATCGCCGACGGACGTGTCCGAGACTCCCGCATCGCCTTCGGCGGCGTCGCGCCGATCCCGTGGCGGGCCGGCCGGGCCGAGCGCGCCCTCCGGGGAGCCCCGGTGACCGAGGAGAGCTTCGCCGCGGCGGCCGCCGCCGAGCTCGATTTCGCGAAGCCGCTGACCGACAACGGGTTCAAGGTCACGCTGGCCGCCAACGTCCTCGTCGCGACGCTCCTCCAGCTGAGCTCCGCCTGATGGCCACCGCCGTTCCCACCCGGGCGATCGGCAGCTCGCTCAATCGCGTCGACGGCCGCCTCAAGGTCACCGGCCAGGCCCTCTACGCCTCCGAGCAGGAGATCCACGGCCTGACCCACGCCGCCCTCGTCGGGGCCGAGATCGCCGCGGGAACCGTGACCCGCGTCGACGACGCCGCCGCCCTCGCGCTTCCCGGCGTGCTCGCCGTGATCTCCCACCAGAACGCCCCTCGCCTCGCCCGCGTCGACGACGCCGAGCTCGCGGTCTTCCAGTCGACCGAGGTCGCCTACCGCGGTCAGCTCGTCGCCGTCGTCGTCGCCGAGTCGCTCGAGATCGCCCGTCACGCCGCCGGTCTCGTCCGGGTCGAGTACGACGCCCGGACCCACGACGTCCTCCTCAAGCCCGGCCATCCACGCATCTATCGTCCGGAGAAGGTCAACCCCTCCTTCCCGGCGGACGCCGAGCAGGGCGACGCGGACGCCGCCTTCGCGACCGCAGCCGTGACGATCGACGAGACCTACGAGACACCGGCGGTCCACAACAACCCGATGGAGCCCCACACGAGCCTCGCCGTCTGGGCCGGCGGCGACCTGACGGTCTACGAATCCACCCAGGGCGCCGCCGGCACCCGCGACTCGCTGGCCGAGGTCTTCGAGCTCGACCCGACGGCCGTCCGCATCGTCTCGCCGCACGTCGGCGGCGGCTTCGGCTCGAAGGGCAAGCCCCGGCCCCAGATCGTCGTCGCCGCGCTCGCCGCCCGCCACGTCGGCCGGCCGGTCAAGCTCGCCGTGACCCGTCGCGAGATGTTCTGCCTGACCGGCTACCGGACGCCGACGATCCAGCGCCTGCGCCTCGCGGCCGACGCCGACGGCGTCCTTCGGGCGATCGTCCACGACGTCCTCGAGCAGACCTCCACCCTGACCGAGTTCGCCGAGCAGACGGCCGTCGCCACGCGGATCATGTACGCCGCCGCCAACCGGCGGACGACGCATCGGCTGCTCGCCCTCGACGTGCCGACCCCGTCGTGGATGCGAGCTCCCGGCGAGTGCCCCGGGATGTATGCTCTCGAGTCGGCCCTCGACGAACTGGCGATCGCCTGCCGGGTCGATCCGATCGACCTGCGGATCCGCAACGACCCGCCCGTCGAGCCCGAGAGCGGCAAGGCCTGGAGCTCGCGGAACCTCGTCGCCTGCCTGCGCGACGGCGCCGCCCGGTTCGGGTGGTCAGGGCGCGACCCCACCCCCGCCGTCCGGCGCGACGGCGACTGGCTCGTCGGGACCGGCGTCGCCGGCTCGACATACCCGACGTACCGCAGCGGTTCCCGGGCGTCGGTCGAGGCCCATCCGGACGGTCGCTTTACCGTCTGCGTCTGCGCCGCCGACATCGGCACCGGCGCCCGAACGATCCTCACGCAGATCGCGGCCGACACGCTCGCCGTCCCGACCGACCGGATCGACGTCGAGGTCGGTGACAGCTCGCTGCCGCGCGGGCCGGTCGCCGGCGGCTCGATGGGCACCGGCTCGTGGGGCGGGGCCGTCTTCCGCGCGTGCGAGGCCCTGGTCGGCGCGATCGCCGAGCGCGGCGGCGACATCCCGGACGATGGAATCGAGGCGCTCGCCGACACGGCCGACGAGGTCGCCGCACTCCCCAAGCTCGCCCGACATGCCTTCGGCGCCCAGTTCGCCGAGGTCCGTGTCAACCGCCGGACCGGCGAGGTCAGGGTTCCCCGCCTGCTTGGGGTCTTCGCTGCGGGGAAGATCATCAATCCGAAGACCGCCCGGTCCCAGCTGATCGGCGGGATGACGATGGGTCTCTCGATGGCGCTCTTCGAGCAGAGCATCCTCGACCTCGAGTTCGGCGACTACCTCAATCACGACTTCGCCCAGTACCACGTCCCCGCGTGCGCGGACGTCCTCGACATCGACGCCGTCTGGGTCGAGGAGGACGACGACCAGCTCAACCCGATGGGATCGAAGGGGATCGGCGAGATCGGGATCGTCGGGACGGCGGCGGCGATCGCCAACGCCGTGTACCACGCGGTCGGTGTTCGTGTCCGGCGACTCCCGATCACCCCCGACCGGCTGGTCGGCCGGGTCTGAGCGGAGTTGACGGTGGTGCGGACGAGCGGGGTGGACTGCGCCGGCGGATTTTCCGTGGCGTGAGGAGGTGCTGAGGTACTTACGAACGAAACTGCTTGCCGGACTCCGGCAAGTACTTTTTGAAAGAGAGGTCGAACACACCCTCCCGAGCGAATCAGTTGACCGACGGATCGACCGGCATCCGCGCGAGCAGGGCGTACTCGCCGCCCCTCCGGTCCAGCACCACGCTCCACAGCCGGTCGCCGGGGTTTGTCCACGGGTCCTCCGGGTCGAGGTCGATCACGATCCACGCATCCTCGGCGAGTTCGGCGTCGAGCTGTCCCGGACCCCAGCCGGCGTGGCCGGCGAATGCCCGCGCCCGGCGAACGCCGCCGGCCAGCACCGACGGATCCAGGGCGACGTGGGGGAGGCCGAGATCGCCGTCGATGATCATCGAGCTGAGCGTCGGGTCGCTGAACTCGGCCAGCACGATCACGGCCGCCGGCGAGACGGGCCCGCCGACGTAGATCTCCTCGAATCCGTCGCACGCGTCGGTCAGCTGGGCGACGACGTCTCCGACGACCATCGTCGACGGTCGGTTGAGGATCAGGCCCAACGCACCGTCGGCGTCGTGGGCGGCGATCAGGACGACGGTCCGCCGGAAGTTGGGATCGACGAGGGCCGGCGATGCGACGAGCAGCTTTCCGCGTACCGAGTCCATTCCTGAAAGGTAATGCCCCCGTCGCCCGGCAAGCCCCGCGCTACCCTTCGTCAGGTGACGATCCAGGCAACTCATTTCACCGACCCGGGCTGCCCGTGGGCCTACTCCGCAAGTCCGGCGCTCGCCGCGCTCCAGTGGCGATACGGCGCCCAGCTCCACTGGCGGCTCGTGACGATCGGTCTGACCGAGGATGCCCAGCAGTACCTCGATCGGGGATACAAGCCGGTCCGCCAGTCGCTCGGCTACATGATGTTCCGCGACCGCTTCGGGATGCCCTTCTCGACGACGCCCCGCCTACGGATCTCGGCGACCGCGCCGGCCTGCCGGGCGATCGTCGCCACCCGGCTGCGAGCTCCGGAGCTCGAATACGCGGCATTCCGGGCGCTCCAGTTCGGCACCTTCACCGACGGGGTGGTCTTCGACGAGGATGACGACCTGATCCGAGCCCTCTCGCGGGTCGACGGGCTCGACGCCCGGGCAATCGTCGGGGCGATCGGATCGCCGGAGGTCATCGAGGCCTACGAGGCCGATCGCGCGCTCGCCCGCCAGGCAGCCGGCGGGCCGACCGAGTTCCAGGGCAAGGCGGCCCAGACCGACGGTCCGGTTCGCTACACGGCCCCATCGGTGATCTTCGAGTCCTCGGACGGCCGGACGCTCGAGGTCGGTGGGTTCCAGCCGCTCGAGGCCTACGACGTGGCGATCGCCAACCTCGACGTGACGCTCGAGCGGGCGCCTGCCCCGTCGGACCCGCTCCCCGCCCTCGAGCGCTTCCCCCACGGGCTGACCACCCAGGAGGTCGCGGCGATCATGGCCGACGCGCTCGATGCTCCGGACCGCAAGGCGGCCGAGACGGCGCTGATCGAGCTGGCCGCGGCCGGCGAGGCGACCCGGATCGCGCTGGGTGACGACGCCCTCTGGCGGGCTCGCGTGTTCGACACGCCGGGCGCGACCCAGGCGACGGCCGCCGCCGCCCACGCTGCGGCCGCGCACGCGGCACCGGCCTGAGCGCCCGCGCCGGCTCCGGCTCGCCCGCGTGCTGTCGTTCGGTGTCTCGATCGGCCTGCTCTCGCTGGCCCAGGGCGTTCTCGTCGCGCTCCCGCGGGCCAGCCCGTTTCCGGCGCTGGGACGGCTGCGCAACCCGTGGTGGGCGCTCGTCCCGGGCGGGTCGATCGTCGTCGTGGTCGCGGCGATCGGCTCGCGTCCGCAGACCGCCGAGGAGCTGACCTACCTCGCGCTGATCGGCGTCCCCATCCTCGCGGCGCTCGCCCTGGCGTGGGTCTGCCGGCAGGCGACCCCGGTCCTCGGGCTCCTCGCGGTCGGCCTGTTCGTGCTCGCGTGGAGGGCACCGAGCACGCTCGCCGGGGAGGCTGCGGCGCTCGGCCTGACGGGCCTCAGCACGGTCACGCTGGGGGCCCTGCTCGCGTCGGTGGCCCCTGCCCGGATCCTGAAGGTCGGGATCGTCGTGATGGCGCTGGTCGACACGGCCCTCGTCGCCGGCGACCTCCTCCAGGCGCCGAACGCCGTCCTCAACGCGGCGGCGCCGGGGGCTGGCCTTCCGCAGCTCCAGCGGGTCGTCCTCGGCCAGGCGGTGATGGGGTACGGCGACCTCTTCATCGCCGCGGCGCTCGGCGCCGTGCTCGCGTCGAGCCGGCCGCTCCAGCGGCGGGCGGCCGTTCTGACCGCCGGCCTTGCGCTCGTCTTCGATCTTCTGTTCTTCGCCATCCCCGAGCTACCCGCGACCGTGCCGGTCGCCGCCGCCCTGATCCTGGTCGAGTGCTCGGCCGTCGGCGCGCCGATTAAACTCGCCCGCGTGAAGCCGTCGAAGGAGACGACGGGATGAGTCTGGCGGGGATCATCATCCTCCACGGCCGCCCGGATATCGTCGCGCCCCAGAGCCATCACCTGCTCGGCAGGGTCGCCGCACGGGTCGAGGCGTTCTACGACACGACCTACATACCGCTCGTCGTCATCGGCCTCTGCCTGCTCGGGTCGTTCTGCTACGGGCTGTCGTCGATCCTCGAGCAGCGCGAGGCGGCGGCGGCGCCGCCGGGGACGACGATGCGGATCGGGCTGCTCACGCACCTCGTCCAGCGACCGCTCTGGCTGCTGGGCAACGTCGCGGGACTGGTGGGGTTCGCCTTCCAGCTGCTGGCGCTTCGGCACGGCTCGCTCGCGCTCGTCCAGCCGCTGTTCGTCAGTGGCCTGGTCTTCGCGCTCGTCGGCGGGGCGATCGCCGATCATCGGCGGCTCGCCCGGCGGGAGTGGCTGTCGATGGTCCTCGTCGCGGCGGGGCTGGTCATCTTTCTGGTCGTGGCGCGTCCCGGACGGGGCCATCCGAACGCGAGCATGTCGGGATGGATCGCGCTGACCGTGGGGACGATCGTCAGCGTCGGGGGGGTCTGCCTGCTCGCGGTGCGCTCGCGCCACCTCCGGCCCCTCTTCCTCGCGTCCGGGGCGGGCATCCTCTTCGGCGTCACTGCGGCGCTGGCCGAGCGGACGAGCCACATCCTCCGTCTGGGCCTGCTGAACACGCTCCAGCAGGTCCCGCCCTACGCGATGTTCGCCTGCGCGATCGTCGCCCTGATCCTCAGCCAGAGCGCCTTCCAGGCCGCCGAGCTCCGCTGGTCGCTCCCGACCCTGACGATCGTCGAGCCGCTCGTGGCGATCCTGATCGGCCAGGTCCTCTACGGCGAGCACGTCTCGGTGGGGGCGGCGGCGATCGTCGGCGAGGTGTTCGGGATGGCGATGATGATGGCCGGGATCTTCGGCCTGAGCCAGGGCATCAAGCACCCGCCGCGGGTCCCGAATCCGGCCTGAGAGCCGCCGCGAGTCGTGTCCGTCGGAAGCTCTCCACCAGGGGCGTTGCATCCGACGCGCCGGTCGACTATCTTCGCCCGAGAGGGTGGGAGGGCGATCACGTTACGTGAAGCTCGGGGCAGCTTTCCGGGGTTGACGAGCGGTGTCCCTTTGGGGTAAAAATCACCCGCGCGTTATGGCCGAGGTCCGTCGGTCGACGAGTTTCAGCACGTCAAGATAAAGAAAGGTTGGATGATCGCTATGCCACTCGGTATCGGCAAGAAGCGTTCTAAGCCGCAGGTCGAGCAGCAGTCCGCAGCACCGCCGGCTCCGGCGACCGCGCCGCCGCCGCCCGCCGTCCCCGCCGACTGGGCAGCGATTCTGCACCCGACCGGTCCGAAGGGTCGCTTCCAGCAGGGCGAGAACGCGAAGGTCGGCTACCGCAGGTAGGCGCCGCACCTCACGACCTTTGCTGCTCCGGGCCGCGTGTCGCACGCGCGACCGGCCCGGAGCGGTTGTGAGCGTCGTGGGCTTCGGGCATCGGCCGCCGGCGGCCGGACATCAGCCGCCGCGGCGCGTCCCACGGGATACCATCGGCGCCGCGATGGCGATCTCGGTAACCCTCCCCGATCGGAAGTCCCTCGAGCTTCCTGACGGCGCGAGCGGCGCGGACGCCGCGGCTGCGATCGGGCCGGGGCTGGCTCGGGCGGCGCTGGCGATCGTCGTCGACGGTGAGGCTCGCGACCTGGCGAGGCCGCTGCGAGACGGTGCTGAGGTGGCGATCCTGACGCCGACGAGCGGCCCGCAGGCACTGGCGCTGATCCGCCACGATGCGGCCCACGTGCTGGCGGCGGCGGTGCGCGAGCTCTACCCCGGGGTGAAGATCTCGATCGGCCCGGCGATCGATCAGGGCTTCTACTACGACTTCGAGTTTCCCGACGGCGTCGCCGTCTCGGAGGCCGACTTTCCGGCGATCGAGGCGCGGATGCGCCAGCACGTCAAGGCTGGGGAGGCGTTCGTCCGCGAGGACGTCGGCGTCGCCGAGGCGCGCGAGCGGTTCGTCTCACTCGGCGAGGACTACAAGGTCGAGCTGATCGACGACCTCGTCGGCGCGGCCGATCCGGCCGACCCGCTGGAGACGGTCTCGCTCTACACCAACGGCCCGTTCACCGACCTCTGCCGGGGGCCGCACGCGCCGAGCACGAAGTCGATCAAGGCGTTCAAGCTCCAGTCGGTCGCCGGGGCCTACTGGAGGGGGGACTCGTCGCGGACGATGCTGACGCGGGTCTACGGGACGGCGTTCTTCTCCAGGGAGGATCTCGCTGCGCACCTCGAGCGACTCGAGCAGGCGAGGGCGCGCGACCATCGCAAGCTCGGCCGGGAGCTCGGGCTGTTCCATTTCAACGAGCTGTCGCCCGGGTCGGCCTTCTGGCTCCCGCGGGGCACGACGCTCTGGAACACGCTGGTCGGCGTCTCCCGCGAGCTGACGGCCAAGCACGGGTACGAGGAGGTCAAGACGCCGCAGCTCTACGACTCCGAGCTGTGGAAGATCTCCGGCCATTGGGACAAGTACCGGGAGAACATGTTCGTCACCGAGTCGGAGGATCGTCAGCTGGCGATCAAGCCGATGAACTGCCCCGGCCACTTCCTGCTCTACAAGTCCCAGCGCCACTCCTACCGGGACCTGCCGGTCCGCTACTCCGAGCCGGGCCTGCTCCACCGCAACGAGGCCTCGGGGACGCTCCACGGGCTGCTGCGGGTCCGCCACTTCACCCAGGACGACGCCCACATCATGTGCACGGCCGATCAGGTCCAGAGCGAGGTCGCCGGCTGCCTGGACCTGGGCTTCGAGATCTACCGCCTGTTCGGCCTGACCCCGGAGCTCGAGCTGTCGACCCGCCCGGAGAAGCGGATCGGCGACGACGCCCTCTGGGACCGGGCGGAGGCCGAGTTGACGAGGGCCCTCGAGAGCCGGGGTCTGCCGTTCAAGATCAACCCGGGGGACGGCGCCTTCTACGGCCCGAAGATCGATCTCCACATGACCGACGCGATCGGCCGGTCCTGGCAGCTGGGAACCGTCCAGCTCGACTACGGCAACCCCGAGCGGTTCGACATGACCTATACCGGGGCCGACAACGCCGAACACCGGCCGGTCGTGATCCACCGTGCCCTGATGGGCACCTTCGAGCGGTTCATCGGGATCCTCACAGAGCACTATGCCGGCGACTTCCCGGTCTGGCTGACGCCCGTCCAGGCGATCGTCCTGCCGATCTCAGACCGGCTCGCGCCGGTCGGCGCCGGCGTGCTCGCGACGCTGCAGGAGGCGGGCGTGAGGGCCGAGCTCGACGACCGGACGGAGTCGGTAGGACGGAAGATCCGGGACGCCGAGCTGCGGAAGATCCCCTACATGCTGGTCGTCGGAGACCGCGAGGCGGCCGACGGGACCGTGTCGGTACGGGCGCGGCACGGGGGAGACCTCGGGAGCATGACGGTCGACGATCTCGCCGGCCGGGTGGTCGCCGAGTCGCGCGGGCGGTCGGCCTGAGTCGAGCGTCTGCGCAGTCTGAATCGCGCGGTGACTCAGACGCGGGCGGAGGCCGTCGCCGAGCTCGACGGCCCGGTCGCGGGAGCGACTGTCGCGCGGATCAGCAGCGACAGCTTGGCCGGCTTGGCGAGCGCCGTCCGGCCGGCCGGGGTGAGCGTGAGACGGACGTTCCGGGCGCCGACCGGCGGGAGCGAGGCGGCCGCCGTGGCCAGGGTGAGCGACCGGCCGCCGACGCGGGCGGTGATCCTGATCGAGACGGTCGATGCCCCGCGCGAGTAGAGGTGCACTGCCGGCCGGGCCCTGACCTCGGCGTGGGTCCTGCCGGTGAGCAGGGCGGCGACGGCGTGGGCCAGCGTACGGGCGAGCGTCTTGTCGGCGAGTCGGGAGAGCGCGGCCGACGCGACCGGCGCGCCGCGGTCGGAGGTCGAAGATGCGCCCGGCGTCGCGCCGCCGGCGGAGGTCGCCGCGTTGGCGGACGCAGACGGGGCGAGGCTCCCCGAGATGGTCGGTGTGGTCACGGTCGATCCGGCGGGCGGGGTCGTGACGGCCGGGGGGGTGACGCCGAGCACCGGCAGGCCGGCCGCAATCGACCAGCCGCGTACAGCGAGGCCGATCGTGCTGCCGTCGGATGCGTCGACGGTCTCGACCTCGAACATGTGCGGGCCTGAGGCGAGGCCGGAGTAGGTGACGGTGCCGTGGCATGGGGTCCACGACGACGCGTCGAGGCGGCAGCGCTCGGGTACGGTCGAATCGCTCGACCCGAAGCTCAGCGACGCCGCGGTGGCGCTCGTCGGACCGTCCGGTCCCGCGTCGATCTTCAAATCGAGGCCGGGCCGGGCGGCGGCGCTCGACTCGAGGGCGGTGACGGTTCCCGCAGACGTGACGACCAGGAGCCCCGAGCCGGCGGCCATGCCGGATCCGCCCGGGGTCGTTCCGTTCGGTGCGATCGAACCGCTCCAGGTCTGGGTCCCCGTCCGCAGGTCGACGGCGAACAGCGTTCCGGTCGATGATCCCTCGTAGACCGTCTCGTTGACGATCACCGGTGCCGACCCGAGGCTCCCGTCGCCCCTGAACTGCCAGAGCAGCAACCCGGTGCTGAGGCTGCGGCCCTGGAGGGTCGTGCCGTCGAGGACGACGGCGACGTCACCGGCGGCCGCCGGCGAGGTGGTCGAGGCGATCGAGTCGAGCACGCCACCGGTCGCGCCGTCGACCACGAACCCGCAGCCGCTGTTCCACGGGGCGATCACGCGCGCCCCGTCGGCGACCGCGCGGCCCGTGCCGACGAAGCATTGGGACTTGCCGGTCCAGACGAGGCTTCCGGCACCCGACGACAGGGCCGTTGTCGCGCCCTCGTAGTCGTCGGAGAGGTAGGCCACGCCGCCGGCGAGGGCCGGGGTTGCGTCGGACCAGAACGGCGAGGTCCACCTGGTGGAGCCGTCGACCGCGTTGAGGGCGTAGAGGTTGCCGCCGGACCACGCCGAGTCGACGTAGACGACGCCGGCCGACGCGACCGGCGACTGGAGCTGGAAGGGCTCGGGGAGGACGACCGCCCACTGGGTGGCGCCGCTCGACGCCGAGATGCCGAGCACGGTTCCCGAGCGCTCGGCCAGGAAGACGCGCCCGTTGTCGTAGGCGAGCTGTCCGCTTCCGTCGACGCCTCGAGCCCAGAGCGTCTCGCCGGTCGTCGAGCTCAGCGCGAAAAGCGTCCCGCCGGCGTGCTGACTGTCATAGACGATCACGAAGACCCTGCCGGCGGCGACGAGGGGATAGGAGGTGGATGCGGTGGAATACGGATTGGGGTAGTCGCTCGACACGCCGAGCGTCCGCGTCCAGCGGGCGTCGAGTGGCGGACGGTCGAGCGAGCCACCCGAGGCGAAGCCGGTGTGCCCGGGGGTCACCTGGTAGGCGACGCTCTCGTCGGCGGCCGCGCCGGCGACGGCCGGGGCGGCGGCGAGGACCGCGAGTGCGACCGCGGCAGTCTGGGCGAGCCTGCGATAGGAGGTCACCTGAACCCATCGGCACGTCCTCGCCAGACTTGAGCCCCCGGCGCGAAAGAAACCCAAATCCCGCGGCGAGCCGGCTATACTCCAAAATCTTGGCCCCAGCTAGACCCACCACGCAGCGCGCACGCAACGCTTGAAGCGCTCGCGGCTCAATTGATGCCGAACCTCGTGACGCCGCCTACGCGGCCGCGTGATCGGCACGTAGCCTAGTGCCGGTTCCCCGCAGGTTCGACCGCCGTCCCCCCGAGCGGGACACGACGCGGATCAACGAGCGCATTCGTGTACCCGAGGTCCGGCTGATCGGCGAGGACGGGTCGCAGATCGGCGTGCTCAAGATCGACGCGGCCCTTCGCTATGCCCAGACGCGGGATCTCGACCTCGTCGAGGTCGCCCCCGAGGCCAAGCCTCCGGTCTGCCGGGTCCTCGACTACTCGAAGTACAAGTACGAGCAGGCCCAGAAGCTCAAGCAGGCCCGCAAGCACCAGCAGCAGATCACGATCCGCGAGATCAAGTTCCGGCCGAAGATCGCCCAGCACGACTACGACACCAAGAAGGGTCACGTCGAGCGGTTTCTCAAGCACAAGGACAAGGTCAAGGTGACGATCATGTTCCGCGGCCGCGAGGTCACCCATCCCGAACGGGGCGTGATGATCCTCGACCGGCTCGCCGAAGAGCTCGCCGAGCTCGCGATCGTCGAGCAGCGTCCGATCCAGGACGGCCGGAACATGACGATGATGCTCGGTCCGTCGAAGGCCGTGCTTGCCGGCCAGTTCTCAGACGACAAGCACGGCGCCGCCGAAGCTGAGCCGACTTCCGACGGCGCCGGCGCGGCCGCGGGCGAGACCCAGTCGGACACCGGCTCGGCCGAGCAGGCCGGCGGTCAGCCGGCGGCCGGGGCCACGGCGCCGCAGGCGAACGGCTCGGCGCCGGCGGACGCCCCGACGCCTCCCGCCGAGGCCACCGGGACCGCCCCGGCGATCGGGTCCTCCCCGGCCACCGGGGCCGCCTCGCCCGCCGCGACCCAGTCGTCGGAGGCCGCGTCGCCGGACACCGGCTCGACGGACACCTCGCCGGCGGACGCCGCCTCGACGGACACGTCGTCGCCGGACGCCGAGTCGCAGGCACCCGCGGTCCCGGCCGAGCCCGAGCCCGTCGCGGCGAAGCCGGCCAAGCCCGCCGCCCCCAAGCCGCCGGTCCCGGCAGCCGCGGCCGGCAAGCCGGTCCGGGGAAAGCGTGTGTCGGTGGAGCCGGCCGACGAGCTCGCCGCGATCGAGCTCGAGCCCGCCGTAGCCGTCGGCACCCGCTCGGGCGCCAAGCCCGCCTGAGCCGGCTGGCCGGACTCCGGAAGGCCGGCCGGCTGCCGATCGGCTAACCTTCTCGGCTCGGCATGCCCAAGATGAAGACCCATTCAGGCGCGAAGAAGCGCTTCAAGATCACCGCCGGCGGCAAGGTTCGGGGACGGCACGCGTACACGAGCCACATACTCGAGAAGAAGTCGCCCAAGCGTAAGCGGACGCTCGGGGCTCCGGCGATCATCTCGAAGCACGACGCTCCCCGCGTCAAGAAGCTGCTCGGAGTGGGCAAGTGACGCGGATCAAGCGGTCGGTCAGCGCGAAGAAGAAGCGGCGGGCGACCCTCGAGCGGACGAAGGGCTTCCGGGGCGAGGCGAACTCGAACTACAAGCGCGCGAAGGAAGCCCTGATGAAGGCGGACGCCTACGCGTACCGCGATCGGCGCAACCGCAAGCGCGACTTCCGTCGCCTCTGGATCACCCGCATCAATGCGGCCGCCAGGCTCAACGGGATGAGCTACTCGACCTTCATCCACGGGATGGCCCTGGCCGGCATCGAGCTCGACCGGAAGGTGCTCGCCGACATCGCCGTCCGCGACCCCGAGACGTTCCGCCGATTTGCCGACGCTGCCCGTGAGGCCTCGGCTGCCTGACACCGTCCAGCCGATACGCGAACCTCCGGGCGCCGATTCCTCTCAGAGGGCGGCGCCCTTTTCGTTCGGTGACCAGCTCAGATGATCTCCTCCCCCGAAAACCAACACCTCAAAGAGCTTCGCAAGCTGACCCGCCGGGCGGCGCGCGACCGCTCTGGCCGCTTCGTCGCCGAGGGCGAGGATCTCCAGGTTGCGGCGTTCCACGCCGGCGTCAAGCCACTGGTCAGGCTCTGCCCCCCGGGGCTCGGCTCCCGCCTCGCCGGAGACGGGGACTCAGGCGCCTGGCTCGAGGTCGACGCCCCGCTGCTTGACCGCGTCTCGACCCTCGGGTCGGGGACCCGGGCGATCGGGATCTACGAGCAACGCTGGACCGAGCGCCCGATCGGCCCGCTCTGCGTCTACCTCGACGGGGTCGGAGACCCAGGGAACGTCGGCACTATCCTCCGCTGCGCCCACGCCTTCGGCGCCTCGTGCGTCGCATTCGGCCCCGACTGCGCCGACCCCTACGGGCCGAAGGCCGTCCGCGCGAGCATGGGCTCGATCTTCGCGCTGCCACTCGCCCGCGCCCTGCCGGACGACCTTCCTGGCGAGCTGATCGGGCTGGTCGCCGGCGCTCCGCACGCGCTGCGGGGACCTCTGACCGGTGAGCTGACCCTGCTGATCGGCTCCGAAAGGGACGGCCTGCGCCCGGAGGTGCTCGCCCGCTGCGACCGGCTCGCGTCGATTCCCCAGGTCGCCGGCGATTCCCTCAACGCGGCGATGGCCGCCACGATCGCCCTCTACGAGCTGACCCGCGATCCGGCCGATACGCCACGACCGCCGGCCGATCGCCGCGCCGGTGGCGAGGGGCTCCTGCGATGAGCGCGATCGAGCGGATCGGCGAGATCCGGGCGGCGGCCGCCGCCGCGATCGAAGCGGCGACTGACACCCGCTCGCTCGAGGACCTCCGGGTTTCCCACCTCGGGCGCAAGGCCGAGCTGCCCCAGCTCCTGCGGGGCGTCGCCGGTCTCGACCCGGCCGAGCGTGGACCGGTCGGCCGGGCCGCCAACGACGCCCGCCGGGAGCTCGAGGGACTGATCGACTCGCGCGAGTCGCTGCTCGCCGCGGCCGAGCTCGAGCACCGCCTGAGCGCCGATCGGATCGACGTGACCCTTCCCGGCGACCCGCCCCAGCCGGTCGGGCGCCTCCACCTCCTGACGCAGACCCGCCGGGAGATCGAGGACGTCTTCCTCGGCCTCGGCTTCTCGATCGTCGAAGGCCCGGAGATCGAGCTCGTCCACTACAACTTCGACGCCCTCAACCACGACCCGACCCACCCGGCCCGGGCGCGGTCAGACACCTTCTACGTGTCCGACGACGTCCTTCTGCGGACCCACACCTCGCCGATGCAGGTCCGAGTCATGCAGCGCGAGCCGCCGCCCCTCTACGTGATCGTCCCCGGGCGGGTCTACCGGCCCGACAACGACGCCACCCACACGCCGCAGTTCCACCAGATCGAGGGCCTCGCGGTCGACGAGGGGATCACGCTCGCAGACCTCAAGGGCACGCTCCTCGCCTTCGCCCAGGCGATCTTCGGCGACGAGCGCGACGTCCTCCTGCGCCCGCACTTCTTCCCGTTCACAGAACCCAGCGTCGAGGTCGACGTGTCCTGCTTCCAGTGCAAGGCCGGCTTCCGCACGGACGGGTCGCGCTGCTCGCTGTGCAAGGGGTCCGGCTGGCTCGAGGTGCTCGGCGCCGGGATGGTCGACCCGAACGTCTTCGCCCAAGTCGAGACCCTCCGCGACGGCGAACCGGGCGAGTACGACCCCGACCGGGTCCAGGGCTTCGCCTTCGGCCTGGGGATCGAGCGGATCGCGATGCTCAAGCACGGGGTCCCCGACCTTCGCCTCTTCTACGACAACGACGTCCGCTTCCTCGAGCGCTTCTGATGGCGATCCTCCCCGTGCCCACCCCGACCGGCTGCTGATGCTCGTCCCGATGACACTCCTGCGCAGCTTCTGCGACCCCCAGCTCACCACCGCCGAGCTGGCCGCCAGGCTGACGATGACCGGGACCAAGGACGAGCGTGTCTTCCACGTCGGCGTGACCGAGCCTGACGGCTTCGTCGTCGGTCATGTGCTCGACGTCGCACCCCACCCGGACGCCGACCGCCTGCGGGTCTGCACGGTCGATGTCGGTGCAGGCGTCCCGGCGACGATCGTCTGCGGCGCTCCGAACGTCGCCGCCGGTCAGACGGTTGCGGTCGCCCGGCCGGGGGCCGTCCTCCCCGACGGGCGGAAGCTGAAGGCGGCGAAGCTCCGGGGGATTCTCAGCGAGGGGATGATCCTCTCGGAGACCGAGCTCGCCGTCGGGTCCGACCACGACGGGATCATGGTGCTCGACCCGCCGTCCGCCGACGGATCCGTCGTCTCGCCGCAGTCCGCCGGCCTTTGCGCCGGCATGTCCCTGGCCGAGGCGATCGAGCTCTCGAGCGATGTGATCGAGTTCGAGATCACGCCCAACCGGGTCGACTGCCTGGGCGTCTACGGGATCGCCCGTGAGGTCCACGCGTCCACCGGCGCGACGCTCCAACCGCCGCCATGGGTCGAGGATCCCGGAACTACCGAAGGCGACGCCGGTGGGGCGGAGGTCGTCGTCGAGGCCGCCGAGCTCTGCAGGCGGTTCATGGTTCGCGCGTTCGACGGCATCCGGATCGGTCAATCGCCGGCCTGGCTGAAGGCCCGGCTCCTGTGGGCGGGGATGCGGCCGATCTCGAACGTCGTCGACATCACCAACTACGTCATGCTCCTCACCGGTCAGCCGCTTCACGCCTTCGACTTCGACCGCGTCGCCGGTCGCCGGCTCGTCGTCCGCCGGGCGGCCGACGGCGAACTGGTCGAGACGCTCGACGGCGAGACGCGGACCCTCGACACCGAGATCGTCGTGATCTGCGACGCCGACGGGCCGACATCGATCGCCGGGATCATGGGCGGCGCCCGCACGGAGGTCGCGCCGAACACGACTCGGGTCCTACTCGAGGCGGCGACCTGGAACGGCGCGAACATCCAGCGCAGCTCGACCCGCCTCGGCCTCCGCAGCGAGGCGTCCGGTCGCTACGAGAAGGGCCTCGAGCCAGAGGTCGCCGCCGACGGGCTGGCGTACGCGACGCGGCTCCTGATCGAGATCTGCGGCGCCCGTGCTCTGCCCGGGACGATCGACGTCGGCGGACCCGGGCCCGACCCGGCGGTGATCCGCCTGCGTCCCGCCCGGGTCGCCGGCCTGCTCGGCAAGGCGATCGACTCCGACCGGTGCGCGGAGATCCTCACGGCACTCGACTTCGCGGTCACTCCCGCCCCGGCGGTCGACGAGTCCGGCGTGCTCGAACCGACCGGCGCCCTCGACCTCGACGTCACCGTTCCGTACTTCCGGCGGGCCGACGTCACCCGGGAAGTCGACCTGATCGAGGAGGTCGCGCGGATCGACGGGGTCGACCGCCTCCCGGCGACCCTGCCGCCCCGCAACGGCGCAGCCGGTCGCCTGACCCACGCCCAGCGGGCCCGCCGGCGGGCCGAGGACGTCCTCGTCGGGCGTGGCCTCGACGAGATCGTCGGCTGGAGCTTCACCGACCCCGGCCTGCTCGACCGGCTCCGCCTGCCCGAGCGCCACCCGATGCGCCGGACCGTCAGGATCGCGAACCCCCTCTCGGAGGCCCTTTCGCTGATGCGCCCGACCGTGCTCGGCTCGCTGCTCGACGTCGCCCGACACAACGTCGCCCGGGGCGCCGCCTCCGTGCAGATCTTCGAGTCCGGGACGGTCTACCGCGAGCACGGCGCCGACGGACCGGGCGCGGCGACCGCGACAAAGGTGACCGGGAGTCCGGCCGACGAGCACCATGCCCTTGCCGCCCTCCTCACCGGACCTTTCGGCGGGCGCTCGTGGCGCGGCGGGGGACACCCGCCGGCGGCCGACTTCTTCACCGCGAAGGGGCTCCTCGCCGCCGTGCTCGACACGCTCCGCGTCGACTGGGCCGTCGCGTCCGCAGGCTGGTCGTTCCTCCATCCCGGCCGCAGCGCCAACGTCCTCCTCGGCGACCGGCGGATCGGCTTTCTCGGCGAGGTCCATCCCCTCGTCGCGGACGCCTGGGACCTCGAGCGGACCGCGGTCTTCTCGATCAACCTCGACGTCGTGCTCGCCGCTGCTCCCCCGGTGATCTCCTACGGCGGGCTCAGCGACTACCCGGCGGTCCTCCAGGACCTCTCGGTCGTGCTCGCCGACGACGTCTCCGCCGACCGGGTCCTCGCGGTCGTGCGGGCGAACGGTGGTCGCGAGCTCGTCGGGGTCGACGTGTTCGACGTCTACCGCGGCGACCAGGTCGGTCCCGGCCGATTCTCGCTGACCCTCCACCTCGAGTTCCGCGCGGCCGACCGCACCCTGACCGATGCCGAGGTCGCCGACCGGCGGTCCTCGATCACCAAGGCCCTCGCCGGCGAGCTCGGAGGCGAGCTCCGTGCCTGATCGCGACCGCTCCGAAGGCGGACTCGATGCCTAGCGGCGGACCGACAGTCGTCGTCGCCGGAGCCACCGGCTTTGCCGGCGCGCTCGCCGCGTCTCTGCTCTGGCGCCACCCGGACTTCGACCTCCGGGCGGTCACCGCCCGCTCGGAGACCGGTCGCCGGCTCGACGAGGTCTATCCCCACCACAGGGTCCCGCTCGAGCTCGAGCCGCTCGACCTCGACCGCCACGGGGACGTCGACGTCGCGGTGATCGCCTACCCGCACGGCGCATCTGCCCCGGTCGCCGCCGCGTTCCTCGAGGCCGGCGCCCGCGTCGTCGACCTGAGCGCCGACTTCCGCCTCGACGACTTGGACGTCTACGAGGACTGGTATGTGCCCCACCCGAACCCCGAGCTTCTCCACCGGTCGGTCTACGGCCTGCCCGAGCTCAACCGCAACCGGATCGCCGTCGCCGACCTCGTCGCCTGCCCCGGGTGCTTCCCGACGGCGATCCTCCTCGCGCTCGCCCCGCTCGCCGAGAACGGTCTGATCTCAGACGTCGTGATCGACGCGAAGACCGGCGTCTCGGGAGCCGGCCGGACGCCGACCGAGAAGACCCACTTCGTCTCCGTCGCCGAGAACGTCGTCCCCTACGGGGTCGGGCGCCACCGCCACATGCCCGAGTTGGACCAGGAACTGGCCAGAATGAACACCCCGGTCACCGCCACCTTCACCGCGCACCTGCTCCCCCTCGATCAGGGTGAGCTCGTCTCCTGCTACGTCAGCCCGACCCGTCCGGTCGACCAGGCGGAGCTCGACGCGGTGTTCGCCGACCGGTACGCCGACGAGCCGTTCGTCGAGCTCGTCGCCCGGCCGCCGGGCGTCCGCGACGTCCGGGAGACCAACTTCGCGAGGATCTCGGTCCATGCGGACGAGCGGACCGGCAAGCTGATCGTGTTCGCGGCGATCGACAACCTCTGGAAGGGGACATCGTCCCAGGCCGTCCAGAACCTCAACCTGATGTTCGGGCTCCCCGAGACGGCGGGGCTCCTGTGAGTTCGCCGTTTTCGAGGAGGTGGGCTTCGTGACCTTCTTCGCCTCGCGGTGGGTCGACAGGCCCGCCCACGTCCGCGAGCTCGACCCCGACGCCCCGCTCCCGGCCGGCTTCCGGGCGTCCGGCGTCGCCTGCGGCCTGAAGGCCGACGGCGGCCTCGACCTCGGCCTGCTCGTCTCCGACCCGCCCGACACCGTCAGCGCCGCCCGGTTCTGCCGCTCCGGCGTGCTCGCCGCCCCCGTCCTCGTCTGCCAGCAGCGCTGCCGGCTCGACGCGCTGCGTGCGGTCGTCGCCAACTCCGGCACCGCCAACGCCGCGACCGGCCGGCGGGGGCTCGACGAGGCCGCCCGCGTCCAGGGCGCCGGGGCGATCGTCTCCAGAGCCGAGCCCGACCAGGTCGCCGTCGCGTCGACCGGGGTGATCGGCGTGCTGCTCAAGGGCAATCTCGTCGTCAACGGCCTTCGCCACGCCCAGGCCCGGCTGCGTCCCGACGGGGCCGCCGACTTCGCGGCGTCGATCCGGACGACCGACGCGATCGACAAGCACGCCGCGCTCGAGGTCGACCTCCCGTCGGGGACGGTTCGCCTGAGCGCCCAGTGCAAGGGCGCCGGGATGATCTCACCGCGGTTCGCGACGATGCTCTGCTTCGTCGAGACCGACGCCCAGCTCGACGCGGCGACCGCGAACCTCCTGCTCGGGGTCACCGTCAAGCGGTCGTTCGACCGGATCTCGGTCGACGGGCAGCTCTCGACCAACGACACGGTGATCCTGATGGCCAGCGGCGCGAGCGGCGTTCGCGTCGAAGCCGAGACGGAGGACGAGCTCCGGCTGGGGGAGGCGCTCGACGCCCTCCTGCGGCAACTGGCCCTCCTGATCGCCCACGACGGCGAGGGCGCCAGGCGGGTCGGGCGGATCCATGTGGCCGGCGGCGACCCCGACGCGGTCGGCCGGGTCGCCCGGGCGGTCGCCGATTCGCCGCTCGTCAAGACGGCGTTGTTCGGGGCAGACCCCAACTGGGGGCGGATCGCCCAGGCGATCGGCGGTGCGATGCCCGACTCGGCGCCCCTCGACTTCGGCATCTCGATCGAGGGCGTCGAGGTCTGCGCCGGGGGCGCCGCCCGCGACTTCGATCTCCCGGCGCTGGCGAGGGCGGTCGAGCGCGACGAGGTCGAGTACGACGTCCGGCTCCCCGGCGCCGCCGACCCGGATGCCGCCGAGGCCGAGATCTTCTTCTCGGACCTGTCCTACGGCTACGTGAAGATCAATGCCGAATACACGACCTGACGGGGGGACCGGCATGCGCGACGTAGGAACCCTCCTCGAGGCGCTCCCGTACATCCGGGAGTTTCACGGGAAGACGATCGTCATCAAGTACGGCGGGGCCGCGATGAACGACCCGAGCCTCTGCGAAGAGTTCGCCCGGGACGTCGTCCTCCTCAAGTACGTCGGGATCAACCCGATCGTCGTCCACGGCGGCGGCCCGGAGATCACGTCCTACATGGAGCGGCTGTCGATGACCGTCGAGTTCGTCGAGGGCCTGCGGGTCTCCGACGAGGCCACCGTCGAGATCGCGAAGATGGTCCTCGTCGGCAAGATCAACAAGGA
This sequence comes from Solirubrobacteraceae bacterium, assembly GCA_034664295.1. GTDB lineage: Bacteria > Actinomycetota > Thermoleophilia > Solirubrobacterales > Solirubrobacteraceae > Palsa-513. The sequence continues at coordinate 47,569 of JAXDHV010000001.1, read as the reverse complement.
CATCGTCCTGCGCCTCAACCGCCACGGCGGGACGGCGGTCGGGTTGTGCGGGGATGACGGGTCGCTCTTCCGGGTCGTCCGCCGGGCGGCTCCCAGCGGACAGGACATCGGCTTCGTCGGCGAGATCGAGCGGACCGACGTCGACGTGATCCGCCACATCGCCCAGGACTACATTCCAGTGGTCGCCTCGGTCGGCGCCGACCGGGCGGGCAGGTCCTACAACGTCAACGCCGATCCCGCGGCCGCGGCGATCGCCCGGGCGATGGGCGCGATCAAGGTGATCTTCCTGACCGACGTCCGCGGCTGGCTCCAGGATCCGAAGGATCCCGACAGCCTGATCGCCAAGACGACGACCGACCAGGTCGACGATGCGCTGCGGGAGATCGGCGGCGGCATGCGCCCGAAGCTCGCCGCCTGCGTCGATGCCGTCCGCGGCGGGGTCGGTGCGGCCCACATCATCGACGGGCGGATTCCCCACTCGCTGCTGCTCGAGCTGTTCACCGACGTCGGCATCGGCACGAAGATCTCACCCGAGCAATGACCGACGAGGACGGGGAGATCGGGATGGCCGGCGGGGCCGGGGAGGACGGCGGGGCCGGGGAGGACGGGGAGATCGGGATGCCCGGCGGGGCCGGCGGGGCCGGGGAGGTCGGGATGGCGGGGATGGCCGGCGGGGCCGGGAAGGTCGGGATGGCCGAGGGGAGCTGCGTCGAGTGGGCCGACGACTACCTCAGCGCCAACTACGCGCGCTACCCGGTCGAGTTCGTGCGGGGCGAGGGGACACGGCTGTGGGACGCAGAGGGCAACGAGTACCTCGACTTCCTGACGGGGATCTCCGTCTCGGGCGTCGGGCACTGCCACCCGGCGGTGGTGGCGGCGATCCGCGAGCAGGCGGGCCGCCTGCTGCACGTCGGCAACCTCTACTACACCGACCCGATGGCCCGGCTCGCCCGCCGGCTGGCCGAGAGCTCGCTCGGCGGCCGGGTCTTCTTCACGAACTCGGGAGCCGAGGCGGTCGAGGCGGCCCTGAAGTGTGCGCGCAAGGCCAAGCAGGGCGGGCGGGTCGTCTCCGTCCACGGGGCCTTCCACGGGCGGACCTACGGGGCGCTGTCGGCAACGCCGCAGGAGGCCAAGCAGGCGCCGTTCGCGCCCCTGGTCGGCGGCTTCGTCGCCGTCCCGCCGAGGCCGGACGCCCTGGCGGAGGTGATCGACGACGGCGTGGCCGCGGTGATCCTCGAGCCGATCCAGGGGGAGAGCGGCGTGCACGTGCTGAGCGATGAGCTCCTGCGGACGGCGCGGGAGCTCTGCGACCGCCACGACGCGACGCTGATCTTCGACGAGGTCCAGACCGGCCTGGGGCGGGCGGGGACGCCGTGGGCCTACCAGCAGTCGGGCGTCGTCCCGGACATCCTGACAACCGCCAAGGCGCTCGGCGGGGGCCTGCCGATCGGGGCGATGATCACGGGTCCCAAGCGGGCCGAGACGTTCGCCCCCGGTGACCACGGGTCGACATTCCCCGGCGGGCCGGTCGTCTGTGCGGCGGCCCTCGCGGCGCTCGACGTGCTCCTCGACGAGCGGGTCCTCGAGCGGGTTCGCGAGCTCGGCGAGCGGCTTCGGGAGGCGGTCGCGGCGCTTGCGCACGTCGTCGGAGTCCGCGGCCGCGGCCTGATGATCGGCTTCGACCTCGATCTCGACGCCCCGCGGATCGCTCGCCGGGCGCTGCTCGAGGAGCGTCTGGTGATCAACGCGACCGGCCCGGCCACGCTCCGTCTGCTGCCGGCGCTGATCGTCGATCAGGACGAGGTCGACGAGGCGGTCCGCCGGCTCGGACGGCTCCTCGCATAGGGTTCCCCGCCGATGGCCGATCGCCCACCACGGACCGCGACCTACGAGGCCGACCCCGAGCAGGTCCGTCGGGTTCTGCTGCTGTACTCGGGCGGCCTCGACACGAGCGTGATGCTGAAATGGATCCAGGACGAGTACGGGGCCGAGGTCGTCGCCCTGACGGTGAACCTCGGCCAGCCGGGCGAGGACTACGAGGTCGTCCGGGCGAAGGCGCTCCAGCTCGGGGCGATCGACTGCCATGTCGTCGACGCCCGTGAGGAGTTCGCGCGTGACTTCGTCGCTCCGGCGATCAAGGCCAACGCCCTCTACGGCGGCGGCTACCCCCTGTTCACGGCGCTCGGCCGGCCGCTGATCGCCAAGCTGGCGGTCGAGTACGCCCGGAAGACCGGCTGCGACACGATCGCCCACGGGTGCACCGGGAAGGGCAACGACCAGGTCCGGATCGACGGGACGGTGGCGACGCTGGCGCCCGAGCTGAAGGTCATCGCCCCGGTCCGGTCGTGGCGGATGGGCCGCGACGATGAGATCGCCTACGCCCGGGAGAACGGGATCCCCGTGAAGGGCGGAACCGACGTCACGCCGTACTCGATCGACGACAACCTCTGGGGCCGGTCGTCCGAAGGCCGGTGGATCGAGGATCTCGACCACGCCCCCGACGAGGATGTCTTCCAGCTGGTGACGCCGCCCGAGCGGGCGCCCGACGAGGCTCAGACCGTCGAGATCGGCTTCGAACGGGGGATCCCGGTCACACTCGACGGGGAGCCGCTCGGTCTGGTCGCGCTGCTCGAGCGGGTTGCCGGGATCGCCGCCCGCCACGGGGTCGGGATCGTCGATCACATCGAGGATCGGATCGTCGGCCTGAAGGTCCGCGACATCTACGAGGTTCCGGCGGCCGCGGTGATCCTGCCGGCTCACCAGGAGCTCGAGAAGCTCGTCTGCACGATCCACCAGAACCAGTTCAAGGCAGGGCTCGACCGCCAGTGGGCCTACCTCGTCTACGCCGGCCTGTGGTGGGAGCCGCTGCGGGGGGATCTCGACGCCTACATGGAGTCGGTCAACGCGTTCGTGACCGGGACGGTCGCCGTCAAGCTCTACAAGGGGCACGCGCGGGCGGTCACACGGCAGTCGCCGAACGCCCTCTATGACCAGTCCCTGGCGTCGTTCGGCGAGTCGGGCGGGCTCTTCTCGCAGGCGGCGTCACCCGGGTTCATCGAGCTGTGGACGCTTCAGTCGCGGATGGCCTGGCGGTTGCGGGACGAGGCCGGCTAGCCGGTCGCCTGGCGTCGGTTGTCAGAGCGGCGCCAGAGCGGGGGGTCGGGTCGTGGTCTCCGGCTGTGGGCCCCCGCCGAAGCCGTGTGCGTTGGTTGGCGGGGGGCGTTGTCGGCGGCCGTCGGCAAGTCCGAAGGAGGGAGTGTGACACCTCTTTCGAAGATGCTTGCCGGAGTCCGGCAACTACTTCTCAGAGAGAGTGCGTGCTCCTCGCAAAGCTTTGTCATCTCGACCTCGGGTTGGTCGGCAGCCGCAGCTGACGATTCGACCGAATCGGGTAGACCGCGCTATGTTGAAAGAGCGGACGTCATAGCCGGCGACGACGAGGAGGGACGCGATGTCTGTTCGGGTGCGGTTCCAATGCCAGTTCTGCGACGCGTCGCCCGACCGGGTGACCCAGACCAGCCTCGAGAGCCAATTGCGGGAGCTCGTCTTCGGTGAGTACCTCGACGCCCCGCCGGGGGACTGGCTCGTCTGGCACGGGGGAGGTCCGCTCGGCCCGCGGCGGTACGCGTGCAAGTCGCACCGGGGGGAACTCACCGCCTTCTTGCGCAACCACTACGGGACGATCGGCTACCAGGTCTGGAAGCGGGGCCCGTATCCGATGACCCGGCGGTCAGCCGACACGCCCCTCGCGGTCGCCAAGGGCGGGCTCTCGCCGATGCCGAAGTGGGCCTTCGGGCCGAAGATCGGATAAGCGGCTCCGGCCGTTCGGCCTCCGCCGAGAGGGCCGGATCTCGGGCTCGTCGAGCGGAGTCTCCGCGGGTCGCAGTTTGCGGCATGGTCCGATCATCCCATCCGCTGAGCCGCCTAGGATGCGCGGCGAGCGATGAGCACTCCGTCCTGCGCCCACCTGCACGTCCATTCGGAGTACTCGCTGCTCGACGGGGCCTGCAAGATCGATGCCCTGGCGCAACGGGCGGCGTCCTTCGACCAGCCGGCGCTCGGGCTGACCGACCACGGGGTGATGAATGGGGCGGTCGAGCTCTACAAGGCGTGCCTCAAGCACGGGATCAAGCCGATCGTCGGGTGCGAGGTCTACTACGTCGATGATCACGTCGCGGCGACGAAGGGGCGGGTCGAGCGCAACCACCTGACGCTGCTGGCCTCGTCGGATGAGGGCTACCGGAACCTTGTCAAGCTGTCGTCGGCAGGGTTCCTCGAGGGTCTCAACCGGGGCCGGCCGACGGTCGACATGGGCCAGATCGAGCGCCACGGGGAGGGGCTGATCGCGCTGACCGGCTGTCTGGCATCGCGGTTCTGCGCGCGGCTGGCCGATGGCCGGGACGACGAGGCCCGAGCCCACGTCGACGAGCTGATCGGGGCGATCGGGACGGAGAACGTGTACTTCGAGGTCCAGAAGAACGGGATCGCCCTGCAGGAGCGCTGCAACGAGGGGATCGTGCGGATCGCCCGGGAGTACGGGCGGCCGCTGGCGGCGACGGGCGACGTCCACTACCTGCGGCGGGAGGACTACGAGAACCACTCGGCCCTGCTGTGCGTCCAGACGAAGAGCACGCTGGCCGAGCCGAAGATGACCTTCGAGACGAACGAGTTCTTCCTCAAGGACAACGCCGAGATGGCGAAGTCCTTCGTGGCGTGGCCGGAGTCGCTGGAGACGACGCTCGAGATCGCCGGCCGCTGCGAGGTCGAGATCGAGCTCGGCCGTCAGCTGATCCCGACCTACCCGGTCCCCGACGGCGGCGGCGATCGCGAGTACCTCCGGACGATGGTCGAGGCCGGCCTGCGCGAGCGCTACGGGGATCCGCCGCCGGCGGACGCCGTCGAACGGATGGACCTCGAACTGGCCGTGATCGACCGCATGGGCTTCAACGCGTACTTCCTGATCGTCTGGGACTTCGTCAGCTTCGCGAAGGCCAACGGCGTGGCCGTCGGGCCGGGCAGGGGGTCGGCGGCCGGGTCGATCGTCTCGTATGCACTGCGGATCACCGATGTCGACCCGCTCGAGTACGACCTCCTCTTCGAGCGCTTCCTCAACCCCGAGCGGGTCTCGATGCCGGACATCGACATCGACTTCTCGGTCCGGGGGCGGGAGAAGGTCATGCAGTACGTGATCGCCAAGTACGGCAAGGAGTCGGTCGCCCAGATCGTCACGTTCGGCAAGATGTTCCCGCGGGCGGCGACCCGTGACGCGGCGCGGGTGCTCGGGCACGACTACGGAGTCGGCGACCGCTTGGCGAAGCTGATCCCCGACCCGATCATGGGGCGTCCGCCGTCCTTCGAGGACTGCCTCGCGCCGGGCGAGGCGCTCCGCCTGGCGTGCGACGCCGATCCGACGGACGCCCGCATCGTCGAGGTGGCCAGGGGGCTCGAGGGGATCGTCCGCAACTCGTCGATCCACGCGGCGGCGGTCGTGATCGCGGATCGGCCGCTGACCGACATCGTCCCGCTCCAGCTGGCCGACGGGGGGATCGACGAGAACGGGGAGCGCCAGTACCGGATGGTCACCCAGTTCTCGATGAAGCCGGTCGAGGAGCTCGGCCTGCTGAAGATGGACTTCCTCGGCCTTCGGAACCTCGACGTGATCGAGGATGCGCTCGACATCATCGAGCGGTCGACCGGCGAGCGGCCGGACATGACGAACCTCCTGCTCGACGATCCGGCGACCTACGCGATGATGGCTCGGGGCGACTCGGTGGGGGTCTTCCAGTTCGAGTCGGAGGGGATGCGCGAAGCGCTGAAGAAGGTATGTCCGGACGAGTTCGAGGACCTGATCGCATTGAACGCCCTGTACCGGCCGGGGGCGATGGACCAGATCCCGACCTACGCGAAGGGCAAGCGCAACCCCGAGTCGATCAACTACGTCGACGATCGGTTGAAGGCGATCCTCGAGTCGTCGAAGGGCGTGATCCTCTACCAGGAGCAGTCGATGCGGATCGCCACGGCGATCGCCGGGTTCTCCGGGTCGAAGGCTGATGACCTGCGCAAGGCGATCGGCAAGAAGAACCGCGCGGCGATGGCCGAGCTGCGGCCGGAGTTCATCGCCGGGTGCCGGGCGAGCGGGACCAGCGACCAGGTCACGGAGTTCCTCTGGGCGACGAACGAGAAGTCGGCGGACTACAGCTTCAACCGGTCGCACGCGGCCTGCTACGCGCTGATCGCCTACCGGACGGCCTGGCTGAAGGCCAACCACCCGGCCGAGTACATGGCGGCCCTGATCTCGTCGGTGATGTCGACCAAGGACAAGGTGCCGTTCTTCGTGGCCCGGTGCGAGGACATGGGGATCGAGATCCTGCCGCCGGACGTCAACCTCTCAGACCACGAGTTCACGGTCGTCGAGCGGAAGATCCGCTTCGGCCTCGACGCGGTCAAGGGGGTCGGCTACCAGGCGGTCGAGGCGATCAAGCGGGCGCGCGACGAGGCGGGGAACTTCACGTCGATCTGGGACTTCTGCGAGCGGGTCGACGCACGGGCGGTCAACAAGAAGGCGATCGAAGCGCTGATCAAGTGCGGGGCGTTCGGTTCGACGGGGGCGACCCGCAAGGGGATGCTCGACGTCCTCGAGCAGGCCCAGGGGGCGGGTGCGAAGACGCAGCAGGACGCGCAGATCGGCCAGTCGTCGATCTTCGATCTCGGCGGGCTCGATGACGCTCCGGCGGGCCGGCCGGGGCCGTCGCGGGCGGCCGGGCGTCCGCCGATCTCGTCGATCGAGTTCGAGCAGTCGGAGCTCCTCGCGGTCGAGAAGGAGGCGATCGGCCTGTTCATCTCCGAGCACCCGCTCAAGCGTGTCCGGGACGCCCTCCGGGCGGCGGTCGACTGCCCGCTGGCGGGTGTGGTCGAGCGTCGGGACAAGGACTGGGTGACGGTCGGGGGGATCATCACGGCGGCGCGGAAGATCCGGACGCGGGCGGGGACGGACATGATGTTCGCGACGCTCGACGACCTCGAGGCGACGATCGAGGTCCTCGTCTTCGGCGGGTCGCTCGAGAAGCTGGAGGTCAACCTCGCGGTCGACGCGATCGTGCTCGTTCGGGGTAGGGTCGACCACAAGGAGGGCGGAACGTGCGTCGTCGGCCAGTCGGTCGACCGGTTCTGCCCTGAGCCGGAGGAGGTCGAGCGGGCGCGGGCGGCGGCCGTCGAGGACGCGGTGCCCAAGCCGCTGCGGGTTCAGGTCGATGCCCAGCGGCTGTCAGACGACGCGCTCCTCGACCTCCGCGACCTCCTGTCGACCTCGCCCGGCGAGTCGGAGGTCGTCCTCGAGCTGGCCGACCGGCAGCTGTGCCTGGGACCGGAGTTCCGGGTCGAGCCGAGCCCGGGGCTGCGGGCCGAGCTCGAGCACCTGCTCGGCGGGCCGGCCCGACTCGTCGCGTAGGAGCCGCAGGCGGGGACTCTGGGGGCCGGCCTGAGGCCGGCGTCGGCGACCTCGTGCTGCGTGCGGACTCATCGCATGCCCCCGAGCGCGAGGCAGTAGACGAGCGGTCGGGTCCAGGGGAACCTGAAGACGACGATCAGCCGGCGGGGATCATCGAGGCGCCGGACGCCGACGAAGAGCCGGTGGAGCCGCGCCCTCGCCAGGGTGATCTCGATCCGGACGTTGTCGGTCACGACCGGATCGACCGGTCTGTGACTGTGTGGTTCGCGATCGCTTGCCTGGCCGAGCCACTGCGCGAAGTCGAGGCCGTCGGCGAGGCCTCCGGCGGAGCTTGGATGGACGCTGAGGAAGGCGTCGACGCGGACCTGGAAGTCCCGGCCGAGCGCGGTCGCGAGCGCCGGCCAGGCATGACGGATTGCCCGTGCACGCTTTCGCCGCAGGGAGTGCCCGGCGGCCTCGGCCCGGGCGAGGTCGAACCCCGCGGGGTAGGCGTCACCGCACATCAGGGCGTCGAGCAGGTCGGCCTGGCGGGCGGCGTAGACGGCGCGGACGCGTGGGGGGACGCGGACGGGTGGGGGGTCCCGGCGGAGGCGCCCGCGCGACCCCATATGTGATCCGGTCCTCACGCTGAATCTCGATTCGCCCGCCGTCTGTCGCCCCGGCCGGCGGCGGCGGCGATCGCCGCCAGCTCGGCGATCAGCTCCTCCTCGGCGGGGAAGTCGTCGTCGCGCTCGAGCAGGACGCCCGGGGCGTCGGTGATCGCGTAGAGCTCCTCGACGAGCGAGAGGACGCCGGGGACGACCGGGTGGGAGTGGGTGTCGTGGTAGGTGCCGTCGCGCCAGACGCCCCCGCCGACGTGGACGTAGGCGATCCGGTCGAGGGGGAAGCCGACGAGCGCGTCGGCTGCGTCGTAGCCGTGGTTATGGGCGTTCGCGTAGAGGTTCGACAGGTCGAGCAGCAGGAGGGCGCTGGTTCGATCGATCAACTCCGAGACGAACGTAGCCTCGTCCATCTCGGCACCGGGCCATTCGACGAGGGCGGCGACGTGCTCGAGGGCGAGCGGGACCGCAAGCGCCCGTTGAGCGGTCTGGACGTTCTCGGTGAGGATGTCGAGGGCCTCATGGGTTCGCGGCACCGGCAGGAGGTGTCCGGCTTCGCGGCCGCCGGCGCGGACGAAGGCGATGTGCTCGCTGACCAGGGGAGCGTCGAGTCGGTCTGCGACACGCGCGAGGTGCCGGAGGCGCCGCCGATCGGGGGGCTCGCCGCCGCCGAGGGAGAGGCTGATCCCGTGGGGTATGACCACGAGGCCCCGACCCAGGGCCGCCCGGACACCGGTCGGTGGATGGCGTGGGTCGATCGTCTCGGCGACGACCTCGACGAAGCCGAGGCCGTCGGCGCGCCGGATCGCGCCGTCGATCTCAGGGCGCCAGCCGATTCCCCGGCCGAGCCGTCGTGTGACTGGAGGAGACTGCGTCGCGCGGGTCATCCGCCGCATCCTCCGCCGCATCCTCCGCCGCAGCCGCCGCTCCCGCAGCCGCCGCTCCCGCAGCCGCCTGATGCGCCGCGCCCGCTGGCGCCCGAGCGGTGGACGCCGAGTCCGTCGGCGCTCGTCGGATCAGCCAGCCAGAGGGCTCCGGCGCCGCCCAGCGCAACCGCCATCCCGGCGTCCATCGCCTGCGGGCTCGGCTGGTCGCGGCGAGCGTGCTTCAGCGCGCGGCGTCCGGCGGTTGTCGTGCGGGGGAGGTGGTGGACGACGAGCAGGGTGGCCACGACGACCGCGATCAAGGCGAGCCCGAGAAAGCCGACCGGCCTGCCTGCCGACAGGCCGGCGACCAGACGGGCTCCGCCGAGCACGGAGAGAAGGCCGCCGGCGACGGCGAGTTCGCGGCGGAGGCGGGTCCACTTCGCGGCCGCGACCAGCAGCCCGGTGCGTTCGAGTTCGGACGTGACAGCCGTGACGGCGGGCATGTCGCGGAGATCCCGGCGGAGCGTCGCGAGGGAGATGCCCGGTCGGGTTCGAACCGCCTCCACCACCGCCAGTTCGAGATCGGTGGCCCCGGGGGTCATCGGACGGTATCCGGGTCCGAGGTCCGCGCTCGCGGCTGCCGGACGGTCCGAGAGCTTGAGGGTCCCGCGCCGCGTGCCTGAGTCGAGCCGTCCGGCCCGGTAGAGCTTGGTGGCCGCCGTCATCACGACGCGCGCCGGGCCGCCGGAGAGGGTTGCCAGCCGGTAGACGTCGAGGTCGGGTTCGAGGTCGGGGGACCGGTGCCCGAGTGGCTGCTGTGAGCCGCGGATGCCGGCCCATCGCATCCAGGCGGCGACCCCGGCCAGGGTGCACACGACGCCGTAGAGGATCAGGAAGTCCGGCCCGCTGATGTTCCAAGTGTTGCCTGTAGCCGAGCTGATCATCGTCCACCTGCCGTCCATCGACCACACCTCCGCCGTCTTCGTGTTTGGGTCAGTGGTTGGAGGATCGGCGCAGCGAGGCGCGCCGGCTACGCCTGCCGACCCGCCTGATTCGGACGCGACCCGACCTTGTTCCGACGCCGGGCCGACGCTAGCCTGAACTGATGGGCTCGCGCACGGAGGATCTGGCGGCCGAGCTGAAGCTCGTGATCCGTCTGGCCGGCCGCGATCCAGAGGGGCTGGAGGGGGCGCTTCCGCTGCTGTGCGGGTTCCACATCGTGAGCGCGGCAGGCGGGCTGGACGAGGAGGCGCGGGTCCACTGCGTCCTGCACCGCCTGATCCCCGGGTATGTAGATCGGCTGCCGGCCGGCCGCGACTGCCGGGCGATCCGCGAGCTCCTGACGTGGGAGGACTCAGACGGGGAGGTCAGGTCGCTGACGACGCGTTACCACCGGGCGTCGGCTCACCTCGTCAACGCGGCCAGTGACTTCGGCCGCCGGCAGGAGCCGCGCCTCCTGCTCGAATGCGCGCGCCGATTCCAGGCCCTCGACCACGAGGACCGGCTGCACGCCGCCGAGGCCGGCGGATCTGAATCCGGGTCGGCGGCACTCGCCGAAGATCCGGCGCTCAGCCCGCTCGCGCCGGTCCTATACGAGCGCGCGAAGCTCGACCACGAGCGCCGGCTGACGGCGATCCGAGGGGGGATCTTCAGCGTGAACAACCAGGAGGAGATGCTCGAGCTGCTGCTGACGATGACGCAGGCGGCCCGCCGGACGCTCCACGCGGTCGACCGGACCGACCTCGAGCGGTGGTTCGGCAACGCGCGGATGCAGTCGTACCTGGATGCCCAGCTCGACCGGGCGCGCGACGGGGCGATCCGCGTCGAGCGGCTCCGGTTCATCCGGCCGTCTCGGCTCGAGGAGCCGCTCCAGCGCAACCTGCTGAGGGAGTTCATCCGGCTCCACGACGAGGCCGACGCGACACTGCTGCTGTATCCGGTCGATGACCGCAGTGATCTGGAGACCGGCTTCGACGCACGGATGTTCATGGTGCTGGTCGACATCGAGGCAGCTCCGGCGTGCCTGACGGGATGGCTGGGGGAGACGGGCTACATCGAGCGCTCGCTCGTCTACCTCAGGGACCTCGAGCCTGTCCGCAAGCACTACGCCGACATGCAGCGGGTGAGGGAGCACGTGAGGCTCCACCGCTACAACGAGAGCATCAGGGAGTTCCTGGCGGCCCACGACGACGACCCGCCGATCTCTGGGGAGGATCGGGTCTCCAAGCCCTGGTGGGGGCCGCTGGTCGCCCCGGATTAGGACCGATCGACGTTCAGCCGCCGGCGCGGGTCCGATCCTCGTCACGGAGCGCGATCGTCAGGGCGACCTCGTCGGCCGTCGGGCCCTTGCGCTCGGGTCCGGGGGTCTCGAGGACGCATGGGAGGCCGGCGAACCGCGGCTCGTGGAGAAACGCCCGAGCGCCGGTCAACCCGAGCTCGCCCTGGCCGATGTTGGCGTGGCGGTCGCGGTTGGAGCCGAGCGGCGTCTGCGAGTCGTTGAGGTGGAGCGAGCCGATCAGCCCGGGTCCGAGCGCCCGGTCGCACTCGTCGATCACGGCGCTCAGCTCCGTCGTCCCGCGTATCTCGTAGCCGGAGGCGAGCAGGTGACACGAGTCGAGGCAGAGGCCGAGCCGGTCGGGCCGGCCGGCGGCATCGAGCAGAGCGGCCAGCTCGTCGAAGGACCGACCGAGCGTTCCGCCGGTGCCGGCGGTGTTCTCGAGGTGGAGGGGACACCGGTCGGACTCGTCGAGGGCCCGGCGGAAGATCGGACCGGCGCGGAGGACCGCGTCGCCGGCCGGGCCGAGCTTGGCCGAGCCGGGGTGGAGGACGACCGCGGTGGCGCCGATCGCGTCGCCCAGGCGGAGGGCGCCGATCAGCCCGGCGAGCGACTTCTCGACGATCTCGGGGTCGTCCGAGGCGCAGTTGAGGAGGTAGACGGCGTGGATCAGGACCGCGCGGATCTCGCTGGCGGCGAGGTCTTCGCGGAAGCGGGCGTAGTCCTCCTCGGTGTAAGCGGTCGGCCGCCAAGCCCGGGGGGACTGGTTGAAGATCTGGATCGCCTCGGCTCCGAGGGCCGTCCCGCGTTCGACGGCCTTCGACAGTCCGCCGGCCGTCGAGACGTGGGCGCCCAGGAGAGGGCGGCTAGCATCCGGCGGGCTCATGCGACTTAGATTTGCTCCTTCTCCGACCGGCGCGCTGCACATCGGCGGCGCCCGCACGGCTCTGTTCAACTGGCTGATGGCGCGCGGGGCCGGCGGGCGGCTCGTGCTGCGGATCGAAGATACCGACCGTGAGCGGTCGACGCCGGAGAACGTCGAGCAGATCCTCGATGCGCTGCGGTGGCTCGAGCTCGATTGGGACGAGGGACCGATCCTCCAGTCCGAGCGGGCCGAGCGCCATCGGGAGGTCGTCGGGCGGCTGCTCGGGTCGGGTCATGCGTACCGGTCGGGCGCGACGGCCGACGACGTGCGCGAGTACAAGCGGGTCCACGGCGACGATCGGGGCTTCCGCGGCGAGCCGGAGGCGGACGGGGCGATCCGCCTGCGGGTGCCCGACTCGGGGGCCACCGTGGTCGACGATCTGGTGCTCGGGGAGGTGTCGTCGCCGAACGCGTCGCTCGACGATCTGGTGATCGCCCGAGCCGACGGAACCCCGCTCTACAACCTGGCGGTGGCAGTCGATGACCTCGATGCGGAGATCACGCACGTCGTCCGGGGTAACGACCACCTGACGAACACGGCCAAGCAGCTGCTCGTGCTCAGGGCGCTGGACGCCGAGCCGCCGCGCTACGCACATCTCCCGCTGTTGCATGGCCCGGACGGAAAGAAGCTTTCCAAGCGCCACGGGGCGGCTTCGGTGCAGGAGCTCAGAGCGGCCGGATATCTCCCGGCGGCCGTGCGCAACTACATCGCGCTGCTCGGTTGGGGCGCGGCCGACGACCAGACCCTGCTGAGCACCGACGAGCTGATCGCGCAGTTCGACATCACGCGGGTCCAGCGCAACCCGGCACGCTTCGACGAGCAGAAGCTCCGGTGGATGAACGGCCGCTACGTGCGCGAGCTCAGCCCGGCCGAGCTGACGGCCGAACTGGAGCGCTTCACCGGGCGGACGGGGATCGGCGGGGCTGTGGCGATCTCGGCCGAGAAGCTCCAGACCCTTGCCGACTTCTGGCCCCTGGCGGGGTTCATCTTCGACGGCCCGGACTACGACCCGGCGGCGGTGCAGCGGTGGCTCGGGGAGGCTGGTCGGGCGGTCCTGGTCGAGACGCGCAAAGCGCTCGCCGACCTCGACGAGTTCGACCTGGCGGCGGTCGAGCGGGCGCTGCGGGGTGTGGTGGACGGGCGCGGGCTCAAGCCGAAGGACGTCTTCCAGCCGCTGCGGGTCGCGCTGGCCGGACGTCCGGTATCGCCCGGGATCTTCGAGACCGTTGTCGAGCTGGGCCGGGACGCCGTGCTCGAGCGGATCGATCGGACGCTGGAAACCGCGCTGGAAACCCGCTGAATCGAACGGGAATTCCCGAGCGTCGAAGACCTCGTGCGAGAGATCGCTCAGGTCGCCGCTCGGGGCGCTAAGTTCTGAAACGGTGCGTGCCGATAGTTGGTCAGGACTTGCGCTACGCCGACGGCGGCAGTTGACGCGAGGCTGGCGAGAATCGACAGAGAGACCTATATGCCCGCAAGGAATGCAGCCCCGAGCTTCGGCCCCGATCCAGGCGCTCCGCGCGTGATCGGCTCCGAGCGTCCGGGTGAGGGTCACGGCCGGCGACTGACCGCGGCCTTCGAGGCGCTGGAGACATTCCCGGCGCTGGCCGAGTCGCGGAGCAGGCTGCTGCGGCTGGCCGGTGCCGAATCGGTCGAGGTCGCCGAGCTGGTAGGCGTGGTCGAGTCCGACATCGCGCTCGTCGTGGCCGTCCTGCGGGCGGCCAACGAGATGACCACGAAGCGGCGGGTGAGCGTCGAGAGCATCGTCGAGGCCGTGCGGATCCTCACGCCCGAGACGGTAGGCGAGGTCGCCCGCCGGACGCCGACCTTCGACTTCTTCGAGCGGACCGCCGTCTGGGAGGGCACGCCGGAACGTGTCCGGCTCCACGGGCTGGCGACACGGGCGGCGGCCGACGGCCTGGCTGCGGAGATCGGCTATGAGTCGCGCGATCGGCTGCTGGTGATCGCGGTTCTCCATGACATCGGCAAGCTCGTCCTGATGCACGCCTACGCCGGCTATCCGGCGCAGGTCCTCGGGGATGCGAAGACGCCGGAGGAGCGGATCCGCAACGAGCGACGGGAGCTGGGTGTCGACCATGCGCTGGTCGGCGGCGTCCTCGCCCGGCGCTGGGGTCTGCCGAAGTCGATCGCATCGGCGATCGAGCGTCACCACGCCGACGATGCGACCGGGGACGCGGCGCTCGTGCGGATCGCCGACATGCTCGCCCACTATGCCGAGGACGGCGCGGTCTCGCCGGCCGAGATGCTCCGGGTCGGCCGGAGTCTTGGAATCGGTCCTCGCCAGCTGCGGGCTGTGTTGTTCAACCTGCCCACCCAGGGAACGACGACTCGTCGCCGGGCGGTCGAGGTATGCCCGCTGTCGGAGCGGGAGATGGACGTCCTGCGTCAGCTGACCGAGGGCAAGGTCTACAAGCAGATCGCCCACGAGCTGTCGCTGTCGACGAGCACGGTGAGGACCCACCTCCACAACGTATACCGCAAGCTCGGCGTCGTCGATCGGGCGCAGGCGGTCCTGACGGCCACCGAGAAGGGCTGGATCTGATCGGGTCCCGCGAGGGCGCTGATCCAGCCGTCGGTCAGGGTACGATCGACTTGTGATCTCGATCACGAGCAAATCTCCCTATGCAGTTCAGGCGCTGGCCGAGCTCGGCCGGTGTGGGGGACAGGCGCCGGTCTCGATCGGCGAGCTCGCCCGCCGCCGGCAGATCCCGGTGCAGTTCCTCGAGCAGCTGTTCGCCGTGCTCCGGAGGGCGGGCATCCTCCGCTCCCAACGGGGCGTCAAGGGGGGCTACAGCTTCGCCCGGGACCCGGCGACGATCACCGTGCTCGAGATCGTCGAGCTGCTCGACGGGGGTGTCGGGAAGGACGCGACGGGGATCTTCGCCGAGGCCGCCCAGGCCGCGCGGCAGGTCCTCAAGGACGCGACGCTCGCCGAGATCGTCGAGCGCGAGGCGCGGGCCGCCGGTTCGGCGATGTACTACATCTAGAAGCACCCATCAGCCCCGGGCAGAATCCTCCAGAGACCCGGAGCCGACCGAGGGGAGGAGGGCTGCCAACCGCCCCGGAGCCCGCCGTCAGTCCGGGCCGGCCGATCCGATCAGATACAGGTCGCTGCAGAGCGACGGGCGCTTACGCAGCAGGCCGTCTGCCTGCTGGGCCAGCCACCCGACGAGCCCGTCGCGCCGGCGGCCGAGGAAGTTCGCACCGATGACCTCGACGTCAGAGAGACGCATGTCCTGCGCGATCAGATGCAGGTCCTGGACGCGCGGTTCGCGGACGTGGGCGCGGAACACCGGCTGGTGATACCACTCGTCGAACGTCGACCACTCGTAGCGTCCGAAGGGCGCCGTGAGACGCTTGCGTGCGTTCACGGCGTTGGGACCGGCCAGCACGAAGAGACCGCCGGGCGCCAGTGCCTCCCGCACGTCTTGGTAGAGCTGCTTGGGCGAGGCGTGGAGATGCTCCATCGTGTGGAGCGTCGTGACGACATCGACCGGCGCTTCGAACGTGGGGGGCGCGGCGACGATGTCACAGTCGATGACCTCGACGTCGTATGTGGCGAACAGATCGAGTATCGGCTCGCGCATCCCGTGGCGGTCGAGATCCAGGTAATCGTCCACCGCGACCACGTCCATCCCGAGCCGGCTGGCGGCCATCGCGAACAGACCTGACCCGGCGCCGAGATCCCAGAGGCTGCCCTTCAGGCCGTGGCGGCGGTCGATCAGCCGCAGTTCGAAGTCGTGCCGCAGCCGGGAGTCGTCGGTCAGCCCGAACTGGGCGAGACTCGGCACCTTGGCAAGGATCTCGGCTGCCGTCTCGGCGAGCGCCCGGGCAATCGGGTCCATGGAGCCAGCGTAAGGGATGATCCGCCTGGGCCGAGTCGCCGCGGGGCGCGGTGCTTGGCTGACGGGACGTGCCTCGCTACCGTCTCCCCAAGATGTCCGGTGACCGGCTAGGGAGACGAGGCGAGCGATGACGACGGACAAGACCGAGATACACCTCGTGAGTGGCAAGCACGAGGAGGTGGAGGGCACGCCGGAGGCGGTCGCAGCTCAGCTGGCGGGTGGTGGTGGCGGGCTCGTGCGGCTTGGCGAGATCTTCGTCAACCCGGTGCAGGTGACCCATCTGACGGCTGCAGCAGGCCGAGGGTCGACCTTCGGGTAGCGGGCGGGCGGCGCCGTCCGACGTCGAAGGATCAGGCGCTCGGCGGGGCCGGCGCGCCTTGGCGGCAGGGCCGTGCGCGCGGTCCCCGGGGTCGCCGTGGCGCTCGCCGCCGGACTGGCGATGCGTCCGCCCCTTTTCGCGGCCGGGTCTCCGGCAAGAGTCGGGCTCGCGTCGACCGCCGGATCGCTGCGGGCTGGCGGGTCTCTGAGGGCTGCCTGGTCTCCGCCGGCTGCCGCGTCTCCGCGGGCTGCCGGACCGAAGCGGGCGGCTGCCGGCTCTTTACGGGCTGCGGAACCGAAGCGAGCCGCCGGGGGGGCCTTCGACGCTTCGCGAGCGTTCGCCACGGCGCGGCTGCAGGTCGAGCTAGGCCCGCGTCCGGCCGGATCGCGGGCGGAGCGAGCCGCTGGCGAAGAGCTTCGCCGGATGCTTCCGAGCGCTCACTTCGAGGCGGTCGCCGGGGGTCTGCGGAACATCGTCGGCGGCCTCCCGGGACGGGAACCGGCCGTCGTCGTCGGCGCCCACTACGACACGACGCCGATCGCCGGCTACCTCGGGGCGAACAACAGCGCCGCGGGCGTCGGCGCGGTGATCGAGATCGCCCGCGACCTCGCGGCCGACGGGGACGGGAGGCTCGCCGGTCGGCGGGCGGTCCGGTTCGTCCTCTTCGACGGTGAGGAGGCTCCGGCGGGGTTCACCGACTTCAGGGGGCAGGGGCTGCGGGGGAGTCGGGCGTATGTCGGCGCCCACGCGGGCTCGACGGCCGAGTTGATCTTGCTGGATTTCATCGCCAACCGGAATCTGCGGATCCCGCGGGAGGCGGATTCCGATCCCCGGCTGTGGGGTCGGCTGCGAGCCGCCGCCGCAGCGGTCGGGGCGGGCCATGCGTTTCCGGATGCAGCCGCCACCGAGATCTTCGACGACCATACGCCGTTCAGGCGGGCCGGAATTCCGGCGATCGACCTGATCGACTTCGCATACCCGTGCTGGCAGAAGCCGTGCGACACGCTCGGGGAGATCTCCCAGTCGAGCATCGACGAGGCCGGGCGGGCGGCGTTGGCGCTGGTCCGCAGGGAGCGTTAGCCGGCCGCCCGCGCACGCGTCCAATTCCACGTCGCGTGTTTTGTACTCCTGTCCATGGTGGCTGGCGCCCGGCGCCGGTTATCTGGAGGCCTGTCGCCGACCGGCGAACGCCTCGCGTTGCCCAGGCAGCGCGACGTCCTACTCAAGAGAGGGAGCAATGCCCGCGAAGATCCTCGTCTCCTACGACGGAACCGACAACGATGTCGACGCGCTTGCCCTCGGCCGGGTCTTCGGTCAGGCTGGCGGGGAGCTGGGACTCGCCTACGTTCGTCACAACCGGGAGTCCGAGGAGCGCCAAGAGGAGATCGCCCAGTCGGAGGCCGAGGAGCTGCTGGCGGGCGGCGCGAAGTGGGTCGGCCTGCCGGACGCGCCGTGTCACGTGGTGCTCAGCGGCTCAACCCACGAGGGGCTCCTCGCCCTGGCGCGGGAGCACTCGTACAACATCATCGTCTTCGGCTCGGCCTACCGGACGACGCCGGGGCATGTCCAGCCGGGGGTCTCGTGCGAGCGTCTGCTCGAGAGCAGGCCGTCGGGGATCTCGGTCGGCGTCGCGCCGGCCGGACTCCGCGTCAGGGCCGAGGTCGTCATCTCGGTGGCCGCCTACGTCGACGGGGAGGGCGATCCGAGCGCGCAGGAGACGGCGGCCTCGCTGGCCGAGAAGCTGGAGTCGAAGCTCCTCGAGCGTGCTACGCAGGCGCCGGACCTGCTCGTCGTCGGCTCGCGGACGGGCGCTCCGATCGGCATGGTCGACCTGAGCGGGGCGGCTCGCTATCTGATCGAGACCGTCCGCTGCCCGGTCCTGATCGTCGGTCGCAACTCGCCGGTCATCTTCTAGGCCGCAGAACCGGCGGCTGGCATGCCGGCGCCGAAGGGGCTGGGGTCGGCTCGTGGCGGGTGAGGACGCCGGGTCGGCGGACGCACTACATTGGGACGATGGCCGGAATCCCGATCAACATTGCAGATTGCATCGGCCGGACGCCGATCGTCCAGCTGACGCGCCTGCTCGAAGCGGGGGTCTCGACCAAGCTGTACGCGAAGATCGAATCGCTGAACCCCGGCGGGAGCGTCAAGGACCGGATCGGGATCGCGATGATCGAGGCGGCCGAACGCGCGGGGAAGATCAAGCCGGGGCGCACGACGATCGTCGAGGCGACGAGCGGGAACACGGGGATCGCCCTGGCCTTCGTCTGCGCGGCCAAGGGCTATGACCTGATCCTCACGCTCCCCCAGGGGATGAGCCGGGAGCGGGCCGGCCTGTTGCGCCTCTACGGTGCCAGGGTCGAGACGATCGAGTCGCTCGGGGGGATGCACGAAGCTGTCGACGCGGCACGTAAGCTCGGCGAGCAGAAGGACTTCTTCCTCCCCGACCAGTTCTCCAATCCGGCGAACCCGCTGGCCCACCGGATGACGACCGGACCGGAGATCATCGAGTCGCTCGGCGGGGCGCCCGACATCTTCGTGGCCGGCGTCGGCACGGGCGGGACGATCACGGGTGTCGGCAGCGCGATGAGAAAGGTCAATCCCGACTGCCGGATCATCGCGGTCGAGCCGGCGGGGTCGCCGGTGCTCAGCGGGGGCACCGCCGGACCCCACAAGATCCAGGGGATCGGCGCGGGCTTCGTGCCCCCGGTGCTCGACCGGCGGCTGATCGACGAGGTCATCGCGGTCGCCGACGAGGACGCCCTCGACACGGCCCGGCTGGCGGCCCGCCGGGAGGGCCTGCTGGTCGGGATCTCGGCCGGCGCGGCCCTCTGGGCGTCGCTCGAGGTCGCCCGGCGACCGGAGTCTCGCGGCAAGCGGCTCGTCACGATCCTCGCCGACTCGGGCGAGCGCTACGTGTCGATTCCGTTCTTCACGCCCTGACCTGGCCGGCGTCCCTTCGCGAGCCGGAGATCGGTCGCCGCTACTGTGTTGGGCATGCTCGGTCTTGGACTGGTGGCGCGTGTGGCCGGCGAGTTCCGGCGGGACATCGCCGCGGCCCGCGCGCGTGATCCGGCGGCGCGGGGGGTCGGAGAGGCCGAGTTGCTGGTCACCTGGCCGGGGATCCAGGCGGTGCTCGCCCATCGGGTGGCCCACGGACTCCACGGCGCCGGGGTGCCCCTGGTGCCGCGGACGATCGCGATGATCTCGCGGGCGGCGACCGGGATCGAGATCCATCCGGCGGCGAAGATCGGTCCGGGGGTGTTCATCGACCACGGATCTGGCGTCGTGATCGGCGAGACGGCGGAGATCGGCCGGGACGTGACGATCTACCAGGGCGTCACGCTCGGGGGGACGGGCTTCGCGTCGGGCAAGCGCCACCCGACGGTGCAGGACAACGTGACGATCGGGTCGGGGGCGAAGCTGCTCGGACCGATCACGGTCGGCCACGGGGCGAAGGTCGGCGCGAACAGCGTGATCGTCCGGGACGTGCCGCCGAACTCGACTGTCGTCGGCAACCCGGGGCATCCGGTCCGGATCGACGGACGTAGAGTCGAGGGCCCGGACACCGACTGGATCCACCTGCCGGACCCGGTCGCCGACGCCTTCAAGGGCCTCGCCAACCGGATCGGCTCGCTCGAGCGGGCGATCGCCGAGCTGGCGGGGGAGACGGGATCGGCTCAGCCACGCACCCAGGCCGAGGTCCGGCCCCTGCGGACCGTCACGGGCCGCAACCCGGCCGGCGGCTGACGCTACTGGGCATCCCGAAGCCGGCGGCTGAGCTACTGGGCGTCGCGGAGGCGGCGGACTGACGCTAGTGGGCGTCGCTGAGGCGGTGGCTGGCGGCTCGCAGTCGCGGCATCCACTCGGCGCCGGCTCCGGCCAGCCCGACCGCGTTGGCCGCCCGCCAGCGCAACGGCCGGGCCATCAGGAAGTCCAGCCGTCCGCGGCCGGCGAGGTCGACGACGAAGATGTCATCCGGCAGGGGACACCCGTAGCCGCCGCTGACCCGGACGAACGCGTTGATCGCGCGGCCGACGACGCCGCGGTCGTGGAAGGCGATCATCGACCGCGGGGCGGCCGCCGCGCAGAAGACGGCGTCGCGGATCACGGCGAGGTCGGTGTGCTCGCCGTCGATGAAGCAGAGGGTCGGCTCGACGCCGAGCGATCCCGGGTCGATCGCCTCGGTGCCGGCTTCGATCGTCCTCAGCTTGGAGAGGTCGGCGCCGGGGATCGACGCGAGCAGGGAGAGCATCCGGTCGGTTGAGTTCCCTTCGTAGTGGAAGTGCTCGCCCGCGGGCAGTCGCTTGTCGGGTTGGCTGGGCGGTCGGGAGTCGATCGAGACGATCGCGGTGCAGCGTGGGTCGACGACGAACGGCTGAAGCGACCCGCCGAGGTGTGAGCCGATCTCGAGGTAGGCGAAGTCGCCGTCGGCGGCCGCGAGCTCTCTGAGGGCGAGCAGGGACCGCCGGTCGCCGTCGAAGGTCTGGCTGCCGATGTGCTCGAACGCGCGAAGGTCATCTGGGTCGGCGGGGATCGCTGGCTCCTCTGTATGACGGGCTCAGTAGAAGACGTTTCTGCACCGGTGGCGGCGCAGCGCCTTGTAGCGCGGCGTCTGACCCCGGTTCCACAGCCAGTTGTCGAGGACTCGAGGGGGCACGGCGAGCTCGGCGGACAAGAGCTCGCAGGCGTGTACCGCGCAGGCCCTGATCTCCCGCTCGTCACGGCCGACCGGTATCGGCCGGCCGGCGTCGATCGAGGCGGCGAGCCGGCGGTCGTATCGGAGGACCCCGTCGCAGCGCAGGACGTGGGGGACGAGGTTGTCGGCGAAGATCGTCAATCGATCGAGATCGTCGAACTCGGCGACGCCGGCCAACGCGAGGTCGGCCGCGGCGATCTGAGCGCGCTTGTAGAAGCCGCGGTCGGCAAACATCGGCATTCCGCCGGCCAGCGACTCGGCCAGCCGCTCGGCGCTCCTTCGGCACGAGGCGACCAGGTCGATGGCGGGCCGCTCGCCGAGGAACAAGCCGAGCTGGCGGAGGGCCTGGGCGTAGAGCGCGACCAGCTCGTGATCGGCCGGCTGGCCGAGCACCGCGGCAAGCTCGGGTACGCGGATCCCCCGAAGCTCTGCGTTCGTGTAGGGGCCCTCGAGCCGGAAGCGGTCGGCCAGCGCCCGGGCGATCGTCGTGTAGCCGCTGGCGCCCGGCCGCTTGCGGAGCGTCGGGAACCAGCCCGATCCGAAGTTGATCGAGTCGAGCGTCAGGAAGTAGGAGGCGACGTCGGTCGGCGAGCCTTCGAGGTAGTGGGACGCGGGGTCGAGCGCGGGCGAGGGTCCGGGCTCGACGTTGGCGAACGAGTCGAGGTCGATCGTCACCGACCGAGCGCGGCCGGCGAGCTCGGCGCAGTCGCGGCGGACGTCGTCGCAGAGGCCCATCGCGACGACAATATGGACGTCGCAGAGCGGCCGCCCACCCGACGAACCGGCGAACCCCCAGCCCGCGTGATCCGCCGCGGGCGGCTCTATCCTCAAGGGATGGGGGAAACCGTGCAGGACGAGCGCATCGAGGCGCTGCTCGAAGGGCTGAACCCACCCCAGCGGGAGGCCGTCACCCATGGCGACGGGCCACTCCTGATCCTGGCGGGAGCCGGGAGCGGGAAGACCAGGGTGCTGACCCATCGGATCGCCTACCTCGTCCACTCGGGGCAGGTTCGGGCGGACGAGATCCTGGCGATCACGTTCACCAACAAGGCTGCCCAAGAGATGCGCGAGCGGGTCGAGCTGCTGCTGGGACGGAGCACGCGGGCGATGTGGGTGATGACCTTCCACGCCGCCTGCTGCCGGATGCTGCGGTCGGAGGCCCACCGGCTGGGCTACACCCGGCAGTTCACGATCTACGACCAGGCGGACTCGCGCCGCCTCGTCAAGCGGTGCCTCGACGAGCTGAACGTCGACCCGAAGCGGTTCGCGCCGGCCGGGATCCACAACCAGATCTCGAGTGCGAAGAACCTCCTCCAGACGGCGTCCGCCTACCGGGAGATCGTCGGGTCGCTGTTCGAGCAGACGGTCGCCGACGCGTACGAGCTCTACGAGGCGCAGCTGGTGCGCAACAACGCGATGGACTTCGACGACCTCCTGTTCCGGGCGGTCGACCTCCTGAGGACGTTCGAGGAGGTCCGCGAGCGCTACCAGACGTCGTTCCGGCATGTCCTGGTCGACGAGTACCAGGACACCAACCACGCCCAGTACGTCTGGCTGACGCTGCTCGCCGGGGCCGCCTCCCGCGGGCAGGAGGGCTCGCCGACCGGCCACCGGAACCTCGCGGTCGTCGGCGACGACTCCCAGTCGATCTACGGCTTCCGGGGGGCCGACGTCCGCAACATCCTCGACTTCTCCGACGACTTTCCCGACGCCCGGGTGGTCAAGCTCGAGCAGAACTACCGATCGACCCAGACGATCCTCTCGGCGGCGAACGCGGTGATCTCCAACAACCGGGGGGGGATGAGCAAGGCGCTGTGGACAGACCTGGGGGAGGGGGATCCGGTCAAGATCCGCGTGCTGGCAGACGAGCACGCGGAGGCGCGCTACGTGCTGGGGGAGGTCGAGCGGCTCGTCGACGAGGGCGTCAGCCGCTCAGAGGTGGCGATCTTCTACCGGACGAACGGCCAGTCGCGGGTGCTCGAGGACACGCTAGTGCGGGGGGAGGTCCCCTACCAGGTGATCGGGGGGACGAAGTTCTACGAGCGGGCGGAGATCAAGGACGCGATCGCCTACCTGTCGATGCTCGCGAACCCGTCGGACCAGATCAGCTTCATGCGGGTCTCCAACTCGCCCCGCCGGGGAATCGGCCAAACCTCCCTCTCGAGGGTGCTCGGCCACGCGCAGACCGTGGACATCAGCATCTGGGACGCGGCGGGCGAGCCTGCGGCCGTCCCGGGCTTGGGGAAGGCGGCTGTGACCGCGCTCGGAAGGTTCATGGACACGATGAACGAGCTGCGTGAGCGGGCTCGGGCAGGGGCGCGGGTAGGCGACCTGCTGGAGGCCACGCTGCACCAGAGCGGGTACATCGAGGCGCTCGAGGCCGAGCGGACGTTCGAGGCGCAGGGACGGCTCGAGAACCTCGAGGAGCTCGTCGGCCTGGCCCGCGAGTTCGAGGCGCAGGCGGCGCCGGGCGAGGCGACGCTCGACCAGTTCCTCCAGCAGGTCGCCCTGGTCGCCGATGCCGACACGCGACAGGACGACGCGGGCGTGGTGACGTTGATGACGCTCCACAACGCTAAGGGCCTGGAGTACCCGATCGTCTTCGTGATCGGCTGCGAGGAGGGCGTCTTCCCGCATTCACGGTCACTCGACGAGGGGTCCCTCGAGGAGGAGCGGAGGCTCTGCTACGTCGGGATCACCCGGGCGATGCGGGATCTGACGTTGACCTACGCCCGCCGGCGGGTCCTCTTCGGGGCCGAGAGCTACGGGTTGAGGAGCCGATTCCTCGACGAGATCCCGGCCAAGCTGACCGACGAGCGCTCGCAGGAGGGCAGCCGCAGCCGGGGACGCTCGACGACGCTCGCGCAGACGACCTGGGCCGGGTCGGACTCGGGGTCCGGGGGGATTCGCGCGTACGCCTCCGGCGGGCGGCAGCCGAACGGCGGCCGGGCGGGCTGGGCGGCGTCCGGGAGCCGGGGACGGGAGCAGTCGGGCGAGCCTGCGGCGGTGGACTTCAGGATCGGCGACGACGTGGCGCACGTGTCCTTCGGGGAAGGCGTCGTGACGGGAATCGACCGGGCGGGCGGGACGATCGCGGTGCGCTTCGCGTCGGGCAGCGAGAAGCGCCTGATCGCCGACCATACGGCGGTCTCGAGGCTGACCGGTCGCCGATGACGGCGAGCGTGATCGACGGCAAGGCCGTCGCAGCGGCCCTGCGCGAGGAGACGAGGCTCGGGGTCGAGGCCTTCGTGTCCGAGTTCAACCGTGCACCCGGGCTGGCGACGGTGCTGGTCGGGGGGGATCCGGGGTCGGCGATCTACGTCGGGGCCAAGCAGCGGGCGTGCGCCGAGGCGGGGATCGTCGGCTTCGACCACCGGCTCGAGGAGGACGCTCGCCACGAGATGGTCGCCGAGCTGCTCGAGGCCCTGAACTCGGACCCCGGGGTCAGCGGCATCCTGCTCCAGCTTCCGGTCCCCGACCAGCTCGACGGAGCGAGCCTGACGGCGCTGATCGACCCGGCAAAGGACGTCGACGGGCTGACCCCGATCAATGCCGGCCGCCTTTCCCAGGGGCTCGCCGGCCTGCGCCCGTGCACGCCGGCCGGGGTGCTCGACCTCCTCGCGAGCGTCGATACGCAGATCGAGGGAGCCGAAGCCGTCGTCCTCGGACGGTCGAACCTCTTCGGCAAGCCGATGGGCCAGCTCCTCCTCGCGGGAAACGCCACGGTCACGACGTGCCACTCGCGGACGCGGGAGCTCGCGAGCGTCTGCGCGCGGGCCGACATCCTGATCGCCGCGGTCGGCCAGCCCGAGCTGGTGCGAGCCGGCTGGGTCAAGCCGGGGGCGGTGGTGATCGACGTCGGCATGAACCGACTCGAGTCCGGCCTGGTCGGCGACGTCGACTTCGCCGGGGTGGCCGAGGTCGCCCGGGCGATCACGCCGGTTCCGGGTGGGGTCGGCCCGATGACGATCGCCTGCCTCCTGCGCAACACGCTGATCGCCGCCCGCCTGCAGATGGCCTCAGGGACCGCGCGGGATCGGTCGCCCGGTTGACCTGACCATGCAGGCTCCCGAGTCGGCCCCGCGGGCGTCGATCCTGATCGTCACGGCGAGCGCCGGTCAGCGCCTGCGGCGCTGCCTCGAGTGTCTGGCCGCGGCCACGCCGGCCGTCGAGCACGAGACGATCGTCGTGGTCAACGGGGCGGGCGCCGACGTCGCGGCGGAGGTCCGTGGGTTCGCCGGCGCGGCCCGGGTCGAGCACTCGGAGGTCAACATCGGGCTCGCCGGGGCGCTCAATCGCGGGCGAAGCCTCGCCGGCGGAGAGTTCGTCGTGCTGCTCCACGACGACGCCGAGGTCGGCGCTGGGTGGCTCGAGGGCCTGGTCGCGGCGGCCGAGCGCGATCCGGGGGCCGGCGCCGTGGGGAGCCTGGTCCTCGACCGGGAGGGGCGCGTCTCGGCGGCGGGCTGGCAGCTCCTCCCCGACGGCACGACACGGCCGCCCTGGGATGTCGAGCCGCCATCGGCTGCGGAGTTTCGCGGGGTGCGGGCGGTCGACTACTGCGGGACCTGCTCGCTGCTCGTCCGGGCGTCGACCTGGGACCGGGTCGGCGGAGCGGACGAGACGCTCTACCCCCTCTACTACGTCGACGTCGACCTCTGCCTGGGGATTCGTGCCCATGGCGAGCGGGTCCTCTGCGAGCCGGCGTCGGTGGTCGTCCATCTCGGCGGTGCGAGCACGACGCATGACTTCGCGCTGTTCGCGACCGCACGCAACCGCGTCAGGCTGCTCGAGAAGTGGGGGCCGCTGGTCACCAGCCACCTGGCGGGCTCGGGCGCGACGTTCCGGCTCGAGCCGGCGGCTCTCCCGGTGCAGGGGCGCGAGTCGGACCCGCTCGCACGGGAGCGGGAGACGGCGCGCGAGTTCGCGGCCGATCAACGCCGCCGCCTCGCGGCGCGGGCGACCGAGGTGAGCGCTCTGCACGAGCACCTTGCGTCCTTCGAGTCCGCGCGTGACGGCCTCGCCCGAGAGCTCGAGCGCGCACTGGTCGAGGTCCGCGCCCGGGACGCCGCGATGGCCGAGCTGGACGCGCTCGCGGCGGCGCGGAACGCCGGGCTGGCCGAGATCGAGGGGCTCACGGCGGCGCGGGACGCCGGATTGGCCGAGATCGAGAGGCTCACCGCGGCCCGGGACGCCGGGCTGGCCGAGCTCGAGGCGCTCTCGTCGGCACGGGATGCGCTCGCCCGAGAGCTCGATCGGGCGCTCGCCGAAGTTGGTGCCCGGGACGCGGCGCTGGCCGACCTGGAGGCGCGGGCGGTCGCGGAGACCGCTCGGGCCGGCTCGGCCGAGGTTCGGGCCGCCGTGATCGAGGGCGAGCTCGCGTCGCTGGCGTCCGAGGCTCTGTGGCTGCGCGGGCGGGCCGAGACCCTCGCTCGGGTCGAGGCCGGTGGATGGTGGCGGCTGCGCGGACGGATCCGGCCCGTCCTGGTCGCCGCGAGGGCGCTCGAGCGCTACGTGCGACGCCTGCGCCGATGAGCTGCGGCCCGAGCGTTCGGAGATCTGAGCGTGCGTAGATGCGAGGCCGGTCGGCGCCTGCGCGTCAGCCGCCGCGGACCGTCCAGTCGAAGTCGATCTGCGACGTGTCGTACGGATCGAGGCGGTACTTGTCGGGGTTGGCGTAGTCGTACGGCTCGGTCGGGTGGTTGACGAAGATCGCGTCCGTCTCGCCATAGTTCTGCGACGCGTGCCACACGCCGCGCGGGATTCGCAGCCACCCGGGCGAGAGGTCGCCGAAGTGGAACTGGGCCACCCGCCGGTAGGTCGGAGATTCGGTCCGCCCGTCGTAGAGGACGACCCGCAGGCGCCCGGCCCCGACGACGTAGCGGTCATCGGACTCCATGTGCATCCCCCAGCCCTTGATCATCCCGGGAGACGAGACCACCCACTCGCTGTGGACGATCGGCTCCGCCCAGAACGGGTGGCCGTGGCTGACGACCTCGAACAGGGATCCCCGGTGGTCGACGTGGCGCACCGGCCGCTCGACCACGACGCCCTCGATGCCGGTGTCGCGCAGCCGTCCGTCCGCCAGACGGTGCGGACTGTCCTGGGGCGCTTTCGGGAGGACGACCCCCGGCGGTCTGACGATCGACATACCGCCTCGATCCTAGCCTCCCGATCGGCTCGTGGCCATCGACGTGGGGCGATCGCCGAGCCGTGCGGTCATGCGCCTGCCGGTAGAGTCCTCCGGCCAATGGATGTCGACTTCACGCGGGTCCGATCGGCCGAGCTCATCGCGCTCGTCGGCGGCCTCCTCCTCGGCGTGGCGATGTTCCTCCCGTGGTTCGCCTTCCCCTCCGGGAACCTCGACGCGTGGAGCTCGTTCACGGTGATCGAGGTCCCGCTCGCCCTGACAGCCGCCGCCGGAATCGCCCTGTTCTGGGTGACCCTGACCCGCGCGTCGCCAGCGATCCCGGTCGCGACCGGCGTCTGGAGCAGCCTGATCGGCCTGATCGGCACGCTCTGCGTCGTCTTGCGCCTGCTGAGGCTCCCCTCGGGAAGCTTCGACAGCTGCTTCGGCGCGTGGCTCGGCCTCGGCGGAGCGGTCCTCGTCCTGGTCGGAGCGTGGGCCGCGATCAACGACGAGCGGCCGTTCCGCGGCAGCCCGACCAGGGTCCCCGGCCGATGACCGATCCCCAAGGCCCGATCGAGACACGCCGCGGATGATCGATCGCGAGGACGTCCTCCACGTCGCCCGCCTCGCCCGGCTCGAGCTCTCCGAGGACGAGGTGATCCAGATGACCGGGGAGCTCGCCAAGGTGCTCGAGCACATCGCCCGGATCGGTGAGCTCGACCTCGACGGGGTGCCGCCGACCTCGCACGTCGTCGAGCTCACCAACGCCCTGCGGCCCGATGTTCCACGCCCGTCGCTCGATCCCGAGGTCGCCCTCGCCTCGGCCCCGGCCGTCGCCGACGGTGGCTTCGCCGTGCCAAGCCCCCAAGCATGACCGACCCGACCGGCCTCTCGGCGCTCGACGCCTCCCGGCTGATCGAGGCCGGCGAGCTCGATCCGACCGACCTCTTCGACGCCTACCGCGAGCGGGCGGCGACCGACGAGTTGAACGCCTTCACGTGGGTCGCCGACGCCGCTCCCCCCAGCGTCAGTGGAACCGCCCTTGGGGGTGTTCCGCTCGGCGTCAAGGATCTCTTCTGCACCGAGGGCGTCCCCAGCCAGGCGGGTTCGCGGATCCTCGAGGGCTACCGGCCGCCGTATACGGCGAGCGTCGTCGCGCGGCTCGCCGCCGCCGGCGCGCCCTTGCTCGGCAAGACGAACCAGGACGAGTTCGCGATGGGCAGCTCGAACGAGAACTCCGCCTTCGGTCCGGTGCTGAACCCCTGGGACCACGGCCGTGTGCCCGGTGGATCCTCCGGCGGAAGCGCCGCGGCCGTGGCCGCCGGCCTCGTCCCGTGGGCGCTCGGCACCGACACCGGAGGGTCGATCCGCCAGCCGGCCTCGCTGTGCGGGATCGTCGGACTCAAGCCGACCTACGGAGCCGTCTCCCGCTACGGGATGATCGCCTTCGCCTCATCGCTCGACCAGGCCGGCCCATTCGGCCGAGACGTCACCGACACGGCGCTCCTCTTCAGGCACATGGTCGGCGACCGCGATTCGTGCGACTCGACATCGGTCACCTACCCCGCGAAGGTCGAGCTGCCGAGGGCTCGCCGCCTCGACGGCATCCGCCTCGGCGTGCCCGCCGAGCTTTCGGGCGACGGGATCGAGCCGGGCGTGCTCGCGGCCTTCGAGGCCACGCTCGATCTCGCCCGGAGCCTCGGGGCGAGCGTCGACGCCTGCCGTCTTCCGCACGCGCCGCATGCCCTCTCGGCCTACTACGTGATCGCGCCGGCCGAGTGCTCGTCCAACCTCGCTAGGTTCGATGGGGTTCGGTTCGGGATGCGTGCTCCAGAATCCACAGATCTCATCTCCATGTACACGCGAACTCGCCACGACGGTTTCGGACCGGAGGTCAAGCGGCGGATCATGCTCGGGACGTACGCCCTCTCGAGCGGGTATTACGACGCCTTCTACGGTCGGGCCCAGCGCGTCCGGACGAAGATCTCAGACGACTTCCGGGCGGTCTTCGACGACTTCGACTTCGTCGTCACCCCGACCAGTCCGGCCGTCGCCTTCGAGCTCGGCGCGAAGACCGGCGACCCCCTCTCGATGTACCTCAACGACGTCTGCACCGTCCCGATGTCGCTCGCCGGGATCCCGGCGATCTCGATCCCCAACGGCCTGGCCCGGCCGCCGGCGGGAGGCAGCGAGCTGCCGACCGGCTTCCAGATCGCCGGGCCGGCGTTCTCGGAGAACCGGATCCTCGACGCGGCCTACGCCCTCGAGCGAGAGCTCGCCTTCGACTCGTCGCGGGTCCGCCCGTGAGCGTGTCGGCGCCCGACGGCGCGAAGCTCCAGCTCGAGCCGGTGATCGGTCTCGAGATCCACGTCCAGCTCCTCACCCAGACGAAGATGTTCTGCTCGTGCGCCCTCTCCTTCGGCGAGCCGCCGAACACCCGGACCTGTCCGGTCTGCCTCGGCCTCCCCGGTTCGCTGCCAGTCGTCAACGAGCGGGCGATCCACTTCGGCCTGATGATCGGCATGGCGCTCGGATCCGAGCTCGCCCCCCGGTCGATCTTCCATCGGAAGAACTACTTCTATCCCGACCTTCCCAAGGGCTACCAGATCTCCCAGTACGACGAGCCCCTCTGCCTGGGGGGGGACCTCGACGGCGTGCGGATCCACCGCGTCCACCTCGAGGAGGACGCCGCCAAGCTGACCCACGCCGGGGCGACCGGTCGGATCCAGGGCTCCTCGCGGAGCGTCGTCGACTTCAACCGGGGCGGGACGCCGCTCGCCGAGATCGTCACCGAGCCGGACATCCGCACGGCCGAGCAGGCGTCCGACTGGCTCAAGCTGCTCCGGGCGACGCTCCGGCGGCTGGGCGTCAGCAACGTCAACATGGACGAGGGATCGCTCCGCTGCGACGCGAACATCTCGGTCCGGCCGGTCGGGACGACGACCCTGGGAACGAAGACCGAGCTCAAGAACATGAACTCGTTCCGCTTCATCGAGCGGGGGATCAACGCCGAGATCGCCCGCCAGCGGGCCCTGATCGAGGCGGGCGAGGCGGTCGTCCAGGAGACGCTCCACTTCGATCCGACGACCGAGCAGATCACGTCGCTGCGCTCCAAGGAGGAGGCCCACGACTACCGGTACTTCCCAGACCCCGACCTGATCCCCGTGGCGATCACGCCGGAGATGCTCGAGGCCGCCCGCGCGGCGATGCCCGAGCTCCCGGCCGCCCGGGCCGAGCGCTTCGAGCGGGAGCTCGGCCTGACCGGGGACTCCGCCCACCAGCTGGCCTTCCGGGGCGAGCTCGGCGACTTCTTCGAAGCTGGGCTGCCCCACACCGGGCACGCTCAGCAGCTGGCGACGTGGGTCACCGGCGAGCTCGTCCGCCATCTTGGGGACGCCGATCCCGCGTCGAGCCCGCTGCGGCCCGACGGCATGGCTGCCCTCGTCGAGCTGGTCGCCGCCCGCAAGGTCACCCAGACCGCCGCCAAGGACGTGCTCGCCGAGCTGGTCGCCAACGGCGGCTCGCCCGAGGAGGTGATCGCCGCCCGCGGACTCGGGGCGATCGACGACTCAGACCAGCTGGCCGGGATCGTCGCGGCGGCGATCGCCGGCAACACCGACGCTGCCGAGAAGATCCGCGCGGGCAACCGCAAGGCGATCGGGGCGATCATCGGCCAGGTCATGCGGCAGACGAATGGCCGGGCCGACGGCGGTGAGATCACGAGGCTCGTCCTCGAGCAGCTCGGGCTCGACGGCTGAGGGCGAGCTGAGCTCGGCGGCACTGCTAACCGTGATCGGCCGGTGTGCGCGAGGCGTACCATCAGAGGCGGTGGTTCTCCACCGGCCAAGTCGTCAAATCGAGGAGGAAGGCGCCGTGTCACGGCTCGTTCGCATGGATCAGACAGGCCACACCACGCTGGCCGAATGGACCGCTGACGACGCCCCGGCAGTGGAGGCTGCGGCGGCGGCGTTCTCCGCGGAGCTCCAGCGCGGCTATTTCGGGATGGTCTCGACCGGCGAGGGCCACGCCGAGCAGGTCAAGACGCTCCCGCTCGACGCCGACCTCGTGATCCTCCGCCTGCCGATCGCCGGCGGCTAGCCGGGATGGAGCTCGCCGAGGAGGCGGCCCGCGGCGAGGTGCTGCCCGAGCTCGCGGCCGTCCACTGGCGCCCGCTGGCCGACGAGCGCCACCTCCGGCGGGCCGGACGGATCTGGACGGCGACCACGGTCGCCCACACGGTGCCGTTCATCGGCGCCGCCGTTGGCCTGATGCTGCTTCAACCGCTCTCGGCGCCGGTCGCCCTGATGGCGGCCGTCCACGCCTGGGTGATCCCCGAGCTCTACGCCCGCCGGGGGGCCAACGTCGTCCGCCGCAGGCCGCGGGCCGGCGAGGCCGCCGAGCGGCGGGCGCTCGGGCTGCTCGGGGATCTCCTCGACCACGACGCACGGGACCTCTTCACCCTGACCGGGCTGGTCCTCGAACGGGGCCGGCTCGGCGTCTGGCTGGTCGGCGAGGCCGGTGCCCTCCTGGTTCGCAACGGTGGACGCCGGGTCCACTGCTACTGCGTGCGCGTCAACCAGGCCGACCTCCCGAGCGGCGATCGCGTCGCCCACCTGCTGCTCGCCCTCCGCTCCGACGAGGCCGGCTTCGCCACGGTGGCGAACCTCGCGTTCGCCGGGGCCCGCTGGCGGGTCCGACGCCGGATCGACGCCGACATGCGCCCGGCACTCGAGGCGGCCGCCCATGCCTGCGGGGAGAAACCGGTGCAGGAGCCCGGCCGAGAGGCGGGCCGGAGGACCTCCGGTCCACGACTGACAGCCTGAGCTTGGCCAGCCGTCCAATGACTCCTCGCCGGTCGGGTGGGACGATCTCGGGATGAGCAATCCTCCGATCACCTCCAACCCCCGCTTCCTCCTCTTCCCCCAGGTCGACCGCCCCGAAGGCTCGGGCGAGCGGCCCGTGGTCCGCCGCTACAGCCTCACCCTGCTGCCGACCAGACGCGACGTCCGAGGACCGCGGAGCGCTTCGTCGCCGCGCGGCCTCACGACCGCCTGAAGGGCTCCGCGTTCGGCAGCCGAGACGTGTCCGGCCGGGCGCCAGGGTGTCTCGCCACCGGCAGGATCCAGAGGCGCTCGAGCTCGGCCAGCGTCCGGGTTTCGGCAAACCTCCGCTGCTCGGCTGCGCGCCGCTCATCCTGCTCCCGAGCCCAGTCGACGGCCTCGGTCCAGCGGAATCTCACGGCAGCGAGCTTGGCCCGCATCGCCCGCCGGCATGCCGGCGTCGGCCGGATGCTCTGGTCTGAATTCGCGTGGCCCATCCCGCCGGAGGTACCCGGGGCTGGGCGCCTTCAATCGACGCGGCTCGGACCGCGGCCGAGGATCGCGGTTGGTGCCCGGCGAAGCGCGCCGAACGTTGACCGTCAGCAGGGGGGCACGCCGGTGTCGACCAACGCCGGCGGCCGGCGGCCGGCGATGGCTTCGTTGAGAAAGGCTCTCGCCGGGGCATAGGCGCGGTTGTTCCAGGGCGGCGAAGCGATCCGGTAGGCGTAACCCGCCGGGACCGTGCTCGGGATCTGGGGGGTGTAGGCACGACACGAGACGACGATCGCCTGCTTTCCGCCGACAAACGCTCCCGCGGACGCGCCCGTGTGGCGGTCCGCGAAGGTCTCGGTTCCTGCGGCACGTGATGTCTCGAGGCTTCCGCCCGGACCGCCACACGTGGTCACGGCGAAATCGGTGTTGTGGACCGGCGCCGGCTTGCCCGTGGCGCGATGCAGGAACCGGGTCGCCAGATCCCCATTTAGGAACGTGTTGGCTGGGGCGTAGTCCTGATCGTTCCAGGGAGGGCTCGAGATCCGGTACCAGAAGCCGTCCGGGGCCACGCTGGGAATGGATGGGGCGTAGATTCGACAGGAGACGCGGACGACTTGTCCAGCGGCGATGATCGGCCCCCGGCGGGTGAGTCTGGTCGGACTGGGGAAGGTGTTGACCGAATGGGCGAACGTCTCCTGCTCGGCGCGAGTACCGACGGCGCTCGTGAGCGGCTTGCTCCGCCTATCTATCTGATGGTCGCCCACGACGAGGCCAACCGCGATGACGAGGACGCCAACCGCCGCCGCGACCAGTTGCCTCGAGGACACCGCTGGCCGTCGCCGCGCGGGGAGAGCGAGCCCGGCGGCGGGTCCGATCGCGGGTTGACGGACCTCGGCGACGAGGCCAGGAGGCTCGGCAGCCGGCTGCACTCTCCGGTCGGCTGTTGCATTCGCGCTGTCAGGTGATGTCCCAACGAGTGTGCCGGCGGCGAATGGATGTTCGAGCGGGAGCGACTTCTCCCACTCGCGGCGATGGCTCCGGACCCGACTTGCCGTTTCATTTGCGAGATCGACGAGGTCGGCTGGAAGACTGCCCAGGCGTCTGCCACGACCACCGCGTACGGCTGAGAGGGGGACCGCAGCTTTCCACCTCGGGTGCGGACTCCCGGGTTCGGGAACGCCGATCAAGCTCGCGGTACCGCCGTGCGTGAAGGTCGCCGCGACCGTCCACTCTTCGCGCCCAGCCGCGGCTGCCGCCAGGGCGATGTCGGTCGTTGCCCGCCGGAGGGCCCACGGCGGCGCACCGCGACCTCCCCTGTCGGGCAGCATCAGAACGTCGTCGGCGCTGGCGGCAGAGAGTGCTTCGCTGAGGTAGAGCTTTGCGTTCTGCCTTTCGCCCTTGCCGTCGAGCCCATCTGGGCTCAACGCCCGTCCGGCCTGCTTGGCTCGAACGCCTTGCGGGCTTAGGACGAGCATGCAGGCAAGTCGACGGGCTTGGAGCGATCGCCCGAAGTCGACCCGCCGCCAGATTCCGTCCTGGCCCCGAGCCCACAACTCCGGCCACTCTCCGCGTAGATCGTCAGGAAGGTCGGGCGAGGCCATGAACAGCATGCAGAGCCGGAACGGGGCCAGGTGCTGATCGAAGGAGATTGGCAATCGGGCTCGGGTCGTCGGCGGACGAGCAGTAGCGCGATCCTGGCAGACCGGCCCCGTCGCGGCGTTGACGGGGCGGACGCCGCAACTCGCCGGCTCGAAATCGGGATGCTCCCATCTCACGCGGCTTGTTCGGTGCCGTCATTCATGGCTTGTTCCGTGCGTCAGTCGCGGCCGTGGCGGCGCACCACCATCGTGCCCGGCGGAGCCACTCCCAGTGCCAAGCCGCTACTCGTGCAGGGCCATTCAGTGCCAATGCGGGGTGGTGACGCCCCCAGACTGGACCCAGGCCCTACAGAGAGCTCGATTCACGAAGTGCCCATCCCCTCGAAAGGACAGCCCGATGACCAAGCTCGCTCACCCCCAGCCCACCGCACGTACGACAGCAGGTCGCCGTCTGCGCTCGGGACTCGCCGCAGCGCTCGTGGCCGCGGCCGCCGTGATCCCGACGCTGGCGACCGCAGCACCCGCGTCAGCCGCTGTGTCGAACTGCAGCTACGGCTACAACAACGCCAACACGGCGTGGGGTCACTGCGACAGCGGCTCCGGAAGCTGGACCCTGACGGTGCAGTGCTACTACGAGGGCGCGCACACGTCATACGGCACGGATCCCGGGTCGATCTACGCCAGTTGCCCGAGCCCGTCACACATCACGAACATCATCCTCGAGACCCAGCAATAGCGCCGGTGCGGCGATCATCGCGGCCTTCGGTGCCCGGACGGAGCCGACCGACGTCCGGCCCGCCAGCCGCGGTGAGCCCTCGCCCACACGCCCGACGCCGCACCGCTGGTTGCCGGCGAAGCGGCGCGGTAAACTGGATGCATGAATCAACTCACCGGTAGGTCCTCAGGTCTCCCCGAAGCACCCCGTCGAACGTCTCTGGCTCGCCGCGGCGTCGCCCTGGCGATTCTGCTGATCGCAGCCTGGCTGATTCTGACGTTCGTGATCCACCTCGTCCTGGCCGTTGCGACCGGTCTGCTCGTCGTCGTCGCCGTGATCGCGGCGATCTGGGCGTACCGCGTCCTGTTCTAGGTCTTCCCGGTCTTGGAGTACCTGTTCGTCGCCGCGGGATTCGCCTTTGCCGGTGGCTTCATCGGCCGGTCGAAGGGCAGCTCGTTCTGGGTCTGGTTCCTGATCTCCGGCGTCGTGCCGGTGATCGGCCTGATCACGGCCTTCGCCTATCGCCACGAGACCGACATCCCGCTGCGGCGGTGTCCCGGGTGCGGGCGGGGCCGCCAGATCCACGACGCGATCTGCACGAACTGTGGGACGGAGCTCGAGTATCCCGACGACGACGAGATCATCCAGCCGACGCCGTCGATGCGGGTCCCGGCCCGTCTCTAGGCAGGCGCTCGTCGCCGCGGGCGCGGGCGGTCGTCTCCAGGATCCCGCCAGGGGGCGCTATTCTGGGGACAAGGAGGCTGACCCGGGTCAGCCCGTATTTCCTGGCCTTGTCCCGATGGGGGCGGGCAGCTGACGGAAGGTCGTAGAGAGATGCGTGCAGTCGAAGCTCTGATGGAGTGTCTGAAGGCCGAAGGGGTCGACGTCGTCTTCGGCCTACCGGGAGGCGCCAACCTCCCGACCTACGACGCGTTCTACGACGCCGGGATCAAGCACGTCCTGGTCCGCCACGAGGCCGGCGGCGGTCACGCGGCCGAGGGCTACGCCAAGGCGACCGGCCGGGTCGGTGTCGCCCTGGGGACGTCCGGGCCGGGGGCGACGAACCTGGTCACGCCGATCATGGACGCGATGATGGATTCGGTCCCGGTCGTCTTCATCACCGGCCAGGTCCGCACCGACCTGCTCGGGACCGACGGCTTCCAGGAGGCCGACACGATCGGCATCACGATGCCGGCCGTCAAGCACTCGATCATGATCCAGAACCCGCTCGAGATCCCCCGGGCGATCCACGAGGCCTTCCACATCGCCCGGACCGGCCGGCCGGGCCCGGTCGTCGTCGACATCCCGACCGACCTGTCGCGGGCCGAGATCCCCTACGAGCCGGTCACCGACGTCAAGCTGCCGGGCTACCAGCCGACGATCGAGGGCAACCAGAAGCAGATCCGGCAGGCGGCGAAGGCGCTCGCGAGCTCGCGGCGCCCGGTGATCTACGCCGGCGGCGGCGTCGTCAACGCGAACGCCGCGGCCGAGCTGACCGAGTTCTGCGTCTCGGGGAACTTCCCCGTGACCTGCACGCTGATGGGCCTCGGAGCCTTTTCGGGGACCCACGCCCAGTGGCTGGGCATGCTCGGGATGCACGGGACGCGGGCGGCGAACTACGCGATGGACGAGGCCGACCTGATCTGCGCGGTCGGCGCCCGGTTCGACGACCGGATCACCGGCAAGCTGACGGAGTTCGCCCCGCGGGCGAAGTTCATCCACATCGACGTCGATCCGGCCGAGATCTCCAAGAACGTTCCGGCGCACATCCCGATCGTCGGCGACGCGAGAAACATCCTCTCCCGCCTGGTCGTCGAGTACCGGGCGCTCGGGGCGGAGCACTCGCGCCTGGAGGAGTGGTGGACACGGATCGCCGGCTGGCAGGAGCGCCACCCGCTGCGCTACGACCAGTCGACCGACGCCGAGATCAAGCCCCAGTTCATGATCCAGGCGCTCTACGAGGCGACCGGCGGGGACGCGATCATCACGAGCGACGTCGGCCAGCACCAGATGTGGACGGCCCAGTACTACAACTTCGAGAAGCCCCGCCGGTGGATCAACTCCGGCGGGCTGGGGACGATGGGCTTCGGCCTGCCGGCGGCGATGGGCGCCCAGGTCGGCTGTCCGGACGCGCTGGTCTGCTGCGTCTCGGGCGACGGTTCGATCCAGATGAACGCCCAGGAGCTGGCGACCTGCGCGCAGAACGGGATCCCGGTGAAGGTCTTCATCATGAACAACGGCTATCTCGGAATGGTCCGCCAGTGGCAGGAGCTGTTCTGGGACCGGCGCTACAGCCAGGTCGACATGGGGAAGTTCCCCGACTTCGTCAAGCTCGCCGAGGCCTACGGGGCGACGGGTCTGCGTTTCGAGAGCAAGCACACCCTGGTCGACGACATCCGCAGGGCGATCGCCACTCCCGGGCCGGTCGTCGTCGACGTCCGGGTGACCCGCGAGGAGAACACCTACCCGATGATCTCGCCGGGTGCCGCGGCGCGGGACATGGTCGGATGATGGGCGACCCGGGAACCAAGGAACAGCTGCTGAGCCTCGAGGATCTCGAGGCGGTCAGCGGGCTGCGGACCGGCCGCAAGCACGTCCTGTCGATCCTCGTCGAGAACAAGCCGGGTGTCCTGACCAGGGTCGCGGGGCTGTTCGCCAGGCGGGGCTTCAACATCGAGACGTTGACCGTCGGACCGACCGACGACGACCAGATCTCGCGGATCACGCTGACCGTCGACGGAGCCCTCCACCCGATCGACCAGGTGACCAAGCAGCTGCACAAGTTGATCAACGTCCTCAAGATCCGTGACCTCGAGCCCAACGAGACGGTGACCCGGGAGCTCGCGATGTTCAAGGTCGCGGCCGAGGGTCCCCAGCGCGGCGAGGTGATGCAGTTCTGCGAGATCTTCCGCGGGCACGTCGTCGACGTGACGAAGCGGTCGGTGACGATCGAGATCACCGGCCCGACGAGCAAGATCGAGGCCTTCGAGCGGATGGTCCGCCCGTACGGCCTGATCGAGATGATGCGAACCGGCGAGATCGCGATGTCGCGGGGGCGCGGGGAGACCTGACCCGATCGTGCGGGCCGTTGCCGGGGAGCGATCGCCCTTCGCGCTACGCGAGCCGCAACGCCTGACCGATCGTCTCGAGCGAGGCATCCGGCGGGCCCGACGCAAGGGCGAGTGCCTCGTCGGCATGACCTGGCGACTGCCGGCCGAGGTCGATCCGAGCGCGGTGGCGTTCGCGTCCCGCCGGGCGGGCGAGCAGTGGCTGTGCCTCGAGCAGCCCGACCGCGACCGCCATGCGCTGGCCGCACTCGGGGCGGTCGCGGTCCTCGAGGATCACGGGGACGGGCGCTTCGAGCGTGTCGCCCGGCGGTGGCGGGCCCTCGCGGGCGAAGCCCTCGCCGACCCATCCGACGGGCCGGCCGGGTCGGGCCTGATCGCATGCGGGGGTTTCGCGTTCGCGCCCGACGGGGGGTCCTCTCCCCATTGGTCGGCCTTCCGGCCGGCTTCGCTGGTCGTCCCGGAGGTGGCGATCGCCAGGCAGGGAGACGACGTCCGGATCACGGTGGCGGCCTTCGTCTCACCCGACGACACACCCGAGGACCTCGTGGCGGGGATCGAGCGGCGCCTGGCGGAGCTGCACGCGCCGCCGCTGCCCCTGCTCGACCCCCACCCGACCGGCCGCTACCAGGTGGCCGGGGCGATGGCGCCCGAGCACTACGAGTCGGCGGTCGCCCGTGCGGTCGAGCGAATCCGGGCGGGGCAGCTGTCGAAGATCGTGCTGGCCCGGGAGGTCGACGTCCACGCGCCGGTCGACCACGACGTCGGCGCGGTGTTCGGCGTCCTGCGGGAGGCCTTCGGCGCGTGCTTCGTGTTCTGCGCCGGTCGCGGCGACTCGGCCTTCGTCGCGGCGAGCCCCGAGCTCCTGATCCGCCGGGAGGGCATGCGGGCGAGCACGCTCGCCCTGGCCGGGTCGGCCCGGCGGAGCGCCGACCCGGCGGTCGACGACTACCTCGGCGAGCAGCTCCTCCACTCGGCCAAGGACCGCTCGGAGCACGCGATCGTCAGCGCGCGGATCGAACGGGCCCTGCTTCCGCACTCGGTGTGGGTGACCCTGCCGGACGAGCCGGTCGTCGTGACGATCGCCAACATCCAGCACCTCGCGACGCCGGTGCGGGCCCAGTTGCGCAACCCGGTCAGCGTGGTCGAGCTGGCCGGGCTCCTCCATCCGACGCCGGCCGTCGGCGGCGAGCCGCATGCCGTGGCCGCCCGGATGATCCCGGCCCTCGAGGGGATCGACCGCGGCTGGTATGCCGGGCCTGTGGGTTGGACAGACGCGGACGAGGACGGCGAGTTCTGCGTCGCCCTGCGGTGCGCGCTGATCGAAGGACGCCTGGCTCGTTGCTACGCGGGGGTCGGCGTCGTCGGTGGATCGGACCCGGCCGAGGAGCTCGCCGAGACCGAGGTCAAGCTGGCGGCGCTGCTGCCGGTGCTCGCCGGCTGACGTACGTCGTTTGCCCAGGGGAGCCGTTGCGCCCCCGTCTCGGACGTCGCTCGCGCGCTGCAGGAGAGAGTGATCCGCGCGGACGGCTTGGTGCGCAACACCGCTACTTGCACACCCACACTTCCGAGGAGAATCGATGAACCGTGAACAAACTCCAGCCCAGCTGTACTCGCTCGTCTTCGGCGCCGTCCTGCTGTTGGTCGGCATCGCCGGGTTCTTCGTGAACTCGTCGTTCGGGACGGGGTCGTCCCCGTCTGGGAGCAACCTCATCCTGTTCAAGGTCAACGGCTGGCACAACATCGTCCACATCGCGTCCGGCCTGCTCGGGCTCGCGGCGGCGCGCACGGTCGCGGGCGGGCGCATGTTCGCGCTCGGGTTCGGGGCCGTCTACGCGATCGTCACCGCCTACGGCCTTGTCGCGGGCTCGAACGTGCTCGGCATCGTGGCCGTCAACGGCGCCGACAACGTCCTGCACCTGGCGATCGCCGCCGTCGGCATCGCCGCCGGCCTCGCGTCGCGTCAGGTCGGCGTGGCCCGGACGCGGACGGCGTAATCGGCATGCCGAGCGTCAGCGTCAGCATGGAACTCGACGGCGGCCGGGGTTGCGACCTTCC
Organism: Solirubrobacteraceae bacterium; assembly: GCA_034664295.1. GTDB lineage: Bacteria > Actinomycetota > Thermoleophilia > Solirubrobacterales > Solirubrobacteraceae > Palsa-513. The sequence goes on along the minus strand of JAXDHV010000001.1, from coordinate 7,698 downwards.
GGCGGCGCGTGGACGGCCGGCGCTGCTGCTCGGAGCGCTTGCCTGGGCGGCGGGAATCATCCACGCCCAGGCGAGTGCCGCCCATCTGGGTGAATGGCCACTGGCCGCCGTCTTCTTCGGCGGGCTCGCCGCCGGGCAGTTCGGCTTGGGAGCGCTCGTCTGGGCTCGGCCGAGCCGGCGTCTGCTGGGCGTGGTGGCGGCCGCAAGCCTCGCGATCGCCGGGCTCTGGGTCCTCTCGCGGACCGCGGGCCTGCCCTTCGGACCCGAGGTCGGCCATCCGGAGGCGGCCGGCTTCCCGGACGTCGTGGCCACCCTCGACGAGCTGCTGCTCGCCGGCGCGAGCCTGGCCGTCCTGGCCCGCGGCGCAAAGATATCCCTGTCGCCGATCCTCCTGAACCTGGTGCTGATCACCAGCCTGGCCGGGGCGATGCTGGGCGGCGGCCACAGCCACTGACGTCGCGGCGCGCGGGGCGCAGGTCCGGCAGATGGCGTGCGAGGGGAGCACCGTTCGTTCGACGAGACAGGTCGCGCGAGCTACGACGGGAACCGCCTCGGCGTCCACACGGGCATCCGGTACCGCTGCCACGCGGTCGCCACTCTGCCCAATGGAGACGGAGTCACGCCGGTCGGCCCGGCCGGATGGACTCTTAAGAGTGTTTCCGGTCCGTGAGCTGCTGCCTCTACATCGAAGCAGTCGCCTGCGCGCGGCCGTAGGTGAGCCCTGCGTCTCGTCCGCTGCGAGCGCCCACCAGGCCCGTCGCAGACGCCTGGATCCACGCGAGAGCGGCACTCTGCGTGGCGACTGATGGCGCTACCAGGCCAGCACCAGGGATGCTCGGACGGTCGGTTTGGCGTCCGCGGCGTAGAGCTCGTTGCCCCTGCTGTATCGACGGCGCGTCGGTTGTCCGTCGCGTCGGAGGAGCCGCAGAGCAGCGATTTGGGGCGGCACGTCGAGCCATATCGAGAGATCCCACCGCGACAGGAGCTCTCTGCGGTGTAGAAACAGGCCGTCCAGCACGAGGATGGCGTCGCTCGGTGCCTCCTCGAGCTTCGCGTCGACGGGAGTGTCCGCGACATGGTCGAAGGCTCGACGGCGGAACGCGTCGCCCGCGGCGAAGGGATCGAGCAACCAGCTCGTCAGCTTCCCGAGATCGTACGAGTCGAGGTAGAAGCCCTCGGGTGATTCGCGGCCGCGGCGGTACCGGATCGCGCGCGCATGGTGGAAGTCGTCGATGGAAGCCCGGACCGCGGGCCTGTCGACGAGAGGGACCAGCCTGTCGGCGAAGGTCGACTTCCCGGCACCGTCCACCCCGTCAATCGCGACGACCCGACGGACACCGTGATCGAGGACCGCGACGGCGTGTGCGGCACGGGCCAGGGAGGGATGCATGCGGGAAATCTTGGCATCTCCCTTCCGAGTTCGTTCGCGACGGCGACTGCTCTGCGCGATGGTGGAGCAGCGCGCACTTCCGACGGCGCGTCCCGTTGGGGGATCGTGCAACGCGCTTGTGCGTTCAGGGCCTGCGACTCATCAGCACGCTGAGGACTCCGGGAGCAGCGGCAGAGGCCTCGTGGTCGTAGGGGGTGGCTGGCTGGCCAGATCGATGGCTGGCCGGCGTGAGCCGCGCCGCCGAGGCGAGCAGCAGTGCCACCGGCAAAACGAAGATCCCGATCGAGAGCACGCCCAGCAGGCAGAACGCTGAGAGCAGTCCGATCAAACCCCACGCGACGTAGCGGCTGCTTCGCCGCCCGTGCAAAGCGAGACACACCAGCACCGTGACGATGGTCGGCACGGCCGCAACGAGGATATCCAAGGCCGTTCTCACCTACGAGCGTCGAGCTGGAGTGGGTCGTGACGGTGGGAATACCGCTGCCGCTCGTCGTCGTCTCGGTCCCGCTGTAGACCGGCACGACCAACGCGGCAACTACAAGGTCGACAGACCACAAGAACGCTGCCGCCGTCAGTCTGAACGCGCGGCGCCCATGAGCGACATCTGCTGCGGGGAGACGAAGCCATGGCCAGAGAGCCGACACGACGGCAAGGGCCGGCACCTTGTGGATGCCGACGCGCCAGCGCGGCCAAACCTGCCTGTTCCGGACGCGCCTCATCCGCGGGAAGGGCGCTGAGCGTGCGGTCGTGGTTAGGGTGCCGCCGCAAAGTGGCAGCGGTCCGTCTTGCGTTGCCCCCCGGACCTAGCCTCACATCCTTCGCGAGCTGATAATCCGGAGCACCACCCCAATTATCCCGACGATGCACGCGCCGGCAATTACGGCAATCTGGCCAATTGAGGCCATGATGAGGGTCATGCGGCCCGTCCCTCTTGATAGGTGTCTGAGTTGCGTCCGTCCAACGGTGCTCACCCGTGACGCGTGAGCGTGGGTGCTGCTTGGCACGGTCGCCCGGCAGCCATGCCGAGCCATCGACCAAGTCGCTCGGCGCGCGGACAGGGGTGCCACGGCGGCAGCACGTGCTGGAATCCGCTCAGCTCGCTCGGTGTCGTCGGACTGTGGCTGTCGCCCCGCCCACGCCCCAGATCAGAAGAATGACTCCGATGGGAAACGGTCCGCCGGGGGCGAGGAGGTCGGTTTTGGATACGAGCGCGTACACGACGAGCGCCACGCCGATTGGAATCCAGAGCCACCAGAATCCCAACATCCTGCGGGATCGAGCTTGCCGGGACATTTGCTCGCGGCTACCCCGCCAATTAGTGGTGAAACTGTATCTAGCCCCGTTCTCCTTGTCTAGCCGCAGAAGACCAAATAGACCCGCATTGGGCGGTCCCTAGAGCTTAGAGCCGAGGCCGTTCTGTTCCGGGCGCGGGGACCCCAACTTGGGTCGGCGTTCGGAACCGGTCGCGTGCACTGGAAAGCGCGCGGTGCGGCCTAGACTCTCGTGCGTGGCGACAGGGCCGTCATCGGAGCAGGGCCGATTGGAGAGGCTGCTCCGCGGAGACCCCCCAGTGGCGGAGCCGGCGGACATGCTCTCGCGGTACGGGTTCGTCGCAGCAGCAGCGCTCGGCTTCGTCGCTATCGTCGGTGGCGGCACGGGGTTGGTCGACCAGATGCTCGGACTTCTCGTTCCAGCCGGGCTGCTGCTCGCGGCAATCGGCCTCATGCGCGTGACGAACTACCACGGCGTCCGCGACCGGGACCGCCTGCGCGAGGAGCACGGCCTCATGTTTCGGCTTACCGAGAACCGCAACGCCACAGCCTTCGGAGGCGCAATTCTGACCGTCATCGGCGTCGGCTGGTGCGTCCTGGGCATAAGCGCCCTCTGACCGCACCCGGACCGTCCACCGCCTTACGCCCCCGGCGGTCGCGGCGGTCGCGGCGGTCGCGGCGGAGACCGTTGCTCGACTCGGCGCCAAGCGGAGCGATCACCCAACTACGGTCCCAGGGCCAGGCGGTGACCTGGCTGAACGCCGGTCAGCCAAAGACCGCGAGGCTCCCCTGAACCCGATCCCGCCCCCCACTCGGCTCAATGACGGCACGCTGGAGATCGGAAGCCCATTCGAACCGCCACGCACGGCCCGCGGTCACCGGAGCCATGCCCTGGCGGGCCAGCCCTACGGGAGGCACCGACTCGCGACTGGCGCGCAATCCGAGGAAGGCGCCGCAGTCGTGACGCGGCTCCTCTCGGAGTGCCGGCGGCCACGGCGCGCGGCTCCTCGTCGCGCTGAGCGACACTCCGTGCACCGGTGCCGCCGTTGATCACGCTGCGGCGCTGGTGTAGACGCGCTCGCGGCCGCGGCGACACTCCACCGACCAGTAGCTGTCGCCGAGCTGATTGCCGCGGCAGACGAAGCCGGCGACCGTCGGCGGCGTCTCTGTGCACAGGGTCGGGTCGCAGAACCGGCCCGCGCGCAGGAGCCGCTCGAGCCGAGCGGCGAACAGGACGACCACGTGGATCGCGGTCTTGCACGAGACTCCGCGGCCCGAGATGCCGGAGAATTCATCGGCGTCGCGCGTGATCACCCACACCATGCAGGTGCCGCTGTGGATTCCGGGCTGGGGGATAGCGATTGCGAGCGGCCCCGGAGGACCCGGCCTCGGTCCGGCAGCCGCTGGCGGTCCGGCAGCCGGCTGCGTCGAAGGGACGCGTAGCGCCGTCAGCGGACGGTTTGGGATGGACCGCCCGGTTCCCTGAGGCGCTGATTGCGAGCCGCCGCAGCCGCTGGGCCCGAGTAGTACCGCGACGCTCCCGATGATGGGCATCAAGCGTCTCCTCATCGCCCAATCATTATGGCTGGGCAGGGTGGCGGAACACACCTACCGCGACGAACCTCTCCCCGGGGATGCCAGCGTGGTCTATCTGACGTGCGCAGCCTGCCTAGTGCTGCCGTGGCCGGTGGCCATCCTTACCCGAAGCTATGAGGCGTTATCGGCTGCTTCCTCATCCCGGCCTTCATCCGAGCCAAGGTCCTTCGACACCGGGGCTGACGCGCACCGCCGATACGCTAGCTGCCGCCTATCGCGCAAAGGGACCGCCTGGCGACGGCCTGCCGACCCAATCGAAGTCGCGGCCGTGGCCGGGGGCGGTCACGCCGTGCCGTATCGCCCTCGGTTACCCGGACTGCTCACCGAACCAGTCCTACGGGAATCGCGGATGGCTGCCGGGGCTCCCGAGATCCGGGCTCCCTCCCCGGATTGGCGTAGCGAGCCCGGTCGGCACCGGTGGTAGTCGCGGACGACAACTCGGTCAGGGCTCTCTGACGCCATCGCACGAGACGAGACGAACGCGCGCTGTCGTTTGCGTCGCGGCGTCCGACTGGCCGCGATCATTCGCCAAAACGGGATCGATGCCTCAAGCAGCAACGGCGATGATCGCGTTCGGCAAACCCCTTCGACGCGGCCTGAAAGTTTCGCGGATTGCGCCGCCGCTTCTTCACAGTCCGGCGCTCTTGCCCGAGGCGTCTGCCAAAGCTCGTCGACGCTGCGCCGGACTTATACGTGCGGGAGCTTGGTCGGTCGGTCGGGCGAACCTCGGCAACTCAACCGCCGAGCGGGTAGCTGGCCGCGTGTGGTTCAAGGAGCCCGATGTCTAGGAGGTCCAACCGCAACTGCTTGGCGGTAACGAAGTGAATGGTCTGAAACCCGAGCTCCGTGGCGGCCCAGACGTTCGCTCTGGAATCGTCGATGAAGAGGGTGCGTTCGGCTGAGGTGCCAAGTCCTTCGAGCGCTAGCTGGTATGCCCTCGGTTGAGGCTTGCTGACGGCATAGTCGAATGAGTAGATAGCCACGTCGAAGAGATCGTGGTAGCCAAACGCATGTTGGCAGTACTCCACCCACTCTCTTGCGTGTACCGAGAGCAGCCCCAAGCGGTAACCCTGTTCCTTGAGGGCCCGGATGATGGCTTCGGTTCCGTCGATGCGCCCGAAGTTGTGCCGAACGAGCGTCTTCAGGGCGGCGACGTCGACCGCCCACCCGTTGGCGCGGATGAGTGCCTGCCAGTACTCGTCCTCGGTTATCTCGCCGTGAAACAACCGCGTGGCGTCATCGCCGAGAAACGCCAGAGGGTCGAGCGGTAGACCCAGAAGCTCGCCCACGTGAGCGTGAGTGCCCTTCAAGCCGCGAAGGCAGACCTCCGAGAGATCGAACAGCACGGCGTCCACAGCTTGGTCCATCACCTTCGAGGTACTGTAGTGCCAGAGCGTCGAGGAACTCCCCCATGAGTCCCGCAGCCGGATCCCCAACGGGATGCGCCGCGGAAAGTGCGCGCTGCTCCTGCTCGCGCAAACCAGCAACGCGTCGGCGCGGAGCGCATGCCTCAGGTCACTACGGGGAGTCGAGGATCTCGACGGGTACGACAGTTTCCTGTCGGGCTTCCTGAAGCGGACCGATCCCGCTCGCCGGTTGGCGACCGATCCTTGCCCAATGGCGCTGACGACCAACATCAAGCGTGGGCGTGGATACCCGAGAGTACATGCCGGATGCCGAGTAGCGGGCGCGCGGACAATGGCGTCGGCGTGGCACGGAACACGATGACGGTGCTGAAGCTCGCTCCGTCGACCTGGTAGCCGTAGCACCCCCCAGCGCGTAGCCGGGTGTAGGAGGGCCATTCACGCCAGCCGTTCGGTTCGCCGGGGGACACTGCGCCCGTGGCGAGGAGTTGCATCTCTGCGCTGGGGATGCGGTCACCGCCGAATCCAACGGCGTGCGGCCCGTTGAGTTGGCGCCCGCGGATAAGCACCGGGCCGCGGTAACCCGGCGCGGCCACCCACAGCACCTTCTGGCCTCCCCATTCGCTCCCGGCGAAGCCGGACTGGCCTGTCGGCGGGGGCGGATACATGAAATTCAAAGCGCTGTCGGGCGCCAGCACGGGATACGCGGGACCTGAGCCCGCGAGAGGGCCAACGAACGTGGTGGTCCTGCGCTTCGTCGAGACCGGGCATTGCGCACCGGCCGGCACGCGCGGGAAATGGAGTGCGCGGCGCAGACCGGCCGGCACCGCTCCGAAGCATCCCACGGCGCCGGTAGTTCCGCACCCGCCGTACGACGCGTAGCCAGTTGCCGCGTACAGACCATCCGGCGGCGCCGCAACAGTGTGCTGTCCCGCAGCTCCGCATCCAGCCAGCACAAGCGCTAAGGCTGTCACCAGCAACGAGCGCGACGACCACCGACGCTTCACACCGACAACCATACGCCACCCGCGCGGATAGCGACAGCGCTCGTCGCCACTCGTCACGCACCAAGAACGATCCGGCTCGGTTGACGCGTCCCGGTTACGGCCGGCACTTCAACGCCCACGGTCGAAGCAGGGCCGCGACTCCTGCTGCCACATTGGGACGACAGACAACGAGCGGCGGCCAGCCGGAGCCACGCCGAACAGCGAGCGAAGACGAGCTACCCGGCCTCGCACAATGCCGCGCTCGGCGAACCCCCCGAGCGCCGTGCGAACTGCCGTGGACGTCGATCGACGGGCTGCCGCGCAGCGCGCCTCCGTCTCGCGCAAAGCACCCGCCCTGCTGGATCGTTGGCCAGCCAGGCGGTCCGCCACGTCCGGTCGCTGCCCGGGCTAGATTGGCTCTCGCGCGGCCCGTTAACCTGGCGCGTGCAGTAAGCGGTCTGTGAGACGAATCGCGCCCCCTGGTGTGGGGGCGCGGAAACGTCCGGCTGAGCAGGGATTCTTTGGCTTGCTGAAGACCCGAAGCCGAGCTCAGGAGGAATCACCTTGAGGGTGCGCCACGAAGGCCGCGATTTGAAGGTAGTGGTGACGTCGGACGGAGCGGGCCTGGTGTCGCACGCGGGTAGCGCGCTGCTCGGCCAGGTCGCTGAGAAGGTCGGGCTGACGCGGGCGCTCTCGAACGGCTTGGCTGGCATGAAGGAGCGGCGGCGTGGTCATGATCCGGGCAAGGTGATCCGGGATTTGGCGGTGATGCTCGCCGATGGCGGCGATGCGGTCTGTGACTTGGGCGCGGTGCGTGATCAGGCCGTGTTGTTCGGGGCGGTCGCCTCGGACTCGACGGCGTTCAGGGTGATCGAGAAGATCGCCAATGATCCTCTGCTGCTGGCTGGGTTGCGTGCCGCGCAGGCCAAGGCGCGGGAGCGGGTCTGGAAGCTGACCGGGCCGCCCGAGGCGTTGACGATCGATATCGACGCGACGTTGATCACCGCGCATTCCGAGAAGGAACGCGCGTCGGGGAACTACAAGGGCGGCTTTGGGTTTCACCCGCTGCTGGCCTATGGCGATCAGAACCG
>JAXDHV010000078.1:0-8544 GCA_034664295.1 Solirubrobacteraceae bacterium | reverse complement strand
CCAACACCCGATGACCCAACCGACGCGCATCAGACAACCTCTCCAACACCAAGAGACCCGCACCCTCAGAAAACCCAACGCCATCCGCACCAGCCCCAAAAGACCGACACCGCCCATCAGGAGAAAGGCCTCGTTGACGGGCGAAGTCGACATGCAGAAAGGGCGAGGACAGGATGGTCACGCCGCCTGCCAGCGCCAGCGAGCACTCGGCCTGGCGCAACGCCTGGCACGCCAGATGCAGGGCCACCAGCGAGGACGAGCATGCCGTGTCGACGGTCACCGCAGTCCCCTGAAGCCCGAACGTGTAGGCGAGCCGGCCGGACAGCACACTCATCGTGGTGCCGGTCAACCGGAAGCTTTCGTACTCACCGCGCACCCCATCGCGATAGTTCGAGGCGGTCGCGCCGGCGAACACACCCGTCTCCGTGTCACGCAGCGAACCCGGATCGATGCCGGCACTCTGAAAGGCGTCCCACGCCGCTTCCAGGATCAGGCGCTGCTGGGGATCCATCGCCAGCGCCTCGCTGCGCCCGATTCCGAAGAAGCGGGCGTCGAAGTCCGCTGCTGAGTGGATGAAGCCGCCTTCCCGGGCGTAGCAGGTGCCCGGCTGATCCGGGTCCGGATCGTAGAGTCGCTCAAGATCCCAACCGCGGTCGGCGGGGAAGGCGGATATCGCGTCGGTTCCAGAGGAGACGAGTTCCCAGAGCTCGTCGGGAGAGGAGACCCCACCGGGGTACCTGCAGCCCATGCCGACGATCGCAATGGGGTCGTCGCTGCGCGTGCGCACACGCGGCTTCGCCTGATCCGCGCGCCCGGCATCCGCCACCTCCGCCCGGACGAGCTTGACGACGGCGGCAAGCGTCGGGTGGTCGAACACGAGCGTCGATGGCAGCCGCAGCCCGGTGACGCGGGCGAGACGGTTGCGCAGCTCGACCGCCGACAGCGAGTCGAAGCCGAGCTCCTTGAACGTCCGCGTCGGATCGACCGCGTCGGGCGAACCATGGCCGAGGACCCCCGCCACCTCGTTGCGAATGAGCTCCTGAACGGTCTCGTCCCATCTGTCGTCTGGGAGCTCAGCCAGCCGCCTCGCGAGGGAACCGCCGCCCGCGGCTCCCCGCCGGACCGGGACCGAGACGAGTCCGCTGAGAATTGCGGGGAGCGTGCCATCGCGCGCGCGGGCGCGCAGCACCGCGGTATCGAGGAGCACTGGGACCAGCAGGCCGACGCCGGCGTCGACCGCCGCGTCGAAGAGGCCCAGGCCGACGTCCGGGGTCAGAGCGCCGATACCCATGCGCTCCAGCCGCGCGATATCCGCCGCACCGATCGTTGCGGCCATCCCGCTCTGGCATTCCCACGGGCCCCAGGCGATCGAGGTGACTGGGCGCCCTGCCGCCCGACCTCTGTAGGCGAGGGCGTCGAGGAACGCGTTCGCAGCGGCGTAGTTGCCCTGGCCGGGTGAACCGATGAGCGCGGCCACCGACGAGAACATGACGAACGCCGCGAGGTCGAGAGGTTCGGTGAGATCGTAGAGATGCGATGCGGCGCCGGCCTTCGCACGCAGCACGCCGGCGAGCTGCTCGGGTGTGAGCGATTCGATCGTCGCGTCGTCCAGCACACCGGCGGCATGGACGATCGCAGTGAGCTGCCGCGAGGCGGAGGTCGACGCGATCAGCTCCGCGCAGGCTTCGCGATCGCCGACATCGCAGGCGATGACCCGAGCCTCGCACCCCCGCATGGCCAGGTCGCTGACCAAGTCGTCGGCGCCGTCGGCGTCGAGGCCGCGCCGACTGACGAGCACCAGATGTCGAGCGCCGCGATCAGCGAGGTGGCGCGCGAGGAGCGCGCCAAGACCACCGGTGCCGCCGGTAAGGAGCACCGTTCCATCCGTGTTCCACGGCGGAACTCGTTCTTTTGCGCCATCCGCCGCCGCGACCAGCCGCGGAGCACGGATCTCGCCGTCGCGCAGCGCCAGCTGGGCCTCTCCGGTCGCGAGCAGCTCCCGCCACGGCAGCTCGTCGTCAGCATCCCGGTCGACCAGGACGAACGACCCGGGATGCTCGGCCTGCGCGCTGCGCACCAGCCCCCAGACCGCCGCAAGCGGCGGGTGGGGCAAGTCGCCCTCCACTGCGGCGACCGCCCCCCGCGTGACGATCACGAGCCGGGAGCCGGAGAGACGTCCGGCAGCGAGCCACGCCTGCAGCAGCCCAAGCGCCCGGCCGACGGCGACGCTGGCCTCATCAGCCGCGCCACCATCGGCTGCTGCGACGGCGGCGATCACGACCTCGGGAGCAGGGGTGCCGGCATCGAGCGCTTCGACGAGCGCGGCGAGGTCGGCGTGGCGGTGCATCCCGTCGATTTCGATGTCACCGATGGCTGCCGACGGCGATGGGTCGACGCGTCGCTCGGGACAGGCGACGACCGGCCACTCGAGGCGATAGAGGGACGTGCGCTCGCCTCGCAGCACCGCGTGGAGCCGCTCGACGTCCACCGACCGAGCGACCAATCCGTCGACGGACACGACAGGACGGCCGTCCTCGTCGAAGGCCGCGATCGAGATCGCGTCAGGGCCGGCCGGCTCTGCGCGGACACGCAGCCGTGACACGCCGGTCGAGTGGAAGCGAGCGCCGGCCCACCGGAACAACATCCTGCCCTGGCCCGGCGGGAGGTCGGACTCGGCGGTGTACTGCGCGAAGCCCGCGTGCAGCGCCATGTCGAGGAGCGCGGGGTGCACGCCATAGCGCGCGGACTCGCGGACGTACTCCTCCGCGAGCGCGACCTCCGAGAAGATCGCATCGCCACGACGCCAGGCCGAACGGACGCCGAGGAAAGCCGGACCGTAGTCGAAGCCGGCGATCTCCCCCAGGCGCCTGACGATCCAGTCTGGGTCGATTTCCTCGGAGTCGACCGGTGGCCAAGGTTCGGGGGCGATCAGCGTGGACCCGTCTTCCGCGGTGGCCGCCACCGCGATCGTCCCGCTCGCGTTGGCGGTCCACTCCCCGCCGGCCGGACCGCGCGAACGGATCGTGAACTGTCGCCGAGCGAATTCGTCTGGGGCCTCGACGAACACCTGGACCTCGACGTCCCCGTCGGCCGGAGGGAGCAGGGGTGCCTCGAGCGTCAGCTCGTCGACGATGTCGCAGCCGATCGCGGCTCCGGACTGCAAGGCCAGATCGACGAATGCGGTGCCCGGGAGGACGACGGCGCCGGAGATCACGTGACTCGCGATCCAGCCGTGCGTCTGCGATGAGACGCGCCCCGCGAACAGCCACTCGTCCTCGCCGGCGAGCGATGTCATGGTAGTGAGGATGGGATGGCCGTCGAGGAGCGAATGACCGGCGGCGAGCGGTTCGTCCGGACGTGCCTCAAGCCAGTAGCGCTGGCGCTGGAAGGCGTAGGTCGGCAGGTCGAGACGCCGCGCACCGCGGCCGGCGTAGACCGCCTGCCAATCGATCGAGACGCCGGCCGTGTGAGCCGCCGCGAGGAAGGCGGCAAACGCATCGCCGTCGCCTTGGCGGGCACGCAGCGCCGGTACGAGCAGCGCCCGATTCTCGGCGTCCGCCCCCAGGCACTCGGCCGCCATCGCCAGCAGCACACCGTCCGGCCCGAGCTCGAGGAAGCGGGTCACGCCGACGCCGTCCAGCGTCGCGACGACTTCGGCGAAGCGGACCGCCTCCCGCGCGTGGCGCACCCAGTAGTCCGGCGACGTGATCTCCTCGACGGCGACCTGCTCGCCGGTGAGGCCGGACACGATCGGGATCGTCGGCGTGGCGAACGTCAACCGCTGCGCCACCGTCCGGAAGTCGTCGAGCATCGGCGCGACGAGCACCGAGTGAAACGCGTGACTGACCCGGAGACGCTTCGTGTCGCGCCCGCGCTGCGCCCACACCGGCTCAAGCTCGTCAAGCGCGGCGGCGTCGCCCGATACCACCACCGCACGTGGCCCGTTGATGGCCGCGATCGACAGCCGGTCGTCGAAACCGACGAGCGACTCCGCCACCTCGTCCTCGCTGGCCCGGACCGAGAGCATGCCGCCGCCGTTCGGCAGAGCACCCATCAGCCGGCCCCGGGCCGCCACCAGCTCGCAGGCATCGGGCAGGGACAGCACGCCAGCGACGTGGGCAGCCGACAACTCGCCAACCGAGTGCCCGGCGAGGAAGTCAGCCTTGACGCCGAGCGACTCGACCAGCCGGAACAACGCTACCTCTATGGCGAACAGGCCGATCTGGGTGAATTCGGTCCGATTCAACAGCCCCGCCTCCTCAGAGCCGGGCTCGGCGGACAGCAGCGGGCCGAGTGGGCGGTCGCCGTGGAGGTCGAGCTGCGCGCAGACCTCGCCGAGCGTCTGAGCAAAGAACGGGAACCTCGCCGCGAGCTCGCGTCCCATTCGTGGGCGCTGCGCACCCTGGCCGGTGAACAGGAACGCCGCCTTCCCGGCGCGGACCGCGCCGGTGACAACGGTGACCGGTTCCTCGCCCCGCTCCAGCGCGTGGAGTCCGGCCAGGAGCACGTCCCGATCCGAACCGATCACGGCCGCGCGCTGCTTGAACTGACCGCGGCCGGCCGCGAGCGAGAATGCCACGTCCAGCGGCCGGAGCTCCGGCCGGTCCTGGACGTGCTCGCGCAGCTGCCGGGCCTGAGCCCGCAGCGCTGACTGGTTGGTGGCCGAGATCAGCCACGCCACGACCGGTGGCCCGCTCGCATGCGAGACGACGGCAGGCGGCTCCTCCCGCGACTCGGGTGCCTCCTCGATGATCATGTGGGCGTTGGTGCCGCTGATCCCGAACGACGATACGCCCGCGCGCCGCGGCTGCTCGCCGCGGGGCCACGGCTCGGCCTCGGTCAGCAGCTTGATGTCACCGGCTGACCAGTCGATGCTCGACGAAGGCTCGTCGACGTGCAGCGTTCGCGGCAGCACACCGTGTCGGAGTGCCATGACCATCTTGATCACGCTGCCGACCCCGGCCGCGCCCTGCGTGTGGCCGATGTTCGACTTGATCGAGCCGAGTCGCAGCGGCTTGTGCGCGCGCGCCTGACAGTAGGTGGCCAGTAGCGCGTGCGCCTCGATCGGATCGCCGAGCCTCGTGCCGGTGCCATGGGCATCGACTGCGTCCACCTCGGCCGGTGAGAGATCGGCGTTGGCGAGCGCCTCCAGGATCACGCGCTCCTGGGAGGGGCCGTTGGGCGCCGTCAGCCCATTGCTCGCGCCATCCTGGTTGATGGCGCTCCCCCGGATGATCGCCAGCACGCGGTGGCCGTTGCGACACGCGTCCGACAGTCGCTCGAGCACGAGCAGGCCGGCACCTTCCGCCAGGCCCGTGCCGTCGGCGCCCTCGGCGAACGACTTGCAGCGTCCGTCGGGCGCCAGGCCGCGCTGGCGGCTGAACTCCACCATCATCCACGGCGTGGACATGATCGTCACGCCGCCGGCGAGCGCGAGGGTGATCTCGCCTCGCCGGAGAGCCTGGCAGGCGAGGTGCGTCGCCACCAGCGACGACGAGCACGCGGTGTCGACGCTGACAGCCGGACCTTCGAGGCCGAGGGTGTAAGCAAGGCGACCGGTGACGACGCTCGTCAGCGTGCCGGCCATCCGAAAGCCCTCGAACTCGCTGGCGAGGCGACCGGCATATTCGGTCCCGCCCACCCCTGCGAATACCCCGGCCGACGTGCCCGCCAGGGACGCCGGATCTATGCCGGCGGCCTCGATCGCCGCCCACGCGACCTCGAGCAGCACCCGTTGCTGCGGGTCCATGGCGAGCGCCTCGCGGGGGCTGATCCCGAAGAACTCAGCGTCGAAGTCGCCGGCGCATTCGAGGAAGCCGCCGTGTCGCGTGGTGACCGTGCCACGCTCGTCCGGGTCGGCGTCGTACAGACGCTCGATGTCCCATCCTCGATCCGTCGGCAACTCCGAGATCGCGTCGCTCTCCGACACGACCAGTCGCCACAGATCCTCCGGCGATCGCACGCCGCCCGGGAAGCGACAGCCCATGCCGACGATGGCGATCGGCTCCCTGTCCTTTGCGACCAGCCGGCGGTTCTCCTCGCGCAGACTCTCCCGATCCCGCAGCGAGCTTCTGAGCGCTTCGACGATCTCTTCGGTGGACGGGGTCATATCGCCGGACCCGCCATGCGAATCAGCTCGTCCACATCCAAGTCATCGACGGTGACGGCCTGGTCCCCGTCCGGTGACCCCGCCTCGCTTCCCGCTGCCCCGGCGAGGCGCACGAGCCGATTCAGAAGGCCGGCGTTGCGAAGCTGCTCCGTCGAGATCGACGCGAGCACCCGGCGCAGCTCGGCTTCGCTCGCGTCGCCGTTGGCGGCCGGCGTCGGAGCGAGCATGTTGAGCAGGTAGCCGCCCACGGCGCCCGGACTCGGATGATCGAAGATCAGGGTCGACGGCAAGCGCAGCCCGCTGACCTGCGCGAGGCGATTGCGCAGCTCGACCGCGCTGAGCGAGTCGAACCCGAGTTCCTTGAACTTCCGCTCGGGATCGATGGCCTGCGCCGAACTGTGCCCGAGCACGACCGCGATCTGCGCACACACGACCTCGAGAACCGCGGCCCGCCGGCCGGCCTCCGGCACCCCGTCAAGCCGCTCCTCGAGCGATCTGCCGATCTCGCGCTCGCGGCGCGGCCGGCCGCCCACGAGCTCTCGCATCAGCGGCGGCAGGGTGCCGGCCTGCACCGCGGCCCTCAAGGCCGACCTGTCGAGCCGGGTGGGCACGACGACCGACTCCGCGGCTGCGCGGGCGGCGTCGAGGAGCTGGAGCTCGTCCGACATCGCAGCGACGCCGAGCCGCGTCAACCGAGCGAGGTCGACCTCACCGAGATTTCCCGCCATGCCGCTCGCATTGCTCCACAAGCCCCAGGCGAGTGATTTGCCGGGCAGCCCGCCCGCGCGCCGCCGGTAGGCGAGCGCGTCGAGAAATACATTGGCCGCTGCGTAGTTGCCCTGCCCGGGCACGCCGACCGTGCCCGAGTCAGACGAGAACAGGACGAACTCGGCCAAGTCGTCGCCAAGCGTCAGTTCGTCGAGCAACAGCGCGGCGTTCACCTTGGGCCGGAGCACGTGGTCGACCTGGTCGGGCGTGAGAGACTCGATCACGCCGTCATCGAGTACGCCCGCCGTGTGGATGACTGCCGTCAGGGGATGGTCGGCATCGATCGCGCCGAGCACCGCTGACAGGCCGTCGCGGTCGGTGACGTCACACCCGACGATCTTCGGATCGGCGCCCAGCTCGCGCAACTCCTCTGTAAGCTCCGCGGCGCCCGGCGCGCCCGGGCCGCGCCGACTCACGAGGAGCAACTTCCGGACGCGGTGTTCACCCGCGAGGTGGCGCGCCACGCGGCCGCCCAGATCCCCCGTGCCACCGGTCACGAGGACAGTCCCTTGGGGATCGAGCGCCCGCGGGATGGTGAGCACGACCTTGCCGACGTTACGTCCATCGCCGAGGTAGCGGAATGCCGCGACGGCCTCTCGGACATCCCAGGCGCGAATCGGCGCGTGGCGCAGCGCGCCGGCCTCGAACAGCACGAGGATCTCGGCGAGCATCTCTGCGACCCGGTCCGGGCCGGCGTCCCGCATGAGGTCGTAGGCGCGGTAGTCGACGCCCGGGTGCTCGAGGCGTGTCTCGACCGGATCGCGCCTGTCGGCCTTGCCCATCTCGACGAAGCGACCGCCGCGCGGGAGAAGCTCCAGGGAAGCATCGACGAACCTGCCCGCCAGGGCGTTCAGCACGACGTCGACCCCGGCCTGCTCGGTCCTCGCCAGGAAGCGGTCCCGAAACTCGAGATCCCGCGAGGACCCGATGTGATCGTCATCGAGACCCAGTCCCCGCAGGGCGTCCCACTTCTCCCGGCTGGATGTAGCGTAGACCTCGGCACCGAGGTGCTGGGCGATCTGGATTGCCGCCATGCCCACGCCACCGGCGCCGGCGTGGACGAGCACGCGCTCGCCCTCACCCAAGGCTCCGAGATCGCGAAGACCGTAGTACGCAGTCGTGAACACGATCGGAACCGACGCCGCCTCTGCGAAGGACCAGTCACCCGGCATCCGGACAACGAGCCTGCGATCGGTGACCGCGACCGGCCCCATCGCCTCGGGCATCAGGCCCATGATTCGGTCGCCGACGACGAGATCCGTGACCGCGTCGCCCACCTCCAACACGACCCCGGCGCCTTCGCTGCCGATCGGGTCCTCGTCGGGATACTGTCCGAGGGCGATCAGCACGTCGCGGAAGTTCAGTCCCGCGGCGCGGACGGCGACCCGGACCTCTCGCCGGCCGAGCGGCTGGTCGGCGCGCGTGCTCTCGAGCAGAGTCAGATGCTCGAGCGTTCCCCGGCGCGGCGCAGCGAGGTACCAGGCGTCAGCGCCGGCCGGCGTCGGCAGGGCGTCGGCGGTCTCCAGACGGACGAGGCGGAGCGCGTATGCGGTGGCGCGTCGGATCGCGAGTTGGGGTTCCTCGGTGGCCAGGAGCGCCGGCCAGTCGATCGCTTGGGCGTCTTCGCTCGGGTCGAGGTCGACGAGGGTGAACCGTCCGGGGTGCTC
>JAXDHV010000029.1:0-6578 GCA_034664295.1 Solirubrobacteraceae bacterium | reverse complement strand
TTAAAGCGACCATCGCCGCTCGCCTCGCCCTACGGGCTCGGCTTCGCGTCGACGGTCGCTCCCCTACCGACAGGTGGGACACTTTTCAACCGGCGCAAGTGGTCCACTTTTCGACCGGCCTTGACATCGGGCTTTGTGGTTTCAATAGGCAGCACCGGTGTTTATTCTGCGTCGCCTCGTGGCGTAGCCGCCACGCTTCCTATCACGGTCAGTTGCTCCGCCCCGACTCTTCGTCCCGAGCGGCTCGGCTGTCCTGCTCGAATTGCTCACGAACATCCCGCGATCGGGTGGCCGCTCTGTATCGCGCGGAGAATGGCGCCTCTCTGGACGATCGCATTCGTCGAGGATCGGCCGGACGGCTCCCGACTGCATCGGCGATGAAGCAATCGCGCGCACCGAGTGGGCGAGCGCGGCCAAGGTTGCGTAGTCGTCCAGGAGCGAGCCCGGGCTGCCCGCGCGGTCGGTGTGCTCGCTCCGGATGATGTCCGGCGGCTGCGCGTCGGCGACGGACGCCTCTCTCTCTGCCGGACACGCGCCTCCTATGGGGTGATCGAGCGCTCTGCCGCGATCGAGGCTCGGTTATACTTTCGGTATGAAGACGGCGGTGTCCATACCGGACGAACTGTTTCTCCGCGCCGACGAATTGGCCAGTCGCCTCGGGAAGAGCCGCAGCGAGATCTACCGCGAGGCCCTCGCCGACTACGTCGCCCGTCGGGAGCCCGGGGCGGTCACGCGCGCACTCGACGAGATCGCGGACGACCTTACTGCCGCGGACGCCGAGTTCGTGACAGAAGCGGCGCGCCAGACGCTCGCACGCAGCGAATGGTGATCAGCCAGGGCGACGTTTGCTGGGCCGAGCTCGATGCCCCGATCGGATCTGCGCCGGGATTCCGACGACCGGTCGCCATCGTCCAAGGCGACAGCTTCAACGCAAGTCGAATCGCCACCGCCGTCGTGGTGCCGCTGACCAGCAACCTGCGGCTTGCCGCTGCTCCCGGCAACGTGATTCTCGCCGCCGCGCGTACGGGTCTGCCCAAGGACTCCGTCGCAAACGTCTCGCAAATCCTCAGCATCGACCGCCGGCTCATAACCGACCGCACGGGCCACCTCGCAGCCGGTGACCTGCAACTTGTCCTCGCCGGCATCGACCTCGTTCTCGGCCGCGAGTAAAACGCTCGCGCGTCGGACACCCTTCGCCCCGACTGACGCTCACCCGCCACAGCAGGCATCTCGCGATGGAGCGGCAGACTGCCGCTCCGGACGACGATCAGAATTGCCCGGCCCGACTTCTGCTCTGCCGGCCGAAGGGAGCGTCTGCTCTGGCCGTCGCCCTTCGGAGTCATGTCGATCGCCGACTTTCGTCCGCCGTGCGCCGACCGGTCGGGTCGGCCGGGGCGGTTCGACGGCTCCGGCAGCCCAGCGGACCGCCGTGGCGGCGAAGTGGAGGCAGTAGCACACTCGGCTTCTCCGAGCTCCTGACGGAACCTCGACGCCGGCGTCCTCCCGCATCTCGAAGACCGAAGCGAGGTTGTGCGTGAAGGGAAAGTCAACTCCGCGCGATGCCGGGACGGCCTTGAGGTACTTCTCGACCGCCCGCTGGGCGTGAAACGCGATGATCGCGTCAGACACACCGGCGATGTCGAGCAGCACCGCAGCGGCGGCACGGTCGTCTTCCGCGAGACCGATGAGCTCCCGTGCCAGGTCACGGTGGTCGGCCATCAGCCGGCGAGGATGCGCCCCTCGGTGATCGCAGTGTGCGCGAGGCTGCCCCGGACCCTCCCCCGCGCCTCGACATCGCTTGCGCTGCCGACGATGACCTCGACGGCCAGCCGGAGGTCGCGTAGTCCGCGCGTCAAGCGGACCGCCTTCGAGCGCGGCGTTCTCGACCTCCGCTTTGATGACTAGGATGTCCTGGTCGCTGCGATCCCCGGCGTCTCCTCGGGCGTGCGACCCGAACAGCATCACGTTGCCTCCCGGCACCGCCGCGCCGGACAACCGACGGTCCGCTTCGCGGATCTGCGTCTCGTCGATCACGTCAAACACGCTACCGACCGCGGCGCCGTAGCCCAAGCTGTTGGTCTCCGCGTCGACCATTCCCCGCGAGGCTACGGCGGGTCTTGCCGGGCCATTCTCGCCGGGATCCTCGCACGAGCCGATGCCGTGTACCGGGCCAGTCCACTCCGCGGCGGCGACCGGCCTGGGCTGGGGCCGGCGGTCGGCCGGGGCCCTGCCTGCGCAGCCAGCCGCGCCTTCGGGGAATCCCAGAATCGCCAGGACCGTGTCCCGAACCGTGTCCCGAACTCAGCAATTCTGACGTCACATGAGCGCACTTGAGGAGAGCTGAGCGCCCGTCACCGCGGCCAAGAGGACCATCGAAGACCGAACTTCAAAACCGGTGGGGCGCGTCTGATCGCGCTGGAAGGTTCGACTCCTTCGCCGCTCCGTGGATGTCCTGTGGCACTGGTCCAGCCGACTGCGGATGGTTTGAAAGCAGCTGTTCCGGCCGGGACCGACTGTTAGGGTGCCAGCGGCGAGATCACCGTCGACTGCTACGACGGAGACAAAGCCCTCACCGCGTTCGAGAACGTCTCAGACGAACGAACGGCGTCGTTCCAGCTCCCCGGGACCGTCGTCGGCGAAACAGTCGAAGTGCTCCACGTTATGGCCAGCAACGCGATGCGAGCTCCCCCGGTGAGTCTGCGTCGATGCCGGACCTCATCGCCGCCTTGGTCAAGCTCCGGCTGGGCTTGGCGGCGGGGACTCATCGTGGGTCGCATCCTTGTGGTCGGGTTGGTTTGGGAGCCGGTCGAGAACGAGTGGCGGGCAGCGGATACCGCCCGACTTGAAGCGTCCAACTGGACGGGTGGACGCAGATCGTGCTGCTTGCGAAGGCCGGGCCGGGGCGACGGCAGCGCGGCCGGCCGGCGGTTGTGGCTGGGGCGAGCGCGTGCTTATCCCGGGAAGGATTGTCAGCGCGCCGGATCGATCGTCCTCAGCTACGTTCAGGAAGGCTCGCCGTACGCCGGACCCGCCACCAGGCGGGCCCCCTCTCTTCGGGTGAAGCCGTGGCGGCATCCGTTTCCGTTGGTCTGCGAGGTCGCCAGACGGTGCATACTTCACCTGATGAGCGATTCGATGACGCTGACCGCTGTATTCACGCCAGACGAGGGCGGCTGGACGATGGCGCAGCTCGCCGAATGGCCGGCCGTGGTCACTTGCGGGCGCACGGTCGAGGAAGCGCGCGAGATGCTGCTCGACGCGGCGCGCGAGATGATCGCGTCCTATCGCGACGAAGGTCGCGAGCCGCCGATCGGCGGCGGCCACGTCGAGTCGGTCACGATCAGCCTCGCCGCTTGAAGCGGCGCGAACTCGAAGGTCACCTGCGCGAACACGGCTGCGAGGTCCTGCGCGAGGGCGCGAACCACGCGATCTGGGTCAACGCCCCCGGCGACCTGCGCGCGCCAGTCCCCCGCCACCGGGAAATCCCAGTCGGCACGGCAAGAGCCGTATGCCGCCAGCTCGCCATTCCGGCGCCGGGCGGCCCTCGATAGCCCGGCGGCCCCATCACAGCCACCTGCGGCGACCCACAGAGGCAAAAGCGCCGTAGGAGACGATATTGCGTCCAGGGGCAGGCCTGCTTCTCGTCTGGATGCCGCACGCGCGGACTGACCACTTCGGCGCTCGCGTATGGACGAACGCGCAAGCGCCTGGCCGCCGGCCGGCCGCTCAGCGCCGGCGAGTCGCCAAACCGGTCGTGCCTACCAACGGACCGCCGCCGAAGAATGCGATCGTCCGACGCGACGCCGGAGCTCGGCGGCGTGGTCGTTGACGGGACTGCCAGGGGAGCAGGGACCGCGCGCGTAGGATGATCCCGTGAGCCGCGCCGAGGCATACGCCGCTTACTTGGATGCTGATGGCAAGCCACAGCTGCGCACGTCGTGCGTCCTGTTTTTCGATCTCCTCGGGATCAGGGACATGGCGACATCAGAAGATGCGGTGGCCTATCTGCGTGAACTGCGGCCAGCGCTCGAGGCAGCGATCGATCGTGCGATGACCGAGGACGAGCGCTTCACGCAGGCCTCCACGTGGTTTACCGATAACGCTGTTGTCGGCGCGCCCGTCCTCCAGGACATGTTCATCGAGTCGATTGTCGGCGGCACGGAGGTTGCTGCGGCATATCTCTTGCTCGTGTGCTCGGGAAGGGGATTCCTGGGCCGCGGCTCGATCACGCTCGGCGCGCACTACATGGACGAGAAGCTCGTGTTCGGCCCCGCGCTCATCGAGGCCGCCAAACTTGAGAAGAGCGCCAGATGGCCACGCGTTGTTCTCAGCGACGCCGCGATCAACTCAGAGCTTCGCCAGAGCCGCAGCTACGCCCATCCGCTGCAAATCGCGCAAAACGCATGTTCTCCTGCTCGACGAAGACGGAACTGTCTTCGTCGACCATCTCGGCATCTACCTCGACGAGGAAGACGACGAGGAGGCTCTCAAACTCTCTCTCCAACAGTTCAAGACCGCCACGACCAACGGCCTCACGTCGCATAAGACATGGACAGAACCATGGTTAAAGTGGCGCTGGCTGGCCGACTATCAGAACTACTCGCTCTCGCGGCTGACCGACCCCGAGCCCTATCTGGTCGCAGTGCCCGAGCAACAGACGATGTTCGGGGACTTGCTCGATCCGACGTGGGGGACCCGACCGGGGTCTCCGTGGTACTGGATGGCCGCCAAGACCGCTTTCGGCTTGACGGCTTCGACGATGGGTTCGTACCAGCGTCCCCTGGAGTCTTCGCCCTGTACCGCGACGGCAGGAGGCTGTACGCCCAGTCGGCGAAGTCGCTCACCGCCCAGGTGTGGCGCAACCACGCCACTACAGATCACCGACTTCAGGGCTCAGCGCTGGCAGCAGCGATCGCCAGCCACCTCAAGCTCACCGGTTGGCCCTCATCAGCCGGGCTTCGCGTCGTGCGCGAATGGCTAGACGGCTGCGAATTTGCGTGGATCGAGCGCGAGAGCTTCAGCGACGCACACGCGTTGATGGCGGAGCTCGCGGCTCAGGGGACCCCACCGCTGAACTGACTCGCGGCACGCCCGAAGATCGGAGCGTCGCCATTCCGATCGCGCGACGCGAGGCGGCCGCCCGCTGAAAGCGATCACGCGCGGCGGACGCTGCCTGTCCTCGGCTGGCGAATCGCGCTTGTGTCATGAGACCACGCGCGCCGCGCGGTTGCCGCGGGCATACGACGGTACGATGCCAACGTGAACGACGACAGGCTCCCCGTCGAGCGCGAACCTCCGATCTCCGAAGACGTGCGGCAGCGCGGGATCGACGTCCTGCAGGGCCTCTTGGCCAGTGGCAAGGTGGATCTGGACCGCTTTCAAAGTGCTCTCGATGGGCTGTTGGGGGCGCGTACCTATGCCGATTTCGCCTCGGTCGTCCGCACCCTGCCGCCTCCCGTGGCATTCACTCCGACCGCGCGGCGACGTCAAGAGCCGCTGGAGATCTCCACCTCGATGGGTGAGGTTCGCCTCGAGGGCCGCTGGCAGGTGGGCCGTCGTACCGAGATCCGCACGCGGACAGGCATGGTGACCATCGATCTGACCGAAGCCGAGTTCGATGGCTGGGACGTCGAGATCGTCGTTCACACCACCATGGGTTGGGTCACCGTCATTGTCCCCCGCGGCCTCGACATCCGACAGGCAGGGAGGAGCGCGGCCGTCAATGGCATCCTTGAGGATCCAGTTCCGGGCTTTCCCGTGGTGCAGCTCAGCGCGTCCTCCGACATGGGCACAATCCGCGTGAGGCATCCGAAGGAGAAGAGGCAGCGCCGTTGGGGACGGCGTCGGCGACCCAGCCAAGGAACATCTCGCCCCTGATCGGCCGACCGTGCGGTCACCGCGCATCGCAAGGACCTGGGCGCGCCGACCTCCCGCTCGGGGTGCTCAGAAACCGCCAGTCGTGCTTGCCCGTCGCGCGAGCTTCGTTCGTCTTTATTCTGCTGCTACATCAGCCATGGCCATGAGCTGCAGCCTTGCATAATTGCCGATCGCCGGTCGGTGCCTCCTTCCTCGTCGCCCAAAAGCATGCGCGCGCCGGGCGACTGCCCTTGGCGCTGAAGCGGCGCACTGACGAACCATTGCAACGGCGACGATCGGTGCGTCCGGTCAGTCCGGACTATTCGATGACGCCTTCCAGCAGCGCGGCGATCCTCGGACGCAGTGTGGGGAGTTCGCGCTCGACGACGTCCCAGACCAGCGTGAGATCAACGCCGAAGTATTCGTGGATCAGCTTGTCGCGCATCCCCGCGATCTGGCGCCAAGGGATCGAGTCATCGTGCGCGCGGGTTTCCGCTGAGAGGCCCTTGGCCGCCTGACCGAGGACCTCGATGTTGCGGATGACCGCGTCTTGGGTCTTGCGACGGTGAAGAAGGCGTCGTGGCCGTCTCGGGTGTATTCGATTACGGCATCGATCGCGTCGAGGGTGTGGAGGAGGTAGGCGCGCTGGCTGTTCACAGAGCGATGGCTTCGGACAGGATCTGTTCGCGCAGGTATGGGCTGATCCCGCCCTCGCTGACCAG
>JAXDHV010000013.1:0-7109 GCA_034664295.1 Solirubrobacteraceae bacterium | reverse complement strand
TAGGGGAACGGCTTGTCCTCGAGCGAGACGGCCGCCCCGCTTGCCTTCTTGCCGGTCACGGTCCCGGTGATCATCGTCGAGCCGCCGAATACGACCGGATTCGGCGCCGCCGCAATCGTCACCGCCGACGTCTGCGGAGCTCCGGGCTTTCCAGCGCCCAGCTCCGGTCGGACAAGTGCCAGACCGAGCACGAGCCCGAGCAGCAATACGCGTCGCATAAGCCTTCCCTCCCGTCAGGTTTCCGGAGTGTGGCTACCCGGACCGCGGGGAGGAAAAACGGCGCAACTACGCCGCAGCTGGCTGCTCGGCCGGGGTGCCGGGCCGCCCTTCGGCCTCCTGCTCCTGCTCGGGAGGCTTCGCCCCCTCCTTCGCCCACGGCTCGTCGAACTCCACCCGCCACTTTCCGTCCTCCGACTGCTGGAGCGCGAGGCGCGCGCGGAAGCTCCGCCCCGAGCGGCCCTTGAACCCGGTTACGGGCTTCTCGGTGCGCCCCGTCCTGATCAGCTCGCGGGCTACCGAGACCGGCAGCGACTTGCCGGCCTTGGACTTCCAGATCACGAACCCGCAGCCCGGGTCCTCGCGCGACCAGCACGAGTAGCCCTTGCGGTTCTCGACGATGTCATGCCCGCAGACCGGGCACGGCCCGAGGTTCGCCCGCGGGATGCGGACGTCCTTGAGCTTCGCGTCGAGCTCCTCGATCGTCTCCCGGGCGAACCCCGCGATGTCCGCCATGAAGATCTCCCGGCGCTCCTCGCCCCGCTCGATCTTCCCCAGCCGGTGCTCCCAGCTCCCCGTCAGGTCCGGCGAGGTCAGCGCGTGCTCGCCGAGCAGCCGGATCACGTTGCGTCCCTTCTCGGTCGCCACCAGCGCCCGCCCGTCCCGCTCGAGGTAGCCGACATCGATCAGCCGCTCGATGATCGACGCCCGCGTCGCCGGCGTCCCGATCCCCGAGTCCTTCATCGCCTCCCTGAGCTCCTCGTCGTCGACCAGCCTCCCGGCCGTCTCCATCGCCCCCAGCAGCGACGCGTCGCTGTAGCGCCGCGGCGGCTTGGTCTCCTTCGCCAGGCTCTCCGCCTCAAGCGTGAGCGCCGGCTCGCCCTGCGCGAGCTTCGGCAGCACCCCGCTGTCGAGCTCCTCGTCGTCCTGCCCCTCCCCCGTCCCCCGCAGCCCCGGATCGGCCACGCTCGACGAGCGCGCCGCATCCGGCATCGACAGGTACACCGCGCGCCACCCCGCCACCAGGAGGACCTTCCCCCGCGTGCGGAAGACATGGCCCTCGACCGTCGTCTCGACCCGCGTGTTCTCGAGGATCGCGTCCGGGTGGAAGACCGCCAGGAACCGCCGGGCGACGAGGTCGTAGACCCGGTGGTCGTCGTCGTTCATCTTCTCGACCGGGTGCTCGGTCCGCGTCGGGATGATCGCGTGATGGTCGGTCACCTTCGCGTCGTCGACCACCCGCCCCAGCGGCAGCAGGTCGAGGCTCCTCACGTAGTCGGCCGCCTCCCGGTACTCCGGACGGTGCCCGACCAGCTCAGCCGTCGGCTTGATCTCCTCGACCATGTCGGTCGTCAGGAAGCGGGAGTTCGTCCGCGGGTAGGTGAGGGCCTTGTGCTCTTCGTAGAGTCGTTGCGCCGCGCTCAGCGTCCGCCGGGCCGAGAACCCGAACCGGGTGTTGGCCTCCCGCTGGAGCGACGTCAGGTCGTAGAGCATCGGCGCCTTCTCCGTCTGCTTGCGCTTCTCGACCTTCGAGATCTCGCCGGTCTTCCCGCGGACCGCCCTGACGATCTCCGCCGCCTGCGCCTCGGTCGCGATCCGCGGCTTGGCGCCGGCGTGGAAGCGAGCACCGTACGCGCGCGATCGGTCGCCCGACGGCTCGAACCTGGCGTCGACCAACCAGTACGGCTCAGGCTTGAACGCCCGGATCTCCTCCTCCCGACGAGCGACGATCGCCAAGGTCGGCGTCTGGACCCGGCCGAGCGAGACCGCCCCGTCGAAGGACGACCGCAGGCGGATCGTCGCCGCCCGGGTCGAGTTCATCCCGACGATCCAGTCGGCCTCCGAGCGCGACCTGGCCGCCCGCTCCAGGCTGGCGAGCTCACCGGCCGGACGCAGGTTGGTGAACGCGTCGCGCATCGCGCTGTTGGTCATCGACGACAGCCACAGCCGCCGCACCGGCTTGTCGGCCTTCGCCTTCTCGAAGAGGTACGCGAAGATCAGCTCGCCCTCACGCCCGGCGTCGCACGCGTTGATCACGTCGCCGACGTCCTTGCGGTGAAGCTGCTTGTTGACCACGTTCATCTGCTTCTTCGACCGCTCGTCTCGCACGACGAGCTTGAACTTCGACGGCACGATCGGCAGGTCGGCCATCCGCCACTTCTTGAACTTCGGGTCGTATTCCTCCGGGTCGGCGAGCTGGACCAGGTGGCCGACCGCCCATGTGATGACGTGATCCGGCCCCTCTAGGAAACCCTCGCTCTTGGCGAACGGCCCGGTCAGCACCTTGGCCAGGTCGCGCCCGACCGACGGCTTCTCGGCGATCACGAGCGTCTTGCACTCTTGTGGCACGCGCCGCAGGCTACTCGCTCCCCGCCGGCATGTCGCGAGCCCGCCCGCCCGCCGTCCGCCCTGTGAGACGGCCGCCCCGCCCCGAACCCCGTCGCCCTCGCGCCCGCTCGCTACTCCGAGCAGCCCTGCGTCGAGACCCGTCCGCCAGCCTGTGCCAGGTCATGGACGACGGTCGAGTTGGCCACTCCGAAGCCGCCGCTCGGACCCCCGTCGGTGGTCGCCGCGAACACCGTCGTCACGACCGCCCCCGTCGAGTCGACCATCGGACCACCCGAGTTGCCCGGCCGCACGAGACCCCGGATCGGGGTGAGCAGACGTGTCACCGGCCCCCGGCCGTACGCGTCCTGCGTGTCCACCGGCTGGGTTCTCCCGATCCGCCCCGGCTCGGCGTCGAACGGGCCGTCCTTCGGATAGCCGAGGATCGCAGCCGAGCGGCCCGCCGGCGGGTCGCTCGCCAGCGCCAGCGGCCTCGCGTCCAGACCGGCGACCGCCAGCACGGCGATGTCGTTGCGCGGATCGAAGACCACGACCTCGGCCCGCAGATTCGGCGGGCTCCCCGCGACCTCGACGGCCGTGTCGTGCTCGCCCGCCACGACGTGCGCGTTGGTCACCACCTCGCCCGGCCCGACGACCCACCCCGAGCCCTCGATGCCGAGCCCGCAGGCGGTCCCGAGCACCCTCACCACGCTCGCTCTCGCCCGCCGCACCGACGCCTCCCCGGCGACCCCCGACACCGGCGGAGCCACCCCGGCCTGCGGTCCGGAGATCGACGGCAGGGGGTCGAAGCGAGCGAGCGCGTGGAGCAGGACGCCCGACGGCGGCAGCAGCTCGTCGAGGTGCTGGAGGATCGTCGACCGCTGGATGTCCATCCGGATCGGCCCCGCCCCCGGCACCTGGAGCGCCACGGTCCCGAGGATCCAGGCGATCCCCAGCGCCACGCATGCCGAGAGGCCCGCCCCCAGCAAGCCGTCCACCGCACCGAGGAAGGCGAACCGCACAGCCCTTCGCAGCCGCACCCCTACACCCTCCAATCCCGACGCGAGGATCCCCCCCGCCAAGACGGCTCCGAACAGCCCGAAGGCCGGCGCGTACGGCGACATGTCGCCCGATGACAGCAGCCCGCTGGCCAGGCGCGTGCCGAGGATCGCCCCGGCCGCGAACCCGATCAGCGAGAGAGCCCCGACGATGAACCCGCGGAGGTAGCCCGAGACCGCGAAGACGGCTGTCGCGGCGACGATGATCCAGTCGAGCGAGGTCATGGAGATCCTCGCGAGCCTATCCGCTGCGTCGCGACGCCCCCCACCACCGGTCCTTCAGCCGGTGTCCGGACCCGCCTTCGAAAAGGCCCGAGCGACTGGCGGGCTGTCGAATGCTCTAGCGTGCTCCAGCGTGAGGTACGGCGCCCGTGGGGGGTCCCCGCGCGCAGGCACGCGGCGCGCCACCGAGTCGTGCCCCCACCGGCCCTTCTCAGTCACTCTTCGCGACGAGACCGGTGCCCTCGCGACCTCGCGGATCGTCGGTCTCCTCGCCGCCCTCGTCGCCGGCCTGATCGCCGCACTCGCGCTCAGCGGATCCCCCGGGACAACGGCCTCTCAACGGCTCGCCGAGTCGTTTGCGACCGCCTGGTCGCGCGGCGACTACGCCCAGATGTACACCGCCGTCGACCCGGCCACCAGGACCCAGTACTCGATCACGGCGTTCGCCGACTACTACCGCCACGACCTCGCGACCGCGACGGCAACCGGCGCCCAGGTCGGCAAGGCGGCCTCCCCACAGAACGGCACAGTCGAGGTCCCCGTGCTCGTCAGGACCAGCCTCTTCGGAGACCTCCACCGCAGCTTCGTCCTTCCGGTCACCGGCTCCGGCTCGGCCAGCCGGATCCTCTGGCGCCGCTCGCTCGGGTTTCCCGGCCTGCTCAGAGGCGAGTCGCTCACACGCCGTACGACCACCCCGCCCCGCGCCCCTCTCCTCGCCCGCGACGAGACGCCGCTCGCCTCGCTGAGCTCGGCCTCCGGCGTGATCGGCTCCGTCGGCCCGATTCCCCCAGCCCGGGCGGACCTGCTCTACGAGGCCGGCTATCCGCCCGACGCCACCGTCGGTCTCAACGGCCTCCAGCTGATCTTCGACCGGCGTCTCGCCGGCACGATCGGCGGCGAGCTCCTCGCCGGGACACGGGTCCTCGCCCGCGCGACCGCCCACCCCGCTCCGCCACTGCGCACGACGCTCTCCCCCCGACTCCAGACCCTCACCGTCTCGACGCTCGCCGGTCAGCCCGGCGGGATCGTCGTGATGCGCCCCGACACCGGCGAGATCCTCGCCCTCGCCGGCACCCCGTTCTCCGACCTCCAGCCCCCCGGGTCGACCTTCAAGATCGTCACCCTGACGGCCGCCCTGCTCGCCCACCTAGCGACGCCGACCACGACCTTTCCCTACCAGACGTCGACCTCGATCGACGGCTACAAGCTCCAGAACGCGAACGGCGAGTCGTGTGGCGGGTCGCTCGCCCTCGCCTTCGCCGTCTCCTGCAACTCAGTCTTCGCCCCGCTCGGTGTCCGGGTCGGCGCGACCGGCCTCGTCAGCACCGCCGAGCGATTCGGGTTCAACCAACCCCCGCCGATACCCAACGTCGCCCAGAGCCGGATCCCCCCGCCAGACCAGATCGGCAGCGACCTCGATGTCGGCTCGTCGGCGATCGGACAGGGCATGGTCCAGGCCACCGTCCTCCAGATGACCCTGATCGCCGCGACGATCGCCGACGGCGGTCAGCGCCCGGTGCCGACGCTCGCGCTCGGCGTCCGCCACCCCAAGCCGGCCGTGCTCCCCTTCTCCGTCGCGAAGACCGTCGCCCAGCTGATGCTCGGAGTCGTCCGCGACGGCACCGGCAAGGCCGCCCAGATCCCCGGCGTCCTCGTCGCCGGCAAGACCGGCACGGCCGAGCTCAAGACGACCGCCTCGAACTGCACGCCCGACCCCGCCGATCCGACCTCCTGTCCGGCTCCCGTGCCGAACGACCCACACAACACGGATGCCTGGTTCGTCTCCTTCGCACCGGCCGGCAGGCCCCGCGTCGCGGTCGGCATCCTGCTCGACAACGACGGCGCCGGCGGGGACACCGCCGCGCCGCTCGCGAAGATCCTCCTCGAGGCCGCCCTCCGGGCGACGGCCTACGCCAAGCCCGCGAGCTCCGGGACGGCCGGGTCGCCGGGCGGGTCGACGGGCGGCGGGTCGACGGGCGGGTCGACGGGTGGGTCGACGGGCGGGGGGTCGACGGGTGGGTCGACGGGCGGAACGGGCGGCGGGTCGTCGAAGAGCACCGGGCCCGAGCTTCGCCCGGCTGGCTGACAGCGCGCCGGGGGACGCCGACTTCGACGCGGTCCGCCCGCCGGGTGCCGACCGAGTCCTGGTGGGTCGCCGTGCTTGTTTGGGTCCGATCGCCCAGCGGGTAACGGCGGGCCGAGGGAGGCCAGCGATTCTGCAGGGGGACGGCTGATGAGCGACGCACCAGAACCACACGAGATCTACCGCGAGATGCGCGAGGAGGGCCGCAATCGGCTCGGACGTTCCCGTCTCGAGCTGATCGCCTCGTCCCTCGTCGCCGGCTTCGACATCGTCTTCGGCGTGACCGCGCTCGCCACCGCCAGCGCGCTCGCCACTCCCCACTTCGGCGCCGACGCCGGTCACCTCTTTGGAGCAATCGCCTTCGGAATCGCCTTCGTCTTCATCGCCGTCGGCCGCTCCGAGCTCTTCACCGAGAACTTCATGGTTCCGATCACCGGCCTTCGCAAGGGGATCGCCTCGAAGCTCAAGCTGGCCCAGCTCTGGATCGTCTCGCCCGTCTTCAACATCCTCGGCGGAACGCTTCTGATCCTGTTCCTCACGACCCATGGGGTCCTCACCGACGGTGCCCACAAGAGCCTGAGGCTGATCGCGAACCACATCCACACCTACGACATCCCCACCGCCTTTGCCAGCGCAGTCGTCGGCGGCGCCCTGATCACCCTGATGACCTGGTTGATCGAGGGCAGCCCGACTCCCGGCACCCGGATCCTCGTCGCGTGGATCGCCGGTGCCCTTCTGACCCTCGGATCCTTCGACCACGTGATCGTCGTGACCCTCGAGTTGATCTTCGGGCACCGTCTCGGCGCGCCGATTCCCTGGCTCGACATCCTCCAGAACTTCGGTATCGCGGCTGCCGGGAACCTGGTCGGTGGCCTGGCCTTCGTCACGCTGACCCGAACCGGTCAGGCGCTCGGCTCGAGCGACGACGGCGAGGCTCCGCTCGAGGATGGGCCGCCGGCGGCGGCCTGAAGGGGCGTCTGCTGGCTGCGGGAGCGGCGGGGTGCCGGCCGGCGGCCGCCTGAGGAGCCGTCCGGAGCGACACGCCGCGGGACGGGCGGCTGTGCGGCTCTCGTCCGACGACGGGGGGGATTCAGGGTGACGGGCGGGGGCTGGCGGGACGGGGGCTGGGGAGCGGGGGGGGGCTGGGGAGCGGGGGGGGGCGGGGGAGCGGGGGGGGGCTGGGGAGCGGGGGGGATGGGGAGCGG
>JAXDHV010000073.1:0-4447 GCA_034664295.1 Solirubrobacteraceae bacterium | reverse complement strand
CTGCCTCGCCTATGGCGAGGGCACCACCTACCGCGCCCTCGCCGACATCGCGCGCGGGCTCGACGGGGACCCCCGCCTGCGAATCGAGGAACTGCTCGCCGACGACGAGCAGGCCCTCAGCGGCGCTCTCGGCGCCGTCGGCCTGTCGGATGCGCCTGCCCAGCCGCAGGAAACCGCCTGGGCGCTGCGATCACTCCTCGAGCGAATCGCCCGCGACCGGCCGCTCGTCGTCGCCGTCGAGGACATCCACTGGGCCGAGCCGGCGCTGCTCGACCTGCTCGAGAACGTCGTGGCGTTCTCGACCGAGTCGCCCATCCTCCTCGTCTGCCTGACCCGCCCGGAGCTCCTCGAACACCGCCCGGAGTGGGTCGCGCGGCACCCCCGCCGCTCTGTCCTGAGCCTCGACGCTCTCACCGACGCCGAGGCCCGCGAGCTCGTCAGACTTCTCGGGGCGGAGCACCTCGCCGATCAGATCACCCGCCGCGCCGAGGGCAATCCGCTGTTCGTGGAGCAGCTCGTCGCCGTCGACGCCAGGGGTAACGAGCTCCCGGCCAGCGTCCAAGCGGTGCTCGCGGCTCGCATCGATCGCCTCGACCCAGGGGAGCGGATGCTGCTCCAGCGCGCCGCCGTCGAGGGAAGGACATTCCACGCCGGTGCCGTCGAGACGCTGCTGCCCGCCCACGAACGCGGGCGCATTGGCGTCCGCCTCGTCGCCCTCGCCCGCAAAGGACTAGTCGGCACCGACGACGCCGAGTTCGCCCGCCCGGATGCATTGCGATTCACGCACGCTCTCATCCGGGAAGCCGCCTACGCCGGCATCCCGAAGTCGCTCCGCGTCGAACTGCACGCCGGGGTCGCCGAATGGCTCGAGGCAGGCGCGGCGGTCGCCGACGAGATCGTCGGCTATCACCTCGAGCAGGCATGCCGGTTCGCGGGCGAGCTGGGCCCGCGCGGGCCGCTGGACCGGGCGCGCGCAGCGCGCGCGGTCGATCGATTCGAAGCCGCTTCGCAGGTAGCCCGCACCCGCGGGGACCCGGCGGCGGCGATCGCCCTGCTGGAGCGCGCCCTCGCCCTCCTTGATTCCGACGATGCGATCCGCGGACGGCTGCTCCCGACACTCGGGGCGTCACTGTTCGAAGCCGGGCGCCTCTCGGATGCGGCACTCGTACTGGATGAGGCAATCGCCCGGGCGCCGGAGCCGCGGGTCGAAGCGCTCGCGCGAGTCGAGCGCGAGTTTGTCCGTCTCAAGACCGAGACGGGCGTCGGAACCGAGGCGCGCGCGCGGCGCGTCGCCGACGCCGCCCTGCCCATACTCGAACGCGAGGACGACGACCACGGGCAGTCGCGGGCGTGGTGCCTGCTCGCCGAGGTGGCGTGGCAGGAGGGCTCGATCGGGGGCGCCGACGAGGCGTGGAGCCGCGCTGCCGACTGCGCCCGCCGACTCCGAGACGAGCGCGAGCTCCTCGGCATCCTCACGCTCCGCGCATCGGCGATCGTGTATGGCCCGACCCCGGTCGACGAGGCGATCCGCCAATGCGAGGAGACTCGCCGGCGCGTCCGCCGCGGGCCGGTAGCCGCCGCGATAACGATGACCGCGTTGGCGACGCTTCACGCGCTGCGCGGCGACACCGTGCGGGCACGTCGCCTCCTGCGAGAGGCGAACGCCGCCCGAGAAAAGCTCGGCGACATGAGCTCGAGCATGCATCAATACGAGGCGTTCATCGACATGCTCGCCGGAGAGCCGGCGCGAGCCGTGGCGCGGCTCCGCGGCGACTTCGAGACGCTTACCCGGATCGGGGATCGCGCGATGCTCGCGACGGCCGCTGCCCTGCTGGCGCAAGCCGTCTATGCCCTTGGGGAGCGCCACGAAGCCGAACGTCTCTGCCTTCTCGCGGAGGACACCGCCGCGGCGGATGACATCGTGACGCACGTCATCTGGCGCGGGGTCCGTGCCAAGGTGCTCGCTGATGCCGGCTCCAGTGGCGAGGCCCTTCCGCTCGCCCGGGAGGCAGTCCGGCTCGCGGCGTCGACCGACATGCTCACCGATCACGCAGACGCCCTATTCGACCTCGCGCACGTGCTCGATATCGCCGGAGATCGCGCGGAAGCGCAGAAGACGTTCCGGGATGCCGCCGAGCTCTACGCACGCAAGGGCAACAAGCCCGGGGTCGCCAAGGCAGCTGCTGCGCTCGCCGAGGCACACGCCGGGTCGGTCGACGCCTGACCGCTGACCCGCCGGTGTGCTGGCTTTGCGCAGGGCCCCGACAGTGGCTGACGCAAGGGGCCGTTCGCCCGCGAAGAGCGCCGGGAAGCCGAACATCCCTTCGTCCTCGTGGACACTGCGGCAGCCGATGACCTCGTGACGCACATCATCTGGCGCGACGTGCGGGCGAAGGTGCTCGCTGACGCCGGCTCCCCCGTTGAGGCCCTTCTGCCGGCCAGGGAGGCCGTGGGTCGGCGGCGTCGACCGACATGCTTACCGATCACGCGGATGAAGTATTCGGCCACGCGCACGTGCTCGACACCGCCGGCGATCGGTAGTGGGTCAGTTTGAATCGAGCAGGCCGGCGATCTCGCGCAGCGTCCAGACGTGATCGGCCACGCCGGCCGCCATCGCCGGGGTGCGCTTGGTCCGCGTGCCGTCCTCGTTCGTGACGGTGAGCGACGAGTGGACTCGGCCGAAGTTGTAGTGCATGTAGTGGAGGCTGACGGCATGGGCAAGGTTCTCCACCTTCTTTGAGAAGCCGTTGGTCAACCGCGTGTAGCGGCGCATCCCCATCCGCATGGTGAGGTTCTGGCGCTCGACGTAGGTTGTGGAGATCCGCTCCGGGTCGGGCTCGCCGGCAATGACCTTGATGTCGAGGCCGGTGCACACGGCCGGGCTATAGCGGCGCTCGTTCTCGACGCCTTCCGGCCGACCGTAGATCTTGTGGAGCATGGCAAAGTCGATATTCTCGCCAAACGCGAGATCGACCGCCTGAATGTGGGAGCGGTGGCCGTCCGTGGTGAGCTGGACGCGGTTGGCGAGTCGGGCCTGTAGGTCGGTCATGAACGCCCAGGCGTCGTCTACGGTGCGCTCTCCGACGAGCCAAGAGGGGACGAGCTTGGTATCGGCGCAGATCGCGGTCCACGTCCATACGTCGCCGTAGCCGAACGTGCCCTGGTGCTCCTCGGGAACGTTCTTCTGCTTGGCGTAGCAAAACGCCCAGATCTCGTCGCACTCGACGGTCGTGCAGGGCAGATTGACCAGCGTGGCGGCCTGGTAGTCCGCGCACGCGGCGCCGAGATCGACCAGGAGCTTCGTGACGGTGTTCTTGGCTGCACCGGTCATGCGGACGGTGGCGCGGATCGAGTTGCCTTCGACCAGGGAGCCTATGATCCGGGCGCGCTTCTCTGTGCTCAACCTGTTCATACTAACCCTTATGCCGGACCGCCTACGCATTGTCAACGACAATGCGGAAAGTCGGCCGCCGGGAAAAATGCAGCGTTCGCGGCGCCCTTCCGCTCCTGGGCGCCCGAATTTGCCTAGATCGGCCGCTGGCTAAACGGTCACTTTGGCCAGTCGACTCCGTCGAAACTGAGCTGGGCTTCCTTGTCAAACACCTTCTTGAACTTGCGCCGAAACTCCGGCATGTCGTCGCACATCTTCATTACGGCAATCACGCCGCCGATTTGCCGGTGGACCCGCTCGCGACCGTATTCACGAAGCCACTGGTGGTGGTTGCGCTTGTAACGTGGTTCGGGGTTCTTCTTCCGCAACTCGTCGCCAACGTCCTTGTCTATGGCGTCATAGACGAACGCCATGACGTAGCGGCCCCAACGGAGGGGCCGGTGCCTAGGCGAATGGCGCACGCCTTCGAGACGCGCCAGTTCGTACCAGAACTCGTCGGGGAACATCTTGGCCCATTCCTGTAGATCGTCTGCGATGAACGCTTGAAGTTTGAGTTGGAGCGCGTTCCGTTCTCTGACTGCTTGGTAGCCGGTCGCCTCATCGATCAGGGCGATAATGCCGACCTTGGCACATGCTCGCACCACAATCTCGGCAGCGTCAGCCAAGCGGAATTGACTGGGCTTCAACATCTTCCGTGCACGAGCGTCTAGGTACATCTCGCAGATTTCGATGAGCAACTCGGCCTCATACCCGTTGGCAGGCTGCGGGCGTTGCGGGATCATGAAGTCGACGGTCCTACCGGCCACCATTTCGGGCTGGTAGGTGGGCAACCGCTCTAGGTAGCGCGTCAGGCCCCCTGGCTTCGTCGTCACTCCGGTTAGGACCCGTACTACCTCCTGCGCTGTTAGGACACGCTTGCCATCGCTGAGCACGTGGCAATCAAGCGTCACACCGCCGAGCGCCAAGGAGCCACGAAACATCGAGTACGGCATCGTTGGCGGCTCGATAGGCACGGGTGGCCTCTCGGCCACCGGCGACCGCGGCACTTTGCCGGCC
>JAXDHV010000050.1:0-4974 GCA_034664295.1 Solirubrobacteraceae bacterium | reverse complement strand
ACCCGCTAGGAGTTGGCTCGGCATGTCACGATGGAGGTGACATGACTGATTCCGAAACCCCCTTTCCCGCCGACGACGGCGGCACCGGCGAGTACCAACTCGAGGAACGCCAGGCGTTGCGCCGGGTGACCGGCCTCTCGACCGAACTCCAGGACGTCACCGAGGTCGAGTACCGCCAGCTCCGCCTGGAACGGGTCGTCCTGGTCGGTGTCTGGACCACCGGCACCCTGGCCGAGGCCGAGAACTCCCTGGTCGAACTCGCCCGGCTGGCCGAAACGGCGGGATCCCTCGTCCTCGACGCCCTCATCCAGCGCCGCGACCGCCCTGACCCGGCGACCTACATCGGGTCCGGCAAGGCCAAGGAGCTGCGCGACATCGTCGAGGAGCACGGCGCCGACACCGTCATCTGTGACGGCGAGCTGACTCCTGGCCAGCTGCGCCAGCTGGAAGGCGTGACCAAGGTGAAGGTCGTCGACCGCACGGCCTTGATCCTCGACATCTTCGCCCAACACGCCAGCTCCAAGGAGGGCAAGGCGCAGGTCGAGCTGGCCCAGATGCAGTACCTGCTGCCGCGCCTGCGCGGTTGGGGCGAGTCGCTGTCGCGCCAGGTGGGTGGCCGCGCGGCCGGCGGTCTCGGCATCGGCGGTCGCGGCCCGGGTGAGACGAAGATCGAGATCGACCGACGCCGGATCAACACCCGGATGGCCAAGCTACGTCGCGAACTGGCCGCGATGAAGACCGCGCGTGACGTCAAGCGGGCTCGCCGGACGGCCAACGAGGTGCCCAGCGTGGTGCTGGCCGGCTACACGAATGCCGGGAAGTCCTCGCTGCTGAACCGGCTGACCGATGCCGGCGTGCTGGTCGAGAACGCCTTGTTCGCCACGCTCGACCCGACGGTGCGCCGCTCCCGGGCCGAGGACGGCCGCGAGTACACGCTCGCCGACACCGTGGGCTTCGTCCGGCACCTGCCGACCCAGCTGATCGAGGCCTTCCGCTCGACCTTGGAGGAAGTCGCCGACGCCGCGCTGATCCTGCATGTGGTCGACGCGTCGGACGCCGATCCCGAGGCGCAGATCCGCGCGGTTCGCGAGGTGCTCAGCGACATCGACGCACTCGGCGTGCCCGAAGTGCTGGTCTTCAACAAGGTCGATGCGGCCGGGCCGGAGACCCTGCTGCGGCTGCGTGCCCTGGCACCGGACGCGATGTTCGTCTCCGCCCGGACCGGGCAGGGGATCGACGAGTTGCGTTCGTTGATCGAGTCCCGGCTGCCCCGCCCGAACATCGAGATCACCGCCTTGCTGCCCTACACCCGCGGCGATCTGGTGGCCCGCCTGCACGACGAAGCCGACCAGCTCGAGGTCGAACACACCGAAGGCGGAACGCTCGTGCACGCCCACGTCGGCCCCACGCTGGCGGACCAGCTGCGGCCCTTCGCGTCCGCGCCGGTGCCGTAGGAACGCCTCGCCAGGCTCCTCTGGCGTAGGCTGAAAACAGGCACACTCCGCAGCGACAGGAGATTCGACGATGGGTTGGGACGCCCCCTGGCACTGGGTCATTGTCGCGATCGTGGTGATCGCGCTGTTCGGCTACAAGAAGCTGCCTGACGCCTCTCGCTCCCTCGGCCGGTCACTGCGGATCTTCAAGACCGAGATCAAGGGCATGGGCGAGGACGACAAGGCGCGCGCGCAAGCGCAGGACGTCGATGAACCTGCTCAGCCGAAGGCGTTGCCCGCGGCCGAGGTCGTCAAGAACGACGTTCCCACGGCCCGGCCGCGCCCCACTCCCAGCCCCAACGGGCGTGCGGAGACTCCCGCCAAGGCGGAGTGAGCGCGTCCGCCGCGTCGTCAGATCTTGCGCAGGACCGATACCACTCGACCGAGGATGGTCGCGTCGTTGCCATCGATCGGCGCGAACGCCGGGTTGTGCGGCAGCAGCCAGGCCTGCCCGTCCTTGCGCTGCAGCGTCTTGACAGTGGCCTCGCCGTCGATCATGGCGGCGACGATATCGCCGTTCTCAGCGTCCTGCTGTTGACGCACGACAACCCAGTCGCCGTCCGTGATCGCGGCATCGATCATCGACTCGCCGACGACCTTGACCATGAACAGCGTGCCCTCGCCGACCAGCGCCTTGGGTAGCGGAAAGACGTCCTCGATCATCTGCTCGGCCAGGATCGGGCCACCGGCGGCGATCCGGCCGACAACCGGAACGAACACGGGCGCGTCACCCCGTGGGGCGTCGTCGCTGACCGCCAGCGCCCGCCGGGCCGCTTTGGGCACCGGCTGGCTGGGGTCGTACGGCTTGCTCGATCCGGTGCGCACATCGACCGCACGCGGCCGGTTCGGATCACGGCGCAGGTAGCCCTTGCGCTCGAGCATCGACAGCTGGTGCGCCACGCTGGACGTGGATGCGAGTCCCGCGGACTCGCAGATCTCACGAATGCTGGGTGGATAGCCGCGCCGTTCGACCGAGTCGCGGATGACGTCGAGGATCGCCTGCTGCCGCCGGGTGAGGCCGGTGACGGGGTCAGGGAGCTCGGTGACCTTGGGACGGCCCGGGCCCCGGCGTCCGGCAGTTGTCTCAGCAGTCGCGCGGGTCGAACCGGTCTTGCGGCCGGCGCTGTCCTTGGGCACGAGGGCCTCCGATCGTAGGTAAGACGGGATGTTCCGCCGGTGTCCGACCCCGAGGGGACGGGCGCCGATCTCTGGAAAACGTAGCCCGATCTGCGCGCCAACTCAAACATTTGTTCGAACGACACGCCGCCGCAGGTGGTTTTTGTCAGACCCCGCTGGTAGACATTCGAATAGACGTTCTACCGAACGGTCGTTCGAAAATTCTACCGGAAATGAGGGGTTCTCATGTCGGTCGCCACCGAGCTCGTCCCGACCGTCTCGATCCCGGATCGGGCGCGGCCCTTCGTCCCCGCCGGGCCGCCGGAGCGGCTCGCGACGGTCACCGCACTCCGGCCGCCTCGCGATGCGGCCGGCCTCGCGCCGGTCCGTCTGACGCGCCGCGGCGTGGTCGTACTCGCGCTGGCGGCGCTTGCCGTGGGTGCCGGCCTCGTCTGGTTGGCCGCGGTGTCGGCTCCGCGGACTGTCACGCCCCCGGCCGCGCCCCGCGCCGTGACGGTGCAGGCGGGGTACACCTTGTGGTCCATCGCCACCCGGGTGGCGCCGCAGCGGGATCCGCGGGCCGAGGTCGCCGCCCTCCAGAAGCGCAACGGGCTCGCCGATGTCGAACTCGTCCCGGGCCAGGTCCTGCAGATTCCGTGACCAGCTGGAATTCGAGTGACCAATTTCTCGCCGCGCCGCGTTTCGCCCTTGCGGAACATCCGTCCCCGCTCTAGCGTTCAACCCAACATGTAGTAGTTACACGGATGTACTTCGTCCACAAGTTGGGGTTTCCCGTCCACAGGTTGTCAACAGTGGAACGCGGGTTACGCACAGCGATGTCCCCAGGTTGTCGACAGGTTCGTCCACAGCTCGACAGGCCACACAGCAGACACACAGCAGACACAACGGTGACAGACGCTGACAGAGGGGAGCGGCACCCATGCGATGCCCGTACTGCCGCCACCCCGATTCGCGGGTCGTCGACTCCCGTGAGCACGACGAGGGTCAGGTCATCCGCCGGCGCCGCTCGTGCCCCGAGTGTGGTCGCCGCTTCACCACCGTCGAAGAGGCCACGCTCGCAGTCATCAAGCGCAGCGGGGTCACCGAGCCGTTCAGTCGCCAGAAGGTCGTCAGCGGTGTGCGCCGGGCGTGCCAGGGTCGCCCGGTCGACGAGGATGCTCTCGCTCAACTCGCCCAGGCCGTCGAAGAGGCGATCCGGGCCACCGGAGCCGCCGAGGTCCCGAGCGACGACGTCGGCCTAGCCATCCTCGCGCCGCTGCAGGCCCTGGACGAGGTCGCCTACCTGCGTTTCGCCTCGGTGTACAAGGCCTTCACGTCCGTCGAGGACTTCGAGAAGGCGATTCTCGACCTGCGTGCCGAGCACCGCGCGCACGCGCCCTGACCGCTTCCCAATCCGCGCCGAGAAACGGCGCCCCCTGCATCCAGCACCACCTGTCATCAGCACCACCCCGTCCACGTCGGTTTACCGACCGGCAACACCCGAGGAAGGACGTCCCGCCATGACCGAGGCCGACGTGTCCCGCTCCACTGCCTCCGACGGCGACGCCGGTGCGTCGACCGAGGCCGCACTGCGCCAGAAGGCGAAGAACAAGCCCGGCTCGTCGGCCAGGCTGCGCGTCGAGCGGGTCTACACGACCGACGGCGTCCACCCGTACGACGAGGTGACCTGGGAACGTCGCGACGTCGTGATGACGAACTGGCGCGACGGATCGATCAACTTCGAGCAGCGCGGTGTGGAGTTCCCCGATTTCTGGTCGGTGAACGCGGCGAACATCGTGACGACCAAGTACTTCCGCGGTGCGGTGGGGACCGACGTGCGGGAGTGGTCGCTGCGCCAGCTCATCGACCGCGTGGTGCACAAGTACCGGGTCGCCGGTGAGGAACACGGCTACTTCGGCTCGACCGAGGACGCCGAGATCTTCGAGCACGAGCTCACCTGGATGCTGCTGCACCAGGTCTTCAGCTTCAACTCCCCGGTCTGGTTCAACGTCGGCACCACGTCGCCCCAACAGGTGAGCGCGTGTTTCATCCTGGCCGTCGACGACACGATGGACTCGATCCTGAACTGGTACCGCGAAGAGGGCCTGATCTTCAAGGGCGGCTCGGGGGCGGGGCTCAACCTGTCGCGCATCCGCTCGTCGAAGG
The DNA here is from genome assembly GCA_034664295.1 of Solirubrobacteraceae bacterium. Taxonomy (GTDB): domain Bacteria; phylum Actinomycetota; class Thermoleophilia; order Solirubrobacterales; family Solirubrobacteraceae; genus Palsa-513. Next base: position 199 of record JAXDHV010000050.1, on the reverse strand, counting down.
AGCTGCTCTCGTCCGGCGGCACGGCGTCCGGCCCGGTCTCGTTCATGCGCGGCGCCGACGCGTCGGCTGGCACGATCAAGTCCGGTGGGGCCACCCGCCGCGCGGCCAAGATGGTCGTCCTCGACATCGATCACCCCGACATCGAGGAGTTCGTCCAGACCAAGGCCCGCGAAGAGGACAAGATCCGGGTCCTGCGCGA
>JAXDHV010000102.1:0-90167 GCA_034664295.1 Solirubrobacteraceae bacterium | reverse complement strand
CTTCCTCCCCGGCTCGATCACGATGACCAAACCGAGGGTCAAGACCCGGCCGGACAACCCCGACCCCGCGCCAGGTGGGCCACTATTGGACCGGCGCAGGTGGATCACTATTCACCCGGCGCCCACATCGGAGGGAGGCGTAGCGGATACGACGGCGCGCTGAGTGACCGTAGCCGTGCTGCGCGACGACCGTGGCGACATACGCGTCGTCGGCGACCGCGCTGATGAAGGCTGCACCCAGTCGCAACCGGCTGCGCTCCTCAGCGACCCAGGCACGGAAGTCATCTTGCGCGGCAGGGTGTCGGGTGCGCAGCGTGCGTGCAAAGGCTCCGCCCCAGTTCGGGGTCTTGTCGTTCACCAGATGCAAGATGACCCACGGACCGGTGGCCCGGGGTTGGGTGGCGTCGCCATGCAGCAAGACAGGCTCAAGATCCGCGACACGCCGGACGCCACGCGGATGAAGTAAGCCAAGCACTCGAGGAAAGCGCTGGCCTGGAAACGGCGGAGTTCCGACCGCTTGAACCGCGAGACCGCCGGGCAGGTTAGGCCAGTCTTCATGACGCTTGGCGGTGAACCCCACTGCGGTGCACTCAGCGAGCACCGACTCGGGTGGTAAGCGCTCTCCGCGTTGAAGCGCGGGCGCCCAAGCTCGCGACGGGACGGTGTAGTCGATTCGGAAGGGAGACCGAGCGGCGCTCGGGTCGGTGCGCGACGCGGCGAACATCGCCACGGGGTAGGTCGCGAGCTTCGTCGCGCGACGAAGCAGTACCTCGGTGGAGACGCCAAACTCGACACGGAGCGCTATGAGTTCCTCGATCTCAAGCGGACCGTCGCGCAGCATCGGAAGGGTTTCCGTTGGCATCAGGAGCTCAGCTGCGGCAACGTTGCAGAGGAGTTCAAGCTGCCAGCCATCGGGGAGGCCGGCGGCTGGATTGCCACGGTAGCGGGCTATCTTGGCAACGTCCGGGAAGAAGGTATGTGCGATCTCATGCGCGAGCGAGAAACGCAGCCGGTGCCGCGGTCGGGTTGGGTTGTACTCCAGCGCGACCTTCTCGCCTCCTATCGAAATCGTTCGGGCGTCGCGGAGTTCTCCTCTCGGGACGACCTCGATCCCTAGGATGCGCGCGAGTTCGAACGGGTCGAAGGGAGGTCCTTCCCACCCGTTCTCGACCGCTTTGAAGACGACGTCTTGAGCCGCCGTCTCGATCGCTTCGAGTGGATCGCGGCCGGCCGCAAACGCCAAAACGGATTCATTCGTCCAGTAGGGCGGCACCATGCGAATCTATTCCTCGAGCCCTCGTATCGGCGTTCCGCCTGCCGCAACTTGCCCTTTCGGACCTGGGCGACGAGAACCAACCGCGGACTGCTCCGGATGCGGCGAGGACATCGGTGGTCAGGCGCGCCGTCAGGCCGCGGGTCTGGTCTCCTTGCTTGAGTTCGAGCTTATGAGCCGGTTGTTGGTGCGGGCCGGCCACCGGGACCGGGTGGGCTGAAGGAGCTGGACTGCAGGCGACCGGCGTACTTCTCCCGAGACTTCCACAAGAAATCGGGCTCCCGCGCGGCCTGTTCAACGATCCAGTCCGCAAACGCCTGGCTGTACTGTTGAGAGCCCCACCGAGGCTCATGCGTGAACTGGGGATGGCGGTCTGCGGTGATCCCGTATGTCTGGCGCACGCAGAGAACGTCGTGCCTGTTCACGCTCAGCCCCGCCGGAAGCTGCCTGTTGATCTCGTCGATCAACTCGGTCTGACGGAAGGGATGCGTCAGGTCAGGATCGAGCTTCCCGTACACGAGCGCGGCTGGGTCATCGGTAAGGCGGATCTCGGTGGGAACGCCACCCTCATCCGTCGCCTGAATCATCGCGACCCGAGCTTGCTCCGGCGACTCGATCACTTGACGAACGCGCCCGAGCCACAACTCGCGCACGATCTCGATCCGACGCTCAATAAAGACCCGTAGATCGGCCGTCGTTCCGGGCGCGCTCTTGGCACCATGCCGGAAGTAGACGGTTCCCTTGGAGAATGCCGTCTTCTGCTTGCTCGTCTCCCTGGACGGGACGTAGGTGCCGGGCTTCGTGAAGGCGAGCGGCGCATCTCCGGCGGCTCCGATCTCGATGACGGCCACCTTCTTGCGTCCTCGCTCGGCCTCGTGGATCTCGAAGTCTCCGAACTCAACGCCGGTGTAGCGCTCGATCTGATCGGTGATCTTCGCTGGATCAAGGCTGAGGACCAGGGCAACGCTTGTCGGCGATGCCGTTCCGTCGTTACAGACTCCGACTACGATGAGGCCCCCACCGCTGTTCGCCATGGCGACGAAATCCTTGACGAGCTCCGGCCACTCGGCGGCGCTCGAGGGATCGAACTGCTCCTTGAAGTCGAGCGTCCGCGACTCTCGCTTAGCGCGCTCTGCGCGCTCAATACTCGTGAGCTTCCGACGGGCCATTTACTCTTGGCACCAAGTATGGACGTGGGCCCGGTCGTCCCCATCCCCGCGGCTGTCCCACCAGCCGCGTCCTTCCCAGCGCGGGTGAACGCGCGAGCACCGGACCGGCTTGGGCAGACGTGCGCCATCATCCATCCTGTGCCGAGAGTCTTCGTAAGCCACGCCTCCGCCGACGGCGACCTCGTCGACCCGTTTATCGACACGATTCTGCGGCTAGGTTGCGGAGTCCAAGAAGAAGATCTGTTCTATTCGTCGGGCGAAGACACCGGCGCGCCCGACGGCACGGACCTTATGCACCACGTCCGAGAGCAGGTTGGCGAGGCCGGGCTTGTCGTCGCCGTCATCTCACCAGTGTTCCAGGTGAGGCCAGTCTGCATCGCCGAGCTCGGGGCAGCATGGAGTCGTGCTGGCAACCTCTTCCCTCTCGCCATTCCTGACATGTCAAGGACAGACATGGAGGGAGTGCTATCGGGCATGACGGTCCGTTACATCGACAATCCGGCTGCCCTCGACGCGCTACATGAACGCGTAAGCGAGATCTTAGGCGAGAAGACGAGCACACCAACCTGGGGCCGCCACAAGGCCACGTGGCTGGCAAATGTGGCTTCCTTCGCCACTCGGCTGTCGAAACCCAAGGTGGTATCGCGCGACGAGCTCGACCGGCTCAAGGCCGACCTATCCGGCACTCGGGAAGCGCTAGCTTCTTCCGAGGCTCAACGCCGTGATCTGAAAGACCGTCTCGAGAAGATGGCTGCTGCTACAACGGAGGAAGAGAGATCTGCGGCCCTGCTACCGACCGACGAGAAGGCGAGATTCGACTCGCTGGTGCAGACTGCCGACGACGCTCTCGGCGGGGTCGATCCGATTGTTCGTGACGCGGTCTACTACGACCTCGCAGACGGCAGCATGCCGTGGCCGGACTCATACGAAGATAGATCGCGGAACGATGCCGCGACGGCAGCCGTGCACCATGGAGATCTTAGGGAGAACTCCGAAGAACATTGTTCTGGACCGCGAGGCGACTGTCGTTGCATTCGCGGCCGATGCCGTCCACGCGCTACAGCGAATGCTCGATGAGTGCTCGGAGGAGTTTGACACCTGGTTTCGACAGACCTACGGAGGCCCTCCGGACCTCCGTAGGCGACGGGTGTGGGACGACGTCATCCTCTAAAGTCGTCGGTGCGACCGTTGAGCGCCGATCTGTAGGGCAGGGCGTTGGTTTGCTGTATTTACTTATGCCGCGGAAGTCGGCGACCGGCCACTGTGGGCCGGTGGGCAGGGCTCGTAGCGGCGGCGGAGATCTTTCAACAGGGTCCCGAGGTGCAGCGGATCGGTCGGGACTCGTCGAAGCCGAGTCGCGTAGAACACAGCGACCACCGGCCTGTGGCGTGGACGATCAACACGCGCACGGGCGATCGCCGGCCCAGCCGAAACCGTTCGCGGCGCAGCGTCCGAGACGAGCGCTCGGCCGACTCCTTCGTGCTGATGGCGGCGGCGAGGCGCGCTGAGCAGGACCACGCCGACCGGGTCGTGGGTACCCCGGGCGTGGCGGGCTGGCAGCTCGCGCGTCGCACGCTGGCTGGGCATCGCGCGTAGGCAAGGCCCTTGTTGTTGTAATCCACGACGAAGGTCCGGGCGGTGCTCGCCGCGCCGGCCATCCACAACGAGGTCCGCTCCCACAGCGCACACGGCAACCGGCCACCCTCGCGCGTTCGGGAGGTCCTCGGGCTCAACAGCTATGCAGCGTCACGCGTGGTGGCGCCGAAGTGCTTCTGCCAAGCGGCGGCGCCGGCAGCTCCTCGCCGGGCGGTCGCGCAGTTCGTAGAGGCGCTCCCAGACAGCCGGGTCGACCGTGGACTGGGCGCGGTCGGCTAGCGTCCGATCGGCGGCGGCCTTCGCGGCGGCGGCGGCGAACTCGCCGACCGAGACGCCTTCCGCGGCCGCAGCTTCGCGGATCTGCGCGTCGACGCTCCGCTCGATCCTCAGAGGTTTGTCATCCACCGGCCTCCGGCTTGCCGGCCGGAACCCCGACGCTCAAGCCGCGGCCTCCCCCGGCCTCCCCAGCCTCCCCCGGCCCTCAGCTGGCGGCGCGGCGCAGACGGGCCCCGAGCATGCCCGCGAGCGCCCGCGCATGGTCCCATTCGCCCCGGCGGAAGAAGCCGCTGGCGACGAGCAGCGGCCCGATCGCGAGGAACGCCGCCGCCCGCGTGAGGAACCCGGGGAGACCGCCGGTCGGGAGGAGCACGTCGCCGCCCGCCCCGACGCCGGTCAGGACGGCCACCAGGCGGGCGAGCCGGCCCCATTCGAAGCCGACGGTGAAGGCCCTCCGGGTCAGCGCGTAGATCACGAGCACCATCGCGGCGTAGGCGGCGCAGAGGGCGATGCCCGCTCCGGCGATCCCGAGCGACGGGACGAGCAGGACGATCGCGATCACGTTGACGATTAGGCCGGCGGCCGCGGCGGGCAGGTTGCGCGACATCGCGCGTGCCCGTCCGGCGATCACCACGAAGACCAGGTAGAGGCCGTAGAGCGACCAGCCGAGCGCGAGCCAGGGCAGCGCCGCGCCGGCCCCGGCATATTTCGGCGCGGCGAGGATCAAGAGGGCCCAGCGGCCGAGCAGGGCGACGCCGGCGACGACGACGCCGGTCGCCAGCAGGTAGTAGGTCGTGACCAGCGAGTACAGCCGGGCGGCCTCGTCGTCGTCTGAGACGGAGTAGGCGAGCGGCGGCCAGGCGTACTGGAAGCCGCGAACCGCGACGAAGACGACGGTCGCGACCTTCACGGCCACCGCGTAGAGGCCGGCGGCGGCCGGGCTGTCGGCGCGCAGCAGGTAGGCGCGGTCGATGACCTGGAGGGCGTAGACGCTGATGTCCGCGGGGACCGTCGGCAGGCCGAAGCCCAGCATCCGTCGCAGGGGCGCGCCGAGCGGGGCGAGACCGCCGCGCAGGGGGCCGAAGATCCGCCGGCGCTCGCTCCACCAGAGGGCGAGGAGGACGAGCGTCGAGCCGGTGAAGTTGCCGAGCAGGAGGCCTTCGGCGCCGTCGCGGCGCAAGACGACGAGGTAGACGGTCAGCGCGATCGAGATGCCGACGTTCGAGACCGAGGCGATGATGTAGGTCTTCGCGCGTCCTTCGACGCGCAGCAGGCTGTAGGCGACCTCGAGGTTCGTGAAGGCCCACAGGCCCAGCAGCGCCGTCGCCGTGAGGGCGGGCGAGCGGACGCCGAGCTGGAGCTCCGAGAGGCCTCCGGCGCAGGCCAGGCCGACCAGGCCGGCGACGGTCGTCGTGAGGGCGACGAAGACGACGGTGCTCGAGAGCATCCGCTCTCGCCGGTCGGCGTCCTCGTCGTCGAACCAGAACCTGACGAAGGCCTCGCCGATGCCGAGCCGCAGGAGGATCGAGACGAGGACGACCTGTGTCAGGAGGGTCTCGGCGTAGCCGTACTGGGATTGCGAGACGTACCGCGTGTAGAGCGGCAGGGTGAAGAGCGCCAGCGCCTTCGCGACGAGGTCGCCGGCCTGGTAGGCGGCGCCCGTCGTGAGGAGCCGCTTGAGGTGGCCGAGCACCGCTCAGAGCACTTGTGGCTCGGCCACGCCGGCGTTCGCAACGGGTGCGGCTGACCCGCGCGGGAGCGCTGAGGCCCCTGCCAGCGCGGCACCGATCCCGAGCAGCGTCCAGGTGATCGGGTCCTCGAGGAAGTCGGCGTAGGCCATCGTGTGGAGGACGAGCGCGGCGAAGGCGGTCGCGATCGCCGCGCGGGCCGCCGAATTGCGCAGGTCTCCGCCGAACAGGCGCCGAAAGCAGGCGACGAGCAGGAGTACGTACAGGCCGAGCCCGAGAATCCCCTGTTCGGCGGCGATCGTGATCGGGATCGTGTGGGATGCGGAGACGGCGCTGCCGGCCGAGGAGCCCTGGTGGCTGCGGTACTCGACCGCGAACGAGGCCGCCCCGTAGCCGGTGACCGGGCGCTGCTCGAAGAGGTCGACGCCGCCTCCGATCAGGTTGTAGCGGCCGGTCGTCGCCTGGTCGGCACCCTTCGAGCTGCTCAGGTCGACGCGGATCGAGCTGCCGGCGAGGAACACGAAGGCGACGCCGGCGATGCTCAGCAGCGCAACCGCGGCACCCGTCTTACGCGGATCCCAGCGCAGCGCGGCGAGCACGCCGAGGCCGATCAGCAGGGCGGCGATGCTCGACTGGGAGATGCTCGTCATCAGCCCACCCCAGAGGACGGCCAGGCAGAGCGCCGCGGCGAGCACGTCGCGGCGGCGCGCAGCCCACAGCATCGCGGTCGTGACGAGCAGCATCACGACCGCCAGGAAGCGGCCGTAGATGTTGGGATCGAAGAACAGCGAGTTGACGCGGAAATACGACTCGACCATGTTCGCGCTGATCACCTTCGGGTTCAGGAGGAGCTTGCGCCGCGAGTACTCGACGAAGCCGACGAGGACGAAGACGAGCGCGAGCGAGACGAGCACGCCGAGGCACCCGAGCAGCAGCCCGGCGCTCCAGCGGAGCCTCCGCAGGAGGATGAAGAGCAGCGAGAACGGGACGTAGAAGAAGACGACCTGCTCGAGCGCCTTGGTGAAGTCGTGGGAGTAGCTGGTCTGGATCGCGTAGAGGGCGATCAGACCGACCAGCGACCACTCGAGCAGCCCGGCCGTGGGCTCGTCGGGCTCCGGGTCACGATCGCGCAGGAGATCACCGATGTAGGCGAGCGTGCCGGCGGCGACGATCGCATACAGCGGGATCAGGAGGTTCGAGGTCTCACCGCCCGAGGAGATCGGCACGCGGAAGGGGAGGGCCGCGACGGCCAGGAGCGCCAGCGCCTGGGGACGCCGGGAGATCAGCAGGGCGAGCGCGCCGACGGCGGCGAGCGCCGCGAGGATCGCCGCGACGCCGAGCAGCGGGCGGTGGCGAAGCGGATGCAGCTGGGGCGAGTCCCAGATCGCCGCGACGAGCAGGATCGGGGTCGCCGTCAGGGCGAGCGCCATCCCAACGGCGCGAGCTCGCGCGAGCTCGCTGCGCCCCGCGGCCAGCACGGCGAAGCCCGCGAGCAGGACCGCCGCGATCACCCCGAGGTGCTCGAAGAGGCGCCCGGCGCCGGTGGCCGCCGCGATCACCGGCGCCACAGCGCGATCGGCGAGACGCCGGCGCCGATCATTGGGGTGCCCCCGGCGGCCCCGCGGCAACCCGGATCGTCACGAGGTCGCCGTTGGCTCGGCTCAGCAGCACCGATCGACCGGCGCCCCGGAGGCGGACGCGGACCGTGTAGAGGCCGAGCGGCGCGCGACGTCCGGCCGAGGTCAAGCCGCGCCAGCCGAAGGCCCGCTGCTGGTAGGCGGGCATCCGAGCACCGCTCGCCAGCGTGTCGATGTCCTCGCCGTTGGGTCCGACCACCGTCACGGTGACCTCGTCGGCCCGCCTGATCTTGAACGAGATCACAGCTCGCCGATGACCCGTCGCCGGGTAGATGTAGGGGATCGCCGTCGCCGCCTGGACGAGCGTCGGGGAGTGCTTGAGGCGCTGGGTGACGAAGAACGCCGCGAACGTCGCGATCACGAGCAGCCCGAAGACCGCCCGGGTCAGCGTGGCGCTCTGCGCGCCCGCCGGCGCCTGGCCGGCGGCCGGCGTCGGGGCAGTTGCGGGTGGCACCTGCCGGCCGAGCCCACGCCTACCCGGCCTGGGGGCCGAGGTCGAACGTGTCGGAGCGGAGCCCGAGGCGGAGCGTCTCGAGCGAGAGCACATCGCCGGGGGCGATGTTGCCGAGGTTGCAGTTGGAGCCGAACCGATGGAGGAAGAAGACCTGCTGCTGCTTGCGCGGAGCCTCGAAGATCAACCGGTCCGGATCGACGGCGTGGGCGATCTCGTCGATCAGGCCCATCCGGACCTCGCCGTCGGCTCGATAGATGCCGGCGTTGCCGGCCTCGCGCGCCTCGGCGATCACCTTCCAGGCACCGGCCTCCAACTCGGCCTCGATCTCCTCGACCCAGCGGTAGGGGGCCATGATCATGTCGATGTCCTTGGAGCCGACCTCCGAGAGCACGACGAACTCCCCGGCCAGCCGGGTGATCAGCTCGCGCTTGGCGGACGGGGGGAGCGAGATCGTCCCGTCGGAGATCTCGACATGACGCAGGCCGAGCTCGCGCAGCCAGGCGATCAGGCCCTCGACGCGGCCCTGGCGGAGCGCGACCTCGGTGAGCGTCCCGCCGAGCATCACGGGGATCCCGTGCTCGGCGTAGCGAGCCAGCTTGGCGATCAGGTTGCCGGTCACCACCGCCGTCCCCCAGCCGAGCTTGACGATGTCGACGCTGCCCCCGGCGACCTCGATCAACCCGTCGACCTCGACCAGCGAGAGCCCGCGGTCCAGCACATGCGTGAGTCCTCGCTCGCGGGGCTTGGGCGTGCGAGCGGGGAGCTCGAGGAAGCTCACTGTTGCAGGTCGCTGCCGACCGACACGACGACCTGGGCGTCGCCGACGGTCGGGCTGACGGCCGCCGTCGCCGGGTCCAGCGGCGCCACCGCGGTCGAGCTCAGGCCCAGCGCCCTGGCGACCTGCCTGGCGGCCGGCAGCTCGTTGAGTGCGTACTGCACGGTGCTCGCGGCGCCCGACTTGCTGGGCGCATCGCCGACGTAGCCCTTCAGGTATCCGGCGCCGGTCAGCCGCTTGGCGATCTTCGCCGCCAGCCCGGCGACGGTCGTGCCGTTGAGCACGGCGACGGTCACCGTCACCGGTGAGACGACCGTCGAGCCGGCCGCGCCCCCGGATGACTGCGCGCCAGCGCCCGGGACGGAGCTGGTCTTGGGGGTCCCGGCCGCCTTGCCGCCACCGCCGAGGAAGTGCGTGGCGGCGAAGACGAGGATCACGAGGATCACGAAGGTCCCCGCGACGACAGCGAGGGTGCGCCGGGTCGACGGACGCGTGCGGCGGCGCGAGGAGCCGCCGGCATCCGGCCCACCGGTCGGCCGTCCGGCCGCAGGCGCGGGAGCGGGAGGACGCCGAGGTGGGCCATCGGCTGCCGGACGCGAGGCCGACTGAGGGCCGGCGAGCGGCTGGGCGCGACCCGCTCCGACGCCGACCGGCACGGGCGCAGCCGTGACTCGGGACGCCGGGGATCCGACCGGCGGGGCCGGCGGATATGCCGCGGACCCGGGCGGGGGATAGCCGGCCGGCGATGACGACGAGGAGCCGGGCAGCGGCGGATAGCCCGCCGGCGAGGACGAGGGACCGCCCGGCGCCGGCGGGTAGCCGGGCGGACCCGCACCCTGGGGGCGTGCGGGCGGTGGGAAGCCGGCCGGCGCAGACGGGACGGACCCCAGCGCCTGGGTTGCTTCGCCACCGGGCATCGTCGCCTGCGCCAGAGCGCCCGCACCGGCCCCCGGAAGGCCGGGCGGCGAACCGGGGAGACGCCCCGGCGTCGGCTGCTGCTGCGGCGGCGCGAAGGGTGCCGGCGGTTGGCCGGGGACCTGCGGGCGGGCGGGTCCGACCGGACGGACGTTCTGCACGGCGCCGGGCGGCAGACCCGGCGCCACCCCGGGCATGCCAGGCACTCCGGGCATGCCCGGCACTCCGGGGGACGCGGCAGGAGGCGGCCCGGTCGGTGCCGCGCGCTCGGGGGCGCGGCCCGCCCATTCGGTGAGCCGGCGGAGCTCGCGGGCCTGGGCGAAGTAGAGCAGCGCGAGGAGGGCGAGACCGACGACCGCGGCAAACCCCGCATAGGCGCCGAGCGACTTGATCTCGCTGGAGATGGATAGGGCGAGTGGCGTCATGGGCGCCAGTCTATGTACCGGACTGGACCGGCTCGGTGTCGAAGTGGGGAGCCTTTCGCATCGCGGAGAGCTCGGAGACGCGGGCGGCGAGGCCGGCGGCGTCCCCTTCGAGGACGAGCAGGCCGATCTCGTCGAACATCAGCTCGACGCTCGCCGCGTCGAGGGGATCGCGGCGGGCGAGCACGATCCGCTCGGCCACTGTCGGCTCGGGTCGCTCGAAGGGATTGAAGAGCTCCTCGTGGAGCTTCTCGCCCGGCCGGCGGCCGACCAGCTCGATCGCGATGTCGCGGTCGGGGTCGAGTCCCGAGAGCTCGATCATGTCGCGGGCGAGCTGGAGGATCGAGATCGGCTCGCCCATCTCGAGCACGAATACCTCGCCGCCGCCGCCGAGCGAGCCCGAACGGATGACGAGCTGGACGGCCTCGGGGATCGTCATGAAGTAGCGGGTCATGCGCTCGTCGGTGACGGTGACCGGACCGCCGCGGGCGATCTGGCGGCGAAAGATCGGCACGACGCTGCCGGAGGAGCCGAGCACGTTGCCGAAGCGCACGGCCATGAAGCGGGTCCGCGCGAAGCGGCGCTGGGCGGCCTCGATCGCGAACTCGGCGAGCGCCTTGGAGGCGCCCATCACGGTCGCGGGAGTGACCGCCTTGTCGGTCGAGATCAGGACGAAGGCGTCGACGTTCGACTGGCCGGAGATCGTCGCGACGACGCGGGTGGCGATCGCGTTGTTGCGGATCGCCTCGACCGCGTTGGTCTCCATCAGCCCGACGTGCTTGTAGGCGGCGGCGTGGAAGACGATCGTCGGGCGGTGCTCGGCGAAGACCTCGCGCATCCGCTCCTCCTCCTTGCAGTCGCCGAGCACGGCGGCGACCACCGATGGATGGACGTGGCGCTCGTCCTCGAGCTCGCGGACGATGCTGAAGAGGTTGTCCTCGGCGTGGTCGAGGGCGACCAGCCGGCGGGGACCGACGCGGGTGATCTGGCGGCAGAGCTCCGAGCCGATCGAGCCGCCGGCGCCGGTCACGAGGACGGTCTGGCCTTCGAGGTAGGCGCCGACGACGTCGAGCTCCATGCGGACCGGCTCGCGGCCGAGGACGTCCTCGACGCGGACCTCGCGGACCTGGCGGACGGGATTGGAGCCGCCCTGGAGGAGCTCGAAGACGGTCGGCAGCGTGCGGACGGGGATCCCCCGCTCGCGACACGCGCCGACGACGCGCTTGCGCAGCGAGCCGGGGGCGGACGGGATCGCGATGATCACCTCGGTCGGCTCGGCCTCGTCGAGGATCCGCGGGAGGTCCTCGGTCGTCCCGCGGACGCGGACGCCGTCGAGGCGGAGGTTGCGCTTGAGCGGGTCGTCGTCGACGAAGCCGACCGGCCGCAGGCCGAGCTCGGGGTTGCGGAGGATCTCGCGCAGCACGAGTCGTCCGCCGTCCCCGGCGCCGACGATCAGCACCTCGCGGGCGTCCTTGCCGGCGCGGAAGCCGCGGATCGGGCGGTCGTGCACGCTGCGCGCGAGCAGCCTGGCGCCCGCGAGGAAGGCCACGACGAGCAGGAAGTAGAGGGCGATCACGCTGTTGGGCAGGACGATCGTCTTGGTTCCCTGGTGGGTGACCTCCTGTACGGGCCGGAGGATCGCGACGGCGCCGACGAGGATGATCGTCGCGACGACGACGGCCCGGACGAGCGTCTGGTAGTCGCGTTGACCGGCGTAGCGCCAGCGTCGCTGGTAGACGCGCGAGACGGCGAGCACGAGCGTCGTGCCGAGGATCACCCAGGGCCACGTGCGGTGGTAGAGCAGGCCGTAGGAGCCCTTCGGGCCGCTGTCGAAGCGCAGCTCGAACGCGAGGAAGTATGCGAGTGCGACCAGTGCCCCGTCCACGCCGAGCTGCGGCAGCGAGTGGCGATGCAGCGGGAGGGTCGCCGAGCGAAGCCGTCGGCGCATCCGCGCCATTCTACGCCGCCCGGCGGCGGCGCGCGGAGCAGATCCGCGGCCCGCCGAGCGCCGCTGCCGGGAGACATTTGATCGCCGGCGGCCGGGTCGTCAGACGCGTGCCGGCGCGCTCAGCAGGCCGACCAGGAGGCCGACGTCCCGACGGACCCGGTCCTCCGCCGATCGGGGATCGCGCTTGCGGAGCTCGAGCTGGTCCGAGCGCTCGAGGCGGCGCAGGCGCCCGTCGGCGATCAGGGCGGCGTCGACCGCCCCGAGCCGGCCTTCGAAGGTCGTCCAGACCGGCGTCCCGAGGGCGACGGCCTCGCGGTTCATCGTGCCGCCGGCGCTGATCACGAGGTCGGCGTGGGCGATCAGCGACTGGGCGTCGATCGCCTGCTCGGGGACGATGAAGCCGCCGGCGGCGACGAGCTCGCGCCGCTGACTGTCGATCCGCGGGAGGACGACGGCCTGGGTTCCGCGGACGCGGGCGAGCACGTCGGCGAAGAGGTCGTTCTCGAAGCGGTGGTAGAGGGAGACGGCCGGCGGGGTCCGCACGACGACAATCGGCTGCCGCGGGTCGAGGCCGAGCTCGTCGAGGACGCGTGGGTCGGGCTCGAAATCGGCGAGGTAGTACTCCTCCTTGAGGCCGGGGTAGCGCCCGAGCTTGGCGGCGGCGCCGTAGCGGTGCAGCCGCTCGGGCGGGATCGCCGCGGGGACGACGACGGCCTGGGCGAGCCGGCAGTTGATGTTGTGCTGGACGGTCGCCCACTCGTAGTCGAACATCGTCGAGCAGGGGACGCCGAGCAGGCGGGCGGCGACGCTGAGGTCGTTGGAGCCGTGCCCGAGCGCGAGATCGAAGCGCCGGCCCCGGGCCCAGCGGGTCAGGGCAGCCGAGCGCTCGAGCAGACCGCGGGCCTTTGCGGCGATCGCACCACCCCGGTGGCGGCCGATCGGCGTGTGCTCGATCCCGAAGCGCTCGCAGAGCTCGAGCGTCTGGGAGAAGTCGCGGGCGGTGACGGCGACCGCGTGGCCGTCGGCGCGCAGGCGGGCGATGACCGGGCGCATGACGAGCACGTGGGGGCTATTCGTGAGATCTACCCAGACCCGCATCCGCGGGCGAACGGTACCCTTCGACGCCGATGATGGCTTCCGTGACAGATTCGCTGGTGACCTTCGCGACCGACTTCGTCAAGAGCGGCGGGCTGCCGGCGATCTTCGTGCTGATGACGCTCGAGAGCGCCTGCATCCCGATCCCCTCGGAGGCGACGATGCTCTTCGCGGGCTTCGCGGTGGCCGACGCGGCGGCGGCGCCCAGCCACCACCTGACCCTCTTCGCGATCGTGGCGGCAGGCGTGCTCGGCAACCTCCTGGGCTCGTGGATCGCCTACGGGGTCGGCTACTTCGGCCGGATCGAGCTGCTCGAGAAGCACGGACGGGCGCTGCACATCAAGGCGTCCCAGCTGCGCCGGGCGGACGCGTGGTTCGAGCGCTACGGCGACGCATCGATCTTCTTCAGCCGGCTCCTGCCGGTGATCCGGACGTTCATCTCGCTGCCGGCCGGAGTCGCGCGAATGCGCTTCGGGCGCTTCACGGCGCTGACCCTGCTGGGCTGCATCCCGTGGGTACTCGCGCTCGCGTTGATCGGCAAGGCGGTGCGCAGCCACTGGACCGACTGGAAGGCGAACCTCGCCTACGTCGACTACGTGGTCGTCGCGCTGGTCCTGCTGGCGGTCGCCTACGCGTTCTTCCAGTGGCGGCGGCGCCCGGCGGCCGCGGTCGCCGATGGGCCCGAATAGGAGCTTGCCCCGACCGGTCCGCCGCGGGTTCCCACTGCGCGAGGCGGTCGTCCTCGGCCTGGTTCACGGACCGGCCGAGCTCCTGCCGGTCTCATCGTCGGCCCACATCACGCTGATCGCGTGGCTTCTCGACTTCTCCTATGCGGAGCTCGCGTTGGAGTGCCGCAAGGATTTCGAGGTCGCGCTCCACGCCGGCACGGCGGCCGCGCTCCTGATCGGCGCGCGCAGCGGGCTCGGGAGAGCGGCCTGGTCGGGGGACCGGCGTGCGGCGAGCGTCCTTGGGCTGGCACTCGGCCCGCCGGCGCTCGCGGGCCTCGCGCTGGAGTCGGGCATCGAGCGGCTCGGGACCCCCCGCCGGATCGCCGGCGGCCTGCTGGTCGGCTCGCTGGCGCTCGCCCTCGGCGACCGCCTGGGGAGCTCGCAGCGGCCGGCGAGCGACGCGCGCCTCCTCGACGGGCTGGCGCTCGGCTTGGCGCAGGCGGCGGCGCTGGTCCCGGGGATCTCGCGCAGCGGCGCGACGCTCGCGGTCTGCCGCGCCCGGGGCTTCGGCCGACCGGCGGCCGAGGCCCTCTCGCGCGACTGCGGACTGCCGGTCATCCTCGGCGCGAGCGCGCTGCGCGCCGCGCGGCTGTGGCCAGGGCAGCCGCGCCACCGGGAGACCGAGAGCCGGCTGGCCGCGGGAGCGGCGGCCGCCTTCGTCTCGACGGTGGCGGCCCGGGGCATCCTCGAGCGCCGCGAGCGACCCGTCTCGCTGCTGCGCACAGCGCTCTACCGGACGGGCGTGGCCGGCGTCGTCCTCGTCCGCCTGGCCCGCCGCGGGAGCGCCTGACGGGGGGCCGGCGCGCGCCGATCGGGGCGCCGCGTATCCCTGATCGGGATCACGCGTATTGGTTACGACACATCCGAAACATCGATCAGCGCACAATATGAGTGAGAACAATGCGACGCACGCGATGAGAGCCCCGACCGGCACCCTGCTCAACGGCCGCTACCGCCTCGACGAGCAGGTCGGGATCGGCGGCATGGCGAGGGTCTACCGCGCCTTCGACACGGTCCTCGAGCGCCAGGTCGCGGTCAAGACGCTCAACCGCGAGGTGGCGTCGGATTCCGACCCGCTCGAGCGCTTCCGGCGCGAGGCCCGCGCGGTGGCTCGCCTCAGCCACCCGCACATCGTCACGGTGATCGACGCCGGCGAGGACGACGGGACGCCGTACATCGTCTTCGAGTACATCGAGGGCGAGACGCTCAAGCAGCGGATCCGCAGGCTCGGACGGCTCGATGTGGCCGAAGCCGTGGCCTATGCGATCGAGCTCGCCCGCGCGCTCGGGGCCGCCCACGAGGCCGGCATCGTCCACCGGGACGTCAAGCCGCAGAACGTGATGATCGACGGCGACGGCCGGGCCCTGATCACCGACTTCGGGATCGCCCGCACGCTCGCCGAGGAGGGCCTGACGGTCGACGGCCGGGTTCTCGGGACGACCGACTACGTATCCCCCGAGCAGGCGCTCGGCAAGTCGGTGACGGGCCAGTCAGACATCTATGCGCTGGGCGTCGTGCTCTTCGAGATGCTGACCGGCGAGGTTCCGTTCAGCGCCGAGAATCAGGTCGCCGTCGCGATGAAGCACGTCCGCGAGGAGCTCCCCGACGTCCAGCAGCGCCGCCCCGAGGTCTCGGCCGGACTTGCCGCGGTGATCGACCGGGCGACGGCCAAGGACGTCCGGCGGCGCTACCCGGACGCCACCGCGATGATCGACGACCTCTCGGAGGCCCTCGCGATCGAAGCGGTCCGCACCGGCCACGCGACGGGACAGGCCACGTCGGTCCTGCGCACGCTGCCCCGCTCGACGACCAGGCGGCTGCCGCTGCGTCTGCGCAACCCCCAGCGCATGACCCTGACGCTGGTCGTGCTCGGGCTGGGCGCGGTGATCGCGGCCGTGATCCTGATCGGCCAGACCCATCGCGGGATCGGCGCGCCGGCCAACGTCTCGCCCCCGGCGGCGTTGCGGGTGGTCCACCTGGCGCAGAACGCGGCCCACGACTACAACCCCTACGGGACCCCCGAGCACGTCGGCCAGATCCAGAACGTCGACGACGGCGACCCGAACACGTTCTGGTCGACCTTCAGCTACAACGGCGGCCAGCTCGGCAAGCCCGGCACCGGGGTCTACGTCGACGCCGCACCGACAGTCCACGCCGGCGCGATCGTCCTCCAGACCTCGACGCCCGGCTTCGTGGCGCAGGTCTGGGCCAGCAACAGCGCGACCGATCCGTCGAGCGCGCAGAGCAGCCCGGCGAGCGGATCGCTCGGGACGCTCGGCTGGACGCGGGTCGACACCGGCGACCGGACGGTCGCCTCCAAGGCGCAGATCAACCTCGAGACCGGCGGGCGGAGCTTCCGCTACTACCTCGCCTGGATCACACAGCTCCCGCCGGGCAGGCAGAGCGCGGCGATCAACGAGCTGACGCTCTACAGGTGCGCCGCCGCGCACTGCAGCGCCTCGGCGCCGGCCGCGGCGCCGAAGACCCAGGGCGCGACCGGGGCCTTCGGACTGGGCACCACCGGCGGCTAGAAGCGGTAGGCGCGCGCGCGCTCGTGGCGGGCGATCGCCTGGCGGCAGAGCTCGTCGACGAGCTCGGCGTAGGGGATCCCGGTGGCCTCCCAGAGCTTCGCGTAGACGCTCGTCGCGGTGAACCCGGGCATCGTGTTCAGCTCGTTGAGCAGGACGGTCTCGCCGTCGACGAAGAAGTCGACCCGCGAGAGGCCGCTGACGCCGAAGCGGTCGAAGGCCTCGCAGGCGAGCTCGCGGACGCGACGCTGCGCCGCCTGGGAGATCCGCGCCGGGACGACCAGCTCCATGCCGCCCGGCTCGTACTTCGCCGCGAGGTCATACCACTCCGCACCGAGGACGATCTCGCCCGGCAGCGAGGCTCGTGTGAGGGCGCCGCCGAGCACCGAGCACTCGACCTCGAGACCGTCGGCCATCGCCTCGACGATCACCAGCGGATCGTGCTCGAAGGCCCGCGCGAGCGCCGGCGGGAGCTCGTCCGGTGCGCTGACCTTGCCGATCCCGACCGAGGACCCGAGGCGGGCGGGCTTGACGAAGACCGGCAGGCCGAGACCGGCGAGCGACGCGAGAACCGTGTCCGGCGAGGCCTTCCAGGCGCCGTCGCGGACGCCGGCGTAGGCGACCTGCGGGACTCCGGCGGCCGCCAGGAGGTCCTTGGCGAGGACCTTGTCCATGCAGAGCGCCGAGGCCAGCACGCCGGCCCCGACGTAGGGCACGTCGAGGCACTCGAGCAGGCCCTGGACGACGCCGTCCTCACCGTATGGGCCGTGCAGCGCGGGAAAGACGACGTCGGCGCCGAGCAGGCCACCGGCCGGCGTCAGCGCGAGCTCCGTGTCGTCGCTGCTCCAGCGGCCGGCGCGCGAGATGCGAACCTCGAGCGTCTCGTGGCCGGCCGCCCGCAGACCCGCGCAGACACCGGCCGCCGAGGCCAGCGAGACGTCGTGCTCTGAGGAGCGCCCACCCGCGAGGACGACGACCTTCACGGAGCAGGCGTCGTCGGCGTGGTCGTCGTGGGCGTGGTCGGAGTCGTCGGCGTGGTCGGAGTCGTCGGCGTCGTCGGAGTCGTCGTCGGGGTGGTCGTGCCGGAGAACCTGCCGATCGTCAGCGTGACGGTGTCGCCGACCGCGACCTTGGAGCCGGCCTGCGGGGATTGGGCGAGCACCGAGCCGTTCTGCGTCAGGTCGCTCACGGTTCGGTTCGTCGTTGAGACCTTCAGACCGGAGGCCCCGAGCGCCGACGAGGCCATCGACTCGCTCTCGCCGACCAGCGACTGGAGCGTCAGGGTCTTCTTCGCGGCCTTCGCCACGCTCAGCGCGACCGGGCTCTTCGCCGGTCGGGTGCTCCCGGCCGCGGGCGACTGCGAGACCACGGTGCCCGGCGGCTGCGAGGAGTCGACAGACGTCACGGTCGAGGTGAATCCCGCCTGTGCGATCAGCGCCTGCGCCGCGGCCTGGAGCTTGCCGACGACGCTCGGGACGGCGGCCTGCTGGGGGCCGCCGGAGACGACGACCGCCACCGAGCTCCCCGCGGGGACCGCGGTCCCGGGCCCGGGGTTCGTCGAGATCACGTGGTTGACGGGGACGCTGGGCGAGGAGATCGTCGTCTCGATGACCGTCAGACCAGCCTTCGTGAGGGCGGACTTCGCCGCCAGCCTGCCCTTGCCGACGACGCTCGGCACGGTGGCCGTGCCCGGGCCCTCGGAGACCGTGATCTGGACGACCGAGCCCTTCGCGGCGCTCGCTCCGAAGTTCGGCGACTGGCCGATCACGATCCCCGTCGGCGCCTTCGTGGTGACGAGCGCGGGCACCGGGTTGAAGCCCGCCCTCTGGAGCACCGTGAGGGCGCTGGCCTCGGTCCGCCCGACGACCTTCGGGACGCGGACCTTGGCGGCCGGCTTGAGTGCGATCAGTCCGATCAGGATCAGCACGACGACCGCGAGGACGCCGCCGGCGATCGGCGCCCACGACGGAAAGCGGCGGGTCCGGGCCGCGACGAGCGCCGCCGGGACCGGCTCCGGCTCGGTCGGGGCCTGCGCGACGGGCCGCTCGTAGGCGACCGCGGCCGCGGCGGCGAACTCGGCCGTCCGATCGGAGCGCACCCAGCGCAGACGCTCACGCTCGGCCTCCAGCGCGGCGAGGAATCCGTCGGCGTCGGCGTAGCGGTGCTCGGGGTCCTTGGCCAGCGCCGCGAGCACGATCGCGTCGAGCTCCGGCGAGACCGCAGCGTTGTAGGTGCTCGGCGGGACGGGCGCCTCGGAGATCTGCTTGAGGGCGATCGTCACCGCCGAGTCGCCCTCGAACGGGAGGCGGGCGGTCAAGAGCTCGTAGAGCACGACGCCGATCGAGTAGAGGTCCGAGCGAGGACCGACCGCGTGGCCCTGGGCCTGCTCGGGGGACAGGTACTCGACCGTGCCCATGATCGACCCGGTCTCGGTGATCTCCGAGACGCCGGCCCGCGCGATCCCGAAATCGGTGACCTTCGCCCGGCCGTCGGCGTCGACGATCACGTTGTGCGGCTTGATGTCGCGATGGATCACCCCGCGCTGGTGGGCGAAGCGCGCCGCGCCCAGCACCTGCGTGATGATCTCGATCGCCCGCAGCGGCGCGAGTGGCCCCTCCTCGCGGCTCAGCGCCTTGAGCGTCCGCCCGTCGAGGTACTCCATCGCGATGTAGTAGGTGCCGTCCCACTCGCCGCGGTCGAAGACGCCGACGACGTTCGGGTGCGAGAGCGAAGCCGCGCTGGAGGCCTCGCGGCGAAAGCGCTCGACGAACTCCTCGTCCTCGGCGAAGCGCTGGTGGAGGACCTTCACGGCGACCTGCCGGCCGAGCTGGAGGTCCTCGCAGCAGTAGACGTCCGCCATCCCCCCCGAGCCGATCCTCGAGATCACGCGGTAGCGGCGGTCGATCAACGTCGAGGCAGCAAGCTCACGCATCGCCGCGGACCCTACCCGCCACCGAGCAGCGACTGGAGGACCGCCTTGGCGATCGGCGCCGCCACGGTTCCGCCCTGTCCGGTCGCCCGCTCGACGGTCACGGCGATCGCGATCCGCGGGTTCTGGAGCGGCGCGAAGGCGATGAAGGAGACCTGGTTGAGCGACGTCCCGGCACCCAGCTGGGCCGTTCCGGTCTTGCCGGCGACCTCGATTCCCGGCAGCGCGGCGGCCGTCCCGGTGCCCCCGTCGTTGACGACGTGCGACATCATCGCGCCGACGGAGCTCGCCGTCTGCGGGCTCATCACGTTGCTGAAGACCGTCGGCTGGATCGTCTCGAGCGCCCGCCCGTCCTTGTCGACGGCTCTGTCGGTCAGGTGCGGCGTCATCAGCGTCCCGTGGTTGGCGACCGCCGCCGCGACCATCGCCATCTGCAGCGGCGTGACCTCGAGCTTGTCCTGGCCGATCCCCATCCGGCCGACGTCGACGAGATCGGAGGTCGGCGCGATCAGCCTGCCGTGGGCGTACTCGCCGCTCGGTCGCCGCTCGCCGCTCGGAAGATCGATCGGCGGCGCCGCGTCGAAGCCGAGCCGGTTCATGTACTTGGCCATCGTCGGCTTGCCGACGGCGACGGCGACCGGCGCGAAGACGGTGTTGACCGAGTTGGTCAGGGCCTGCGTGAGGCTGATCACACCGAAGGTCTCACCCGCGTCGTTGGTCAGCGGGACGCCCGAGATCGTGACCGGTGACGCGCCGCTGAGCATCGAGTCCGGGGTGTACCTGCCGCTGTCGATCGCCGCGATCGCGGTCACCACCTTGAACGTCGAGCCCGGCAGGTAGGCCGCCTGGGTCGCCCGGTTCTGGAGCGACTGGCCTGACCCGACGAGGCGCGTGAGCGCCGCCTGCCCCGAGCGGAGCTGGTTTGGGTCGTAGCTCGGAAACGACGCCATCACCTTGATCGCGCCGGTCCGCGGGTCGAGCGCGACGACCGACCCCTTCTGGCCGGCGAGCTGGGCGACCGCGACCCGCTGGGCCTTGGGGTCGAGCGTCGTGTAGAGCGTGTCGCCGACCTGCTTGTGGCCGGTCAGCTGGTTGATCACCGAGTTCAGCTGGCTGACGTTCGCCCGGCCCGTGAGCTCGCTGTTTCGCGACGACTCCAGCGCCGCCCGGCCGAGGCTCGTGTAGGAGTAGCCGATCGGCAGGGCGAACAGGTCACCGGTCGGATAGGTGCGGGTGTAGGCGCCGCCCCTGCCGCGGATCGAGCGTGCCAGGACGGTGCCGTCGGCCGCGCGGATCGCGCCGCGGGGGATCAGCTGCTGCTCGAGCAGTCCGCGGGCGTTGAACGCGTTGTCGCGCAGCGACTGGGCCTGGAAGACCGTCCAGCGCGAGGTGAACCCGATCAGGAGCGCGAACAGCACGATCACGAGAGCGAACAGCTTGGCGATCGGACGGTTCATCGGCTGGCCCTCATCGGGTCGATATCTGACCGAGCTCCACGCGGCGCACGAGGTCGGTGGCGTCGGCGAACGAGCGCAGCTGGTTGTTGAGGAGGCGGCTGCGCTCGGCGGCGCCGAGCTCGGCGACCGTGACCCCCGAGACGAAGTAGGTCGAGTAGAGCTTGACGCCGGCCGGCAGGTCGTAGGGGAGCCCGTTGAAGACGGCGACCCGCCCGCCGGCGTCGGTCCCGACGAAGTAGATCGCCGAGTTGGCAAAGAAGAAGGCCGCCCCGAGCACGCCGACGACGACCAGCAGGCCGAGCAGGAGCCGAACGAGACCGGGCACCTCCCGCCGGCGCCGCCGGCGCGGCTCTTCAGGCGCGGGACGCGGGCGCTGCGCCCGCACGCCGGGCTCCCGCGGCGCCGGCGCGACGGCGCCGACCGGCGGGGAGTCGGCGAGCGCCCGGCGCACAGCATCGACGGTCGGGGCCGCGACACCCACCGATGTCGGCTGGTCGTATGAGGTCCCCGATCCAGGGTCCTCGACGCTCTCCAGGCGGAACAGGATCACCGTGATGTTGTCGCGTCCGCCGGCCGCGTTGGCGGCGTCGATCAGATCCACGCCGGCCTGCTCGAGTGAGCGGGGACCGGCCAGCAGCTGGCGGAGGCGATCGTCTGAGAGCATCGAGGTCAGGCCGTCGCTGCACAGCAGGTAGACGTCGCCCGGTCGCGCCCGGACGGTCATCGTGTCGACCATCACGACCGGCTCGGGGCCCAGCGCCCGCGTGATGATCGAGCGCTGCGGATGCTCCTCGGCCTCCTGCTCGGTCAGCTTCCCCTGGCGCACGAGCTCGCCGACCAGCGAATGATCCTCGGTCAGCATGCTGAGCGCACCGTCGCGCAGGCAGTACGCGCGGCTGTCGCCGACGTGCGCGATCGCCAGCTCCTCGCCGCCGACGTGGACCGCGGTGATCGTCGTGCCCATCCCGGCGCGGCGGGAGTCCGCGCGAGAGAGCTCGTGGATTCGCTCGTTGGCATCCTGCACGCGGCGCGCCAGACGCTCCTCCGGCGCGGGGATGCGCTCGTCGAGGCCCCCGGCGAACAGCTCGACCGCCGTCCGCGAGGCGACCTCCCCGGCGCGGGCGCCGCCCATCCCGTCGGCGACGACGAAGACGGGCGAGCGCGCGAGATAGGAATCCTCGTTGGCCCGCCGTTCGCGCCCCGTGTCGCTGGCCGAGTAGTGCTCGGCGACGCGGAGCATCAGCCCTCCTCGTAGGTGAACTCGCTGTCGCCGATCCTCACCCGGTCGCCCGGGTGCAGGGGCGCGGGTCCCCGCAGCAGCTCCTCGTTCAGATAGGTGCCGTTTGTCGAGCCGAGGTCCTCGAGCACGACGGCTCCCGCCTGCGTGAGGATCCGCGCGTGCTTGGACGAGGCGAAGGGATCCTCGAGGCGGATCTCCGCGGCATCCCCGCGACCGAGCACGGCGCCGTCGTCGATGTCGTAGATCATCCCTGGAGTGTGCCCCGGCGCGCGCTCGACGACGAGCCGCGGCGCCACCTTCGTCTGCGCGGAGACGAGCCCGGTCGAAGCCGAGTGCAGTCCGGTCCCGTCCAGCGGCGGCGCCGAGAAGCGGTCGGGCCGGGCGACGCGCAGGTCCCGCAGGGCGCTGCGCGAGACCCACAGGAGGAACAGGTAGAGCACCGCGATGAAGCCGAACTTCAGGGCGACGGAGACCGGCTCGAGCGTGGTCGTCATCGTCGCGCTCACTCGACCGTGAAGACGGCCGAGACCGTTCCCAGCTCGATCTGGTCGCCGGATGCCAGGGGCTGGGCTCCGCTGACCGAGCGGCCGTTGACCCGCACGCCGTTCGTCGAGCCGAGGTCGCGGATCGTCCAGCCGGTCCGATCCGGACGGATCTCCGCGTGGCGGCGCGAGACGTCGGTGCTCGCGACCACGACGTCGCACTCGTGGGCCCGCCCGATCACCGCGCCCTGCGGGCCGACCAGGACCCGCCGCCCGTCGACGACGACGAACGTCCGCGACGGACGAGCCCCCCGTGCCGCCTCGAGCGGCCCGGCGTAGCGCTCGGCGGTCGAGAAGATCATCGTCGAGCCGCTGACCGGCTCCTCAGCGAACGCCGCAGGCTCGTGTGCGGGCGGCTCCTCAGGTGCGCGCTCCACCGGCTGGGTCTGGATGCCGCAGTCTCCGAGCGCGAGGCGCTCGTCGGTATGGAACTCGATCACCGGTCGGGCGAGCAGCGTCAAGCCCTCGGCGCGGGCGTGTTCGAGGATCGACGCGCTGAGCTCCTCGCCGAGGGCCTGCTCGCGGTCGGCGTAGTGGGCGCGATCATCGGCCGAGAGCCAGATCGCGTACTCGTTCGGCACGTAGACGCGGTCGCGTGACACCGTGCGATTGTCATCGCATTCGCGGGCCAGCCGGCGGGCCAGCTCGACCGGCTTGATCTCCGACCGGAAGGCACGACCGAAGGCCCCCTCGACAAGGCCGGCGATCTTGGTCTCGAGGCTTCGGAGGACGCTCATCGTGTCGTGCACTCAGGGGTTCGGCGCGGGCGGTCGACTGCGGCCACCCTGCGGGCCAACGTCATGCTACGGAACGCCGGGCGCCGGGCGCGCGGCGGACGCGGCGGGCCGGCGCGCAACCACGATGCAGAGGGCCAGGAGACCGCCCGCGATCAACGACGTCGTCCCCACCGACCCGAGCTGCTCGCCGGCGAGGCCGGTCGCCGCGATCAAGCCGCTCGCCCACGCGATCGCGCCCAGCGCCCGCGCGGTCGGCGCCCCGGCCGCGACCCGCGGCGCCAGCGCCGCAGCCACCGCCCACGAGACGCCCAGCAGGAGCTCGGCGCCGCTCAGCAGCGGGATCACCCCGTGCGCCACGGTGTCCAGCGGCAGCCCCCGCCAGCTCGCCGGCCGATCCACGCCCGCCGGCGTGCCGAACAGCAGCCGGCGGCCGAACGCCACTTCGGCGAGGGCCAGCCACCAAACGCCGAGGGCACCGAGCGCGCTCCGCTGCCGGATCCCGCCGAGCCGAGCGGCGAGCGCCGGGAACGCGAGCGCTAGCCCGAGCAGTCCGAGCACGGGCGCCAGGGCAGGCGCGCACCACAGCCACGGCGTCGAGCGCAGCGCGGTCGGAACCGGGGCCATCGCCAGCGCGACCAGCAGCGCCGTCCCCGAGGCCCCGCGCACGCCGAGCCAGACGACCAGCCCCAGGCCGACCGCGAGCCACCCCAGCCGGGGGGCGAGCCCGACCGCGACCGCGGCCGCCGCGGCCACCCAGAGTCGCGTCGGGCCGCTCGCGAGCGCCGGCAGGCTCGAGAGCAGCGCGAAGGCGAATGCCCCGACGGCGAGGCCGCCGATCGCGCGAGCCTGACGCGGGGGGCTCGGCGGCTCCGAGCGTGTCGCGCGGGGGCCGGTGCGCCGGGAGCTCGGAAGCTCGCCCGCGAGGGCGGCGACGCACGCGCCGCGCAACTCGACGAGCGAGCCCCTGCGGACGGGGTCGACGCTGAGCGCGCGATCGATCGATCGGCAGAGCGTCGCCGGCAGGTCCCGGCGCTCGCGCTCCAGCGGCGCGGCCCCCTGGCCCTGGAGGCGGGCGGTCACGGCCGGCGTCGAGCCGCGAACCGGGTTGAAGCCGGCGAGGCCCTCGTAGATCGTCAGGGCGAGCGAGTACAGATCCGAGGACGCGTCCGCCGGGCGGCCCTGCGCCTGCTCGGGCGCCATGTAGGCGAACGTCCCGATGATGTCGCCCGTCCGCGTCAGCGGCTGGTCGCCCGCGATCCGCGCCACCCCGAAGTCGGTCAGCTTGGCCGCGGCTCCGCCGGCCGTCGTCTCGTCGGGGACGATCACGTTCTGCGGCTTGACGTCCCGGTGGATGACCCCGCGGGCGTGGGCGTGGGCGAGCGCGTCGGCAAGCACCACGCCGACCCGCAGGAGCTCACGGTCGCCGATCCGCCGGGACGCGAACAGCTCCGCCAGGCTCGCCCCGCGGACCGGCTCGGAGACCAGGTAGTAGGCGTCCTCGTCGGCCCCCGCCTCGTACAGCGCGACGATCGCCGGGTGGCTGAGGCGCGCCGCCGCGATCGCCTCGCGCCGCGCCCGCCGGCGCTCCTCCCGGCCGTCCTCGGAGCTGCGCTGGATCCGCTTGATCGCGACCTCGCGCTGGAGGTGCTCGTCGTGGGCCAGCCAGACCGTCCCGAACGCGCCGGCCCCGAGCCGCTCGAGCAGCGTGTACCGATCGAGGACGAGCTGGCGCGAGTCGGTCTTCACTAGCCCGCGTTCGGCGCGCCTGCTCACAGGCCCTGCCTGGCCCGGTCCGGTGACGAAAAACTTGCACGGAACCTGCGCGCCACCCGGCCCGTCATAGTTCTCGCTCCCCACCTCCGCCAAGGAGCGCAACTTGTCGTTCGACGACCAGGGCGGTCGGCCACGCACCCCGAAAGCACCTCGTCCGCGCAGCGCCGCGTCAGGGCGAACCCCAGGCGTCGATGACCGCACGCTGCTGGTTCGGCGGGCGGTCGCCGGCGTCGGCGGCCTCGTCCTCGTGCTCCTGGTCGGCCTGGTCGTCCGCAGCTACCTCAACGGCAAGCGCGACGCCGCCCTGCGCTCCTACAACCAGAAGGTCGCGACGATCGCAAGCGACGAGGCCCAGATCTCGGGCCCGCTCTTCAAGATCCTCACCGATGCCGCGAGCACCGGCCAGCCGCGGGTCGGCGACGACGTCAACTCCTACCGCGTCCAGGCCCAGCTCGAGGCCTCCAACGCCCGCGGCCTCAGTGTTCCCAGCCAGATGGCCGGCGCCCAGCAGAACCTCCTGCTCGCGCTCAACCTCCGGGCCGAGGCGCTCGCGGCGATCGCCAACAACGTTCCCTCGGCGCTCGGCACCGACAGCGCCGCCCAGGCGATCACCACGATCACGGCGGAGATGCAGGCCTTTCTCGCCTCGGATGTGATCTACGCCGAGCGGGTCGCACCCCTGATCAGCCAGACGCTCGCCGCCCAGCAGATCACCGACCAGACGGTCTCGACGAGTCGCTTCCTCCCGGATCTCGGCTGGCTCTCGCCACAGACCGTGACCCAGCGGATGCTCGGGAACTCCGGCGGCACGACGGCGACCGGCGCTCCCAAGCCGGGGACCCACGGCCACGGGCTGCTCTACCTCGCCGTCGGCGCCACGACGTTGCCTGCCAACAGCACGTCCGTCAATCAGATCAAGCTGACACCCGCGCCGACCTTCACGCTCGATGTCGCCAACCAGGGCGAGAACGACGAGACCGGGGTCGTCGTCCAGCTGAAGATCGAGGGGGCACCGGGGAGCAAGGCGCTCGTCGCCTCGAAGACGATCAACACCAAGTCGATGACCGACACCAAGGTGATGATGGGCCTGACCGGAACCCCGCCGGTCGGGGTCACCGTCAAGCTCGTGGCCGAGGTCAAGCCCGTCGGTGGGGAGATGGACAAGACGAACAACACCCAGACCTACCTCGCGACCTTCAGCCGCTGAGCAGCGGATCGGACCGCCGCCGGCCCCAGCGGGTACCGTTGGAGGCGTGAGCTCGCTTTCATCGACGCAGGGCGTCGCCGCCCTCGTCGGCGCCGGGGGCGCCGTCGTCGCGCTGCTGGCCTGCGCAGGCCTCGCCCTCGCGATCCGCCGGCTCCGCGCCGGGCAGCGCGCCGTCCTCGGCGAGCACGGGGACGCCGACCTCGTCGATCACGCGGCCGAGCTCCAGGTCGCCTTCGGTGCGCTGCGCGACTGGGTCGAGACCGTAGCCACGACGATCGACGGCCGTCTCGCCGAGGCCGAGCAGCGCCTCGCCGGGGCGATCACCCACCGCGCGCTCGTCCGCTACGACGCCTACAACGAGATGTCCGGCCGCCAGTCCCTCTCGATCGCCCTGCTCGACGACAGCCGCTCGGGGATCGTGCTCTCCTCGATCCACCACCGCGACCAGGCTCGGATCTACGCCAAGCAGGTCCGCGACGGCCGCAGCGAGCTCGAGCTCTCCCCCGAGGAGGAGGACGCTCTGCGCATCGCCCTCGGCGCCGGCCGGTAGCCGCGGCATGCGGATCGGCTATCTCGGGCCCCAGGGCACCTTCTCCCACCAGGCCCTGATCGCCGCGGGAACTCCGCCCGGGGCTGCGCTGGACGGCTTCACGACGATCTACGACACCGTGATGGCCGTCCACGACGGCACCGTCCAGCGGGCGCTCGTCCCGATCGAGAACTCGCTGGAGGGGTCGATCGACGTGACCCTCGACGCCCTGGCGACCGACGCGAGCGACGTGCGGATCGTCGGCGAGACGGTGCTCGCGATCCGCAACTGCCTGATCGCCGGCCGGGAGATCGCGCTCGAGGAGATCGAGACCGTCTACTCCCATCCCCAGGCCAACGCCCAGTGCGCCCGGTTCCTGCGCACGCGCCTGGCCGGCGCCCGCGTGATCGCTGCCAACTCGACCGCCGATGCTGTGCGCCGGGTGGCCGCCGATCCCCTGCTCGCCCACGCGGCGCTCGGCAACAGCCTCGCCGCCGAGATCTACGGCGGCAACGTCCTGATCGACGGGGTCGACGACGAGGAGGGCAACCGGACGCGGTTCGTCTGGCTCGCACCCGCCGGTGCCGGCGCCTGCGCGGTGCACGCGGCCGCCAAGACGTCGATCGTCTTCTGGGGGGCCGGGGACGAGTCGCCCGGCTGGCTGGTCGCCTGCCTGGCGGAGATCTCCGATCGGGAGATCAACATGACCCGCATCGAGTCGCGTCCGCACCGGGCCGGGCTCGGCCATTACATGTTCTTCGCCGACCTCCTCGGCGCCCTCGAATCGGCCGCGGTGGGCGAGGCGATCGACGGCCTGCGGCGCCACTGCGAGGAAGTCCGCGTGCTCGGGTCCTACGCCGCGGCGACGACGGTCGGCGGCGTGGCGATCGAGTAGGGCGAGCTCGCGGCGAGGCTCCTGCGCTCGCGCTCCGGCGGGCGATCTGAGTCGACGACCATTCGCCCAACGGCAAGCTAGACTCGCGGCTCAGAGCGATGGCAACCGGGGTACCACCAGCACCACTGGGGTCCGCGTCCCTACAAGAGCACCGGCGGCGCGGACCGTCACCACTGCCCGGCGCAGTGGTTGTTGGCCGGGTGCTCGTTCTCAACGCCACCTACGAGCCGATCAACGTCTGCACGGTCCGCCGGGCGGTCGTGCTCCTCCTGAAGGAGAAGGCCGAGGTCCTCGAGCACGCCAGCTGGGAGCTCCACTCGGAGACGACCGCGATCTCGAGGCCGACCGTGATCCGCCTGACCAGCTACGTCCGGCTCCCGCGGGACGCCCATCGGCGGAAGATCACGCGCCGCGCGGTGTTCGCCCGCGACGACTGGAGCTGCCAGTACTGCGGGATCCGCACGAGCCTGACCGTCGACCACGTGATCCCGCGTTCGAAGGGCGGGTCGTCGGATTGGGAGAACATCGTCGCCTCCTGCGCGCCGTGCAACCGGCGCAAGGGCGACCTGACGCCGGCGCAGGCCGGCATGCACCCCCGCCGGGCTCCGCGGGTGCCCCATCCCGAGATCTTCATCCACGTCTCGAGCCCCGTGATCCCGCCGTCCTGGCGGGCGTATCTCCCGCACGCGGCCTGAGCAGCCGCGCACGCAGCCTGAGCAGCCGCGCACGCGGCCCTGAGCTGCCTGCGGCGCCCGCCCGCCGTGCCGGGCTGGCCAGTGCTAGTCGTCGAGCTCGCCGGCGTAGAGCGCGAAGCTCGCGCCCTGGGGGTCTGCGAGGACCGCGAACTTGGCGATCCCGATGTCGTGCGGCCCGCTCAGCTTGGTGCCGCCGAGCTCCTCGACCTTGGCGACGCCGGCGTCGATCTCCTCGGTGGCGAAGTAGACGAGCCAGTGGGGCGGCACGCCGGGCGGAAGCTCGGTGATCCCGCCGTTGCGCCGGTCGCCGTTGCTGATCACGAAGTAGGTCATCGGCATCTCCTCCATCGCCTCCAGCTGCCACCCGAACAACGCGGCGTAGAAGTCGGCCGAGGCCTGCGGGTCCGGCGAGGCGAGCTCGTTCCAGGAGAGTGCGCCGGGCGAGTTGACGAGCGCGGCGCCGAAGTGGCGGCCGGGCTCCCAGATCATGAAGAAGGCTCCCTGGGGATCGGCGATCACGGCCATCCGGCCGGCGTCCATCACGTCGAACGGAGGAGCGTGGACCGTTCCGCCGAGCTCGGCCGCCCGGGCGGCGCTCGCGTCGGCGCTCTCCACCGAGATGTAGGAGTTCCACAGCGGCGGGACCCCGGCCTCCCGCTGGGCCTGCTGCTGGGGCGAGATCGCCGCGACGGGCCTGCCGTCGCGGAGCATCATCGAGTAGACGGTCCCGTCGTCGCCGACCGGCATGTCGTCGGCCGTCCAGGCGAAGAGCTCGCCGTAGAAGCGCTTCGCGGCATCCTGATCGCTGGTCGCGAGGTCCGTCCAGATGAACGTGCCGGGTGTGTACTGCGTGCGTTGTCCCATCGGCGCAGCCTAGCGAAACGGCTCGCGCCGGAAGTGGAGATTCGGGGGCCGACCCAGCCCGCACGCACGAGGGGCGCCTCGACGGGGCGCCCCTCGCTTGATGCTCTGCTTGGACAGAGCCGCACTGGCATCTGCCACGTCCGAAACGCTCTGCGCGCGTCGGAACGGGGCGCGCCGGGGGGACAAGGTCCGGCTGCCGGGATGCGGCGGTGGTCCGGTTGGATTCCGCTAGGCGGGTCCAGGCGCTGCTCCGGCCTAGGTGCCGGCCACCTCCAGAGTCCCGCAAGTACTGTCAACCAATGTAGGACCACCTCCTTTCGCTGGTACCGAAAGAGTAGCGAACTCGGATTCCCGCTTGCAAGGGCCCGCCGGTGGCTTGCGGCAGGCCGATCTACTCCGCCTCGGGAGCGCCCGCTCCGGGCTCGGGGACGATCTCGCCGGCGGCGGCCTCTTCGATCTCCTGCGAGGACTCGGCGACGAGCGCGATCGCGCTGACGGTGTCGTCCTCCTTGAGGTTCATCACCCGGACGCCCTGGGAGCCGCGCCCGTAGCGGTTGATCCCGCGCACCGACGTCCGCTGGACCATGCCGGTGTGGGAGATGAAGACGAGATCCTCGTGCTCGCGGACGACGAGGGCTCCGGCGAGCGCGCCCTTGCTCTCGGTCAGGGCGATCGTCTTGACGCCCATCGTTCCGCGACCCTTGCGGGGGTAGTCGGCCAGCGCGGTGCGCTTGCCGTAGCCGTTCTCGGTCACGACGAGCAGCTCCTGCTCGTCGCGCGCGACGTCC
Organism: Solirubrobacteraceae bacterium; assembly: GCA_034664295.1. GTDB lineage: Bacteria > Actinomycetota > Thermoleophilia > Solirubrobacterales > Solirubrobacteraceae > Palsa-513. The sequence continues at coordinate 60,007 of JAXDHV010000102.1, read as the reverse complement.
ATCGCGAGCAGGTGGTTGCCCTTCTGGGAGACGTTCATCCCCCGCATGCCCGAGGTGTCGCGGCCCATCGGGCGGATCTGGGACTCGTGGAAGCGGGCCGCCTGCCCGGAGCGGCTGACCATCAGGATGTCGTCGTCGCCGGAGGTCCGCCGGACGGCGACGAGCTCGTCGTCGGGGCGGATGTTGATCGCGATGATCCCGTCGGCGTTGATCGGCGTGTTGTAGGCGCCGAATGCGGTCTTCTTGACGATCCCGTCGCGCGTCGCGAAGATCAGGTAGGCGCCCTCGTTGTAGTCGCGGGTCGCGAGCACCGACTGGACGCGCTCCCCCTCTCGGAGGGGGAGGATGTTGACGAGCGCCCGGCCCTTGGCCGTTCGCGAGGCCTCCGGCAGCTCGTAGACCTTCGAGCGGTAGACCTTGCCCCGGTTGGTGAAGAACAGCAGGTAGTCGTGGGTCGAGCAGATGAAGAGGTGCTCGATGAAGTCGCCGTCCTTCATGTCCATCCCGGTGACGCCACGCCCGCCGCGGTGCTGCTGGCGGTAGGTGACCAGCGGCAGCGACTTGATGTAGCCCGACCGGGTGATCGCGATCACCATCTGCTGGTCGGCGATCAGGTCCTCGATGTCGATCTCGTCGTCGGAGGGGGAGATCTCGGTCCGGCGGGCGTCGCCGAAGCGCTCGGAGATCTCCGAGAGCTCCTCCTTGATGATCGAGAGGACCCGCAGCTCGTCGCCGAGGATCGCCCGCAGCTCGCCGATCCGCTCCATCGCGTCGGCGTGCTCCCGGCGGATCTGGTCGGATTCCAGGGCGGTCAGCTGGGAGAGGCGCAGATCGAGGATCGCCTGGGCCTGGATCACGGTCAGCTCGAACTGGGCGACGAGCTGCTCGCGGGCTGTCTCGCGGTCCGGCGAGGAGCGGATCAAGGCGATCACGGCGTCGAGGTGCTCGAGCGCGATCAGCAGGCCTTCGAGGATGTGGGCGCGGGCTTCGCGCTGGGCGAGCTCGTGCTTGGTCCGCCGGACGATCACCTCGCGCTGGTGGACCACGTAGTGGTGGATCACCTCGCGGAGCGAGAGGGTCTTCGGGACGCCGTCGACGAGGGCGACCATGTTGACGCCGAACGTCGACTGCATCGACGTGTGCTTGTAGAGCTTGTTGAGGACGACCTTCGGCAGGGCGTCGCGCTTGAGCTCGATCACCAGGCGCATGCCCCGCTTGTCGGACTCGTCGCGCAGGTCGGAGATCTCGGAGATCTTCTTCTCGTGGACGAGCGCCGCGATCTTCTGGATCAGGCCGCCGTCGCCGCCCTTCTTGACCATGAACGGCAGCTCGGTGACGATGATCGCCTCCTTGCCGTGGCTCAGCGGCTCGACGTGGGCCCGCGCCTGGACCCTGACCCGGCCGCGTCCGGTCTCGTAGGCGTCGCGGATCCCCGCCAGGCCGAGGATGATCCCGCCTGTCGGGAAGTCCGGTCCCTTGACGTGGCGGGCGAGGCCCTCGACGTCGATCGCCGGATTGTCGATGTAGGCGATCGTCGCGGCGATCACCTCGCGGAGGTTGTGCGGCGGGATGTTCGTCGCCATCCCGACGGCGATCCCCGACGAGCCGTTGACGAGCAGGTTCGGGAAGCGGGCCGGCAGCACGGTCGGCTCCTGCTTGCGACCGTCGTAGTTGGGCACGAAGTCGACCGTGTCCATGTCGAGGTCGCGCAGCATCTCGGTCGCGAGGCGGTCGAGGCGGGCCTCGGTGTAGCGCATCGCGGCGGCCGGGTCGTCGTCGACCGAGCCGAAGTTGCCCTGGCCGTCGACGAGCGGGTAGCGCATCGAGAAGTCCTGCGCCAGGCGGACGAGGGCGTCGTAGATCGCCGAGTCGCCGTGGGGGTGGTAGTTGCCCATCACCTCGCCGACGATCCGGGCGCACTTCGCGTAGCCCCGCGTCGGTCCGAGACCGAGCTCGCTCATCCCGAAGAGGACGCGTCGATGGACCGGCTTGAGGCCGTCACGGACGTCGGGTAGCGCCCGGCCGACGATCACCGACATCGCGTAGTCGAGGTAGGCCGAGCGCATCTCGTCCTCGAGCGCGCGTGGTTCGACGTTGCCGCCGCTGAGGATCTCAGTCGCCATCCGCGATCACCTCCTCCTAGACATCGAGGTTGACGACGGCGCGGGCGTTGTCCTCGATGAAGACCCGCCGGGGCTCGACCTGGTCGCCCATCAGCATCGAGAAGATCAGGTCGGCCTCGACGGCATCCTCGATCTTGACCTGGGCGAGCGTTCGCGACGCCGGGTCCATCGTCGTCTCCGCCAGCTGGTCGGCGTTCATCTCGCCGAGACCCTTGAAGCGCTGGAGCGAGATCCCCTTCTGGACCATGTTCATGACGGCTTCGCGCAGCCCCTCGAAGGACGCGGCCTGCTCGCGGGCGTCGCCCAGGCGGACGTCGAAGGCCGGCGTGCCGGCGAGCTCGGTCAGCTGCTGGTGGACCCTGACGAGCTGGCGGTACTCGGTCGAGTCGAACAGGCCGCGGCGCAGGTTCAGGGTCCGGGCGAAGCCCGTCCGCCGCTCGATCACGCGCACGAGGAGGTGCCCGTCGTCCTGGCTGACGAGGCTGGCGGCGTAGACGGAGTTGGCGACCTGCTCGCGCTCGAGCAGCGTGACGACGGCCTCGGATCCCTGGACGCCCTCCTCGAGGATCGAGCACTCGTCGATGAAGCGCACGACGTCCGCCCCGTGGGCAGCGCGCAGGGACGACGACCATCCCTCGTACTGGCGCAGCAGGCGGACCAGCCGCTGCCAGCGCGCCTCGGTCAGCTTGAACTCGCGGCCGGTGCGGTCGGTCACCGCGAAGCGGTCGAGCTTGTCGAAGACGAGGATGTCGTCGAGCTCGGACTCCTTCTCGATGTAGCGTTCCCGGCTGCCCTGCTTGAGCTTGTACAGCGGCGGCTTGGCGATGTAGACATAGCCGGCTTCGATCAATTCCTGCATCTCCCGGAACAGGAGCGTAAGTACCAGGGTGCGGATGTGGGCGCCGTCGACATCGGCATCGGTCATCAGAATCACCTTGTGGTAGCGCGCGTTCTCGATGTTGAACTCGTCGCGGACGCCGGTTCCGATCGCCGTGATCAGAGCCTGGATCTCGGTGTTCTGGAGGACCTTGTCGATGCGGCTCTTCTCGACGTTGAGGATCTTCCCGCGGAGCGGCAGGACGGCCTGGGTGTTGCGGTCGCGTCCCTGCTTGGCGGACCCTCCGGCCGAGTCGCCCTCGACGACGAACAGCTCGGCCAGCGACGGATCCTTGATCGAGCAGTCGGCGAGCTTGCCGGGGAGCGTCGAGTTCTCGAGCGCGGACTTGCGTCGGGTCAGGTCGCGCGCCTTGCGGGCGGCCTCGCGGGCGCGCTGGGCCTGGACTGACTTCATGATCACCGAGCGGGCCTCGGTCGGGTTCTCCTCGAGGAACTCCGAGAGGCCGGCGTTGACGATCGACTCGACGAAGCCGGCCATCCCCGGGTTGCCGAGCTTGGTCTTGGTCTGTCCCTCGAACTGCGGGTCGCGGAGCTTGGCCGAGATCACGGCGGTCAGGCCCTCGCGGACGTCCTCGCCGACGAGGTTGTCCTCCTTCTCCTTGAGCATCCCCTTCTCGCGGGCATAGCGGTTCAGCGTCCGCGTCAGCGCCGAGCGAAAGCCCGAGAGGTGGCTGCCGCCCTCGTGGGTGTTGATGTTGTTGGCGAACGAGAAGATCGACTCCTGGTAGGAGGAGTTCCACTGGAGCGCGACCTCGACCGCGCCCTCGTCGCTGTCGCCGGAGAAGAAGATCACCTTCTTGCCGACCGGCTCCTTGTTCTGGTTGAGGTAGCGGACGAAGTCCTCGATCCCGCCCTCGTACTGGAACTCGACCAGCGTGCCCGCGTCGCGCTCGTCCGACAGCGAGATCTTCAGGCCGCGCGTCAGGAAGGCCGTCTCGCGCAGTCGCTCCTCCAGCGTGCGGATGTCGAACTCGAGGGCGTCGAAGATCTCCGGGTCGGGATGGAAGGTGATGCTCGTGCCGGTGGACTCGTCCGCGGCGAGCTGCCGGCCCTGGACCAGCGGGTGCTGCGGGGCGCCGCGGGCGTACTCCTGCGTCCAGACGTGCTCATCGCGGCTGATCTCGACGACGAGGCGCTCGGAGAGTGCGTTGACGACCGACACGCCGACCCCGTGGAGCCCGCCGGAGACCTTGTAGCCCCCACCGTCGCCGAACTTGCCACCCGAGTGGAGGACGGTCAGGACGACCTCGACCGCGGGACGTCCCTCCTTCTCCATCATCCCGACCGGGATTCCGCGTCCGTCGTCGATCACGGTGACCGAGTTGTCAGGGTGGATCGTCACCGCGACCTCGTTGGCGAACCCCGCGAGCGCCTCGTCGACGGAGTTGTCGACGACCTCGTAGACGAGGTGGTGAAGGCCCCGGACGCCGGTCGAGCCGATGTACATGCCCGGCCGCAGACGGACCGCCTCCAGCCCCTCCAGCACGGTGATGTCCTGGGCGCCGTAGTCGGCGGCACCCCGATTGCTCTGATCTGCCAATGATCCTCCGATTACACGAGAACGCCCCGGTCGGTGTCGGGCTGACGCCAGGCCGGGGCGGGTCTTCCTAGGTCCTTCCATGTTACCACAGCGGACCACCCGAAGACCGCGGCAGGTCCAGACTAAAGGCCTGCAAACAGGCCTATTTCTGTTTCCGGCGGCGGCGTCGCGACGAGCCCGGAGGAGAGCCCGCCCGGCAGGTCAGCGCCCGGAGCGCCTCGCGGCCCATTGCGGCGTTGATCGCCGCGACGAGATCTGGGCCCATGAGGTCGATCTCGTTGGCCCAGACGGCTTCGTCGCAGGCCACCGTCAGGACCCCGTCGCGCTCGCCGACCGGGGTCCCGTGAGCCTCGACCGCGGGCCCGGCCGCGCTCGCCCAGACCGCCTGCACGGCGGCCAGCGTGCTCGCCGGCGCGATCCGCTCGAGCAGCGCCTCGAGCGCCGGACCGAGTGGTCGGGGGGAGCGCCGCGTCAAGCCGCGACGACATCCCCGAGGACCGCGCCGCGCGCGACCTCGACCCGCGCGACATCGTCGTCGCGAGCGCCGGGCACGTGGTCGAGGTCCGTCGTCGTGACGATCGCCTGACCGCCGCGGCGCAGCTCGCGCGCGAGGCGCTCGCGCCGGTCGTGGTCGAGCTCGCTCATCACGTCGTCGAGCAGGACGAGCGGTGGTCGCTCGCGCTCGGCGGCCAGCGCGTCGCGTTCGGCGAGCAGCAGCGAGAGCAGCGCGAGGCGCTGCTGCCCCTGCGATCCGTAGGCCCGCAGCTCGTGGCCCTCGTTGCGGAAGACGAGGTCGTCGCGGTGGGGGCCGTGGCCGGTGAAACCCCGCTCGAGGTCCTGTGAGAGGCGCTCGCCGAGCTCGGCGGCGAGCTCCCGTGGTGAGGCGGCCTGCGTGCGCGGCCTGTAGGCGATCGTCGCCGAGCCCGTCAGCCCGAGAGCGCCCGCGTGTAGCTCGAAGCGCTCGGCGACCGACCGCGTGGCGCTCGCGCGGTCGTCGCGCAACGCGATCCCATGCGTCGCGAGCTCGAGATCCCAGGCGGCGACAGCCTCCCGAGCGCAGGCGCCCGAGCGCACCCGGGAGATCAGGGCGTTGCGCTGGGCCAGAGCCTGGGCGTACGCGCGGCGCGTCGCTGCCCGCGCCGGCCACAGGCCGGCGACGACCTGGTCGAGGTGGGCGCGGCGCAGGCCAGGTGCGCCCTTGACGAGCTCGAGGCGGTCGGGCAGGAAGACGCAGACGAGGGGGCGGTGGGGAGCGTCGAGCAGCCGCTGCAGCGGCGCTCCGTCGGCCGTCATCCGCTTTGCCTCTCCCGGCGCGAAGCCGACCGACAGCTGGTGGGGGAAATCGTCGTCGCGCCCGTCGAGGACGACGCGTGTGGCGCGCGCGCCGAAGCGGACCATCTCCCGCTCGTTCGTGGTCCGGCAGGATCTCCCCGTGCAGGCGAAGTAGAGGGCCTCGAGGAGGTTGGTCTTGCCGGCCCCGTTGGGCCCGTGGATCACGGTCAGACCCGGGCCGAGCCCCAGCGAGGCGGTCTCGTAGCAGCGGAAATCGCGGAGTTGGAGGCGCTCGACGCGCACGGTCGACCGACGCTCAGGCGTTCAACCTGATCGGCATGACCAGGTAGACGAAGCCACTCCCGTCGGCCGCCTCGATCAGGCCGGGGCGCAGCGGGCTCGTGAGCTTGAGGATCAGCTCGTCGGACTCGACGCTCTCGAGGCCGTCGCGGAGGAAGTCGGGGTTGAAGCCGATGTCGAATGCCTCGCCCTGAAACGGGACGGGCAGCGCCTCGCTGGCCTCGCCGACATCCGGGGTCCGCGCCGAGACCGTGACCTCCCCGGGGGCGAAGGCGAGCCGGACGGGGGCGTTCTTCTGTGCGAGGAGGCTGACCCGGCGTACCACATCGGTCAGCTCCTCTCGCGCGAGACGCAGCTCGTGCTCCGAGCGCTCCGGCAGAAGCTGACGATAGTTCGGGAATTGACCATCGATCAACCTCGAGGAGAGGACGACGCCGTCGAAGCTGAAGACGATCTGGTTCTGGCGCGGGCTGACGGTGAGCGTCTCGAGCTGGGTCTGGCCGGCGATGCGCACGAGCTCCTGCAGGGCGCGGGCCGGGACGTTGGCCTCGAAGGGGCGCTCGAGGGGCTCCGCCAGGGCGGTCTCCTTGACGCTGAGTCGGTATGAGTCGGTTGCGACCATGCGCAGCTCAGAGGCCGAGGCCGAGACCAGGATGCCCGTCAGGATCGGCCGGGTCTCATCGCGCGAGGCCGAACGGGCGACCTTGGCGATCGTCTCGATGAAGGCCGCCGCCGGCACGGTGATGTCCGCATCCCCACCGGACTCGGGCAACGGGGGAAAGTCGTCGGCCCGCAGCGTGCGGATGTGGAAGGTCGTGGGTCCCGAGACGATCTCGACGTCCTGCTCGGCGTCGCGCAGCTCGAGCGAGACGCCGGGGCCGGGGAGCGCCCGCGCCACGTCGAGCATCAGACGCGCCGGAAGGACGACCTGTCCCGGCCGGATGACCTCGGCGGTGAGCGTGAGGCGCAGCCCGACCTCCATGTCGGTCGCGAGCATCTCGACTCTCTCGGCGCTCGCCGCGATCTTGATGCCTGAGAGCGCCTGGATCGCGCTGCGCGTGGAGGCGACTCGCGAAGCCGTCTGCAGTTGGCGCAGGAGCTCGGCTGTCGAAAGAGAGATTTTCACGGATACCTGACTGCTCGGAGTAGAAGTCTCAGGAGCTGTGGATACGGGGATAGGCGCCCATATGCTCGCATGTGGAGGGGACGGTGGCTGGAGAGCTTGTGGAGAGCTGTGAGCTCGCGTGCCGACACGTCAGGCTGGGGGCTGGCGCAGATCGGCTGTCAACTGCTCGATCGCACTGTAGGCCTTGGCGTCGTTGGCGAGATGGGCCTGCGCGCGCTTGCATGCATTGAGGACCGTCGAGTGGTCGCGTCCGCCGAACTCGCGTCCGATCACCGGGAGTGAGTGGTCGGTGAGCTCGCGGGCCAGGTAGATCGCCGCGTGCCGGGGCCAGGCCAGGCGCTGCGCACGCGAACGTGAGAGGAGCTCCTCGCGGGTGACCGAGAAGTACGCGCAGATCGTGTCCTGGATCGCCGCGATCGTGGGGCTCGCGGCGCGTTGGCTGCGAAGGCCCAAGCGGGCGATCACCTCGGCCGCGAGGGCTGGGGTCGGCTCGTGGCCGGTGAGCGAGGCGTAGGCCACGACGCGGATCAGGGATCCTTCGAGTGCGCGCACATTGCTCGCCACGCTGCTCGCGATCTCGGCGAGCGTCGCATCGTCGATCGCGAGGCCGTCGTGCGCCGCGCGCTTGCGGAGGATCGCCAGGCGCGTCGCGTAGTCGGGGCGGCCGATGTCGGTCACCAGGCCCGATTGGAAGCGCTCGCGCAGGCGGTCCTCGATCGCTCCGAGGTCGCCGGGCGTCCGGTCGGAAGTGATCACCAACTGGCTGCCCGCGTCGTAGAGCGCGTTGAAGGTGTGGAAGAGCTCCTGTTCGGTGGCTGCCTTGCGCTCGAGGAACTGGATGTCGTCGATCAGGAGGACGTCGACGCCGCGGAAGCGGCGCTTGAACTCGTCCTTGCCGGTCGTCCCGCCACCGAGCGCCGAGACGAACTCGTTCGTGAAGGCCTCGACGGTCGTGTACCGAACGGTCAGGCCGCCGCCGAACGCGCGGACGTAGTTGCCGATCGAGTGGAGCAGATGGGTCTTCCCGAGGCCTGGCGGCCCGTAGATGAAGAGCGGGTTGTAGGCCTGGGCGGGGAGCTCTGCCACCGAGAGCGACGCGGCGTGCGCCAGACGGTTGGAAGCGCCGATCACGAACTGCTCGAAGTTGTACTTGGGGTTCAGCGCGTCCGTGGCGGGGTCAACGGGGCCCGGCGCGCTCCGACGGTCGTCGTCGTGTTCGCCGGAGGGAAGGATGCGGACGGTCACGCCGGCGCCGAGGGCGTTTACGGCGGCGCGTTGGATGACTTCGGCGAGGCGGGCGGCGGCCCAGGCCAAGACCTCCGGCGGGCCGCTCAGCCGGAGCGTGTCGTCGTGGAGGGCGTCCCAGCAGAGGGGCTCGATCCACAGGCCGTAGGTCCGCTCACCGACGACCGAGCGCAGCTCGCGGCGGATCTGGCTCCATGCAGCTTGAGGCTCAAGTGACATGACGCGCGAAAGCCTCCCCTGCGGGTCCGACGTCGAGTCTGTGGCGAGAGGGGCACGACCGTGCTTTGCCCCGAGCGGCGCGAATATAGCAACGGGGTCGCGGGCTGCCAGACGGGCAAGGCGCATTTGGCGGGAAAAACGCGGGCCTTCGCGAGCCGGGCCGCAGCCTGCGTAGACGTCTATACTCTCTCCCCTCGTACGACCCCTTCGGTCGGCGATCGGCACTCTGATGAAGCGGACATACCAACCGAAGAAGCGCAAGCGCGCCCGTGCACACGGGTTTCGCTCCCGCATGCAGACGCGGGCCGGGCAGTTGACGCTGAAGCGGCGCCGCTCAAAGGGCCGCAAGCGCCTCACGGTCTGAGTGTGGTTGACCGCCGGTACGCCGGTACTGGTCGGCGGACCGCGGGCCGTCTCTCGCGCAGCGCCGAGTTCGACCGGGTGTACCGCCAGGGCAGGTCGGTTGCCAACCGGTACCTCGTCCTCTACACGTTTCCGCGCGCGGACGGCGACGCTCCTCGGGTCGGGCTGTCGGTCGGTCGGCGGGTCGGCGGCGCAGTCGAGCGCAATCGCGTCAAGCGGCTGCTGCGGGACGCCTTCGGCGAGGACCAGACAACCGGATGGGCGGGCTTCGACGTCGTCGTGGTCGCCCGCCCGCCGGCTCGTGAGCTGGCCGAGACCGAGGGGCTGCGGGGCATCCAGCAGGCGGTCGCCGAGCTCTTGGCGAAGGCCGGCCTGCGGGTCGGGAGCACGGCACGATGAGGCCGCTGCGGGCGGTCGCGCTGGGAGCGATCGCCGCATACCAGCGCGTGATCTCACCGCTCACGCCGCGCCACTGCAAGTACGAGCCGACCTGCTCGCGGTACGCCGCGCAGGCGGTTCGGGACTTCGGCATACTCCGAGGCCTGCTTCTCTCCGGGTGGCGCCTGCTCCGCTGTAACCCCTTCAGTCACGGCGGCTTCGACCCGGTCTCGGCGCAGCGAATGTTCCGCGTGCCGCCGCCCGAACGATCTTCAAGTTGATGCCGACGATCTCCGCGAACATCATCCAGGACGCGTTCGGCCCCCTGATCAAGGTGTTCGAGACGATCCTCGTCTTCATCCACGCCCACATCACGGGCGGGAGCTGGGGTCTCGCGATCATCGGCCTGACGATCGTCGTGCGGGCGGCCCTCGTGCCGCTGACGCTCAAACAGTTCTCCTCGATGGCGAAGCTGCAGGCTCTGGGACCAGAGCTCAAGGAGCTCCAGAAGAAGTACAAGGACGACAAGCCTCGCCTCAACGAGGAGATGATGAAGTTCTACAAGCAGAACGAGGTCAACCCGTTCGGCTCGTGTCTCCCGCTCGTCCTCCAGTTGCCGGTCTTCCTGTCGCTGTTCTACATGCTGCGCCTCGACCTCAAGCCGCACATCTGCGGATCTGCACTGAAGGCCCACCACATCGTCTCGCAGGCGGCGATCGCCAAGCAGAGCTGCGGGGCGATCGACCCGAACTCGGGGAAGTTCCTCTTCATTCCGGACGTCACGGCGACGACCCACGGCGGCGTTCTTGTGATCCTGATCGTGCTGTACATCGGATCGCAGCTGGTGGCCAGCCTTCTCACCACGGCGACCGTCGACCGCAACCAGCGCCTGCTGATGCTCGGCCTCCCGTTCGTGTTCTCGATCTTCATCGCCGGGTTCCCGGCGGGCCTGCTCGTCTACTGGATCACGACCAACATCTGGACCGTCGGCCAGCAGTACATCGTCAAGAAGCGCTCCGGCCCGGTTCTGGCGCTGGCGGCCGAGGCGAGGGCAGCCGCGGCGTCGAGCGGGGGCGGGGGACGGGGCGGGGGCTCGACGACGGGGAAGGGGGTCAATCTACCCTCCGACAAGCCACCGCCCCAGGGACTCATGGCGCGCCTCAGCGCGACGCGCGACGCGGCGCGCAGCGCGGTGACCGGGGCCAGTCAGGCCGCGCCGGCGAAGAACGGTCCCACGACGCCGAAGGGCGGTGGGGCGCGACCGACGCCGGCAAAGCAGAAGTCCGTGCCGGCCCCGCGCTCCGCAGGCCAGTCGAAGGCGCGCGCCGCGACTCCCGCCGAGTCCCGCGGGTCCCGGGCGACGAAGGCCCAGCCCGCAAAGGGATCGTCCGCAAAGGCGCCGTCGAAGGGCTCCGGATCGGGGGCGGCCAATCGGGCGGAGGCCAAGAAGCCGGCGAGCGGTGGGGACGGGGCCGGTCCGGCGGGCGCAAGGGACGGCGGCGCTCCGGCGGGCGCGCGTGCCGCGGGCGGGAAGACGACCCCTGGCGGGGCCCGGCCGTCACGGGGGGCGGCGAAGCCGGCGGCTGGCGCAGAGGGCGACGGCGCGAGCGCAAAGGCGGAGCCCGCCGAGCCACGCGCGCGAGGTGCCGCGCCGCCTCCGCCGCCGCGCAAGAAGAAGAAGCGGTCGGGGAGGCGTCGATGAGCATCGGGAACGGCGAGCTGGCGCAGACAGACGACTTCGATCCCGCGGCCGAGCTGCGTGACCTGCTCGAGACCCTCGTCGAGGCGATGGATCTGACGGCGGAGGTCCGGATCGTCGAGGCCGAGGGGTTGTTGACCGGGACGCTGGACGGAGCGGAGCTCGGGCGGTTCATCGGCCGCCACGGGCAGACGATCGAGGCCGTCCAACACCTGGCCCAGCGGATCGTGCTCCGTGGGGGCGCCGGCGGCCCGCGGGTCGTCGTCGACGCCGCGGGATATCGGGAGCGGCGCGAGGGCGCGCTCCGGGCCCAGGCCGAGGATGCCGCCGCCACGACGGAGCGGACCGGCGACCCGGTCGAGCTCGAGCCGATGTCCGCGGCCGAGCGTCGGTTCGTCCACGAGTTTCTGCGGGAGCGTGGGGGGGTGGAGACGCACAGCGAGGGAGACGAGCCCGAGCGGCGTCTCGTCGTGACAGCCTTTGCCGCCGGGCGCGCCTCCTCCTAGTCCACGCGGCTGCTCCGAGTCGCCCTGCCCGAGCTCGCGTTTCACGTTTTTCATGACGGTGAAACAGCATCCGATGAGAATGAGACGATCTTTCGCGTGACCAGGAGGACGGAGCGATCGCGCCCGTGACCAGCCTGACCCCATTCGAGCAGGGAATGGTCGTCGGGATCCTGGTCGGAGAGGGCTCTTTCGGCGGCGACGGGAAGCAGCCGCAGATCACGCTGCGGATGCACACGCGGCACGCGGCGCTGTTCGAGTGGCTCGTCGAGCGGTTTCCGCGCACCAGGCTGTACGGGCCGTACGGCCACGACGGCCGGAGCTACTACCAGTGGATGGCTCGAGGCGCCGGGCTCGTGGAGGATGTGCTGCCGGTGCTCGAGGCTGGTCTCACGCCCGACTTGGACGCCTACGCGGCGGGGCGCCTGACCGAGATGTGCGAGCGCTACGCCGACTTCATCGCCCGGACGCGGGCCCGGGCATGATGGCGGCTGCCGACGCGATCGCGGTGACCCACCGTCTCGAGGCGCTCGCGTCCCGCTACGGGCTCAGCGATGGCCAGATCGGACAGCTCCGCTGCCTCCTGGAGGTCCTGGCGAGCGACGCACACGCTCCCTCGACGGTGACCGCCGCGCGCCGGGCGGTCGACGTGCACCTGGCCGATTCGCTGAGTGCGCTCGAGCTCGACTTCGTCCGCGCGGCCGCCCGGATCGCCGACATCGGGTCGGGGCCCGGGTTTCCCGGCCTGCCGCTCGCAGTCGCGCTCCCGGACGCGACGGTGTCGCTGCTGGAAAGCTCGGCGCGGCGGTGCGTCTTCATCGAGCGAGCGGCGTCCGCGGCCGGACTGCGTAACGCCGTCGTCGTGGCGATGCGAGTGGAGGCCTGGGACGCGGGCTGCGGCGAGCAGGACGTCGTCACGGCGCGGGCGGTTGCCCCGCTCGCGGTCCTGTGCGAGTACGCGGCGCCCCTGCTGAGGCTGGGCGGCGGGCTCGTCGTGTGGCGCGGGCGCAGAGACCGGGAGGCCGAGGAGGCCGCCGAGCGAGCCGCGGGGCAATTGGCGCTCGAGAGCCGCCCTGCGGTCCGCAGCGAGCCGTATCCTGATAGTCAGGAACATCACCTGCACGTCTACGTGAAGGTTGGCCCGACGCCCGCGCGGTTTCCGCGTCGACCGGGAATAGCCAGCAAAAGGCCGCTAGGAGTCTCAAGTTGAAGGTGACATTGTTTGGGCGCGAACCACGTCGCCGGGGGTCGACTCCTGCCGGGGGAAGCGAGGCGGCTGATCGCCCGCAGACCGGCGAAGCCGCGGGGGAAGCGCCGTTTGGATCGGGAGCGAACGATGCCCCGTTCACGGCGGCGGGGCGACCCGAGCGCGCGGCTGCATCCGTGGCGTGGTCGGGAACGCGCGTCTTCGCCGTCGCAAACCAGAAGGGCGGCGTCGGCAAGACGACCACCGCGGTGAACCTCGCGGCCTGCATCGCCGAGGCGGGGTATCCGACGCTCCTGATCGACATCGACCCCCAGGCGAACGCTACCGTCGGCCTGGGGATGGCGCGGGCCCTGCGTCCGAGCGTCTACGACGTGCTCGCCGGAACCTGCGAGGCGGCCGAGGCGATCCACGCGACGAAGGTGAAGCGGTTGTTCCTGATGCCCGCGGGAGCGGGACTCGCCGGGGCCAACGTCGAGCTGCCGCGGGTCGCCGGCTCGGAGAACATCCTGCGGGACGCCCTGCGCCCGCTCGGCGACCGGTTCGCGTGCGTGCTGCTCGACTGCCCGCCGTCGCTCGGGCCGCTGACGGTCAACGCGCTGGTCGCCGCCGACAAGCTGATCGTCCCCGTGCAGGCCGAGTACTACGCGCTCGAGGGGCTGGCGGCTCTGCTCGAGACGATCGCGATCGTCCAGCGTGACCTCAATCCTCGCCTCAGCGTGGGCGGCATGCTCCTCACGATGTACGACGGCCGGACTCGCCTGGGCCAGGATGTCGCCGCCGAGGTCCGCCAGCACTTCCCGGAGTTGCTCTTCGACACCGTGATTCCACGGAACGTCCGGATCAGCGAGGCACCGAGCTTCGGCGTCCCGATCACCGTGCACGACCCCAATTGCGCCGGCTCTGATGCGTACACCGCGCTGGCGAAGGAAGTTGCCGCGCGTGCCTAGGCGGTGTCGAACGGCTGTGCGCCGGTCGGGCCGGCGGCACCGGTGAGCCCGCCGGCTCCGCGCTCGCGGGGAATCGGCCGCGGGCTGGCCGCGATCCTCGCGGTGTCCGAGCCCGTCGAGGGCGAGACCGACGAGCTCCGCGAGCTGCCGGTCGACCTGATCGCGCCGAATCCCCGCCAGCCCCGCCGGCACTTCGATCAACAGGCGCTCGCCGGCCTGGCCGACTCGCTCGGCGCTCGCGGCGTCCTCCAGCCGGTGCTCGTCCGACCGCGGACTGGGGGAACCTTCGAGCTGATCGCCGGCGAGCGGCGCTGGCGAGCGGCGAAGCTAGCCGGCCTCGCGCGGATCCCGGCCCTGGTGCGGCAAAGGGGCGACGCCGAGGCGCTGGAGATCGCCCTGATCGAGAACATGGCTCGCGAGGACCTCAACCCGATCGAGGAGGCGCGGGCGTGCGCGGCGCTAGTCGAGGAGCTCGCCCTGACCCGCGAGGACGTCGGCCTGCGGATCGGTCGGAGTCGTGTCGCGGTGTCGAACCTGCTCCGCCTGCTCGAGCTTCCCGACGAGGCGCTCGCCCTGCTCGAGGACGGCACCCTCAGCGAGGGCCACGGGCGGGCGCTGCTGCTCGCCCGCGATCACGAGGTCCGTCGATCGCTCGCAGGCGCGGCCGCCGGCGAGGGTTGGTCTGTCCGAGTCCTCGAGCAACGCGCGCGAGAGGCCAACGACGAAGCCGTCGCGGTCCGGGATCGACCGGCCGCTCGGGTCGGAGGGGCGCACCCCGACCAGCAGGACGCGTGCGCGAGGATCGGCGACGCGATCGGCGTGGCGCTGGGGGCGGACGTCCGCGTGAGGCCGGGACCGGCCGGCGCCTACCGGGTGGAGCTGCGCTTCGCCTCACTCGACGAGGCGCTCGAGTTGGCCGGGCGCGTGCGCACGCAACCGCCGCCCGCCTGAGCTGTTCAACTCGCGGGGCTGGGTGCGGCTCCCGCCGCCGTGAATCCCCGCCTCGCCGGGGCGGCATCGGCCGCCCACAGCCGTGGCGGACCGTTCCCGGGCAGGGCCAGCGAAGCCGATCGGGTCGGCGGGCCGCGATCGCCGTGACCGCTACAATGCCGCACCCACCGCGGGCGATTAGCTCAGTTGGTTAGAGCGCTTCTCTGATAAGGAAGAGGTCCCAGGTTCGAGTCCTGGATCGCCCACTCTCGCGCGAGCCCCGCCTTGCCGATCGGTCCGGGCCACGCGAGCGACGGACTGCCGATCTGTCCCGTCCGGGCGAGCGCCGATACTGCTGACCCCGCACCGCACGACACGTTGCGACCTCCTCGCGCGACGGCGACCGACCCAACCCGATGCTGCGAGCGCCCACATCCCGCCGGCCCCGCCGCCGGCCGCCAACTCGATGAGCTTCCACGCGGCGCTGGCCCTCGTCCTCGCGGGCATTCTCGCGGCCGGCGGGTTGGCGAAGCTCGCCGGCCCCGCCCGCAGCGCCGCCGCTCTGTCGACCTTCGGTCTCCGCTCCCGAATCTCCCGGGTCCTCGGATTGGCCGCGCTGATCGCGCTGGAGCTCGGCCTTGCCGCCGGGGTCGCGAGCGGGAGCCGGGCAGCCGCCTATGCGGCGGCGCTGACGATGGCGGCCTTCGCGGTCTCCCTCGGGTTGATCCTCCGCCGCGGCGGCGCGGGAGCACCATGCGCGTGCTTCGGCGCCCGCTCGACCGTCGGCGCCGGCGCGATCGCGCGCAACCTCGTCCTCGGCGCCGCCTACCTCGGCCTGACCCTGGTCCCGGACGCCCGGGTCTCTGCGGTCGGCTGGCTGACCGCCGGGCTCGCGCTGGCGCTGGTCGGCCTCCTCGCCCTGACCCTCGTGACGTTGGGCCTGGCGCGGGAGATCGGTGTCCTGCGGCTGCGGCTCGGTCCCCAGCTCGCGCTCGAGCTCGCCGACGAGGGACCGCCGCTGCACGAGCCGGTCGCCCTGGTCGACCGCTTCGACCTCGATCCCGAGGCCAAGTTCGCCCTGGCGGTGTTCTCCTCCGAGGGCTGCCCGCTCTGCCGCGCGCTCGAGCCGGCGCTCGACTGGCTGGCCCGCGATCCATTCGTCTCGGTGCTCAGCTTCGACGAGCAGGCCGACGCCGACGTCTGGGAGACGCTGTCGATCCCCGGCAGCCCGTACGCGGTCGTCCTCGACCGGTCGGGGACCGCTCTCGCGAAGGGGACCTTCAACTCCGGCGGCCAGCTCGAGGGCATGCTAGCGACGGCCGAGCGCCGGGCCGCTCGGCTCGTGCCGCGTGACGATCGCGTGACCCATGCATCGCGGTGAGCCGGGGATCCATGCCCGGCGGTGAGCGAGCACCCACGCCGGGCGGTGAGCCCGGGAGTCGGGCCCGGCGCGCGGGACTCACCCGAAGCGCAGAGGCGACCGATCCACGGGCCGAGATCGGCCTGCGCGTCGCCCGGGCGACCTCCCGCCGGGGGTTCATCGCCCGTCTCGGCGCGGGGATCGTCGCGGCGGCGGGCGGGAGAGCCCTCGCCGCAGCCGAACCGGCGGAGGCGTTTCACTTCTGCGGCCACATCTACACGACCGCCGGCTGCCCGCATCCGACCGGGCTCCCGCGGGTGGACTCGCGAGGCAGGCCGCTCCGCGCGGTCGACGGACACCCGGTCGACGACCTCGGGCGCCCGATCGACGCGGCAGGGCACGCCGTCGACGACGCCGGCCGGGTGCTCCTGGACCCGGATGGCCTGCCGCTCCCGCCGGCGCCGCGCAGCCGGGTCTGCCTCGACGCGATCCCCGCCCGCTTCAACCTGACGACGCACGTCGACGGGTCCTGGTATCGCTGCTGCGGCGGCCGGGTCCGACGCCTGCTCGACTGCTGCACCTACTCGAGGAATCGGATCAACGGCGATGCCGCGTTGACTGGCTACTGCTATGCCGGGCGGAAGGTCTTCTGCACCTACTACTACGACACCGACGTCAAGTGCTAGCGACGATCCTCCTCGCCGCGACCGGGTTTGCCGCCGGCCTGACCGGGACGTGGTCGCCGTGCGGCTTCTCGATGCTGAGCACGCTCGGCCCGACCGGGCACACCGGCGGGCGGCGGACGACGTTCGCCGCGTGCACGACCTTCGCGCTCGGTGCGCTGGCCGGCGGCGCGGCCACTTTCACCGCCCTGTCCTACGTCGGCCGGGCACTCGGCGGCGGGGGATCGCGACTGGCGGCGGCCGGCGCAGTCGCGGTCGCGCTCGGCGCGGCGGCCGGCGAGGCGCGCGGCGTCCGCGTGCTCCCGCAGGTCCGCCGCCAGGTCCCCGAGCACTGGCGCCGCGTGATGCCGATGCCGCTGGCCGGCGGGCTGTACGGCGTCCTGCTCGGCCTCGGCTTCACGACCTTCGTCCTCACGCTGGCCGTCTGGGCGCTCGCCGCGATCAGCGTCGCGCTCGGAGATCCTCGCCTCGGGCTGGCGATCGGGGTCGCCTTCGGTGCCGGCCGCGCGCTCCCGGTGGTCGCGCTCGCCCCGTGGATCGACGGCCGCCGCGGAGTCAGATGTGCAGAGCTGATGGCCGAACGACCGGTCCTCCTGCGCTCGCTCCGCCGGGTCGACGGGCTGCTGCTCCTCTCGAGCGCCCTCGCCCTGCTCGCCGGCGCGGCGACGACACAGACCGCGGCGGCCGCGGGCCCACCATCCGTGCTCGCCAGCCCCGCGACCGACCCGAGCGTCAGCGGGACGACACTGGCCTGGGCCGCGCCCGGCGCCGTCGGCACCTCGCATGAGATCCAATCGCCCGACCCGGTCGCACAGGACCTCGCCGGGGCGGGTCCGGCGCTCGGCGGCGGGAACCTCGCAGTCCACAACGGGCCCGACGTCACGGTCACCGCGGGTGAGACCACCGTCGGCCACGTCACGATTCCCGGCCTCGTCCAAGTCGCCGTCTCGGGAAGCTGGCTCGTCGCCCGCGCCCTCGACGCCGCCGCCCACGGGCTGCTCTACGCGATGCCACTCCCGGCCCTCGCCCCGATCACCCAGCTCGCGTCCGAGCCGCCCGGCGTCGACCTGGGCCGCCCAGCGATCGACGGCAACCGCGTCGTGGTCGCGATCGACGGCCCGCGGACCAGCCGGATCGTCGAGTTCGACCTCCCGGCCGCTGCTCCCCGACTACTGCGCTCCTCGCGCGTCAGTCAGCTCCTGAACCCCTCGCTGCTCGGCGACGGCCTGCTCTACGAACAGGCGACGTACTGCGACCAGCGCCTGGTCCTCGGCTCGGCCGCGACCACCGCACCGGAGCGCACGTTGCTTCGCCTCGGCGGCGTCGCCTCCCGGGACCTCGGCCACGAGCGCGGCCACACGAGCCAGGGCAGCGAGCCGAGCCGCTGCCCTCGGCCCCGCGCTCCGCGGACCCACGTCAGCCTCTGGACGACCGCACTCGGACCGCTCGCCGCCTACGTGACCGAGCTCGCGCCCAACACTGCGGGACCTCCCTCGGCGACCCTCGTCGGCGTGCTGCTCAGCTGACCCTCGAGCCTCCGCGTATTGTGGTGGCCAGTCCATGACCAGGAGACCAGGACCTTTGAGGATCGGGATCGTCGGCGTTGGGCTCCTCGCCGCCCTCGGCAGCGGGCTCAGCGCCTGCGGCGGGGGCAGCACTCCCCGGGCGACCAGCCCGCCCGCCGGAGCCGGAGTGTCCGCAGCGGCTGGCGCGACCGCTGCCGCCGGAGCGGCCTTGCCCGCCGGGACGACGACCCATCCGGCCGCCGCTCCCGCCCCATCGGGCCCCGGTCTCTCGCAGGTCCAACTCGCCGCCAGGGCCGGTGCGATCTGCTCGGCTGCCACCGCGCAGGGGCGCAGGCTGACGGTTCCGTCCAACATGACCACGAACCCCCACGCGGCCGCCGCCTACTTCGACAAGGCCGTCCCCGCGCTCGACGTCGAGACCCGGGCCCTGCAGGCCCTCACGCCGACCGCGGCCGTCGCCGCCCAGTGGGAGGCGGTGATCGGTGCCCAGGTCGCCCTCGACCGCCTCGCCCAGGGCTATCGCCAGAGCGCCCACGCCGGGCGTGCGACCAGCCTCGCCGACATCCGCCAGCTCGTCACGGTCGGTCAGACGATCGCCAACGCCGCCGTCCGGCTCGGCGCCCGCTGCGCATAGTCGACGGGTCCGCTGGCGCCTGGCCGGCCGCCCGTCGCGCCCATTCCGGGTCCCGCCTCACCAGGCCGAAGGCTCGTAGTCCTTCAGGAAGCATCCGAAGATGTCCTCGCCTCGCTCGCCCCGCACGATCGGGTCATAGACCCGCGCCGCCCCGTCGACCAGGTCGAGCGGCGCGTGGAAGCCGGCGTGCGCCAGGCGCATCTTCGTCGGATGCGGCCGCTCGTCGGTGATCCACCCCGTGTCGACGCTCGTCATCAGGATCCCGTCCGTCTCGAGCAGCTCCTGCGCGCTCGTCCGCGTCAGCATGTTCAGCGCCGCCTTGGCCATGTTCGTGTGCGGATGGCCGGGCCCCTTGTACCCCCGGCTGAACTGCCCCTCCATCGCCGACACGTTGACCACGTACTTGCGGCGGGCCGGCGCCGCCGCAAGTGCCGCTCGCAGCCGGCTGACGAGGATGAACGGAGCGCTCACGTTGCACAGCTGCACCTCGAGCAGCTCGAGTGGATCGACCTCCTCGACCCGCTGCACCCAGCTGTTGGAGGACGCCATGTCCGGGACGAGGCCCCCGGCGTCGATCGCCGTGTTCGCTGCGATCCGCTCCGCCGAGGCCGACCCGGCCTTCAGAGCGAGCGCCGTGACCGGATGGGCGGCCACCGCCCCGTCCGAACTGGGGCCTTCCCTCCGATCACCACTCGAACGCTCGGCCAGTGCGGCGGGATGGACGGCTGCGCCCGGCCCCAGCAAGGCGATCTCCGGAATTCCACTTCGGCCCTCGACCAGGGGCGACGACTCGGCCGCCGCCAGCTCGGCGTAGGACCCCGGCGAGCGGCGGACGGTCTGCGCGGCGTTGTTGATCAGGATGTCCAGCGGTCCCCGCTCCGCGACCGTCTCGGCCAACGCCTCGACCTGGGACGGATCGCGCAGGTCGATGCCGACGATCCGCAGCCGGTCGAGCCACGCCCCGCTGTCGTCCATCGCCGCGAAGCGCCGCGCCGCGTCCCGTGGGAAGCGCGTCGTGATCGTCGTGTGGGCGCCGTCGCGCAGCAGCCGCAGCGCTATGTACATGCCGATCTTCGCCCGCCCCCCGGTCAGCAGCGCCCGCCGTCCGCGGAGGTCGGTCCGCGCCTCCCGGTGGGCATGGTGTCTGGTCGCGCAGTCCGGGCACAGCTGGTGGTAGAAGGCGTCGACCTCGCAGTAGCGCCGCTTGCAGACGTAGCACGCCCGCGCCCGCATCAGCGTCCCCGCCGACCCGCCAGCCGTCCGCGAGCGCAGCGGCAGGCCCTGCGTCTCGTCGTCGATTCGCCCCTCGGCGCCGGTCGCCGTCGCCCGCGTCACGTCATCGTCGTTGGCCGCGATCGCCCCCCGCCGCTCGCTGCGCCGCCGCCGCTTGACCGTCTTGTAGAGGCTCGCCGTCGCCCGCTGGATCGCCACCGCGTCTGGATGCTCGATCGGCAGCCGCTCGGCCTCCGCCAGTATTCGGAGCGCGACCGAGAGGTCCTCGGGGCGAAGTCCCGGCGCTCCTGCCGACTCCTCGGTCGGGAGTCCGGGCGCTCCTTGCGGTGATGGATGCTCTTCGACGACGCTCATTGCCGCAGATCATCCCGAGGCTGCGAGATGCCCGCGGATCAGATGGTCGGCGCCCGCCCCCGGGCCGGCCTCGACCGCGACGTCCCCGCGCTCGACCAGCGCCCCACAGGCCGCGCACCGCCGACCGCTCCCCACCGTGCCGCCGCAGTCGCGGTGGCGGTAGATCACCGGCGGCCCGTCGCGCCCCGCGGCATGCCGGTCGCCCCACTGCATGAGCTCCAACAGCACCGGCCAGAGGTCTCGCCCCTTGCCGGTCAGCCCGTACTCATAGCGGGGTGGGCGCTCTCGGTAGAGCGCCTTCTCCAGCACGCCGGTCTCGACCAGGCGATCGAGCCGAGACGCCAGCACGTTCCGCGCGATTCCCAGGTCGGCCTGGATCTCGTCGAAGCGACGCAGGCCCAGGAAGACGTCGCGGACGATCAACATCGTCCAGCGCTCGCCGATCACCTCCAGCGTCCGCGCGATCGAGCAGGTCTGCCCGGTGTAGTCACGACCCAGCACGCCTCCCAAGATATCAGCTGTCAGTTGCGTGACACAACCTAACTGTGCAAGACTGGGTCGCGTCATGCAATGCTCATCGCGGGGAGGAGTCGGAATGGAGCGCAAGTGGAAGGTTCTGCAACATCGCCTTTCCCGACATCCGCCGCCTTCCCCGGCCGTCGGGCTCGCCTCGCTCTCGTGGATCCTCAGCGCCTACGCGATCGTCTTCGCCGCCGGCCTCGTCCCCGCCGGCCGCTGGTCTGACGCGTTCGGGCGCAAACGCTCCTTCCTGCTCGGTCTCGGCGTCTTCGTCCTCGCCTCCGCCGCCTGCGCTGCCGCCCCGTCGATCGGCGTCCCGATCGGCGTCCGCGTCGTCCAGGCGCTCGGCGCGGCCCTCCTCCTTCCGCCGACGCTCGGCCTCCTGCTTCCGGAGTTCCCTCCCGACCAGCGTCACATCGCGATCGGCGCCTGGGCTGCGATCGGCGGCGTCGCGGCCGCCGCCGGCCCCCGCTCGGCGGCCTGCTCGTCGCCGCGAGCTGGCGCTGGGTCTTCATCGTCAACGTCCCGACCGGCCTGGCCGTCGTCGCGATCGGCGCGCGCGAGCTTCGCGAGATCCGCCACCCCGTCGTCCTCGCGCCCGACCTGCTCGGCGCCGGCCTGCTCTCCGGCGGGGTCGGCGCGCTCGTCGTCGCGATCGTGGAGGCGCCGACCTGGGGCGCGAGCAGTCCCGGCGTCCTCGGGCTCGCGCCGTCCGGGCCTTCCGGCTGGCCGCGGTCGGCTCGATCCTCTTCTACGTCGGCTTCGCCGCGATGCTCCTCGTGAGCGTCCTCTTCCTCACGGGTCCCTGGCACGAGCCGATTCTCAGCGCCGGTCTGATGATCGCCCCCGGTCCGGCCACGGCCGCCGCCTTCGCGGTCCCCGGCGCCCGGCTCGGAGCCCGCTTCGGCCCGGGGCCCGTAGGTGGCCTCGGCGGGCTGCTGCTCGGCTTGGGAGCCGTCTGGTGGCTTGCGGCCCTCGGCGAGCGCCCCGCCTTCGCGGCCGACTTCCTCCCCGGCATGCTGATCGGCGGGCTCGGCGCCGGCCTGGCCCTCCCGTCACTGACCGGTGCCGCGGCGGCCGCCCTCCCGCCGGCCCGGCTCGCGACTGGGATCGCCGTCCGGACCACCGCCCGCCAGATCGGCTCGGCACTGGGCATCGCGATCCTCGCCGCCCTGCTCGGAGCACCCGCGCACGCAGGGGACTTCCACCCCGCCTGGCAGCTGATCGTCGTCTCGAGCGTCGTCCCCGCCGCCGTGCTCGGTGCGATCGGCCGCGTCCGCCGCGTCCACGCGATCCGAGCGCCGTCCTCTCCACGTAGCGCCGCCGGCCGGCCCGCGACCTGACCGCCTGTCCAACAAGTCCGGCCTAGTATTGGACGTTCGTCCATCGCCAGCTCCCGGGATCGCCGCCGATAATGACGAATGGTGATCCTCGATTCCGGGAACCCTCCGGCGAGTGTGCGCGGGGCCGCGGAGCGCCGGGCTCCTGACGCACCACCCCATGAGGATCCTCGAGGCCCCATCGACAAGACCCTCGCAGCGATGGACCTGAGCCGGCTCGTCGACGACGTCGCCAAGGACCTGCGTGGCCGCGGCGTCACCTTTCGGGCCGGCGACGGCGATGGCGACGGCGAGGACGAGTTCCGCGTCGATCCCATCCCGCGGCTGATCACCGGCGCAGACTGGGCTCCGCTGGCCGCCGGCCTCGCCCAGCGCGTTCGTGGACTGGAGGCTTTCGTCGCCGATGTCTACGGCTCCCAGCGGATCGTCGCCGCCGGCGTCGTCCCGCACGAGGCGATCACGACCGCCGAGTACTTCGAGCCGGCCCTCGTCGGCATGCCCCACCCGCCGCGCAACTGGATCGCGGTCGCCGGCCTCGACATCGTCCGCGACACCGACGGCGAGTTCAAGGTCCTCGAGGACAACCTCCGGACGCCGTCGGGGCTGGCCTACGCGGTCGCCGCCCGAGCAGCCGTCGCCGGAGCGCTCGGGATCCCCGACGGCCTGCGGATCCACTCGCTCGACACGGCGTTCGAGACGCTGGGTGCGACGATCCGAGCGGCCGCGCTCGACGGCGTCGAGGACCCGACGGTCGTCGTCCTCTGCGACGGACCACACAACGCCGCGTACTACGAGCACCAGACGATCGCCGCCGAGCTCGGCGTCCCCCTCGTCGAGATCTCCGACCTGCGCCTGCGCGACGGGCGGGTCCACGCCTGGATCGACGGCGCCACCCGGCCGGTCGACGTGATCTATCGCCGGACCGACGAGGACCGCCTCTACGACACCGACGGCGCGCTCACGCCGCTCGGCGAGATCGTCTGCGAGCCGTGGCTCGCCGGCCGAGTGTCGCTCGTCAACGCGTTCGGGACGGGTGTCGCCGACGACAAACTGCTCCATGCCTACGTGGAGGACATCGTCGGCTTCTATCTCGACGAGGAGCCGCTGCTCCGTTCGGTCCCGACCTATGACCTCAGCCGGCCCGACCAGCTCGCGATGGTCCTCGAGCGGATCGACGAGCTCGTGATCAAGCCCCGCGACGGGCAGGGTGGCTCCGGGGTCGTCGTCTGCCCCCATGCCCGCCCCGAATCGGTCGCTCGGGTCGCGGCCGAGATCCGCGATCGGCCGGAGCTGTACATCGCCCAGGAGATGGTCATGCTCTCGCGTCAGCCGACCGTCTGCGACGGCCGCCTCGAGCCCCGCCACGTCGATCTCCGCCCGTTCGTGATGGCCCACGGAGACGAGGTCGACGTGATCCCCGGCGGGTTGACGAGGGTCGCCTTCGACGCCGGTGCGCTGGTCGTCAACTCCTCCCAGAACGGCGGCGCCAAGGACACCTGGGTGCTTCGGTGAGTCGTCCGTTGATCGGCGTGACGACCTCCGAGCTCCGTCGCCACCACCAGATCGAACTGACGCCGCAGGGCGACCCCGAGCAGGTCGAGATGGCGCTGGGACTCCGCTATCTCGAGGCCGTCGAGCAGGCCGGCGGGATCCCGGTCGTCCTCCCGCCGCTGCGCCCCCCCGCGATCGGTGCGCTCCTCTCACGGCTCTGCGGCCTGCTCCTCTCCGGCGGCCCCGATCTCGACCCGGAGGCCTACGGCGCCAGCGGGCACGCGCTGCTCGGGCCGACCTGGCCCGTGCTCGACGCCTTCGAGGTCGCACTCGCCCGCCGGGCCGACCGGCTGGGGCTGCCGATCCTCGGGATCTGCCGGGGGGCCCAGACGCTCAACATCGCCCGCGGCGGGACCCTCCACCAGCACCTGCCGGACATCACCGACGGCACCGTCCACCACCGGCAGTCGAGCTCCGGCGAGCGGACCTCCCACGATGTCACGATCGCCTCCGGTAGCCTCCTGGCGAACGTCGTCGGAGCCGGCAGGCTCGCGGTCAACTCCTTCCACCACCAGGCGATCGACCGCCTCGGCCGTGGCCTGCGGGCCGTCGCGTGGGCCTCCGACGGGACGATCGAAGCCGTCGAGGCCCCGGCCAGGGCGTTCGTGCTCGGGGTCCAATGGCACGCCGAGACGCTCGTCGCCCACCGCCGCGAGCGCGATCTCTTCAAGCGCCTCGTGCTCGCCGCCGACGCCTACGTCCATCCCCCCACGACCGTCGCCTCAATCTAGGAGTCCTGCCCATCGTCCAGACCGCCTCCGTCGAGCCCCGCTTCCGTCGAGCCCTGCCGCCCTGGGCGGATTGGAACCCGGGCGGTGGGGGTGTCCCGTGGACGATCGGGGTCGAGGAGGAGGTCATGCTGCTGAACCCCGACAGCTGGGCACTGACCCCGGCGATCGACGCCGTCCTGCCCGCCATGACCGACCGGCTCGCGCCCCACGTCGGAGCCGAGACCCACGGGTCGGCGATCGAGCTCCGATCGAGCGTCCACCGCACCGTCGCCGAGGGAATCGCCGAGCTCCGCGACCTGCGCGAGCAGCTCGCCACCGAGCTGCAGCCGTTCGGGCTGCGCTCCGCCGCAGCCGGGATGCACCCGTTCGCCGTCTGGCAGGAAACGAAGATCTCCGCGGGCGAGCGCTACCGCCTGCTCCACGGGTCGATGCGCGAGCTCGCGCGCCGCGAGCCGACCTTCGCCCTCCACGTCCACGTCGCCGTCCCCGACCCCGAGGATGCCCTGCGTGCGTTCAACCGGCTCCGCGCCCATCTCCCGCTGTTGCTCGCCCTCTCGGCGAACTCGCCCTTCTGGCAGGGTCGCGACACCGGCCTCGCGTCGGCCAGGACCCCGCTCTTCCAGGCCTTTCCCCGGGTCGGCATCCCCCGGGTCTTCGCCGGCTACGACGAATACGTCGACGCGATCGACCTCCTCCTGCGCTGCGACGCGATTCCCGAGCCGACCTTCCTCTGGTGGGACGTCCGCCTCCAGCCGCGCTTCGGGACGATCGAGGTCCGGATCATGGATGCCCAGACGAGAACCGCCGACACCGCCGGTCTGCTCGCCCTCGTCCAGAGCCTCGTCCGGCTCGAGGTCGAGGAGGGCTTCGCCGCGCCCGACCTCGTCGGCAGCCCCGAGGCCCTCGACGAGAACCGCTTCCTCGCCGCCCGCGACGGGATCCACGCCGACCTGATCGTCCCCTCGGAAGGTCGCCGCCTGCCGGCCCGGGAGGTGCTCGGGCGGACGCTCGACGCGTGCCTGCCCCACGCCCAGGATCTCGGCTGCGCAGTCGAGCTGGAGACCGTCCGCGAGCTCTCAGACCAGCCGGGCGCCGAGCGGCAGGCATCGCAGGCCGAGGGACCGGACGGTCTGGTCGGCCTCGTCGCCGCGCTCGCCGGCGACTTCACCTGACGGAGCCGCGCCCGTCGAACTTAGCGAACGCTCAGCCACCCTGAACCCGCCGCTCAGGAATGGCTGCTGAAATGGCCGTGATGAAATCCCCGAACTGGCGGCCCGAGACCGGTGATGATGCGGTGCACCGCCGGTGAGCTTCGGTGCGCCCCTGGTCCTCCTGGGACTCGTCGCGGTGCTCCTCCTCGCCGGCTACTACGTTCTGCGCCATCGCCGGCGGGGAACCGTCGCTGGGACGTTCGCCGCCCCGCGGATGGTCGCGTCGGTCGCCCCCCGGCGGCCGGGCTGGCGCCGGCACCTCCCGATCGCCGCGCTCTTCCTCGCGCTGGCCGTCCTCGTCGCGGCGGCCGCCCGTCCGACGGTCAAGGTCTCAGAGCCGGTCGGCAACCTGTCGATCCTGCTGGCGACCGACGTCAGCGGGTCGATGCAGGCGACCGACATCGCCCCGAACCGGATCACCGCCGCCCAGCACGCGGCCAACGCCTTCGTCGTCGGCGCGCCGAAGTCGGTCTCGATCGGCGTGATGGAGTTCGACCAGACGCCGACC
This sequence comes from Solirubrobacteraceae bacterium, assembly GCA_034664295.1. Lineage (GTDB taxonomy): Bacteria > Actinomycetota > Thermoleophilia > Solirubrobacterales > Solirubrobacteraceae > Palsa-513. The sequence continues at coordinate 33,608 of JAXDHV010000102.1, read as the reverse complement.
GTCCTCTCGCTCCCGACCACCAACCGCCTGCGGACCTTCGCCGCGCTCGGCCAGCTGCGGATCTCCGGGGGGACGGCGACCGGCAACGCCGTCGAGGAGGGCGTCGCCGTGCTCAGCCGCAACCGGGTCGGTCCACTCGGCAAGCAGGCGCCGGCGGCGATGATCGTCCTCTCCGACGGGCGCAGCGAGTCCGGCATCAACCCGGTGAGCGCCGCCCAGCACGCCAAGCGCCGGAACATCCCCGTCTACACGGTCGTCCTCGGCACCGCCCAGGGGACGATCACCGTCCACGGCAAGGACGGGACCACGAAGGTCGTTCCGGCGCCGGTCGATCCGAGCACGCTCGACGCGATCGCCCGGGCCTCCGGCGGACAGGCCTTCGACGCGACGACGGCGAGCCGGCTCAGCGTCGTCTACCAGGACATCGGCCGGCGCCTCGCCCACCACGACGTCCCCCGCCAGGTGACGGCGGAGTTCGTCGGCGCCGGCCTGGCCCTCCTGTTGATCGGTAGCGCTCTCTCGCTGTCGCTCTTCGGCAGGCTGATCTGATCCAGAACTTCGAAAGCTTCCCGACCCCCGCCGCAAGGAGACCAGCCCGATGACCGAGAACGACGACCGACCCGAAGATCCCCAAGCCCTCTGGGACGACCCGCGCACCCAGCTCCAGGAGGCCCTCTCCGAGGTCAGGCGGGTGATCGTCGGCCAGGACGCGATGCTCGAGCGGCTGCTCGTCAGCCTGCTCGCCGGCGGCCACGTCCTCCTCGAGGGGGTCCCGGGGCTTGCCAAGACGCTGACGGTCAAGACGATCGCAAAGGTCGTCGGCGGGTCGTTCAACCGAGTCCAGTTCACCCCGGACCTCGTCCCCGCGGACCTCGTCGGGACGCGGATCTACCGGCCGGACACCGGGAAGTTCGACATCGACCTGGGTCCGGTGTTCGCGAACTTCGTCCTCGCCGACGAGATCAACCGGGCGCCGGCGAAGGTCCAGTCGGCCCTCTTGGAGGTCATGCAGGAGCAGCAGGTGACGATCGGCGGGACGACGTACCCCGTCCCGCGGCCGTTCCTCGTGATGGCAACCCAGAACCCGATCGAGTCGGAGGGGACCTACGCCCTCCCCGAGGCTCAGGTCGACCGCTTCCTGATGAAGATCGTCGTCGGCTACCCGTCGTTCGGGGAGGAGGCCGCGGTCGTCGGACGGAGCCTCAGCCTTCCGGCGACGGTCAACCAGCGTCTCAGCCTCCAGGATCTCGAGCGGATCTCGGCCGCCGCCCGGGGCGTCCTCGTCGACCGCGACATGATCAGCTATGCAGTCGCCCTGACGACGGCGACCCGCGACCCGGCGGCCTACGGCCTGCCGGACATCGCCGCGTACATCGAGTACGGCGCGAGCCCACGGGGGTCGCTCGGCCTGGTGCGGGCCGCCCGCGTGCTGGCGATGTTCCGCGGCCGGCGCCACATCACAAGCCAGGATCTCCGCGATCTGGCGCCCGACGTCCTGCGCCACCGGCTCGTCCTTTCGTACGACGCGCTTTCGGACGGGATCACCGCGGACACGCTGATCACGCGCATCCTGGCCGGCGTCGCCGTGCCCACCGAGGATCACATGGGTCGCTCGGCGGAGCGGGTCGCGTGAGTCACGCGCCGTTTGAGGTGCCGGCCGCCCGGCAGGGTCCCGGACCGATGTCGCAGGCCCTGATCGATGCTTTGGGGCTCGGGATGGTCCGCCGAGCGGCCGGCGGTCTACCGGGCGATCTTCGGGCGGCCAGCGTCGGCGGCGGATCAGAGCTCGCGCAGCTGCGGATCTACGAGACCGGGGACGACGTCCGCAACATCGACGCGGCGGCGACCGCCCGGACGGGCGAGCCCCACGTCCGGGTCCACGTGCCCGAGCGGACCCACGTGACGTGGCTCGCGATCGACGTCTCCCCGTCGATGGCGTTCGGCACCGCCGACCGGCTGAAGGCCGATGTCGCCGAGGGGGCGGCGCTCGTCCTCGCCCGGCTGGCAGTCCGCCGGGCCGGGAGCCTCGGCCTCGTGATCTTCGGCGGCGGCGACGTCCGCATGGTCCCGCCGCGGGCTTCCCGCCCGGCGATGCTCGGTCTGCGCCGGATGCTGGCCGAGGGCGTCGCTCCCGACGGCCAGCGGGATTCCACGGGCCTGGCCCACGCGCTCAAGGCGCTCGCCACCAGCGCCAAGGCCCCGGGCCTGGTTGCGGTGATCTCGGATTTCCGCGAGCAGGACGGCTGGGTGCGGACGCTGTCGTCGCTGCGCGCCCGCCACGCCGTCCTCGCGGTCGAGGTCGGCGACCCGCGCGAGAGCGAACTGCCGGCGGTCGGGCGCCTGGTCGTGGTCGATCCGGAGACCGGCGACACGCTCGAGGTGGACACGTCGCGGCGGATCCGCGAACGGTTCGCCGAGCTCGAGGCGGCCCGCCGGGCCGAGCTGACCGCGACCCTCCGGCGAGCCCGCGTCGATCACGTGACCCTCTCGACCGAGGGCGACTGGCTGCTGGCGCTCGGGCGGCGTCTGCGGTGAGCTTCAAGGATCCTCTGTGGCTGGTCGGGCTCGTCGGAGTCCCGCTCCTGCTCGGCCTGCACATCCTCGCCGGCCGCCGGGCCAAGCGCTACGCGGTTCGCTTCCCGGCGATGGCCAGCCTGCGGATCGCCGCCGGCGGAGGGCTCTCGTGGCGGCGCCACATCCCGGTCGGCCTGCTACTCGCGGGTCTCGCGGTGCTCGTGCTGACGCTGGCCCGACCGAACCACACCGTTCGGATCGCCAACGCCGGGGCTTCGATCATGCTCGTCTTCGACCACTCGGGCTCGATGGAGGCGACCGACGTCAGACCGACGCGGCTGGTCGCGGCCGAGGCGGCGGCGAGCACGTTCATGGGCAAGCTGCCGGCCGGCGTCAAGGTCGGCGTGGTGACCTTCTCGAGCGCGCCCGACGGCGTCCAGGCGCCGAGCACCAATTTGACGCCGGTCAAGCAGCTGATCGGCGCGCAGATCGCAAACGGGGCGACCTCGACCGGCGATGCCCTCTCGCTCGCGCTGACGCTGCTGCCGCATCCGGCCAAGAAGGCACCCGAGACGTCGGCGATCGTCCTGCTCTCCGACGGGGCGGCCAACACCGGCCAGGACCCGATCGGCGTGGCCGTGCAGGCGGGGGCCCTGCGGGTCCCGATCTACACGGTGGCGCTCGGCACGGCGAACGCGACGATCCCGGATCCGACGACCTTCGGCGGGTCGATCTCGGTACCGCCGGATCCGGCGCTGATGGGGCAGATCGCCGCCGCGTCGCACGCCAAGGCCTACTCGGCGGCCGACTCGGGGTCGCTCAACGGGATCTACAAGACGCTCGGGAGCCAGCTCGGGTCAAGGCCCCGGCCCGAGGACGTCACCGTCGGGTTCGCCGTCGCCGGGCTGCTCCTCCTCAGCGGCGCGGCGGTCGCGTCGATCGCGATCGGCGCGAGGATGCCCTGACCCCTTCGGGAGTGGAGGTGAGGCCTTCGCGCGGAAAGTAGTTGCCGGAGTCCGGCAAGCATTTCTCAGGAGCGAGTCCGCTCACCCACGGGAGCCGCGGTCCGCGACGACCCCGTCTCTCGCACCGGCTCGTCCGCGGGGACCGGCTCGTCCGCGAGGACCGGCTCGACCGCGAGGCCCGGCTCGACCCCGACCGGCTCGTCCACGGGGACCGGCTCGTCCGGAGGGCCCGGTCCAGGCGCCGCCGCCGGCTCGGCCGCCTGCAGCGCAACGGCCCGACGCTCCCGATCGTGCGTGTCGTCGTGGGTCCGCTTCGAGCTGAAGACGAGCCGCCAGAGCAGCCAGAGGCCGCCGTAGCCGCCGACCAGCGAGATCACCGAGATGATCGAGATCGGCGTGTAGTTGGTCGCGAGGATCCCCACCGTTCGACCCTAACACGCTGGTTGCGGCGGACCCTTGGTAGGCTCATCAGGTGGGAGTCCAGCACGACGAGGACGGCCTTCTGGGCTCGTCCCCCGCGCTCCCGCCGGCGGCTCGCTGGTCGCGCCGGCGCGTGGCGCTCCAGGTTGCGACCGTCCTGCTCGCGGTCGGGTTCGGCTACCTCACGATGCGCAACGTCCGCTTCTCGCAGGCCTGGCATGCCCTCCAGACGAGCAACTACTGGTGGCTGATCCCCGCCTTCGCGGCCTTCGTCGTGGCGACCCTGATGCGCGCGATGCGCTGGCGCGCCCTGTTTGACCCCGGCCGCCGACCCGCCCGCGGGCCGGTGATCGCGGCGACGATGATCGGCTACCTCTTCAACAACATCATGCCCGCCCGGGCCGGCGAGGCCGCCCGCGTCGTCGCGCTCACCCAGCGGGCCGGGACGCCCCCGGCGGAGATCGTCGGCACGGTCGTCGTCGAGCGCGCCTACGACGTCCTCTCGATCCTGATCATCTTCTTCTGCGCCGCCCCCTGGCTCCCCCGCGTCAGCTGGTTCGGCCCGGCCGCGGTCTTCGCCGCGGTGCTCACGGTCGTCTTCGCCGTGACGATCTGGGTGCTGGCCGTCCACGGCGACCGTCCCCTGCGCTTCCTGCTGCGGCCGCTCGCCAGGCTTCCCCGACTCAGCAACGAGCGGGTCGACGCCGCCGTCGTCGAGCTGGCGACCGGGCTCTCGGGCCTGCGCGACCGCCGGGTCGCGCTCGAGGCCTTCGCCTGGAGCATCGGGATCTGGCTGGTCAGCGCCCTCTGGGCGTGGATCGTCCTGCTCGCCTTTCAGCCGACGCTCGGCTTCTCGGCCGGTGTCCTTGTGATCGTCGCGCTCGGCCTCGCGATGATCCTCCCGTCGCCACCGGCCGCGGTCGGCGTCTTCGAGGCCGCGGCGCTGCTCGCGCTGAAGGCCTACGGTGTCTCGCAGACCGCGGCCCTCCCTTATGCTCTGGTGCTCCACGTGGCCAACTTCGTTCCGTTCATTCTCGGCGGCGTCCTGACTCTCCAGCTCGGCGCCCGCCGACCCCGCCGGCCGGCTGTGGCCGCTACCTATACTGAGCTGTCACCCGACGGCACTGGAGTGCTCTAGTGGTTGCCCCGAGGAATTCGTAGTGCAGGAGATGGTCATCTATGGCGTCAGCTTCGACATGGTCGGCAAGCAGCCGATCGTGCTCCTGAAGACCGTCGAGGGCAACCGGTTCCTGCCGATCTGGATCGGCCACCCCGAGGCCGCCTCGATCCTGATGAAGCTCCAGGGGGCGACGACGCCCCGGCCGATGACCCACGACCTGCTCTGCTCGATGCTCGGCGAGCTCGAGGTCCGGTGCACGCAGATCGCGGTGACCGAGCTCCGCGAGAACACGTTCTACGCGTCGATCACGCTCAACGTCAACGGTCGCGAGATGGAGATCGACTCCCGCCCGAGCGACGCGATCGCACTCGCCGTCCGCGCCGGCGCGCCGATCTTCGCCGCCGACGAGGTGATCGCCGAGTCGGCGATCGAGTTCGAGCACGAGGTCGAGGACACCGACGACGTCGTCGAGAAGTTCAAGGAGTTCCTTGACCAGGTCTCGCCAGAGGACTTCGGCGCCGGCGAGTCGTAGGTTCCTCCGACGGCCGATCCGGTCGTCTGCGCTTCTCGCCGTCGCAATCTGGCTGGCCGGCGCCACGCTCGCTCGGTCAGACCCCGATTTCGGGACGCTCGGCCTCGACCAGACGAGGTTCGGATCCGTCGTCTCGCTAGTCACGCCGGCTGCCGGCCTCGCCCAGCCGGCCGACGAGTTCGTCGTCCAGCGTGACGTCCTCCAGAGCGAGAACACCGACCCCGGCCTGATCCAGGCCGGCGTCTACCGGTCAGGGAGTGGGATCTCGCTCGACAACTGCGGCCCCCACGCCGCCTACGTCGTCTTCGCCGAGGTCAAGGCGGCCAACTCGATGGCCTACCGCTGCCAGCTCTACAACGACGTCTCCCCCGGAGCGGTCGTGACGCTCGACATCTTCCGCTTCACGACCCCCGGGACCTGGGGGATCCGCGTCAACGGCGCCCCGACCGGCTCGGCCTACCGGCTCGGCTTCACGAAGGCGGCGCCGGCGATCGGGACCGAGATCCAGAGCGCCGGTCCCGGCAACCAGTACCTGACCGAGACCTCGACCCGCTACGAGCCGGCCGGGCACGCCCGCTGGAGCGTCTACACGACGACTGGGCGCCAGCACGTCCGCCGCGTCACCGGGTCCGACTCGATCTCCGCCTACCCGATGGTCGACCACCTCTGGAAGATCACCCGTCCGCCGTCGCCGGTCACGATCAAGCACAGGCAGCCGTAGATGCGTCGCCTCCGGCGGATCCTCATCACCGCGGCCGGCGTCGTGCTCCTCGTCGCCGGACTGTCCGCCGTCCTCGCCGCCGGGCTCTTCGTCGTCGCCGGCGGCCTGGGAAGCGGAGGTCGCGGGGGATCGGCCAAGGCCCCGGTCAACGTCGCGGGCATCGCCGCCGCCGTCACCCCGGGCGCCTCGGCCGTGCTGATCGCCGGCCGCGAGCCGGTCGCCGGGGCTCAGCGCCTCCAGGTCACCCTCCCGGCCCCGGCGATCACCCCACCCCCCGGGAGCGGCCCGCTCCAGACCGACCCGAGGACCGCGTCGCTCTATGCAGGCGCCGGCTGGCGGGCGGCGCTGATCGCCGGCGTCGCCGCCACGAAGATCCCCCGGCTGACCCAGTACGTCGCGACCGACAAGGCCGGCGGCCAGGCCGCAGGGGCGTCGTTCTATCTCGACGGCTCGGTCCGCAGCACGCCCGGCGCGGCGCTCGCCGTCCGGCCGATGCTCGACACCGTCTCCCCGGCGAGCGAGCGCAAGCAGCTCGACGACAACATCGCCGCCCTGCGCAAGGGCCTCCCCGCGGGTTCGGTGCTCCGCGTGAGCGTCCGGCAGATCACCGTCGACCCCTCCGCCCACGGCATGGCCTACTCGGTCGCCCTCCGGGTCACAGACCTCCGCAGGCTCCGCTTCCGCTTCGGCGACGTCTTCGCCGGTCTGGCGACCGGCCTTGCCCCCGGCCCCGACTCGACGGTCGAAGGCCTCGCGATCCACGTCGAGGACGCCGCCGGCCGGAGCGCCGGCAGCTGGATCGCGACCCGCTCGGCCGAGGGGACGACAGTCGTCGACCCGCGGATCCACCTCCCTCGCGTGATGGTCCCCCACATCCACTTCGTCAACGAAACCGGCGGCCCCCAGGCGATCCCCTCCGCCCCGGCCGGACCGGTCAAGTGAGCTCGGCCCGCACGCTCGCCCCCCCGCCCCCGCACGCCCTCCCGCCGATCCCGCGGCGGCCGGCTCGGGCCATGGTGGGTGCGCTGGTCCTGCTCGGCGGCGTCTGCGCGCTCGCCCCACCAACCCCGGCCGCCGCCGGTCCCGCAGGTCGCCCTGGCTCCGCCGGTCGCGCTGGCTCCGCCGGTCGGGCTGCCCAGGTCGGTCCCGCTGGCCTCGCTGGCCCCGCCGGCCTCGCCGGCCTCGCCGGTCCCGCCGGCCGGGTCGGCCCCGGTGGCCCCGCCGGGGTCGCCGGCCGTGGGGTCCCCGCCCCGATCGCCGCCGCCAGCCCCGCGGCGTCGATCGTCGTCGTCCCCCGGGTGACCCGCACGCTCGACCTCGTCGCCGCCTACGCCCGCCTCCACCGGGCCGGGCTGCGGATGGCGGTCCCCCAGGCGTTCTCCACGCGCTCGCTCTGCCTATCGACCGCCCGCGCCCAGACGCCCGCCGCCGGCGCCAGGGTCCTCCGCGGGGCGACGGTCACCGTCCGCCGACTGACCTGCTACGTCGGGAGTCCGGCCGGCGGATACCAACGAACCGCCGTCGTCCCCGACCTCCGCGGCCGATCCGCCGGCTCGGCGGTCGCCTGGGCCGAGCGCAACCAGCTCTACTGGGAGCTCGACCGCCTCCCGCCGCTGCGGCCGTCGGGGCGTCCCGGACTGCTCGAGAACTACGTCGTGACCGGCCAGCAGCCGGCCCCCGGGTCACTGCTCGCACGCGGCACGGCCTGCCCCGGCGTGAGCACCGGCTGCTTCGTGGCGACGCCGCTCGTGATGCAGGCCCGCGCCCGCCGCTAGGCAGGCTTCGCCGCTCTCAGGCGACCCCGCGCCCCGCGCTCGACCCCTGCCCGGCCCGGGCCAGCCCGGAGTCGAGGATCCGGGCGATCATCGCGTCGAAGGAGATCCCCGCGGCATCCGCCGCCTGCGGGAGGAGGCTCGTCTCGGTCAGGCCGGGGATCGCGTTGACCTCGAGCACCTCGAGGCTCCCGGTCTCCGCCTCGAGGATCAGGTCGACCCGGGCGAACCCGTAGCAGCCGATCGCCTCGTAGACGGCGAGCGCCAGCTCCTGCGCCCGCTCTGAGACGTCGCCGGGGAGGACGGCCGGACAGACGAAGCTCGTCCGGCCGATCTCGTAGCGGGCGGCGAAGAAGTCGCGGAAGCCCTGCTCCCGGGGGACCGCCTCGAGCACCGGGAGCGCCTGCGCGCTCCCGCCGTCGGCGCTCTGGAGGATCGACACGGCCAGTTCGCGTCCGTCGACGAACCGCTCGATCAGGACCTTCCGGTCATACGAGAAGGCCGCGACCAGGGCGGCCGGGACGTCACCGGCGCAGGCCGCGAACTTGACGCCGAGCGCCGAGCCCTGGCCGGCCGGCTTGACGACCAGCGGGAAGCCCAGCCGCTCCTCGATCGCCGGCAGCGCCCGCGCAGCCCCGAGCTCCTTGAAGGCCGTCTCGTTGAACGCGTAGAAGTCCGGCGTCGGCAGGCCCGCGTCGACCATCGCGTGCTTGGCGAGGACCTTGTCCGAGCAGTGGATGCACGCCGAGACCCCTGAGGCCGTGTACGGGATCCCCAGGATCTCGAGCAGCTCCTGGACGGTCCCGTCCTCCCCGTCTCGCCCGTGCAGCGCGATGAACGCGATCTCCGGCTCGGCGTCCTCCAGCCGCTCGATCAGATCCCCGCCGACGTCGATGTCGACCGTCTCGTGACCGAGGCGCTCGAGCGCGTCCTGGACCCTCGCCCCCGACTTCATGGAGACCTGGCGCTCGAGCGACCGGCCGCCCCGCAGCAGGGCGACACGCGCCATCAGCCCCGCCGCTTCTGACCCGGACGGGCCTCCCGCTCACCGCGGGCGCGACGCGGCAGCTCGAGGACGTCGGCCAGCTCGGAATCGACCTCGCGCGGCTCCGGCTCGACGAGCCCGCCGCCGTCGAGCCCGCCGGCCTCGCGGGGTACCCCGGACCCCAGCCCGCCCTCGCGGGGTGCCGCGGGCCCCAGCCCGCCGGCCTCGCGGGGTGCCGCGGCCTCGCCTGACTCGAGCCGGTCCCGCGGTTCGGAAGCCGGCAGGGCGCCGGTCCGGGAAGCTGGCAGGGCGCTGGTCCGGGAAGCTGGCAGGGCGCTGGTCCGGGAAGCTGGCAGGGCGCTGGTCCGGGAAGCTGGGAGGGCGCCGGTCCCCGCCGGTCGGGCGCCGAGTTCGGCCGGGGTGCCAGAGACGGCTCCGTAGAGCGCGACCTGCGCGGCGATCGTCTTGCCGATCCGCCGGACCCCCTCCCGGATCCGGTCCTCGCTGACGCCGGAGAAGTTCAGCCGCATCGACGAGCCTCCCCTCCCGTCGATGTAGGCGGCCGCGCCCGGGACGAAGGCGACCTTCTCGTCGAGCGCCCGGGCCAGGAGGTCGGTCGTGTCGATGTAATCGGGGAGCGTCGCCCAGATGAACAGGCCTCCCTGCGGATGGGTCCAGGTGGCCTGCGCCGGGAAGTGCTCGGAGAGGGCGTCGAGCATCACGTCGCGCCGGCGGCGGTAGAGCTCCCGGAGGACCCCGATGTACTCGAGCCACCCACCGGTCTCGAAGTACGCCGACACGAAGTGCTGCGTCGTCGAGCTCGAGCACAGGTCGGCCGCCTGCTTGCCGAGGTTCATCTTCGCCAGGACCGGCCGCGGTGCGACCGCCCAGCCGAGGCGCAGGCCGGGAGAGAGGATCTTCGAGAAGGTCCCGAGGTAGATCACGAGGTCCCCGCCGTCCAGCGACCGCAGCGTCGGCAGGGTCTCGCCCTCGTAGCGCAGCAGGCCGTACGGGTTGTCCTCGAGGACCAGGAGCTCCCGCTCGCGCGCGATCGCGATCAGCCGGCGCCTGCGGGCCAGTGACATCGTCACTCCGCCGGGGTTCTGGAAGGTCGGGATCGTATATATGAACTTCGGCCTTCGGCCTTCGTTTGAGAGGGCCTCGAGGGTCTCCTCGAGCGCGTCGATCCGCATCCCGTCGGAGTCCATCTCGATCTGGATCACCTCGGCCTCATACGAGCAGAAGGTCGGGACCGCGCCCGGATAGGTCGGCGCCTCGGCGATGATCACGTCGCCCGGATCGATCAGCGCCTTGCAGACGAGGTCGATGACCTGCTGGCCGCCGGTCGTGATCAGGATCTCGTCGCGCGAGACGCCCATCCCCTCGGCGGCCATCACCTCGATCACGCAGTCCTTCGCCCCGACGAGGCCCTCGGTCGGACCGTACTGGAGCGCCCGTGCGGTCGAGTCGACGGCCACCCGGCCCATCACCTGCTCGAAGAGCTCCGGCGAGAAGGTCGACGTGTCGGGCAGGCCACCGGCCAGCGAGATCACCTCCGGGTGCTCGGTGATCGCCATCAGGTCGCGCATCGCCGACGAGCGCATCATCCGTGTCCGGGCGGCGAACAGCCCGGTGTAGCGCTCGAGCTCGTGCGAGGCCGCCCGCTGCGGGCGGGCCGGCTCGCAAGACGACGCCGGATCGGCGGCCCTGTCGATCAGAACGCCCGGCTCAGCGACCGGCGCTGGCATGTCAATCTTCCCGGGGCGCTCTGGCGCTCCGCGGTCGGGGCCGTCGTCTATCGTCATGGCCCCTGAACCGTAGCGGACGACAAAGCTGAGTCCTTGAACTCCATCCTGTACATAGCCCAGGGCATCGGGCTCGCCGCCGCCGCCGGCTTGCGGCCGTTCTTCCCGGCGCTCGTCGCCGGCGTCGTCGCGGCCGACGACCTCGGCCTGACCCACAAGCTGGCGCTGGACTTCTCCCATACCGGCTACTCGTTTCTCCAGTCGACGGTCTTCCTGCTCGCCGTCGTCGTCCTCCTCGGCCTGGCCTTCTTCCTCGCGCGCCGGCTCGGCGCCGAGCGCTTCGAGACCGGCCCGGTCGGGTCGGCGCTCGCCGGGGCCGGCCTCGGCGTCGGAGCGCTCCTCTTCGCGGCCGTCCTCGCCGAGCATCACGACAGTCCGTGGATCGGCCTCGCCGCCGGCCTGCTGTGCGCCGGGCTCGCCCAGCTCGCCGCCCGCGGCCCGCTCGCGCGGGCGCGCGCCCGCCTCGTCGAGGGCGCGACGCGGGATGCCGTGGCGGTCTACGTCGACGCCGCCGCCCTCCTCCTCGCGGCGTTCGCGATCTTCCTGCCGCCGGTCTCCTTCGTCGCCCTCGCGTTCTTCGCCCGGCTGCTCTACGGGACCCGCCGCCGGGAGGGCGAGAAGTACGCGGGGCTGCGCATCCTCCGGTGAGCAAGAAGCTGATCCTCGTCGTGATCGACGGCGCCAAGCCGGCGATGCTCGACCGGACGGTCGCCGACGGCCGGGCCCCGATCCTCGAGCTGCTGATCGACCGGGGCACCTACGTCCGGGACGTCGTCGCCGTCTTCCCCTCGGTCACCCCCGTCTGTGCCGCGTCGATCGTCACCGGCGTCGGCCAGGACCGCCACCTGATCCCGTCGATGAACTGGTTCCACCGGGGCGAGGGCCGCTACGTCGAGTACGGGTCGAGCTTCCGGGCGTCCCGCCGCTTCGGCCTCGCCCGCCAGCTGACCGACACGATCTACAACATGAACCGGGCTCACCTCGCGGCCGACGAGCTGACGATCTTCGAGTCGCTCGACGACGCCGGCATCCGGACGGCCGGGACGACCTACCTGATGTACCGGGGTCGCTTCCGCCACGAGCCGTCGCTCGAGACCCCGCTGACCCGCTTCGCCTCGCGGACGCTGATCCGCCACCCCGTGATGGGCCCGCGCGAGCTCTTCTACGCCGACATCTTCGCCAGCCGGGAGACCGGCTGCCGCGGCCTGGTCGGGATGCCCGGGATCCGCGACCAGCACTCCGGCTGCGTTGGCACCTACCTCGTCGAGCACGACCTCTTCGACTTCATGCTCCTCTCCCTCCCCGACAACGACGCCCACTCCCACAAGCACGGGCCCCACGCCCAGGTCGACTCGATCGCCTTCGCCGACACCCAGCTCGCCCGCCTCGTCGACGCCGCCGGCGGCCCGCAGGCGTTCCTCGCCGACCACGCGGTGATCGTCGTCGCCGACCACGCCCACGGCGCGATCGAGCGGTCGATCTCGCTCGCCGACGAGCTCGCCGACTTCCCGACCCTCCAACCGTCTGACTCGCGGCCCGAGAACGCCGAGATCGCCGTCTGTCCGGCCCAGCGCTCGGCGATGATCTACCTGCTCGGAGACGGCCACGCCCGGCTCGAGGAGATCGTCGCCAGGGCCCGGTCGATCGCCGGCGTAGATCTGGTGATGTGGCGGGAGGACTCCTTCGACGGCCGGCTCGCCGTCCTCGCCGGCGACCGGGGCGAGCTCCGCTTCGCCCCCGGCGAGGACGTCCGCGACCTCCGCGGCCGCCGCTGGCACGTGACCGGCTCCCCGGAGACCGTCGACGGGCGGATCGACGGCGGCGTCTTTCGCAGCGACCACTACCCAGACGTCCTCGGTCGCGTCTGGGACGCCCTCGCCTGCCCGACCTCCGGTGAGATCCTCCTCTCGACGGCTCCCGCCTACGAGTTCTGCGACTGGGGCGGCGGCCACCACGTCGGTGGCGGCAGCCACGGCTCCCTCCACTCCAGCGATTCCCTCGCCCCCCTGATCTACACCGGTCTCGACGGCGCCCCCCCGCTCGACCGCGAGCAGTGGTCGATCAAGGACATCGCCCCCCTCGTCCTCGGCCATTTCGGCCTCTCGCCCGCTTCGATCGGGCCCGGCCGGGAGGGATCCACGGCGGCCACGACGAGTCCGGTGGCCCCCGCTTGAGGCTGGCGCTCCTCGCCGCCCTGATCGCCGGCCTCGTCCTCCCGGCCGCCGGCCTCGCGAGCGCGACCACCGGACCGACCGGGCCCGCGCCAGCTGCCACGACGTCGACCCAGCCCGGCCACGCGACGCTCTCGACGCCCGCCTCCGGCCCGGTCGCGATCGGCCCGAGCCAGCTCTTTCGCCCGAGCGTCCTCGACCGCCGGCCGCCGTTCCACGTCCGCACACCCAACCAGGTGATCGTGATCGCCGCCCGCATCCCCCAGGTCTCCGCCGTCCTGCGCTCCGACCCCCGGGCCTATCCCGTCGCCTACGAGAAGGGAGCCGCCCAGTGGCAGGTCAGCTACTTCTCCCGCGCCGGAAAGGAGGTCGCCCAGGTCCTGATCGACGACCAGACCGGCCGCGTCCGCGAGGCCTGGACCAGCTTCTGGGTCGCCTGGACGATGGCCCGCGGATACCCCGGAGCCTTCGGCCGCCGGGCCAACGCGATCTACCTCTGGATCCCCCTCAGCCTCCTCTTCCTCGCCCCCTTCGTCGACTTTCGCCGCCTCCGCCGGCTGCTCCACCTCGACCTGCTCGTCCTCTGGTCGTTCTCGGTCTCGCTCGCCTACTTCAACCACGGCGACATCCGCCAGTCGGTCCCCCTCCTCTACCCCCCGCTCGCCTACCTCCTCGGGCGGATGCTCTGGATCGGCCTCGCCCGGCGCGCCCGCTCGCCCGGCCCGCTGCGCCTGTCGGTGCCCGTCTCCTGGCTGACGGTCGGCCTCGTCTTCCTGATCGGCTTCCGGATCGCCCTCAACGTCACCGACTCCAACGTGATCGACGTCGGCTACGCAGGGGTGATCGGCGCCCAGAAGATCGTCGCCGGCCAGCCGCTCTACGGAAGCTGGCCGACTGAGAACCCCCGCGGCGACACCTACGGACCGGTCTCCTACGAGGCCTACGTCCCCTTCCTCGAGGCCTGCGGCTTCTCCGGTCGCTGGGACGAACTCCCGGCCGCCCACGCCGCGTCGATCGTCTTCGACCTCTGGTGCATCGCCCTCCTCTTCCTGATCGGCCGGATGATCCGCGGACCGACGCTCGGCATCTGCCTGGCCTACGCCTGGGCCGCCTTCCCGTTCACCCTGCTGGCCGCCGAGAGCAACACCAACGACGGCCTCGTCGCCGCCCTCCTCCTCGCCACGCTGCTCTTCGCCGGCGGGCCGGTCCGTCGCGGCGTGCTCGGCGCCCTGACCGGCCTGACCAAGTTCGCCCCGCTCGCCCTCGCCCCCCTGCTCGCGACCCACGGCCTCCACACGCAGTCCAGCCGGCGCGCTCGGGCCAAGGCGCTCGCGCTGTTCGGCGCCGCCTTCGCCCTGACCGCGGCGCTCGTCTCGATTCCCGGCCTCGCCCACGACTCGCTTTCTGAGATCTACGACCGGACGATCTCCTACCAGGCGACCCGCCCCGCCCCCTTCTCGGTCTGGGGGCTCTACGGCGCCCCCCAATGGGCCCAGACCGCCGTCCAGCTCGCCGGCGTGATCCTCGCCCTCGCCCTCGCCGCCGTCCCCCGCCGGGCCGACGTGATCGGTCTGGCCGCGCTCTGTGCGGCGATCCTGATCGCCATCGAGCTCGGCGTCACCTACTGGTTCTACCTCTACATCCCCTGGTTCTTCGCCCCCGTGATGATCGCCCTGCTCGGCCGCTTCGGCCCCGAGCGCGACCCCCGGCTCGACGTCGGCGGGGACGCCGCCCGCGAGACCCCGCTCGATCTGGTCCCCGCGACCGCCGGCTGAGGGCCGCCCGCCGCCCGAGCACCCGCCGGCTGCCCGACCCCCGCCGCCCGCCGGCGCCCTCCCGGGACCGGCCAGAAAGACCTAGATCTGGAACTGCCCGTCGCGGTAGATGACCCGCTCCTCGCCCCCGCGGAGCGTCGCCGTCACGGTCCGGTCGGTGGTCGAGACGATGTCGGTGTGGACGCTCGAGTCGTTGAATCCCAGCCGCCCCCACTCCTCCCGGCTGACGCCATCCGGATTGCCCGCGTAGCAGTCGTGGTAGGCCGACCCCAGCGCGATGTGCGTGTTCCCGAACGGCCCGCCGACGTTCTCGTCGTAGAGCGTCTCGGCCATGAACTTCGTGATTCGCGAAAACCGGCTGTCGGTCATCGAGAACTCGCCGACCTTGTTCGCGTTCTCGGTCGCCACCATCTCCTTGAGGACGTCCTCGTTCTCCTGCGCACTCGCCCTCACGACGACCCCGTCTGAGAACTCCAGGCGGATCCCCCGGATCAGGTTTCCGTACCGGTAGAGCGGCTGGTTGAAGCGGATCCACCCGCTCGTCCCCCGCCAGTCCGGGCTCGTGAAGATCTCGAAGCTCGGGATGTTGCGCCCGCTCCCGCCGATCCAGCGCCGCTCTTGGCCGAGTGAGATCCGCAGGTCGACGTCCTCGCCCACGATGTGCAGCCGGTCGATCTCGAGGGCGTCGAGCCGGCCGACGTAGTCTGTGATCTGCGCGCTGACCCCCCTCCACCGGGCGATCGGATCCTCGTCGTCGAGGAAGCACGCGTCGATGATCTGCTGCCAGTACTCCTCCTCCGAGAGGCCCGCCTCCGCGGCCATCGCCGGCGTCCCGTAGAGGCCGAGCGTCCACGTGAACCTCCCCGCGCTCTCCTTCTCCGTCCGCCAGTCCATCAGCGGCTTCATCGCCCGCCCGGCCCGCATGATCTTCTTCGGCTCGACGCTCTTCAGCGCCTGCGGGTCGGTCGTCGAGATGATCGAGATCTGGTGGTCGAGCTCGTCGATCATCCCCCGCATCAGCCGCCTTGGGAAGAAGTCGAGCTGGTCGGGCGACGCAAGCTCGAAGAACGCCCTGCGGAGGTTCTCCGGCTCGGAGTCGTCGGGCAGGTACTGGCCGATCGCGTGGCCGCCCGAGCGCCAGATCGCCTTGTGGACCTCCGCGTAGAGCGCCTTGGCCGCCTCGTGCCCGGCGACCCGGACGACCTCGCCCGGCTTGATGCCGCTCCCGCCGCCGAGGGCGAAGTCGACGAAGACCCGCGCGTAGCGCTCGAGGATCTCCTGGGGTGGTGTGTAGGCCATCTGGATCTCCCGGTCCTTCAGTTCGAGGGCATCAGGATCTGCTCGATCGACTCGGCCCGCAGTGGGCTCGCCCCGCGGACGAACACGCCCATCACCCACGGGTCGTCCTCCGAGGTCGAGAAGCGGACCGGCATCTGCGTGACGAGCGACTCGAGGGCCTGCTCCCGCTTGACGCCGATCACCCCGCCCCGCGGCCCCGTCATCCCGACGTCGGTGATGTAGGCGGTTCCCTCCGGGAGCACCCGCGCGTCGGCCGTCGGGACGTGCGTGTGCGTGCCGACGACCATCGTCACCCGACCGTCGAGGTGCCAGCCCATCCCGACCTTCTCGCTCGTCGCCTCCGCGTGCATGTCGACCAAGACGTGGTCGACCTTCCCCCGCAGGTCCGAGAGGATCCCGTCGACCTCGCTGAAGGCCGACCGCCCGGCCTTCAGGTAGAGGTTGCCCGACAGGTTGATCACGCCCAACCGGATCCCCCCGTCGCTCTCGACCACGCAGTGTCCCCGCCCCGGCTGGCCCCGGAGATAGTTCGCCGGACGGACGATTCGCGGCTCCCGGTCGAGGTAAGGGTAGATCTCCCGGTGGTGGTAGGCGTGGTTGCCGAGCGTGATCGCATCGACTCCCGCCCCGAGCAGCTCGTCGGCCAGCTTCGGCGTGATCCCCAGTCCGCCGGCGATGTTCTCGGCGTTGACGACGACGAACGTCGGCTCGAAGCGCTCCCGGAGCTCCGGGAGCGAGCGCAGAAGCGCACGCCGCCCGACGCTACCGACGACATCCCCGAGAAAGAGGATCGACGCCTCTGCCGGTTGAGCGATACCAGTCAACCCTGCGAGCGTAGCCCCCCACGGCGTCGGTTGCGCACTCGCGCGGCCGATTGCGCTTGGGCTGCCCCCCTCCGGGGGCATACTCACTCCGATGGGTGTGACCGTCGACGAGCCGCCGCCCAGGCCGGATGCCACGGTCGAGCTCCCACCCGGCGTCGTCGCACCCCCGCCGGCCTCACCGCCGCCGCCCGAGCCGCTGCTGCTCGCCCGCAACGTCCAGCTCGTCCTCCTCCTGATCGGCGTGCTCGGCGTCTGGTCGGCCGTCCGTGCCGCCCGCGGCGTCGTCCTCCTCTTCATCATCGCCGGCCTGATCGCCCTGATCCTCAACCCCGTCGTCGGACGCCTCCATCGCCTGCGGGTCCCCCGGGGTCTTGCCGTCCTGCTCGTCTACCTCACGTTCTTCGCCTCCCTCTTCGGCATCGGCTACCTCCTATCCTCGCCGATCTCGAGCCAGGTCGGGTCGTTTCGCAAGAACATCCCCGAGCTCGTCAACCAGGCCAACAAGCGGCTTGCCTCGACCCAGCACTTCTTCGACCGCAACGGCATCCACATCGGGCTCGTCAAGCAGGGCGGGACCGCCCTCCAGACGCTCCAGGGCCAGCTCGTCAAGGGCTCGAGCTCGCTGGTCTCCTTCAGCGAGACGCTCCTCACGAAAGCCGCGAGCGTCTCCCTGGACCTCGTCCTGATCCTCGTGCTGAGCGTCTACATGCTCGTCTACGGCGCCCAGATCGGCGTTCTCGTCCGGACCCTGATGCCGGGTGACGGGTCGCCCGAGGACGACTACCCGCTCCGCGTCCAGCGGGCCGTCTCCGGCTACATCCGCGGCCAGCTCCTCTTCAGCCTCGTGATGGGCACGACCGCCGGCATCGCCCTCTACCTGTTCGGGATGATCGGGATCTTCCCCGACGGGCGGACCTACGCCCTCGCCTTCGGCACCTTCTTCGGCGTGATGGAGCTCGTCCCGTTCATCGGCCCGATCCTCGGCGCGATCCCGCCGATCGTCGTCGCGCTGTTCTCCGATCCGCTCACCGCCCTCTGGGTCGGGCTCCTCTTCCTGACCCTCCAGCAGCTCGAGGGGCATGTCGTCGCTCCGCAGATCTTCAGCCACGCCCTGCGCATCAACCCCCTCCTGGTGATCTTCGCCCTCCTCTTCGGCAACGCCGTCTACGGGCTCGTCGGCGCCCTGATCGCCCTTCCGCTGGCCGCCGTCCTACGCGAGACGGTGCTCTATCTCCGCCGCCACGTCGTGCTCGAGGCATGGGGCGATGCGTCAAGGAGTCGCTCACCCGGGTAGCCTCGCGCCGATGTCTGACGTCGCGGTGACCACCGACGGGCACAAGAGCACCGGCGGCCCGCCGCTCGAGGTGCGCGGGATCGGCATGCGCTTCGGCGACCGGCGGGCCCTCCACGACGTCAGCTTCGACGTCGTCGCCGGCGAGCTGCTCGCGATCATCGGGCCGAACGGAGCCGGCAAGACAACGCTGCTCTCGATCCTCGCCGGGATCCGCCAGCCGAGCGCCGGGAGCGTGACCCGCCGGCCGGGGGACGCCGGCAGGCGGGCCGGCCGGGTCGGGTGGGTCCCCCAGCAGACGGCGGTCTACGAGAAGCTCTCGGTCGCCGAGAACCTCCGTCTCTTCGCCCGGCTCGAGCGGCTCGCGGACCCCGAGGCCGAGGTCGACCGGATGCTCGAGCAGACCGACCTCGTCGACCGCGCCGACGACGAGCTCGGCAATCTGTCGGGTGGCAACCGCCAGCGCGTCAACATCGCCGTCGGGCTGCTCGGCGACCCGGTCGTCCTGCTCCTCGACGAGCCGTCGGCCTCCCTTGACCCCCGCCAGCGCCAGCGGCTCTGGCGCTTCATCTCCGCCCTCGCCGACCGGGGGACCGGCGTCGTCTTCGCGACCCACGACATCGCCGAGGCCGAGCGCCACGCCCGGCGGGTCCTCGTCCTCGCCGACGGGGAGCTCGTCTTCAGCGGGACGCCGGCGATGCTCAAGGCCGCCGTCGCGCTCGACGGGCAGCCGGCCGAGACCGACCTCGAGGAGGCGTTCGTCGCCTTCCTCCAGCGCAAGGGGCACTGACCTGCGATGCGCTGGCTGCTGATCAAGGACCTCCAGATCCTCCGGCGCTCGCCGCTCCTGGTCGGCCTGCTGATCGTCTATCCGATCGTGATCGCCCTGCTGATCGGCTTCGCCCTCTCCCGGGCGCCCGACAAGCCGCGGGTCGCCGTCCTCAACGAGCTCCCGGCCGGCCAGCAGGCGATCGACGTCGGCGGCCAGAAGGTCGACATCTCGAGCTACTTCAAGGATCTCTTCGCCGCCGTCTCGCCGATCTACGTCCACTCCCGGGCCCAGGCCCTCGCCGACGTCCGCTCGGGCTCGGCGCTCGGGACGATCGTGATCCCTGCGAACTTCACGAGCCGCCTCTCGAGCGGCCTCCAGTCGGCCGAGGTCGAGGTGGTCTACAACGGCGATGCCGTCGAGCAGTCGTTCGCCCAGTCGACGATCTCCGCCAAGCTGTCGGCGGCCAACACCGCTCTGGCGACCCGGCTCGCGAAGATCGCCGGGGGCTACGTCGACCTCCTGCGGACCGGCGGCCGCCTCAACGCGTTCGGCACGAGCGTCAAGATCCTCGGTCTCAACGCCAGCAACGCCGCCCTGAGCTCGGCGCTCGGCGCTCTGCCGCTGAACTCGCCGGTCCGGGCCAGCCTGCTCCCGGTGGCTCGGTTCACCTCGCTCGGGGCGACCGATCTCGGCTTCGCGAAGCTCCTTCTCCAGACGATCGCCAACCCGATCCAGGTTCGCACGTCGCTGCTGGCCGGTCGGCGGACGCCGCTGAACGCGTTCGCCGTCCCGCTGGCCGTCTCGGTCTCCCTGATGTTCGTCTGCGTCCTGCTCGCCGCCGGGATGCTCTCGCTCGAGCGGGAGGCCAACACCTTCGCCCGGTTGACCCGCGGCCTCGTCTCCGGGACGGGGGTGCTCGTCGAGAAGGCCCTGCTCGCGGGCGGCTGCGCCTTCGTCGTCACGCTCTTGATGCTCTGCGGGATCGGCGCCTTCGTCCACCTCGACTGGAGTCGGTTCCCGTTGTGGGCGCTCGCGATCGCCGTCAGCGGGATCGCCTTCTCCGCGCTCGGCGTCGCGATCGGCAGCCTCGCCCGCGAGGTTCGCGCCGCGTCCCTGCTGGCGTTCCTGCTCGCCCTCCCGCTCGCCTTCATGGCGCTCGTCCCGAGTGGGTCGGTCTCCGGCGGGCTCTACGCCGTGATCTCGGTCGTCTCGGCGATCTTCCCGTTCAAGGCCGGCCTCCAGGCGATCGACGCCGCGGTCAACGGCTCGCAGCCGGGGATCCTCACCTCGATCGCGCACCTCGCCGCCCTGGTGGTTCTCTTCGCGGCGGCCGCCCGGGTTGGTCTGCGGCGCTTCACCCACTAAAGCCGGGGCGGGCAGGGGGGCCTGTTCTGCCCTCTTGAAAGGGGAGTTGGGGCGCGTGCACGCTCTCTCGAAGGGAGGTAGTTGCCGGACTCCGGCAACTACTTTTTCCTGAGAGTCACCATTCCCTCACGCCTCTCATCCGGCTCGGCCCCCCCCGGCCTCACGGAAGGCCGACGCGGGCCGGGGCGAGTAAAGATCACGAACGCACCTCGCCGAGGCCGCCGTTCAACCAGCTCGGCTGCGCTCGGCGCTCGGCGCTCGGCGCACGGCGCGTGCACGCGTGCACACTCTCTTTTGAAGAGGTACTTGCCGGACTCCGGCAATCAAATCTGGTTGACGGTCCTGCGGTTGCTCGATTCTTGACGAGGCAGTCGATAGCCGGATCGCACGCCTCGGACCCGCGTAGCCGCCGGGACGGATTGGCCGCGGCGGTACGATGGGTGCTTCGATGGCCTTTCCACAGACTCGACTCCGCCGGCTTCGCCGGACCGATCTCCTCCGGGGACTCGTCCGCGAGACCGAGCTCTCGGCGTCGCGCCTGATCGCTCCGCTCTTCGTCGAGGCCGGACTCGACGGTCGGGCCGAGGTCGCGTCGATGCCGGGTGTCGAGCGGCTCTCCCTCTCCCAGACGGTCGAGGAGGCCGGGGAGATCGACGCGCTCGGCCTTCCTGGCGTCGTCCTCTTCGGGATCCCCGCCGAGAAGGACGCCGACGGGTCGGGGGCCTGGGACGACGAGGGTGTCGTCCAGTTGGCGGTCCGGGCAATCAAGAAGGTGTATCCCGAGCTGCTCGTGATCACCGACGTCTGCCTGTGCGAGTACACCAGCCACGGCCACTGCGGGGTGCTCGGCTCGGACGGGAGCATCGAGAACGACGGGACGATCGAGCTGCTCGCCCGCGTCGCCCTCAGCCATGCCCGGGCGGGCGCCGACATCGTCGCGCCGAGCGACATGATGGACGGCCGGGTCGGGGCGATCCGCAAGGAGCTCGACGGCGAGGGCTTCGAGGACATCGCGCTGATGGCCTACGCCGCGAAGTTCGCCTCGGCCTTCTACGGGCCGTTTCGCGAGGCCGCCGGCTGCACGCCGGCCTTCGGCGACCGGCGGGCCTACCAGATGGATCCGGGCAACGCTCGCGAGGCGGTCCGCGAGGCCCTGCTCGACGAGGACGAGGGCGCCGACTTCCTGGTGGTCAAACCGGCCCTCGCCTATCTGGATGTGATCGCCGCGATCCGCGCGGCCAGCCGCCTGCCGGTGGCCGCCTACAACGTGAGCGGCGAGTACGCGATGGTCAAGGCCGCCGCTGCAGCCGCTGCGATCGACGAGCGCTCAGTCGTGCTCGAGACGCTGACCGGAATCCGCCGCGCGGGTGCCGACATCATCATCACCTACCACGCCAAGGATGCCGCCAAATGGCTCAAGTAGCACCGAAGGTCCGCAGCCGCAAGGACGGGTCCGCCGTCCCGCTGGACGCACTCGACAAGCGCCTGATGAACCTGATGCAGGGCAGCTTTCCGCTGCACCCGCGCCCGTACGCGTCCGTTGCGGCCGCCGCCGCGGTGAGCGAGGACGAGGCGATGGAGCGGGTCTCCCGGCTCGTGCGCGAGCGGATCATCCGCCAGATCACGCCGATCTACGACACCCGGGCGCTCGGCTACGGATCGATGCTCGTCGCCGCCAAGGTCGACCCCGAGAACCCGTGGGTCCCGGCGAAGATCATCAACGGCCATCCCGGCGTCTCGCACAACTACCTGCGCAACCACGAGTTCAACATGTGGTTCACGCTGGCCGTCGAGAGCGACTCGAAGCTCGGCCTCCAGGGCACGCTCGACGTCCTCCAGGAGCTGACCGGCGCCGAGTCGATCCGTCAGCTGCCGACGCTCCAGCTGTTCAAGATCCGCATGGACCTCGAGATGGAGGGCGGCACCGGCGCGCTGTCGTCTCCCGGCGTCGAGCAGGAGCCGGTCGACCTCGAGCCGGTCGCCTACGACGAACGCGATGTCGCCGTGATTCGGGCCACCCAGGGCGACATGCCGATCTGCGCCGAGCCGTACGCCCCGGCAGCCGACCGGCTGGGGATGCCGGTCGAGGAGCTCCTGACCCACATGGCGGGGATGCGCGACCGCGGGTTGTTGAGGCGGGTCGCGGCGATCCTCTTCCACCGGCGGGCCGGCTTCTCGGCAAACGGGATGGGCGTCTGGAAGGTCCCCGAGGACCGGATCGAGGAGCTCGGCCCGCGGATGGCCTCCTTCCGGGGGATCTCCCACTGCTACGAGCGCCCGACCTATGAGGACTGGCCGTACTCGGTCTTCACGATGGCCCACGGCCGCTCCAAGGAGGAGTGCGACGCCGTGCTCGACGCGATCGCCGAGAACACGGGGATCCACGAGCGGGCGACGCTGTACTCGTCGACCGAGTTCAAGAAGGTCCGGCTCATGTACTTCACCGAGGAGTTCAAGGACTGGGAGCGTTTGCACTCGTAGGGGGGTCAGTGAGTCGGCGCCCGCTTCTACGCCGCCCCGGCTCGCTGCGCACCCCGTTCGGGGCACAGGCTCGGGGGGCGGCTTCGGCGCGGACACCGGCTCACTGCCCCCTCCGCGCGGCCGCGCCCAGGGTTGAGTCGTTCAGTGGCGCTCGCCGGTGAGGAGGGTGGTACGTCGGGCCGCCTGGCGGGGCCGTGCCGGATTGCCGCTCGGGTTGTGGCGCTCGGGCCGGGGTTCGGCTTTGTGGTCCTCGCCCTGGGGCGCCCCGGTCGCGGCGCGACTCGCTCGCACCCGGGGTGCGGGTTGCGGCTCGTCGGGCACATGTTTGCGGCTCGGTAGGGTGAAGTGGCCTTGTCTGCCGTCGAGCCCACGCTTCAGGACAGTCGCTCGGCGGAGCTCTATGCGCGGGCGGTGAGCGCGGTTCCGGGGGGCGTCAACTCTCCGGTTCGGGCGATGCGGGCGATCGGGCGCGATCCGGTCTTCGTGGCTCGGGGGGAGGGGGCTGAGCTGGTCGATGTCGACGGGAATCGGTTCGTCGACTACGTCTGCTCGTGGGGACCTCTGATCGCCGGGCACGCGCATCCGGACGTGGTTGGCGCGGTCGTCGACGCGGCCGGGCGGGGAACGAGCTTCGGGGCGCCGACGGAGGGCGAGGTCGAGCTCGCGGAGGAGGTCGGCCGGCGGGTGCCGGGGGTCGAGCAGCTGCGGAGCACATCGTCGGGGACGGAGGCGGCGATGACGGCCGTGCGGATTGCCCGGGCGGCGACCGGCCGGGACGTGATCCTGAAGTTCGCGGGCGCCTACCACGGACATTCGGACGGGCTGCTCGCGGACGCGGGATCGGGTCTCGCGACGCTGGGGCTGCCGGCGAGCCCGGGTGTCCCGGCGGCGGTCGCCGCGCTGACCGTGGTGGTCCCGTGGAACGACCCGGAGGCGCTGGTCGCGGCGACCGAGCAGTACGAGCTGGCGGCGATCCTGGCGGAGCCGTGCGCCGCGAACATGGGGCTCGTCCCGCCGGCCCCGGGTTTTCTCGAGCTCCTGCGCCGGCGGGCGACCGAGACGGGGGCCGTGCTCGTCTTCGACGAGGTGATCACCGGTTTCCGGGTGGCACGGGGCGGGATGCAGGAGCGCAGCGGGGTGGGCGCCGACCTGACGGTGATGGGCAAGATCATCGGCGGCGGGCTCCCGGCGGCTGCGGTCGGCGGCCCGCGACGGCTGATGGAGCTGCTGGCGCCGGCGGGATCGGTCTACCAGGCGGGAACCCTGTCGGGCAATCCGCTCGCGGTGGCGGCCGGGCTGGCGACGCTGGCCCTGCTCGACGACGCGGCGTACGGCCGGCTGGCGGCGACCACCGAGCAGCTCGCCTCAGGTCTGCGGGCGGCGGCGGCCGCGAGCTCGCGGGAGGTCCGGATCCAGAGCGCGCCGGGCCTCTTGACCGTCTTCTTCAGCGGCGAGGAGGTCGAGAACCTGGCAGGGGCGAAGGCGTGCGACCTGCTGGCATACGCGGCTTGGTGTCGAGCGCTCCTCGACCGGGGGGTCTACGCCCCGCCGTCACAGTTCGAGGCGTGGTTCCCGTCGCTGGCCCACGGACCCGACGAGGTGAAGCGGACCCTCGAGGCGGCGGCCGGCGCGTTCGCGGCGCTCGATTCGGACGGTGGCCGGTGAGCACGGTCGGCGCGGTCGAGGCGCTCGAGCGCCTGCGTGACGAGCTGCGGGCCGGCGGCGGCCTGCTTGCCGGGGAGCTGCTCGAGCGCGACGGCGAACCCGGCGGGCCGGGCGCGGGCGCCGACCGGCCGACGGGTGGGGTGAGCGCTTCGCCTCGCGCCGGCGCCGGCGATCCCGGCGCGGTGGCTGCGGCGGGACCTCGAGCGGCGGCCGCGGCCGGGGAGTACGAGTTCCTGGTCGAGGCGATCTACGAGGGGTACCTCCTCCACTACGAGGCTCCCCGCCTGTTCCGCCGGGGCGACCCGGACATGGCGCTGCTCGTCGGCGACCGTCTGTACGCGCTCGGCCTGGAGCGGCTCGTCGCGCTGGGGGACATCGCGGCGGTCGTGGAGCTTTCCGATGTGATTTCCCTGTGCGCGCTCGTTCACGCGCGAGGCCACGGCGAGCTCGCCGGGCCGATCTGGTCGGCCGGCGCTCGGGCCGTCGGCTGGGGATCGAGTCCTACGCACGCGGCGGCCAAGGCTCTGGTGGAGGCCGACGACGACGGGGCGGGGGCGGCACTCGCGGCGGCCGCGGGGTCCCCGGGGTATTCGTGACGATATTCTTCGGTGAGCTTCCTCCCAGCCGGAGTCCCAGTGGCCGAGACTCGCAAGAGCCCGAAATCCAAATACACAACTGACAACAACTTCCCGGGGGCGTTCCCGGGGGAGACGGTCACGCGTCGGCGCTTCATGACGACGAGCGCCCACACGGCGAGCGGTCTGGCGACGATGGCGTTCACCCTCCCGGCGCTCGGCTTCGCTCTCGGACCGGTCTTCGCGACGCAGCACGTCACCTGGCAGACGGTCGGCCTGCCGGACGATTTCTCGGACACCGACTACGTCCCCAAGGTGATCACCGTCACGCCGGACACGGGTGAGGCGGGCAAGTCGACGGTCTACGTGCGCAAGCGCAACCCGGTGATCGACGGCGGTGCCGGCAACCAGTACAACCAGTTCATCGCGATCTCGACCCGCTGCGCGCACCTCGGCTGTCCGGTGCGCTGGACGCCGGCCGCCCAGCGGTTCATCTGCCCGTGTCACGGCGGGGTCTACGACCTCCAGGGCGCGCGAACGGGTGGGCCGCCGGTGCGTCCGCTGGACCGCTTCGCGACGCGGGTCTTCGGCGGGATGGTCCAGATCGGGCCGCGCTACAGCGTCAATGATGCGCTGAAGCCGTTCTCGCCGCGGGATCCCGGCGAGCCGCTCGACGGGATCGGCGAGTATCTGTACCCGGCGCGGCCGACGACGCGCAAGTTGAAGGGCGTCTAGGCGATGGCCAAGATGCCGACCCCGCCGGTTCCGAGCGCGCTCGTCCCGCCGCCGCGCAAGCCCGGCTCGAAGCCCAAGCCGCAGGGCCGGGCGGAGAAGGGGATCAACGTCGTCGACTGGGTCGACGAGCGGACGTCGATGTCGGGGGGGGTGCGCTGGCTCCTCTTCCGCAAGGTCCCCAAGGGCAACTGGGCCTACACGCTCGGCTCGGCGGCGATGTTCGCCTTCCTCGCGCAGGCGGTGACCGGGATCTTTTTGGCGATGTACTACGACCCGTCGGTCCTCCACGCGTACGACTCGGCTCGCTACATCACGAACACGGCCTTCCTCGGCCAGTTCGTCCGGGGGATGCACAAGTGGGGCTCGTCGGTGATGGTGGTGCTCGTCTTCCTGCACATGGCGCGGACGTTCTTCTTTGGCGCCTACAAGTACCCGCGGGAGCTGACCTGGGTGATCGGCGTGGTGCTGCTGATCCTGACGATGATCATGTCGTTCACCGGGTACCTGCTGCCGTTCGACCAGCGGTCGTACTGGGCGACGATCGTCGGCGTCAACACGAGCGTCGGCGGGGCACCGTTCCTCGGTCCGTACATCGCCGACTTCCTGCGCGGAGGGCCGGAGTTCGGGGCGACGACGCTGTCGCGGTTCTACTCGATCCACATGCTCCTGATCCCCGGGCTGATGGCAGCGATGATCGGCGCGCATCTCTATCTGGTCGCGAAGCTCGGGATCACTGCTCCGCCGTGGCACAAGGTGCACGAGAACGACGAGCTCAAGAAGACCGAGGTCTAGGATCGTGCGCGGTCGGGGCTCACCAGCGGAAGCGGCGGCGTGAACCAGCGCGAGAAGGAGGAGTACCTCCGCGGCTACTCGATCCAGAAGTCCACCGGCAAGCCGTTCTTCCCGTATGCGATAGCCAAGGACGCGTGGATGGCGGTGATCGTGATGATCGCGATCATGGGCCTCGCGATAGTTCTCGGGGCCGAGCTCGGGCCGAAGGCGAACCCGGCGACGACGAGCTACACCCCGCGTCCGGAGTGGTATTTCTTCTTCCTGTTCGAAGTCCTCCGCGTGATCAAGCCGCCGGCCTTCGTCGGGCTGGCTTCGTTCGGGGTGCCGACGATCGGGATGATCATGCTGTTCCTCCTGCCGTTCTACGACCGGAGCCCCGAGCGGCGGATCGAGCGGCGTCCGATCGCGCTCGCGGCGGGGCTGATCGTGATCGCGACGATGGGCTTCCTGACCTACGAGGGAGCGGTCGCCGGACCGCCGGGGACGATCGACATGCCGACTCCGCCGGCGGTGATCGCGCTTGGCCCGAAGACGGTCGCCCAGTTCAACGCCGGCAAGGCCGTCGCCGCCCAGGCGGGCTGTCAGGCGTGCCACAAGATCGGCGACAACGGGAACGGGGGACCGGGACCGCCGTTGACGCACATCGGATCGCGCGTCTTCACAGCGGCGATCGAGCGGACCCTGGTCAACCCGACGGCGCCGATGCCGTCGTTCGCCGGCCTGCCACCGGACAAGTTCACGGCACTCGTGACCTTCCTGGCGAACCTGAAGTAGCGACGTGACCGAGACCCCCGGGACGCTCGAGCCGGGTCAAGTCAGCGCGATGTTCGACCGGATCGCCGGTCCGTACGACCGGATGAACTCGGTGATGACCGCCGGCCTCCACCACCGGTGGCGCTCGCGCGCGGTCGATCTCGCCGGGGTCGGGCCGGGGAGCCGGGTGCTCGACGTGGCGACGGGTACGGGCGATCTGGCGATCGAGCTCGCCGGGCGGATCGCGCCCGGCGGGTCAGTCGTGGCCTGCGACTTCTCCGAGGGAATGCTCGCCCGGGCGCGGACCAAGGCGCCGGAGATCGACTTCGTGTGGGGCGACGCGCTGGCGCTCGAATACGCAGATGGCGAGTTCGACGCGGCGACGGTCGGGTTCGGGGCACGGAACTTCGGCGACCTCGACCGCGGCCTGGCCGAGATGGCGCGGGTCGTCCGGCCGGGCGGACGCGTCGTGATTCTGGAGATCACGACGCCGACCAAGCCTCCGCTGTCGAGCTTCTTCCGGATCTGGTTCGACCGGATCGTGCCGGCGCTGGGGCGGGTCGCCGGGGACTCGGACGCCTACGACTACCTTCCGAACTCGGTGAAGCGCTTCCCGGGGGCGCAGGCGCTGGCCGCGAGGATGCATCAGGCCGGGCTGACCGACGTCCGCTACGTGCTGACGGCAGGCGGGATCATCGGGATCCACGTCGGGGTGGTGGCTTAGGCTGAGCGCGGTGGCCGACCCGATCTCGGGGATCCTGTCGCTCGGGGGCGAGGCGATGCGCGAGCGGATGGACGCGGCCGAGACGCGGCTGCTCGAGATCGGTGCCGAGCATCCGGATGGGCTGCGGACGATCCAGGCCGGCGGAAAGCGCCTGCGGCCGCTGCTGGTCTTCATCGCCGGCCTCGACGGCGGCGAGTCCGAGCAGCTGGTCCGGGGGGCGGTCGCGGTCGAGCTGATCCACTCGGCGACGCTCGTCCACGACGACACGCTCGACGCGGCGCCGCTGCGGCGGGGGCGGCGGACGGTGTTCGCGAGCGGCGGCCGGCCGGCGGCGACGGCGATCGGCGATCTCCTGTTCGCGCGGGCGTTCGGCGAGCTGGCGCGCAACGAGAGCGTCGACCAGCTGCGGGTCCTCTCGGCGGCGAGCTCGGCGCTCGCCCGGGGGGAGCTGATCCAGCGGGAGGACGCGTGGAGCGGGGAGGTCTCGGTCGCCCGGTACCTGCACCGGTGCGAGCTGAAGACGGCCAGCCTGTTCGAGGCGGCCTGCGAGCTCGGGGCGATCGGGTCGGGGTCGATCTCATTGAAGGGCTTCGGGATGGCGATCGGGACGGCCTTCCAGATCCTCGACGACGTCCTCGACATGACGGGACCGGCCGAGCGGACGGGAAAGCGGCGGGGTACCGACCTGCTCGACGGGACGGTCACGCTGCCGCTGATCGAGGCCCGCCGGCTCGATCCAGTGCTGGCTGGCCTGGACCTCCGGTCGATCGACGACCCCGAGGAGATCTGCGATCGGGTGCTGGCGAGCGGTGGGGGGGAGCTGGCTCGGGAGCGGGCGCACGGCCTCGTGGCCGCGGCCAAGGCGGGCCTGCCGGGGGGACTGGGGTCCGATCAGCGGCGGGCGCTCGAGCTGGTGGCCGACGGGGTCGTCGAGCGATACGCCTGAGTCGGGCTGGGCCGGCGGCGCCGGTGGGCGCGGGTGCAGCTGGGGCGCGGCGCGGGTGCGCCCCAGCGCGGCGCTCGGGGACGGTCGTCGTGTGGCCTTCCGAGAAGCGGCTGCGAGGTTACGGCGGGGCCGTGAGGCCTAGAAGTCGGACGGAAGAATGTGGTCCTCTGCGAGTGCTCGGGTGAAGCGACCGATGTCCTCGGCCATGTCCTCCAGGCGGATTCGGTTGACCTCGGCCATCAGGAGCTCGGTCGCGCGGTCGAGCTCCCGGTCGTAGCGCTCGACGACCGCTTGAGGGAAGACCCCGGTCCCGATCCACTCACAGTTCGGGCAGCGTAGGGTGACCTGCCAGTAGGACTTGCCGAGCGGAGACCAGTCGACGGGTTGGACGAGGTCGCTGCGACAGGTGCCACAGCGCTGGAGCTCCTGATCGTCGTCGTCGGCGGCCGGCGACGACTCGAAGTAGACGACCTCGACACGACGGCCGCTGGGAAGGGTCAGCCGGCGGGTGAAGTGCTGAGTTCTGGGCTGATCCTCCATGTGCCTTGGTATCGGACTGGCGGAGTCCGGACTTGAGCGCCTGCGGGCGGCGACGCGACCAGGCATTTCGGCGACCGCGGAGGCCCGGGTCTGGGCGGCCGGCCGGACGGCGTCAAGCCGATAGGGTGTCGCCGAGATGGCTAGCCCGATTCGGCCGATCAGACACGAGGATCGTCTGAGCCTTGTCGAGCACCTCACAGAGCTCCGGACACGCCTGATCGTCTCGGCGCTGGCACTGGCAGTGGCGTTCGGCGTGTGCGTCTGGCAGAACCAGGTTCTCCTGGATGTGGTCAACGCTCCGCTGGCAAAGCAGACGCGCAAGCAGGTCGAGAAGGGCAACGGGACGCTGGGGCAGACCGCGCTCGCAGACAAGGCGATTCTTGCGCTGGCGGCGATCGACAAGAAGCGCGACGCGCTGCTCAGCGCGTCGGGCAGCGGTCTCAAGCCGGGGGTCGCGGCGCAGCTGGCGGGTCTCGACCGGGAGATCACGGCGGCGACCGCACGGATTCCAAGGACGCCGCTGGCCGACAAGCCGGTGACGCTCGGACTGGGCGAGCCGTTCACGTCGACGATCACGGTGGCGTTCTACTTCGCGCTCCTGCTCGCCCTGCCGGTGATCCTCTTCCAGGCGTACGCGTTCGTCCTGCCGGCGTTCAGCCCGACCGAGCGTCGGATCGCCATGCCCCTGATGCTGGCGATCCCGTTCCTCTTCCTGATCGGCGTCCTGTTCGGGTACTTCGTCGTCTTTCCGGCGTCGGTCAAGTTCTTCCAGAACTTCAACAGCGACTCGTACAACGTGCTCGTCCAGGCGAGTGCGTACTACCGCTTCGAGGCGCTGATCCTGCTCGCGATGGGGTTGATCTTCCAGGTCCCGGTCGGGATCCTGGCGGCCACGCGGGCGGGCATCGTGACGCCGGCCCAGCTGCGCAAGAATCGTCGGTATGCGGTCGTCGTCGCCGCGGCGATCGCCGCGCTCCTCCCGGGCGACGCGATCACGATGGCTCTGGAGACTGCGCCCCTGGTCCTGCTCTACGAGATCAGCCTTCGTCTGGCCAGCTTCATCGAGAAACGGACCGCTCGACGGACGGCGGCGGCGGCGGCCGGTGAGGCCGCGAAGGTCCGACCGACCGCGCCAATCCCCGTCGCCGTGACACCATCGGTCGCGCCGGTCCCCGTCGCCGTGACGCCATCGGTCGCGCCGATCCCCCCCGTCGTGAGCGCCACGGCCGCGCCGATCCCTCCGCCGGCGCCCCCGCCAGCCACACCGGCCCGTCGGGCCGCGCCACCGGCGAGTTCGAAGCCGCGTGCGCCGGCAGCAGCGGGCGAGACCACGCCGGCGTCGTCGTCGCCGACCGCAGAGATTCCGATTCCTGTACAACCACAAGCTCCGGCCGCTGGGACGGGCCCGGCCGATCCGGCGTCTGCGCCGCTCGCGCCACCACCGATCCCGCCGACGGCTCCGCCGCCGAGGCCAACCGAAGAGGAGGACGACGATGCTCTTTGACCTGCGTGGGCGCGGCAAGCGACGGACGATCCAGGCGATCTACCTGTTCCTGGCGATCCTTCTCGGCGGGGGCCTGGTGTTCTTCGGAATCGGCGGCGGCGGGAGCGGCGGTGGTCTGCTGAACGCTGTCGGCCAGAACGGTGGGGGAGGGTCGAATTCGTTCCAGGCGTCGGCCACGGCCGCAGAGAAGCGCGTCGCGCTGGCGCCGACCGACGCGGCGGCTTGGGCGGCATTGACGCAGGCCCGCTACCAGGTCGCGGCGAGCGGGGACGGCTTCAACGCGACGACCAACACGTTCACGGCGAAGGGCAAGGCCGAGCTGGCGAAGGCGAGAACGGCGTGGAACCGGTATCTGGCGCTGAAGCCGAAGAAGCCGAACGTGGACGTAGCGAACGAGATGGTGAGGGTCTTCGAGCCGGCCGGACTGAACCTGCCGACGGAGGCGGTCGCCACTCAGGAGATCGTCGCCGGGGCGAACCCGTCGAGCCCGAACGCGTTCACGACGCTCGCGGTCCTCGCGTACCTCGCGAGCCAGACCCGCAAGGGCGATCTGGCGGCGGCGAAGGCGGTCAGCTTGGAGCCGAAAGCCCAGCAGGCGGCGCTGAAGGCGCAGCTGGCGACCGCCAAGACCGAAGCCGCAGCCGAGGTTGCCGCACTGGCCAAGCAGGCTTCGGGCGTCGGGACGACGGCGGCGCTTCCCGACGGCTCGGCCGGGCCGTAGCGGCTAAGATTGACGCTCGGTTGCGGTCCGCAGCCAGGACCCGCCCGCGGGCCGTTAGCTCAATTGGCAGAGCAGGGGCCTCTTAAGCCCAAGGTTGTTGGTTCGATTCCAACACGGCCCACTGCAGAAGCTCCGCATTTTCGGGCTCTTAGGACTTCGCGCAGGCGCGATGCGAAAGCGTGTACCGGATGATCGCCGAGGCGGACATCCGGCGGGTCCAGGAGTGGACGGGCCACGCGGACACCCAGACGACGATGCGCTACCTGCACTAGGCGCCGCGGGCGGAAGATGCCGCGCCGGTGGCTCGGGTCTTCCGCATCCAGCCGGCGACAGCGGACCGCGGACGGCGACGTTGACGCCGACGGCGAGGTTGCGCGAGCTGCGATCGGCTGCCAGGACGGTAGGGGCGAGCCGACGGGCCAACGCCAGGCAGGCGCGGTCCGCGAGCGAAGGACCGGCCGAGCGCGTGACCGGGCGCATCCAGGCGACAATGAGGCAGTCTCCCTCGGTCATCGGCTCGATCGACAGAGCGTCTCCGAGGAACCCGTCGCCGCGGCGGCTCTCTGCGTGTCCGTTCGCCTCCGCCACCTTCGAGGAGACCTCCGCCCAGTTGACGACGCTGATCACGGCCGTCACGGCGAGCGCTGCGGCGACTACGTGAGTGCCAGGTTCGTTCTGAACGAGCGCCAGACCGCGAACGCATCTAGCACGGATCTGGGGTCGTCGAGCCCTGAGGGCGCCTCAATGCTCGCCACAGTCGCGTCGGATCCGGCCTCGGCGTGGCGTTCCGCGATCAGCTCGGCAGCAAGGCTGCGCCTGGGCGCCAGGTCCGCGATGATCCCGCGCGCGTGGTCGATAGCCGCGAGCCGGCGGTCGAGCTTCGGGTCGGCGCTTGGGTCATGCTGAAATCGTAGCGTCGAGCGCCAGCCTCGACCAGCGAAATCGGTAGCCCGCCTCGACGACGGTGGCCAACTCGGTGCGTCCCGTCGCATGAGGACCCAAAAGCGGCAGCTGGCGCCGACCAGCCAGGACGGCTGGCGAGCGGCCTTCGCGACCCGCTTCCGCGCAAGATCAAGCGGTGGCGGGCGGCCGGCTATGCGTGCGCGCCGGTAGGTTCGCGTACGGTGCGTCGAGCGATGTGAACCCCAGAGGCGGGCTCGAAGCTGCCGTACAGGACGTCCGGATCTAGGTCGACCTCACCGGGCCATTCAATCGTCTGCGTCTCCGGATTGATGCGGACCCGCTCAAAAACCTCCCGCCGGTCACGGATCGGAGCGAACACCCTGCCCGCCGCCAGCAGCTGGCTCAGATCGACGTCCTTGATCGCTCCGTCGCTGAACGACAGCCGAAGCCAATGGCCCTCGAGCACTTCGACGTCTCGGATCTTGATCAGTTCGTTCATGGCAATGGCGCAACCGGCTCCGGCTGGTCGTGGTCGCGCGCTCGATCCCAGTTCGCCTCGAGTTCAGCGCGGTGCACGGCCAGCCATTCTCGCACGAGCCGCAAGGCGCGAGCTGGAATCCCGCCGGCGAGCACATCGCCGGTCGCGATCACGATCGTCGCCTCGTCGCCGCTGTAGCGCGCATGGAAGTGGGGCGGTGGATGGTCCGCAAAGTACATCTCGATCACGATCCCGTAGAACTCGCTGATCCGCGGCACCGCGGGATCATCATCAGCTAGTCGGACAGGCTGCGCGGACCGCGACGGCTACCGTTGTGGGCGCCGGGTGAATAGTGATCCACCTGCGCCGGTCCAATAGTGGCCCACCTGGCGCGGGGTCGGGGTTGTCCGGCCGGGTCTTGACCCTCGGTTTGGTCATCGTGATCGAGCCGGGGAGGAAG